>NZ_AJGU01000016.1 GCF_000260795.1 Treponema sp. JC4
TCCTTTTACATATCCGTACAGCCGAAGTAGTTTCTGTATTATACAGATAATCTTTTTTCTATATTTACAGGTCTTTTCTGTTCAATATATCTCAAATAGCTGTTGAGATTAAAACTTCGCCTAAATAGTTCATTTTTAAAAACTTTTATTAGCTTTTTAGACATAATTCCGTTACTTACTTCTGCAGGAAGATTCTCATCAAGTTTATATAAAAGATTAGTGTAATCCCAAAAAGAAATTACAGTTTCTTTGTTGGCCTCAAAAGAATCAGTCGTATTTCTTTTTAGACGAATAAAAATTTTATCTATGGTTGAAATAATAATAAAAGCCGAAGTTCCAGAAAGCTCTTTGTGATTATCTTTTCTACAGAAAAATTTTTTATATAACATAGGCAGGACTCCTTTTATATCATTATTTAGCAGAACATACCGATGATGTATCTATATAACATTAGGAGTCTGGCATTTCGTGGGAGTGTAATTCTTTTTTTTGAGCTTTTCTTCAATTTCTTTGATATTTGATTCATGAATATCCAGAATATACCCCTCATCGTTTTCTTTTTCTTTCTCTTTCTCTTTTTCTTTTTCTTCTTCTGTTGTTATCGAAACAGTAACAAGATCTGAATAATAATGTTGCCGTCTATAAGAATTCCCTCCAGTTCCAGGACCTCCATATGATTTATCATTTTTGCAAATCATATATGCAAAACCAAAAATTACGAGAATAATTCCGCCAAGAATAATGTATAAAATCATACTTAAAGATTTTAATGAATGCCTTTTTCATTTCATGATAGAGTGGACATAAAAGAAGCAAGTAAAAAAAGCCTCCAAACTCTCTCCAATGACCAGGTTTGGAAGCTTTTTGATTGTGGGGGGGAGCGTAATGTTCATCACGCCCGCAATTCTTCTAATATTTATCCAACTATTTCAAAAACATTCTTATCATCGGGAGTGCATACAAAGGCACATCCTTCAGTACACCATGATTTACATAATCAGATAAAGAAAATCTAAAGGCGGTCTCTGGGCTATAAGTTTCGCGGTATTGTTTCAGACTTTTTGCCTTTAAGTTAATTCTTGCCTTTACTTCAACAGGAATAATTTCGTCTTCATTCTGGAAAATAAAATCAATTTCCGCTGTAGCGTCTTTTGAAGACCAGTAATATGGGGTAATTCCAAATTCGCTTATCAGCTGCTGGCAGACAAACTGCTCTGTAAGAGAGCCTTTGAACTCAGTAAAGAGTTTATTATCTTCAAGCAGAACTTTTGCACTAAGATTTGTCATACTGCATAAAAGGCCGGTGTCCAGAATAAAAATTTTGAATGCATCTAGGTCTTCATAAGCTTTAATCGGAATTCCAGATTTATTTATTCTGAAAACCTTTGTAAGCAATCCGGCATTAGAAAGCCAGTTTATTGCATTTTCATATTCACGAGCACGGGCGCTTTCCTTTACAACAGAATATAAGAATTTCTTATTCTCTCTTGCAAGCTGACTCGGAACTGAATCCCAAACCTGTTTTATCTTGTTTGCCATTTCATCAGAAGTATGTTTTGAAACATCATTCTCATAAGTTCGCAGAAGTTCTTTTTGAACTCGGCGCACTTCATTAAAATCTTTTGTCTCAATCCATGTAGAAACAACTTCCGGCATTCCACCAATGAAAAAATAATAGCGAAGGAATTCTGTAAAATCAGCTGAAAATGATTTTATAAGTTCTGCATCAGGATTACTTGAATTGATTAATGCAGCATGCTGTTCTTTTCCAATCGCCATCAGAAATTCTGAAAAAGAAAGCGGATAAAGATTCAGAAAATTAACCTTTCCAACTGGAAATGATACGCCTTCATGCAGTGAGACTCCTAAAAGTGAACCAGCACAGATTATGTGATATTCCGGAGCCTGTTCATAAAAAAACTTAAGGGCTGTAATTGCCTTTGGAATATCCTGAATTTCATCAATGATGATAAGAGTTTTTTCAGGTTCAATTTTGAATCCGCACAAAAGCTGAAAACCGTTCAGAAGCCGCTCTTTATCAAATGGAGCTTCAAACAGATTCTGTAGGGTCTGATTTTCCTGGCTAAAAAGATATGCAGTATTCTGATATTCCATTCTGCCGAATTCCTTCATAATCCAGGTTTTACCGGTCTGCCTTGCCCCCTGCAAAATCAGAGGCTTTCTGTGCTGAGAATTCTTCCAGTTTTTCAGGTCTTCTATAATTTTTCTGTACATAACACTCCAATATTATCACGAAAATCTAACGTATTTACATATTTATCATCACGAAATTCTAACGATATTTTACATATTCGCTCACGAAATTTCAACGAATTTTGTCTCATTTGAACCATATGCAAGCCTAAAGAACTTGGGAGGTTCATCATCTAATCTTTAATCCCAAGCCCTGAAGACTTCTGCTTTTTCAGGATTACTGTTTGCGGTCTTAACAGCACCCATACCAGACACCTATATCACCCCCTGTATTTGATTTTTATTTGTAGTGAGGCTGCACTTTTTCCGCCTCATCAAATGCTCACAATAAGCTGTATTCAGCTTTACAGGCTGACCTTCGTACATCGTAAGAGTTACACAGATATCACCGTATGTTTTTTCACAAGCAGTTTTTTTCAGATACGCAGAAGCTTCTCTCACAGCCTCTTCCACAGACAAACCTCTCATCTCACCATTCATATTTTTTAATTCCTCCTTAAGCAGTATTAATAACCCGGATAACGTTTACTAAGAGTTTACATTTCCAGATTTATCCCCAAACTTTTTTTTAATCTGCTCATATAATAAATCAAATGGTGTGTACGGGAAGGCATATGTTTTAGTACCCAGAGGCATATATATTAGTACCTTTCCGTATATTTTTTTAAATTTTTATTCCTGACTTGCCTAATCCTACGTAGTAAAATTCTTATTTTTCAACAAGTAAACTTCAGCAAAAGAAAACTAAAAAACGTTATTGCTTAATCATATACACGTTAATACTAACGATTGTACTAAAACTGAAAGATACTCAATTACAATCAAAATAATTCAGTTGCATAACTCAAGATACTGAACTAAAATACTATTAAGACATCTATAACTTGACTATCACTGACTGATTTTGAAATAAACCGCGAATTCCTGCGGAGGTGGGGGTCGCACGTTCGAATCGTGTCAGTCTCAAATAGAAAAGGCTTACAAGTGATTGTGAGCCTTTTTTGTTTTAAAACTAAAGTATTAAAAATCCAGAACACGATTCGAAACGTAGTGAGCACGCCTCCTACTCCTCATACACCGGTTCAAAATCTTCGGCAGGATGACCGCAAATCGGACATTCAAAGTCAGCTGGTAATTCAGAACCTTCGTAAACATATCCGCAGATTTTACATTTCCAGGCAACAATCTTTTTAGACGGCGCTGGTGTATCAGATTTTTTAGGTTTTACATTTGCCTGATAGTCAGCATAGGTTAAAGGCGGATTCGTGCTTACAACTTTTGCATCTGTAACTTCTGCAACAAAAAGGGTATGACTTCCTAAATCCTGGCTGGAAAGAACCTTACATTCAAAAACGGAACAGACCTGCGAAGTAACATAAGGGCAGCCGTTTGAATCCAGGGAATGCTCAAAATCTGCAAATTTATCTGCATCGCGGCCACTCTGGTAACCAAAACGAGAAATTGTATCAAAAGTACAGGTCTGATCCAGAACTGAAAGCGAAAATACCCCCGATTCCTTTATCATCTGGCAGGTAAGATTCTGATTAATACAGGAAATTGCCACCCTTACCGGGTTCGCAGCTGCCTGAAAGCAGGTATTTGTAATGCAGGCATTAATTTTATCGCCCGATTTTGTTCCAAGAATAAAAACGCCGTAAGAAAGATTATAAAAAGCTTTTTGTTCCATAAAGACCTCCACATTAATTTTACACCGACCTTTTGGATTTTTAAAGAAGTCGAATTGAATTAACCCTCTCTTTTAACTATAATAATTTATCTATATAGAAGATTTTTTAAGGATTTTAAAATGCCAAAAATTGAATGTAACGAAAAACTGTTTTTTGATGCTATCGGAAAAAAATACACTTATGATGCACTGGAAGATGTGCTTCCCTGCGCAAAGGCTGAACTTGACGAAAAGCCAGATATGTCGCTCCCAGAAAACGAGCGCGTTGTAAAAATTGAATTGAACGATACAAACCGTCCTGACCTCTGGTCAACAAACGGTGTTGCCCGCCAGATTAAACTTCACGAAGGCGGAAAAACTGTTGATTACATGAAGCTGATGACAAACCGCGGAAACAATGATTATGCTGACCGCGTTGTTGACGTTGATCCAGAGCTTAAAAATATCCGTCCTTACATGGTAGCATTTATGATTGCCGGAAAACCAATCGACGATCCGATGCTTAAGGACATTATCCAGACACAGGAAAAACTTGCATGGAACTTCGGCCGCAAGCGTAAGTCACTTTCTATGGGTGTTTACCGTATCGACCAGATTAAATTCCCTGTAAAATATCATGCTGTTGACCCTGACAAAACTTCATTTGTTCCTCTTCAGTGCGAATCTCCTATGACTTGCCGTCAAATTCTTACAGATCATCCAAAAGGAAAAGACTTTGGCTGGATTCTTGCTGACAAGTCTAAGTTCCCTCTTTTGAGCGACGCTAAAAACGAAATCCTTTCTATGGCACCAATTATCAACTCTGCAACTTTGGGTGCCGTTCAGGTTGGCGACAAAGACCTTATGGTTGAGCTTACCGGTGATAATATTGAAAACCTTATCCTTTCTGCTAACATCGTTGCCTGCGACTTTGCTGATCAGGGCTACGAAATTAAACCTGTTCTTGTTCGCCATCCCTATGACACAGGACTTGGAAAGGACATCATGGTTCCTTACTACTTCCAGCCGACAACAAAAACAACTTTGGGCGCTATCAACAAGCTTTTGGGTTCTGATTTTGACATGCCAAAGGTTGTAGACGCTCTTACCCGCATGGGAAGCAGTGTTGAAGTTAAAGGCGAAGAAATCACTCTCAGCCCGGCTCCATACCGCAACGACTTCCTCCACGAAGTTGATATCATTGAAGACGTTATGATTGGTGCAAACGTTGCAGCCTTCCCGCCGGTAACTCCATCTGACTTTACTGTTGGACGCCTTCTTCCACTTACAGAGTTTAGCCGCAAGGCAAAAACTTTGATGGTAGGTCTTGGCTATCAGGAAATGATTTTTAACTATGTAGGTTCTAAAAAAGACTACATCGACAATATGAGAATTGACGGCTCTAAGGTTATTGAAATTGCAAACCCTATGAGCGAAAACTATCAGTTCATCAGACCGGAAATTCTTTCTTCACTTCTTCGTGCAGAAAGCGGAAGTGCAAATGCCGTTTACCCTCACAAAATCTTTGAAATCGGTAAGGTTGCTTACCTCAAGGATGATGAAGTTACAGGTACAATCACACGCCAGCACATCGGCTTTATTACAAGTGCCGCTAACGCAAACTTCAACGATATGGCAAGTGAAGTTTCAAGCCTTCTTTACTACCTTGACCACGAATACAAGGTTGTAGAAACAGAAGATCCTCGCTTTATTGTAGGACGTCAGGCTGGCGTTACAGTAAATGGCGAAGTTGTTGGTGTATTCGGCGAGATTCACCCACAGGTTCTTGAAAACTGGGGAATTACAACTCCTTGTGCCGGCGGTGAACTTGACCTTGAAAGCCTTATGGCAACTGCAGATACAAAAACTGACGCTCAGAAAAAACAGGAAGCAAAAAAAGCCGCAGGTGACGCTGCTCCTAACGGCGGAAACCAGAAGTCAGAAGCAGAGACAAATCCTGCAAAATACTTCAACGAGCACATTGAACTTCTCGTTGCAAAAATCACAAAGGTTGAAACAAACCCACAGGGCGACAAGCTTTATATCGAAACTCTGGATGACGGTTCTGGAACAGAGCGCATTATTCAGAGCGGTCTCCGCCCATATCTTAAGGAAGACGAGCTTCTTGGTCAGCATGTAATCATCGCCGCTAACCTTGCTCCACGTAAGATGAAGGGTGTAGAAAGCCGCGGAATGCTTCTTGCCTGCGACTACACAGAAGATGGAAAAGAAAAGGTTGAACTTCTTACCGCTCCTTGGGCTGCTCCAGGAACAGTAATTCAGCTTGAAGGTAACGAATACACAGGCGAAAAACCTGCAAAAATCGATATCGACCACTTCTGCAAGGTTGAATACCGCGTAAGCAACAAATGCTTTACAATCGCCGGAATCAAGGCCCTCGCAGACGGCAAGCCTGTTACAACAAACAAAGCAGATAACTGCGAGGTTTGCTAATTTGGCAATTATAGCCTGAAAAAACGAACGCCTGGTAATTATGCCAGGCGTTTTTTTATTCTATATATTTCCATCCGTATCCACCAACGCTATCTTTTTTACCTTTACAAACAGATGTAATATTTGAAGAACTTTTAAATCCGCAATCTTTTGCTGCTTCTGTTATGGAATTGTATATTTTTTCAATTTCTTTTGTTTTCAGATTTATTCTTGCAACTTTCTTGCATTTATTATGCCAAAATCTATCCATAGCACATTTGCGGCAGCCTGTTCCGTTTACTCTACTAGCAATTGTTGCTTCGTATTCATTACCACAATCTGGACATATCCACCAAGCCTTAAAATGAGTTCCACAAGAAAACATATATGGTGTAGCAGGATAATTTTTTTGTGTATGCCATTGTTTTGCTAATTCAGGATATAATTTTCCAAATGAATTTGTATATTCTTTGTCCATATTTTTTGTAATTTTAAATTTATCTTCTTCGATATTTATCTCATACTTATCACAACCTAAGAATTTCAATAAATCATAAATTGTCTTTTCTAAAATTTCGTGTTCCCACATTGTATAAAAAACAAAGTCACAACTCTTTAAATCAGAATCTTTTTCTTTGTTTCTTTTAATCGAATTAAAGTTATTCCATTTTCTTTACATATAAGATATTTTCTTTTTCTCTTTCGAATAAGATTTCTTTATGCCAGGCTTTTCCATCGTATTCAATAGCAATCTTTTTTTCTGGAATATAAATATCAAGTTCAAAATCATTAAGAAATGAATCTTTATATCGATTTATTGTATTTGGAAAACTCTTTTTTACATAAAAAAATACCGCCTGTTCAGCAAATGAAGTATGTCTTCTTGCATCACATATAGGACAACAGTTCCCATTACCTTTTTTCCTTGTCCTATTCAGAATTGTTGATTGATATTCATGTCCAACCGGACATATCCACCAAACTCTTTTTGCATTTCCATAAGAAAATTGAGTAGGTTTCAAATTACCATTTTTTGTTGGGTGCCATTGTGCTGCTATATCAGGATGTGTTGTTTTTAAATCATTAATTCCTGCAATAACAACTCTGTTTGTACATACTGGACAATATAATGCTTTACTTCGATTGTTAATTCTATCTTCAAATTTGTAATGACAAACATGGCACTTCCACCATACTTTTTTGTTTGATGATGGCGTAAAATCTGATGGTGTTAGAGGATAATTTGCATCATAATCCCAATCTTCAAGTAATTTTGGATTTGAAATGCATCCAGTTTCAATTAATTTCTGTTTATATCGCTTTTTCCATACATTTTTACGTGCACATGATGGACAACCTGTCTTTTTTGATCTGGTTCGATCCCGAATACTTGTTATCCATTCTGATTTGCAAATATGACAGATCCAATGAACCCTAATTGGTGAACCTTCTGTAACATCATCAGGTTTTAAATTTCCATTTTTTGCAAAATCCCAATCTTGTATTAACTCTGGATGTGTTGTTTGAAGATCATTTTTCCCACGATGTAATCGTCGATTAGAGCATATTGGACAGTTATAACCATCTATTCGTTCTTTTAAAGTAGCATGCCAAGAATGATTTTTTTCACAGATCCACCATATAGGTTGTTTATATTCTAAGGAAAGTTTTTCTATTTTAATTTCTTTATTTTTTGAATGGTCAAATTCCTTAGAGAGAAAAGGATATAATTCTATGATAGTAAAATCTAAAAACAACTTAAAAGACTCTTATTCAATAAAATAATAATCAAAGATATTTATAGATAAGGATACAAGTTTCAATTATTCTGTCAGTAATTTCCTATCTTCAATATTTTCCAGAACTTCCATTTGCTGAATTGCGATTTTATTTAGTTTTTCAAGACGTTCAGTTTGTGGAAGTCCATCATTTATAAAAACTGCATTTAAGTTTTCCATATTTGAAAGACATATTAACTGATTTATTGTTGCATAATCGCGAATATTACCTTTTAAATCAGGATTAGATTCTCTCCACTCTTTTGCTGTCATTCCGAACATAGCAACATTTAACATATCAGCTTCATCAGAATATACAAAAGATATTTGTTTTGATGTAAGTTCAGGAGGTATAAGATTTTGTTTTATGGCATCAGTATGAATACGATAATTTATTTTTGCCAGTTCGCGTTTTGCAGACCAGCCGAGTTGTGCTTGCTCAGCATCCTTTAGTCGCTGAAATTCTTCAATGAGATATAACTTAAATGGAACACTAATTGCAGAACCAAATTCAAATGCAATATCTTTATGAGCATAAGTTCCGCCATAACGTCCTTTTTTGACAATAATTCCAATCGCATTTGTTTTTTCAATCCATTCACTACAACTTAATACAAAAGAAGGTAAACCTGCCTGCATTTTAAAGTGGTCAAATTCGACCACTTTAAAATCTGGATTATGTATCATTTCCCAGGTTCCAAGAAATTCAATAGTATATCTGTTTCTTAGCCAGTTCTTTATGATATCTGCAGCACGACTATCATTTTCTTTAGCACCAGCCATATCAGTAAGACTGATATAATCTCGTTCCTCAAAATTGATAACTGTAATATCTGTATTTTCAACTGTAATTTTTGCCATTATAACTCTCCGATTTTATTTTAATAAATATAACTATATTATATAAAATCGAAAAGCTTATCTTACCACGCAGTTCTTACCGTGCCGCTTGCCGTAATAAAGCTTATCGTCGGCCTGGCGGATAACGGATTCGTAATTGGTAAGGTCGTTGCCGGTGCACATGCCGACAGTAACTGTTACGGAGATATTCTGCTCATCAAAAGTCACTTTGGTATCGCTGATTTTTTGGCTTAGGGCAGTCAGGATTTCGTAGGCGCGGTCGCCGTTTGTCTGAGGCATGTAAAGGATGAACTCTTCGCCACCCCAGCGGACTGCAATATAATCATCTTTTGCATTTTCTTCTATTAAATTGCTGACAACTTTCAGTACACAATCGCCGGCATGATGACCGTAAGTATCATTTACCTTTTTAAAATCATCAATATCAAAAATAGCGATAGAATATTCGTTTTCATTTTCACTTTTATTACGCTGCATGATAAATTCAAAAAAGCGGCGGTTAAAAAGTCCGGTCAGCAAATCATGATTACTGAAATAATTAAGTTTTTCGTTAGCAGAATTAAGCTCGAAGATGTACAAGTTGAAAATATAAAAAAGCGTGAAAAGAGTAATGCAAAGGTTTAAAAAGCCAATTTCCCGGGCGCATCCTTTAATAATTTCGGAATATTCAGGGAAAAGGCAGACATCATTCATGTACATAACGTAAATTGCAATCGCATAAACAATTCCGATTACCTGAAAAAGATGCTTCATGCGTTTTTTAGGTGGCAGCAGATAGCAGACAACAGAAATCATTCCGATAACGTAAAAAATATAGCAGAAGACTCCACCAGCAAAAAGTTCACTCAAAAAAGAAAAGGTAATTATTTCAAGATAGGAGAAAATAATGTAAAAATCCGGGTGCTTTTTAAAACTCAATAAAACTACGGCGTAAAAAATCGTGCTGAAAACATTCAGAACTGTAAAAGGATAGAGCCCCAGATAATAAAAAAGGCAGGCATTAAAAGCATGCACTATAAGGCACATGATCAAAAAAAGCAGAGTTTTCTTTTTAGAAAGGAATTCCAGAAATTTTTCGCCCATCATTACTCCAAAATCCTACCACCGCATAACATTATTTTATCACAACTTGCAGATATTTCAATTTTTTGTTTTAGCGGCGCTTTACCAGATAGTCCTTAAAGCCTTTTTCTTCCAGCCGGTTCAAAACAGACTGCACCTGGTCAGTTGCCAGATCGCGGATTACAACACGGGTAATTGCTCCAGCCTTCTGATAAACTACATTTTTGAATCCAGCCTTCAAAAGCTTCTGTGCCAGAGCCTCAGCATTAGCGCGCTCTCCAAAAGAGCCCACCTGAATATCCCATCGCAACTCCTCCACAGGCTCTTCCTTAAGCACGGCAATTTCTTCTGTGACATCATCTTTAGATGATGAAGGCGCCGGCTTCGCCGCCGCGGTAGGATTAGGCTCCCTTCCAGAACTTCCACTTGGAACACTTGTTGCAGCTTTTTTTGCCGTAGCAGCAGAAAGTGCAGTTTCAGCCCCCTTCTGCAATATTTCTATACTAACCTGGGCAGTTCCGGCACCAAGCATATCAAGCTTTTCCGCAGCCGCTTTAGAAAGGTCAATTTCCCTTCCTGCAACAAAAGGCCCGCGGTCATTTACGCGCACAGTAACACTCTTTCCGTTAGCAATATTGGTAATCTTAAGAATTGAATTAAAAGGCAGCGTTTTGTGAGCCGCCGTAAAATCATACATATTAAAAATTTCGCCGTTTGCAGTCTTGCGCCCATGAAATTTGTCCGCATAATAAGAGGCTTCAACATTAGCCTTATACATTTCAGCAAAAATTCCTGTTACGCCTGCCAGGCAGATCAGTAAAAATAAAGTCAGCTTTTTCATATTTTCTTTATCGGCGATTTGGAAAATCCATTTTAGAAATTTATTAGTAGTATTTTGTGGCAAAGCGTGTTAAAATCATTGATAATTAGTAGTATTTTGAGAAATCTATGCAGATAGAAACTAATGCCATACAAAAAGAAACAAAATCTCACGGAAATTATAATTTTCCGGTTCTCGTAAGCCACGAAAGTCTTCGTAAATACGAGTCAGGTTCTTTTTTGTGGCACTGGCATCCGGAAATTGAACTTACCCTCATCACCAGCGGAAAAATGCGTTACAAGGTGAACAATGAAGAGTTTATTCTGAAGGAAGGCGATGCCATTTTCTGTAATTCCGGCGTTCTACATTCCGGCTCCATGATTGCCCTGGAAAACTGCGATTATATCGCTACTACCTTTGATCCCAAGGTGATTTATGGTTTTGAGAACAGTATCGTCTACACAAAATACGTAAAACCCGTTGTTCAGGATTTTTTCTTTCCGGTTGTTGTTTTTGACGGCTCTGAAGACTGGCACAAAGAAGTCATTTCTATAATTAAAGATTTAATCGAAAAAAACAAACTTGAAACAGAAGAAAAGGAACTGGAAATAATCATCTGCCTGCAGAAGTTCTGGAAGCTGCTCTTTCAACACAGAAAGTCCTTTATTAAAGCTGAAGTGGAAACAAACCTTGATTTTGAGCGCCTGCGCTCAATCATCACTTATATCGAATTGAACTACGAAAACCGCATCACCCTTGATGATATTGCGGGAAAAATAAATCTCTGCAAGGAAGAATGCTGCCGTCTTTTTAAGCGCTGCATGAACACCAGCATTTTTGACTACATCATTCAGTTCAGAATAGAAAAAAGTGCCCGTCTCTTAAAAGAAACAGACACTTCTATAACAGAAATTGCTCAAAATGTAGGGTTTAACGACGCCAATCATTTTGCCAAGATTTTCCGCCGCGAAAAAGGCATGTCACCCACACAATTCAGAAAGGGATAGGACTTATCAACGTCCCCTTCTTACACCAGCCTAAACTGCTTCGCTAAACTGCCTGATTACATCCGCGCCGCCGGCAAAAGTTCCGATTGAACTTCCTACCGATGACAGAATAAATACCAGAAGCACGCGGAGAATGCGGTTGCGGTAAAAGCCCTTGATTGACTGAACGTCTACGCTAAGATTTTCCATATCACGAACGCGAGGCTTACAGATTACTGCCTGTACAATTCCGCTCACAAAGCCCACGCCAATAAAAGGGCAGAGGGAAGTAAATGGCGCTGCCAGGAAGGAAACGATAATTGTAACCGGATGAGCAAGCGCTACAATAGAAAGCACCGCACTTGGAATACCGTTCCACAGCACCCAGGTAGAAAGCATTGCTGTTCCCGCCTTGCGGCCACCGTAAATAAAGCCTGCAGCAATAAAACCAATAATAACGGCAGGAATAAGCCAGCCTATAAACTTTGCAATAGATTTCTTTGCAGGAAGCTCGCTGATTTCTGAAACGTCGCTGCTTTCACCACCAGCTGCAATCTTATTAAGGTGTGCTTCAACACCTGCAAGATGACCGGCTCCTAAAACTGCAACAATATTATTTCCCTGTGATTCCCAGATTTTGCTTGCCAGGTACTTATCGCGCTCATCAATTAAAACTTCCTTAATCACAGGCATTTCTTTTGAAAGCTCGCCCATCATACTGTCCATTTCGTTTTTCTGCTTAAGCGCTTCAATTTCGGACTCATCAATGTCTTCTTTTGAAAAGGCACTTGCCAGCAAAGAAGCCAGAAGTCCCATCTTCCCCATAAAGCCGTTTTTTGCCCAGGCGCGGCGCAAGGTTGTCTGAACAGGCCGGTCTACCATGCTTGTAGCAATGCCCATTTCTTCGGCAGTTTTAATTGCCGCAAGCATTTCGTCTCCAGGTTTTACCCCGATATTCTGTCCCATGCGTTTCTGAAAACTTGCCAGCATAAGGTTTGCAAGAACCAGGAAAACCTTGCCCTCGCGGATTACCTTTACAATATCAAGGTCGCTGTATCGCTGATCATTCTGAATTGAATCGGCCCGCTTTTCATCAAGCTCTACCGCCACACAATCCGGCTTAAGCTCTTTAATTGTATTTGTTACTTCTTCAATACTCTGCGCACTTACGTGAGCGGTTCCCACCAGAGTAATTTTCCGTCCGCCCAGTTCCAAAATTTTTTGTGTCTGACTCATCTAAGATGCCTCTTTACTGTGCATTAGCCTGCTTTTCTTTCTGGGCTTCAAGACCTGCCTTCATTCCCCATTCAGCAATTCTGAATTCAAAGAACATTGGAGCCTGCATTGCGGCAACTTTAGAATACATTTCTACAGCACCATCTTCACCACCCATAATTTCATAGAAGAGACCCATATAAAACTGCATCTTTCCTTTTTTCTGGCTGTTTTCTTCCTTATTAATACGCTGAACAAGTGCTGCTTCTGCATTGCGGTTAAAGTTATCAACCCAGAAACGAGCCATCATATACTCAAGGCTTTCGCGATCCAGAGTTTTAAGAACTGGATTCAAAACATTCTTTGCATCCAGAGGCTTTTTCAACTTGTAATAGCAGGCTGCGATCATCAGTTTGTAAGAAAGACTCTGGCTGTATTCATAGGCTTTTTCAAAATACTTGATTGCTGCCTGGTAATTTCCTGCATGATACTCAAGAATTGCAGTTTCTTCGTAGGCATAAAAATATTTTGGATTTGTCTGAATTACCTTATGGTAGTTTTCAAGTGCCTGTTCAAACATATCACGCTCATCATAAACACCGGCAAGATATGCATAGGCAAGGAAGTAAGTAGGGTCAAGGCTGGCAGCTTTCTTCCAGGCAGTAGTAGCCGCATCATATTTTCCCTGAGAACGAAGGTAGCTTCCCAAATCCATATAAAAATCGTAATTAGAAGGTTCAAGCGCAATAGCTTTTTTTACAAGACTTTCAGCCTTAAGATAATTCTGGTCTTCTGCAGAAAGTTTTCCCAGATAAGAATAGGCAATTGCACTTTCCGGATTCTGATTAAGAAGGCGTTCGAATGATGATTTTGCAGTCTGCATATCATCCAGGTAATAGCACATCTGGGCAAAACCAAAGAGGGCATCTTCATTTTTGCTGTCGCCCTTCAAAGCCTTTGCATAACTTGTGCGAGCCTGCTTGTATTTTTTTGCAACTGCGTAATCCTGCCCCTGCTGAATATTTACAGAAGGATTATAAGGGTCAACTTCAAGAATGCGCTTTGCAGTTTCCTGATAAGTTTTTCTATCACCCTTGGCGTGAGCTGCCATAGAAATCAGTTCCAGGGCTTCAACATTTTTGCCATCAATCAAAAGAACTGCTTCCGCACTTGAAATTGCCTTATCATACTGACCGTCTGAATAATAAAGTGCGCCCAAAAGATTTTTGAGCCCTGTATCATTCTGAAGGCTTGCAGGCATTTTTTCAAAAAGGGCAATTGCTCCCTTAAGATTATTTGCGTTCAATTCCTTCTGAAGTTGATTTGCAAACCGTACATTTGCAGACTGTCCAGCAGCCCCACCCTGAACAAAGTCAACACTACCCGAAACGCTTTCTTTTACTTCTGTAGTCGAAGCGTTAGCTGCAAAACAAAGTGTAAAAAATGCAGCACATGCTAAGATTTTGCTTTTTTTCATATCTTCCCCTTGACAGAAAATTCGGCTAAACTGTAATAACTATGCAAATTCGTGTTATCAGAAAAGCCTTAAGAATGCTTCTAGTCGATTTCGTTATAATAATCGGCATTTTTATTCTTCAATTTAGAACAGATTCAAGCATAATGGAAAAAATAAGAAATCTCCATATAACTTTGGAAAAATCTGATGAAAGCGGGGCAGAATTTCCGCTCAAGAACAGAATGCAGATTTCTTACAATGGTCTCAACCTTTTTATTGATGACCAGAATCCTGCTACAATTACCAAAGCGGGAACAAATCAGAAAACTCCCGTACGCCTTAAATACTGGGAAAAGGACGATGATTCCTTCACCCTTTATTTTACTGATGATGTAAAATTTTCTGCAGGCCTGAACATTTCTGATAATGAAGAGGCAAATGCAAACGCTTCTGACACATCATCTTTTTACGCCTTTGCAGAACTGCCTGAAAATATTTCAACTCTTTACATTCCATTTAAATTCAATTCCTACATGAAGATTGAAGGAAGTGAGGGAACAAAAACTATACTTTCCGGTAAAAAAATGATGTGGGAGCTTAATACTCCACTTACAAATGAAAAACTTATCGGCTTTTCAAAGAATAATTCCCGCATTTCCTATGCAATTCACAATAACGTTAAGAAGTTCAGCTTTGACTCTATTACAGAAGTTGCACTTGCCAGCCAGGAGCTTTACCACGATTCCCGCAGCGCAATTAAGTCTAATTTAATCAGTGCCTTCAAGGCAAATACACAGGAAGCAAACCTCAGCGAACAGGTTGCCATTTCCTATGTAGCGGCTCAGGCCGAAATCGGTAACTACACAAGCGCCATTGAAGAAATTCCTGTTTCCCTCAAAAAGAGTAAGACAAGAACCTACCTTTCAACACCATACTTCAACTCGCTTGTTGATATGTATAAGATTCTTGAAACTTACATTGCCAGCACAGAAGTTCAGATTTCCAAGGCTGCCGCAACTAATTCCCTGGATCTCTTTACCGTCCGAAATATCGCCTGCTTCCTCTGTATCAGTTCAAACAAGGCTGCTGTAGTTCAGATTTTACAGAATGCCGCTGCCGCAGATATTTCTCACGCTTCTCTTGCTCAGGCAACCGGAATCATTCAGACTTACATTGATTTGTACAAGCTTTTGCCTGAATACGCCGCTCTTCTTCTTCCGGCAGTAGAAAATTGTGTTTCCCGCATTGCAGACGCATGTAATTACGACGGAAACGCCCTTACAATTTCAGAAAACGACACCTTTGTTTCTGTAATTCAGGCCGCAGAAACCGGAATGGCTATGCTTCGCTATGGTCAACTTTCTCAGAATCCTGTTTACGAAAAATCAGGCTATGTAATCGTAAACTCTTATCTTAACGGAACAAATTCCTTTGACCTTCGCACCCTTGCAAATCTCTATCCGATTTTGTTCTATGATAATTCTTATTATCCACATTTTGCTAAAATTGACCTTACAGACGGCAACTGGACCTGGGCCTGGACCTGCGCTCAGGATATCCGCTATAAAAAGGATACAGACGGCTCTATCACGCTTTCAATCGACTTCCCGACAACCTACACACATTATCTTATTATCAAGGGAATTCCACGCTTTACTTCTATTTATATCTATGATATCAGCTTCCGTACTGACCCTCGTTTTGAAAACTACAACTCTTCAGGTTATGTTTATCAGCCAGAAAGCAAGACTCTTCTTCTTAAATCCCGCCACAAGCAGGCTACAGAAGATATCCGCCTTGATTACACTGTGCGCCCTGTTGTTGTTGAACCGGAGCCTCGCCCTGGCGTAATTGATATTTCTCCGGAAGCTGCTTCTGAATCAGACTCTGAAAATGAAGAAGCGGAGCCCTCTGATGAAGACTCCGCTATAAATGAAGATCACTTACGTTAATTCGCTAAATCTTTACAAGGCTAAAATCTTTCAGCTTTTTTTCCGCTCTTCACAAATGCGCTTGCACCTTTACGACTTGCGGCGCGTGGTGAATTACGTTCTGTGTGGGAATGTGTATTAGGACGTGAAGAGCGGCTTCCTTCGCGGGCTTCTCGACGGCCACGTTCACCAGAAAATCCTTCGCTGCGTCTGCGTTCTCTTCCACCAAAATCGCCCTTAGCACGACCACCAAAGTCATCGCGTCCACCACGTCGGCTTCCACGACCTTCTTCCTTGTTATCAACGTGCATATGAGGCAGGCTTCTATCCGATTTAGAAAGTTCAATTGCCTTTTTTGCCGACGCAATAGGAAGACTTACAAGACTGAACTGCTGAGCAACATCAATCTGATCAACCATGCGTCCCGGAATATGAAGCAGCTTGCTGAAATAATCTGCAATTTCTTTTGCCCGGTAACCGTCTTTCTTTCCCAGAGAAATAAAAATACGAGTCTGATCGCCGCGCGGTGCAAAATCCCTGTCCTTAGAAACAGAAATGCGTCCGTAATGCTTTGGCGAAAGTTTGTCGCCGTACATAACCGAAAGCACAGCCGCCAGCACCTGATTAGCCTCGCGACCATTGTTAAGCTCTTCTGCCAGACGGATAAAAGCAGGATTTACACCAGAAAGATCAATATTTTGGAGAGCCGACTCACTTCCAGCGTTCAAAGTCTCCTCTCCAGCGGCAGTATCATCACCTGTGCGACTAACCTCGTCACCAAGAGCGCGACCGTCTTCTACATTTACAAATATTTTCTTCCTAAGTTCTTCAAAGAGACGGTTCTGTTTTACACTTAAAACTTCTTCTACAGTCGGAATTTTACCGTCTTTAAGTTCGCCCTTACTTGCCTTTGCCACAGCCTGAGTCAAAAAGCGCAGCTTTCGTCTTTCTTCCGGGCGAACGAATGTAACTGCAACACCTTCTTTACCTGCTCGTCCTGTACGACCAATTCGGTGAACGTAAGTTGCAGCGTCAAAAGGAAGTGAATAGTTTACAACGTGAGTCAAATCTTTAATATCAATACCGCGGGCAGCAACGTCAGTTGCAACAAGAATGCGGGTCTTTTTCATCTTAAGGCGTTCAAGTACCTTTTCGCGCTGATTCTGCATGATGTCGCCATGGAGGGCGTCTGCCTCGTAACCGCGCATATCAAGCTGGCGGGTAACGTTATCAGCATCCATCTTGGTCTGAGTGAATACTACACCGTAAAAATCAGGTGAGATGTCGATAAGGCGGACAAGAGCTTCGATTTTTTCGCTTTCCTTTACAACCCAGTATTTCTGGTCAATAAGAAGCGGTTCTTCTACAACCTTTGCTTCCTCAATGATGTCGTATTCGCCCATAAAGTCAGCAGCAATTTTAAGGATTGGAGCCGGCATTGTAGCACTGAACAAAAGAATACGGGCATCCTGATTTGCCTGCTGGAAAATCTCACGGATATCGTCGATGAAGCCCATATCAAGCATTTCATCGCCTTCGTCCAGAATAAAATATTTGATTTTAGAAAGGTCTAATGTTTTGCGTTCAAGATGGTCTTTAATTCGGCCTGGAGTTCCTACAACAATTTCACAGCCCTTTTTAAGCTCGCGGATCTGAGAAACGTAGCTTGCACCACCGTAAAGCACTGTTGTGCGTGGAAAGCTTTTTGAAGCAAATGACTGCATTTCTTCGCAAGTCTGAATTGCAAGTTCGCGGGTTGGTTCAAGAATAAGAGCCTGAACTTTATCTGATTTTTCTTTGATTGACTGAATGATTGGAAGTCCGAAAGCGGCTGTTTTACCGGTACCTGTGCGGGCACGGGCAATAAGGTTTGTGTCACCGTTCAAAAGGCGAGGAATTGCCAGCACCTGAATTGGAGAAGGAACTTTAAATCCTTTCTTTTCTACGGCTTTAAGTGTATCTTCGTCGAGGCCAAGGTCTGCAAAGCTTACTTCGCCGTCGTCATCTTCATCTTCTGTGTCAGCGTCTTCGCTGTCAGCCTCGTCTTCCTGTAATGGAATAACTTCATCGTCTTCCAAAAGCTCTGAAGACAATACAACTTCGTCAGAAGCCACTACAGCTTCATTCATTTCTTCGATTTTCATAAATACCTCTGTTCGTGCAGGAATTTCCCTGCGTAATCCAATCGAAAGCAAAGTTATTTATGAACTCTCTGAAACAAAAGAACCTCGCTTCCGTGCCGCCCCTCAAACAATTTTGGCAGCGAAGTTCACTATAAAGGAAAGTAATGAATATTACAAGCAAATATTAGAATATTTCGCATTTATTGTTAAATATTTGCAAATTAGAAGCGCTCAAGCATAGCTTGAGCGAGCGCAATTAGTAGGTAAATCCTAAACCGACCCTATTCGGCTCGGCTTTTAACGGATTTCCTATTTTGCGCATTTAATAACTGCCTGTGCGCCTGATGATAATCGAAAATCCGTTAAAAAAAGGTTGCCAGTGGCAAGCTTTTTAGGATTATCGATAAAACATCTCGCCAGATTAATCTGGCGGCGACCCGACAGGGTGACCGGAGTTCAGGCAAAAAAAAAGCGCTTTCCATTTCTAGAAAGCGCTTTAATTAAGCAAATTTATCTAAACTTATTTAGAAGCCTTAATAACTGCCTGAGCTCCGGCCAAACGAGCAGCTGGTACACGGAATGGTGAACAAGATACATAGTTCAAACCAAGCTTGTAGCAGAGAGCGATAGAAGCTGGGTCTCCACCGTGCTCACCACAGATTCCGAGGTGAAGGTCAGATTTAACTGAACGTCCCTTTTCTTCTGCGAGGCCGATCATTACGCCAACACCATCTTCGTCCAAAGTCTTGAATGGGTCCTGAAGAAGAACTTTCTGATCCAAGTAAGAATCGATGAACTTAGAGTAGTCATCACGGCTGAAGCCGAATGTTGTCTGTGTAAGGTCGTTTGTACCGAATGAGAAGAAGTCTGCATATTCAGCAATCTGGTTAGCTGTAGCTGCAGCACGTGGGAATTCGATCATAGAACCAATCTGGAACTTGAGTGAAACTCCGAGTTCTTTGTTTACATTTGCGATTACAGCTTCTGCCTGAGCACGAATCTGTTTCAATTCAGCGAATGTAGTTACGTTAGGGATCATGATGCGAACGTCGTGTTTAAGACCTTCTTTTTCAGCCTGAGCTGTTGCACGAGCAATAGCTTCAACCTGCATTTCATAAATCTCTGGATATGTGATAGCCAAACGACAACCACGGTGACCGAGCATTGGGTTGTGTTCGTTAAGTTCAGAGTATTTCTTGTTGATGAAGTCAACTTTAACACCAAGTTTCTTAGCCAAAGCTTTAGCCAAGTCTGGAGTTTCAGCCTGTACGAATTCGTTAAGAGGTGGGTCAAGAAGACGGATTGTTACAGCGCGTCCTTCCATAGTCTTAATGATTCCGTAGAAGTCTTTCTGCTGAAGTGGAAGGATAGCAGCAAGGTTAGCCTTTCTTTCTTCAGTTGTATCAGAAATAATCATCTTCTGGAATGAAGTAAGTTTTGGTTCTTCGAAGAACATGTGTTCTGTACGGCAGAGACCAATACCAGCAGCACCAAAGCGGAATGCCTGTGGAGCTTCGTTCTGTTCAGCGTTAGCAAGAACTTCGAAACCTTTTACAGTTTTTCCAGATGGAGTTGTGCGAACAGATGCAGCGCGAACTTCGTCAGCCCATCCAAGGAATGTTTCGAGGTCGCCAGAAACTGAAGCAGGAGTTACAGGGATAACTTCACCGTAAACTTTACCTGTTGAACCATCGATAGAAATGAAATCACCTTTCTTGAATTTCTTTCCGCCGATTGTTACAGCATCTTTTCCTGTAAATACAACGTCTGAACATCCACATACACAAGGTGTACCCATACCACGTGCAACTACAGCTGCGTGTGATGTACGTCCACCAGTAGAAGTCAAGATACCCTGAGCAACATACATACCAGCGATATCATCTGGAGATGTTTCTTTACGAACGAGGATAACTTTCTTTCCTTTCTTGTCTTCTTCAACAGCTTCTTCTGCAGTGAATACGATTTCACCACAACCAGCACCTGGTGAAGCGTTAAGAGCAGCTGCCAAAGGTTTAGCAGATTTAAGAGCCTTAGCTTCGAACTGTGGGTGGAGGAGCTGATCAAGCTGATCTGGCTTAACGCGGAGAAGAGCCTGTTCTTTTGTAATCATTCCTTCAGCAACCATGTCTACAGCCATCTTAACAGCTGCTGGACCTGTACGTTTACCATTGCGGCACTGGAGCATAAAGAGTTTTCCTTCCTGAACAGTGAACTCCATATCCTGCATATCATGGTAGTGAGCTTCAAGGCGGTCACGGATTGTAGAAATTTCCTTGAAGATTTCTGGCTGCTGTTTTTCGAGAGCAGAAATATCCATTGGAGTACGGATACCAGCTACTACGTCTTCACCCTGAGCGTTGATAAGGTACTCAGCCATGAAGTGGTTCTCACCAGTTGAAGGGTCGCGAGAGAATGCTACACCAGTTCCTGATGTATCACCCATGTTACCGAATACCATAGCCATTACAGTAACAGCAGTTCCCTTAATTACGTTTTCATCAATGTTGTTGAGCTTGCGGTAAATGATAGCGCGTTCGTTCATCCAAGAACCGAATACGGCACCGATAGCACCCCACATCTGAACCTGTGGATCCTGAGGGAAATCTTCACCTTTTTCCTGTTTGTACATTGCCTTGTACTTCTGAACGATTTCCTGGAGTTCTTCAGTTGTAAGATCAACGTCTTCTTTGATTCCGCGGTGTGATTTTACTTCGTCAATGATAGCTTCAAATTTGTCATGATCAACACCCATAGCAACGTTACCGTACATCTGGATAAAGCGGCGGTAAGCATCCCATGCGAAACGTGGGTTGTTTGTCTTGTTAGCAAGACCAAGAACTGATTTGTCGTTAAGACCGAGGTTGAGGATTGTATCCATCATACCAGGCATAGATTCAGCAGCACCAGAACGAACAGAAACCAAAAGTGGATCGTTTTCATCACCAAGTTTCTTTCCGAAAGTTGTCTCAAGTTTGTTAAGGTATTCTGCAACTTCCTTATCAAGTCCTTCAGGATATTTCTTACCGAGTTTGTAATATTCCTGACATACGTCAATAGAAATTGTGAATCCAGGTGGAACTGGAAGACTTAAAGGAGCCTTTGCCATCTGAGCAAGGTTAGCACCTTTACCACCGAGAATTGGACGCATTGATTCATCGCCTTCTGCGTCACCGTTGCCGAAAAAGTAAACATACTTTGTAGCCATCGATTTTTCTCCATTTATAAAAAAAGATTTGCTAATGTTAATAGAATTATTTTATAGGTTTAAAGAGATTGTTACAAGTGTCGGCCGGTCAAATAGACCGGCTAAATGATAAGCGTTGAGAGAAGATTATTTCTTAAGTTTACAGCAGGCACGCAAAATTACAGCAGTTACTGCAACGCCGGCAAGTTCAGCAAGCAGTACAAGCAGAGTTATACCTAAAACATGAAGCATTATGCCACCTCCTTTGATTTTCCATCGATTACAGTTTTATTTCCATTGCTAATGTTCAGATAAACAAGCGGAAGTCCAAGACAAAGGGCCCCGCCGATAATGTTTCCAAAGGTTACCGGTACAAGATTTCCGATTAAATAAGATTTCAGATTAAGAGCCTGAAGGCTTTCGGCAGTAAGACCATAGTGGTCAAGAAAAACCTGAATATAATCAGTCTGATGAGCCGCAATCAGACCTGCGGTAATGTAATACATGTTTGCAACACAGTGCTCAAAACCTTCTGTAACAAAAAGCATGATTACAAAAAAAATTGCAAGAAGCTTGCCGGTAACATCCTTTGAAGCGCCTGCCATCACAATTGCCGCACAAACAAGAATATTACAGAGAATTCCAGAAATCAGGGCACTTGTAAAAGAAAGATTTACCTTTCCAAGAGCCACCTTTATAGAATAAGCACCAAGAAGACCTGCTGAATAATTAAATTGTCCGCTTAAAAAGGCTCCAAAGGCAACAAGGCTTGCTCCTGCCATATTTCCAAAATAGACAATAGCCAGAACTTTGAGAATATTGCTTACAGACTGTTTTTTAGTCATACAGCTCATAGCCATAAGACAATCGCCGGTAAAAAGTTCACCGCCGATTAAAACAATCATCATAAGACCAACAGGGAAAACAACAGCGCTTGCTACTCGGGCAAGGCCAACATTAGAGATAGCATGAGAAGCAACATTTCCGGCACAGGCACCAAGTGCAATCATTGCGCCGGCTAAAACTGCTTTAATGAAAAGTTTTGAAAAAGGGCATTTTACTTTACTTTCACAGCCGCAAATATAATCTTCAACGACCTGCCCAACATTTTTTAATCCGTCCATTTCTTCACTCTTTTTAAATTTCTTGGGCAGATTTTATTCTTAGAGAAGGTCTTTCTCAATTCTATTTGAAGTTAAATAAGTAAAATAAGTATTTAAAGCGCTTAAATCTCTCCGTGAATAAGCTGATAGGCGATTGAGCCCGGTTTTGGACTTGCAGGACAGTTATTCCTGTCAAACCACTGGGCATCAGAAAGTTCTTCCTTCTGTAAAACTATATCGCCGCTTTCGTATTCAGCTGTGAATCCAAGCATAAGCTGGGCAGGGAAGGGCCAGCTCTGACTGCCACGGTACTGAATGTTTTTTACACGGATTCCGGTTTCCTCAAAAATCTCGCGTGCAACTGCATGCTCGGCAGATTCTCCGGCTTCAATAAAGCCCGCAATACAGGCATAAATATCCTGATTTCGCTGAGTATGACGGGCAAGAAGGATTTTTTCACCTTTTGTAACAAGCACGATAATGCAAGGTTCAATGCGTGGGAAAAAGACGTTTTTGCAGGAAGGACATATTCTTGCAGTTAGCAGAGGATGTTCATCAAGCTTCTGACCGCAGAAGTGACAGAATTTTGCAGAAACCCGCCAGTTCAAAAGTGATTTAGCCCTGAAGGTCTGGAATCTGATTTCATCATCAGCATTTTCTGCAAAAAACTCTCGCATAGGAATTACTTTATAAGAAGCATCAAGTTTTTCTGCAGAAGAAAGTCCAAGAACCTTAATTCCTGTATTTTTTTCTTCAAAATACTCAAGAAGCGGATTATCTGTCTTTATTTTTTCAAATTCAGAAAACTCAGGCAAAGAACCGTCAGCCTTCAAAACAATATTTGAGTCACACAAAACAAAACATCTATCCATTGTAGTACCTCGATTTTAGGCAAACTCTTTATTATTGATAAACCCTCACGTAATCAACTTCCATCTGGCAGCTTTTTAATTTTTCCGGAATATCCATGCCCAAAGTTCCGCCCATAGCTACATTCATAATAATGTAGAATGGCTGATCATAAGGCCAGGCCTGCCAGGCATCTTTTTCATTATGAGGATTTTTGTATTCTGTAAGGAATTCTCCGTCGTAATACCATTTAATTGAATCTTCTGTCCACAAAACAGCGTAAGTATGCCATTTTCGAACGTCAGAAATTTCGCGGTAATCGCTGTTAACGGCATTTCCGCCAGATCCGGCCTTACAGTGAACTGTTCCGTATGCTTTTTTACCCCAGAAGTTTGTTGCATATTCCATTACATCAATTTCACCGCTGCGAGGCCACTGACCGTAAGTTGTAAACTGTGGCATCATCCAGAGTGCCGGCCAGGAACCTTTTTCTACAGGCAGTTTTGCACGGAATTCAACATAACCGTAAGTAAAACTCTTTTTAAAAGAAGTGATAAGGCGGGCACTTGTCCATTTATTTTTTTCATTTTTGTGGGCAACAATTTTAAGAGTTCCGTCACTTACGAAAGAATTTGTTCGGTCGTTAGTATAATACTGACGTTCACCGTTACCCCAGCCGCCGCCACCGGTATTGTAATCCCAGAATTCAGGATTTGGCTCTGCAGAGTCACCATCAAACTCATCAGCCCAGACAAGAGACATATTTTCCTTTACATAATCAGGTCTCATATCCTTTTCGCGGGAAGATGACAAAAGGCTGCAGGAAGTTAGAAAGCCTGCGGCAAGACATAATGCGATAAAATAGTTTTTCTTCATACTTTCAATATAAGTTAAAATTTTCATAAATTCAAAATTTTTCAGATTTACTTTCGGATTTTTTCAAAAATCACGCGAAGATGTTCTGGAAGCTGGATTTGCTCGGACTTCATGGTCAACCAGAAGTGAAGTTTTTCCTTGTTTTCTTCGTTTTTAAGGCGAATCTGCTGCTGAAGCTCAACCAAATGAATGATTGTTTTGTTTTCGCGGGCAAAGTGACGGATTCGGGTCATGATTCGCAGGGAATAAGTAAGGTCAACGCAAAGGACTCCGTAGAAGAAGCCGACTACAAAACTGAACTCGATGTGATTTGTAAACCAGAAGAGCCATTCCAGGATTTTTGGGTGAATCAGAAAGTAGTAGATGGCACTCAAAAGCCACCAGTAGAAGGTAAACTGCGGACAGATAATTCCTTTGATGTTGCCCCAGTTTTTGGAATAATCCCAGAGGCGGATTTTCATGCCGACAATAAAAATCATTCCGGCAATGAATTCAAAAAAGGTGATGCAGAGAGCCATAAGGCCAAATAAAACCAGCTTCTGCAGATGGGGATTTTCTATAAAACTTACATCAATATAGGAAAGCAAAAACAAAATCACCAGGCTGAAGCCATAAAGCGGAAGATAGGGGCCTGTCAAAAAGCCCGGATTAATCCACTTCCGCTCCTGATTATTTGCCGAAAAAAAGCGGCGGAATACCAGCTCAATTCCCCAGCCAATCAGACTGCCAGCAAAAAACAAAAAGTAATTACCAAAAAGAATTTCATAGTTTATCTCCGCTCCTATTATACCCCCAAAATCTCCGCAGACCAAAAGAAAACTGACGTGCGGAGAGGATGGGGCAGAAAAGAGCGATTTTAGCGCATCTGGGCGGTTTCGATAGCGTCGGAGCTTGAACTTACCTTAATTGCGTATCCCAAAACTGCGTTACTTGTTCCGTTTCCGTATACAAATCCATAAGAAGTTGAGTTATAACTGTTAGGATTATTTGTATACGATGAAGTTCCGCTTGTGCTTTCTTTTACGACACCTGTTGAACTGTTCTTCCATACACCAACATTAATCTTGTTGTACTGGTTACTCTGCATATTTACACTGCTTTCTGTAGGAACAACGCTACATTCCCAGGCTCCTGTATAGACTTCATCATCTGCTCCTGCTGAAGCTGTAGAACTTGTATTAACGAGGTATGCAAGTTTAGGACGGATACAACTTGTTGCATAATAACCAATACGTGGAATTGCGTTATTACTTGAATCCAGAGCAACATCAATTGTAAGGTTAGAACCAATTACACCTGAACTGTCGACAACACAAGTAACTGGATTTGCTGAATAGCTTGAAAGATAAGCATAAACCAAATCACAGTTTGTTCCGTCATAAGCCGCAATATGAATACCACCTTTTGCATCTACCGCAAGCTGACAGTATTCACCTGCGTTTTCCATATCACCTGAGAATACCTGAACTGGATCGCTCCAGCCAGAGCGGTCTGTTGTACCATTGCGGTCTGTCAAAGGTGATGTGTTATAGCTGTACCAGAGCACGCGGCTTGTTTCATCATACCAGATTGCACAAACTACATCAGTTGTAGCAGTACTTCCAGAAACTACTCCAAGACTTATATAACTTCCAGCACCGTAAGATGTACCGTTACCAGCAAGCATACTTACTTTTTCATTACGATATATATAAGGAGCTCCTTCTGTATCATAATCAGTAAATGAACCAAATCCTGTAGTTGATGTAGAGTTTGTAGAACCAGCCTTAAAGCGAATTTCATCATTCATGGCATCATAGTAAGCAAGATAAACATTGGTATAATTATTATGAACAGAAGTTGTAAGACTTGGAGATTTTATACGCTGCTTATCAAAATAGTATGTTGAATCACTAGTATTAGATTTTGTTCCCTTCATACCAATAGACTCAAGACGCAGGGAACTACTGCTGCTGTAAGAACCATTCTGTGCACGGCTAGCTCTTCCCCATCTGCTTGTCATGAACTGGAATTTATCAGCACTACTTGAGTTAATATCACCACCGGCTGCAACACCATAAGTGTAACCAAGACTGTCGTAAGCAAAACCTACAGAAGTAAAGAAATCGTAACTTCCCATCCAGTAATCATAAGAGGTCTTTGTGTTATCTTCTGTGCTGCCAGCCATACTAAAGTACAAAGGACCATTTACAAAGGCAAAACCAATTTGACCAGTTATCGGGTCAATTGCCATGTGAGGCTGTTCTATTTTTCCGCTGATTGGCACAACTGCATCGCTGTCAAATGACCAGACATCCAGTATAAGGTCATCTGTCAAATTATTGTTGTTATCATTATTCGGCTGACGGTTATAGTAATTGCTGTAAATTGTATAATCACCGGTTGAAGCAGCTGTAGTTGTTGTATAAGCTCCTGATGAAGCATTGTCATTCTTGTTGTTCAAGGAAATTACGCCATTTACAGTTACGCTGACTTCGCCAGAGGTAAAGTCTGAAACACTTGCTTCATAAGCATTTGGATAAGTAAAGTATGAGGAACTGTACCAACTGTAAGTTGTTGAAGGCGTTACTTCACTCAGATTTACTGATGTATTTGCACTGTCACTCAAAGCTCCTCCGGCAAGGTTAAATCCATAAAGGTAAACTTTATCTTCACTTCCTGTCGGGTAATGACCGAGTGCGGTTCTGTCATAAACAGAGCTATTTTTCTTTTTGAGTGAAGAAAGACTTGTCTTTACACCAGCAACATATGGAACTACGTCAACTTTGTAATAAGCAGTAGCCTTGCTACTTGAGGTCTGTGTTGTGCCAGGAGTATTATTCTGCGCGCTTGTATAAGCTGGATCAGCATAGTAAGTAGTTCCATCAATACTTAAATTGCTTGAACCACTTTCGGCACAGGTTGGAATACCCTGATTATATGCTACAACTTGAATAGCAACATCTGTAGCAGCAACTGTGCTTATCTTAGAAGAATCCCAGTAAAGTTTCCAACTGACATCATGTCCGCTATCTGACTGTGCATCACTTGTAATTTCCAGTTTATAACCAGAATCATCCCAGTCATCTGTTCCTTCAAGTTTTTTATTTTCGCTGCTATATGAGGCAAGCTGATAGAATACTGTTCCACTTATGGTTTTAGTTGTACTTCCCATAGTCATACCAGGAATACTTACATAAAGATAATCAATTCTCTTATCATCATGAGAAGTTCCTTCAATAACAATCTGTCCTGAAACTTTAGGATCACGATCATTAACTCCTGTAGCAGAAGTTGTAAACGTATCAGGCAAATCACCTTCAAGTTCTATATGGCCGTTAGAGGTGCTGTTACCATACAAACTGTTTGAAGAACTTGAATTCCAATAGAAAGGAGTTATTTCTACTGTTGGCTTACTATTTTCTGCTGCATTGATTGCAAGATATACGGTTAATGTAGCTGTCTGACTGTCGTCAAATTTTTCTGTACCATCTGTACTATCCCAGAATGTAAATTTAAAAGGAACTCCTGTATCAGAATCTCCAATCTTAAGCAAATCTCCAAGTTGAATATTGATTGGCGTTACATCATTAATTGTATAATCTGTACTTCCTTCAGTAACAATTGCGGTTGAATTTTGTCCAGAAAGTGTATTTGTTCCAGTAACATTATATGCATAATAAATTTCTCCATTGCCACCAACAATTTCCGGTGTAATTGTAGTATATCCTCTGATCTTTTTTATTGGCGCCGATGTAGAACCCGCTTCTAAAGATGTTAAAAGAGGATTTGTTGTTGATTTTCCTGTAGGCTTTTCAAAAGGATTATATACATTTTTTGAACCACTTGTTCCCGTTACAGAAGCCGTTGAAATAGCAGCAGCATTGTAATCGTTATAGGTTTCATCCATTTCGTTATCGCCGTCATAATCTGTTTGCAGAATAAAACCTGCCATACGAGGCGCATTATTACTTACAAACGCGGCTGCTGCAACTGAAGAATCTTTATAGTTTGAAGCTGAAGTCTGAATTCCATTATATGTAGAATAAGATTTATCAACATAAAGAACATTACTTGAATCACTTGCTTTTAGCGTAGAGTAATCAGATCTATCATCTGTTAATGCATAGTTTTCAGTAGATGTAGAAGCAAACAGACTTTCCAGCATATTTCCCATAATGCCAATAGAATAGTTTCCAGCCTTATCAAATACAACGTAGTGAAGTTCAACAGGACCATCTGGAATATTTGAAGAAACAATTGATGCAGACCATGTATAATTTGAACTTGATTTTTCTACATATTCTACCATGCCATCTCCATCATCATTAGTGATTGATGATGGATAACCATAACCATCTGTATCTGTTTTTACAGTGCTTCCACCTGTTTCCTGGATTGTATTATTAATTGTAAGTGCATAAGCAAAATATGCTTCTGTATAATCAATTGATGGATAACCGTCTAATGTAATTGTACTTCCGCTTATTGCCGAAATCTTATAGAATGCACCGCCTATTTTTACAAGGCCATTTACTCTTATATCAGAATCTACATTTGCTGTAATAACATTGAGATTTGATGAATCACGTGTTACCGTTTGTTTTTGCCAATACAAACCTGAATCGTAAATCAAAGAAGATGACAATGTTGTTGCCTTTCCACCTTTAATCATTGGATTAAAAATAGAATCAACTTCACTTGTTCCCTTAATATTTCTTCGCATAAAGAAGAATGCTACACAGTCAAAACCACTCTGAGAATAAGTTCCAACGGCAGCTTCAGTTGCTAAGGAACCAAAAGAATAATAGCCGTTACTTTGCTGTACATTTGGATTTATTGCATACGATGAATTTTCTGCACCAGCAAGTACAGGTGCAACATTATCAAAGTTTACTTTGATTGTAGAACTTGTTTCTCCAGCAGTTCCTTCGGCTGCATCTATTACATCATATATTAATGAAATAGAACCCACACTTGTTGAAGTATCCAATTTATACTTAAAGTAAACTTTAGGATAAACTGCTGCTGTTACATTCTTTGAACCATCATCTTCATCCGGGAAAGTTTTTGAGGTTGATGTTCCTGATGTTACGACCGCCCAATTACTGTTAGTTTTTATTTCTCCATTTTTAATAAGGCTATCTGTTCCGATTTTTAAGGTTTTGATAGCATCATTATCTTCCACACAACCTGTCAGCCACCATTCACCTTTAACAAACATATCTTCCTCATACTGACGGGAAGCTGTTGCACTATAATTTGGTGTATCCGATGTTACAGAAAGACTATTGTCTGATGTTTGAATTAAATACAAATTACTTATTACAGGATTTGATGAATCAAAAATAATATACTTATCAGTATTTATACTAAATTTTCCATCGTTATCCATTGCATAAACACGGATAGCAAGACTGTTAGTTCCTGAGGTTTCCGGATTAAATTCATTCTTAGAGTTAATTGTTAAACTCCATGACGAACCAGAAAGTGTCGCAGGAATTGCATAATTAGAAGCACTTGCTCCATCTGCAATTGTTCCACTGTAGGCAGTATGAGTACTTTCTGTTGCATAACTCTTCATGTTGTAAAGGGTATAACCAGAAGCCAGAAGATAATCCAAATCGTTTTTGCTAGGAGTGAATGCAGTAATTATATTATCTGTCTGTGTAAAGGTTCCAAATGTAGTTTCTCCAGTATATGCTTCATATTCATGAGAAGAAGAAATAATCTGTACCCATACCTGATTTACACCTATATTCGTTCCGCCAGTATCTTCCGCAGAACCGGCAATACGAACTTTTCCTCCCAAAGTCTGTCCATCTACTGACGGATAAGAAATACTTACAGTTGGTCTATCTCCCTGAGGGTCTAGCTGAACTAAATGTGCTGTTTCTGAATAATTTCCTACGCTATCTACAGATTTTATCCATACATATAAATTAACAATTGTTTCAAATGCATTTGTTGTAGATTTTAGTTCATCATTTGTGGTAATACCAAAATTTACAAGATAGTCATTTAATGTAACAGAATGAGTAGTCTCTGTTGCAGATGTTGTATCTCCATCAAAGTAAACAAACCAGGAAAGACTGGCATCTTCAATCTGCGTATAAGAAACCTTTGAAGCAATATCACTTATTATTCCCGAAGTTGCATTACCATCAGAATCTTTTCCAGACCAGGTTGTTATAGCAGTAGTTTCATCAGGTTTTACTTCATTTGAAGTAGAAACTGCAAAATATGTTGTTGCTTCACAATCTACAGTTCCGTAAATTGTTATGCTTCCACTAGAAGTATTAGAACTTGAAGGACCTGTAACTTTTATAACAGGAGCCGTATTATCAATTGTTACATAAATACTGGTTGGTGTAGTTTTTACACCATCAGAAACTGTAACTGTAAAGCTTCTTGAACCACTTGCTAAAGATGAAATATCAATTTCACCTGATCTCCATTCATAATAAGTGTTTTCATTAAGTGTTTTTGTAGTTGACTGTTTTGTAAATTCATATGTATAAACTGAATCACTTTCATCTTTTTCATTAGATGCAATTGTTAATGTTACACTTTCAACATCATTTGCATCATAAGCATATTGATGAATATAGAAGCTACTGTTTGTTCCTCCGAAAGTTTGTGAAGAAATTGCCGTACTCCATTCTGCATTATCTGCACTTGGATCAAGACAATATTCAATAGAATCTACACTTGGCGCTATTGTGTCCACCTTTATATAACTAACTGTTGGTTTAGTGTAAGTTACTGTACTTGTATCTTTATATCCATATTTGTTAGTACCATCCGTAATTTTTGGAGACGAAATATTATATTCATCCTCAGCAGAGGATATAAAATCATTGCTGTTTACATCAGTTACCTTAAAATAAAGATTCTTTTTTCCATCTTCATCAAATGTCAAAGTGAAAGAACCATTATTTAATGTAAGAGTTTTCCATCCAGAATCTGTCAAAGCAGAATCTGATACTGCTGTTTGATATGCGAGGGTTAATCCTGTAACTCCGTCATCATCACTAATTGAACCGTATAGTTCATTTGTATCAAATGCTAAATAAGAACTTGAAGACATAGATTCTCCAAGCGTAAGGTTTGTATATCTGATTACCGGTCTGTCTGTATCCTGACTCACAAAAACCGGCAGGCTTGCTGAATAGCCGATATTACCAGCCGCATCCTTTGCTGCAACCCGGATATAGTACTGTTTTTCATCTGTAAGTTTTGTTGTGTCAAATCCAGTTACTGTATAGCTGTAAGAACCAGAAACTGCATAATCTGACATTAATTCTGTAGTAACATCCGACCAGTTTGCAGTATCTGTAGAATACTGAACTGCATAAACTGCGGAATCTGGCAGTGTATTTGCATCAGAAATAGTTCCTGTAAGACTGATTGTGCCGTTAATCTGAGTTCCGTCTGTATCAGAATCTGCATCAGTTGGAGTTGAAAGTGTTACAGTTGGAGCAATTGCATCCAAAGTAACCGTTGCAACACTTACAGTCTTTGAATTTCCATCACCGGCTTTATCCGTTAACTTTGCATAAACCGAAACATTACCGCTCGTAAGGTTACCAAAGGCTGCAGGTTTGATTATTACCTTCCAGAAGGTATTTGTTTCGCTCAAAGTCTGGCTGCTGCCTCCAAGATTTTCACTTTCACTTTGTTTTATTGTTAACGTTCCATATGTATCAGATGAAGTTGAGATTTCATTACCATTTACTGTGAAAACAATGCTGCTTATTCCGGCAGCATTATCTGTTGCCAGACCCCACAAGGTAATGTAGTCGGCTTCTGCTTCGCCTTTATTTGAATAAAGAGTTTCACTAAGAAGATTATCAGCCGCTGTAGATTTATTTGAATAAACACTATCGCTGATTTCAGGAACTACTGTATCAACATTTATAGAATAGTATTCCAGTCCATTTCCGGAAGTATCAGTTCCGTTCCACTTGCTTGTATAATCACTTTCACTTGTAGTCGTAGAATTGTTTACAGAGTAACCGCTCAGAGTATCCGCACTTACGTTTCCTACATTATCAACTGCAAGAAGAACCAGATAATTTTTTTCGTTATCAAATCCTGAAATTGTAGAGTCAAAATTTGAAGGTACGCCGCTTATTGATGTTTTTGTATCAGATGAATCTGTATAAATTACCCTTCTTATCTTTTCTGATGAAAGAGGTGAAAAATAATTTGGAAGTGATTTATAACCTGTTACCAGCGCTTCAATTTCTTCGGCGGTCGGAGCACTACTGAAAATCTTGTAATAAATCATCTTAAGGCCACTGGAAGCTTCTTCAAAGTATCCGCGGATTTCGATTGTTGAGGAATTTCCGTAAGTTCCGGCAGAGTATTTTCCTCCGACATCTTCATCTAAGTCTGAATCCCAGGTATTGCCTGCTTCATTAACATAACCCGAAGAAGAACTTGCCGAAGCTGTCTTTTCGTTATCTGCATTTCCTATTCGGAAATAAATATCTTTATCATTTTTATCTGCCCAGTGTTTTGCCAGAGGAGCTGTTTTATCAATATTAAGTGTAATACTCTGTTCCTGAGCATTTCCGGCAAGGTCATAAGCGGTAACTGTTGCTGTTGTGGAAGCTGCACTTACAGAAGTCAAATCAATTCCTGTAAAAGTCCATTCGCCGCTTGTAGAAACTTCGTTTGAATAGTTTTCTACTGAAATTGCTACCTTAGACACACCTTTATCATCTGTTGCAATTCCGCTGATTGTAAAAGTCTGATTTTCGTTATTCAGATAATATGTATAAGTATTTGAATCAGGCTGATATACCGAATAAGCTGAATTTGAAGTTGCCAGACTAATATTTGCGAGACTAGGTTTCTTTGAATCTACGCTGATAGTAAATGCAGGAAGTGCATACGAACCTCCCGCTCCGTTAGTTCCCGTTGCAACAAATTTTCCACTGACTATTGATGAGGCCGCAAATGTTGCCTTCCAGGTTTTTATGCCAGTTGAATCATCAAAATCTGTTAAAGCGGCAAAAGCACCTTCTTCAACCGAACTTGCTGCTTCTGCCGTAGTTATCCAGGCTTTTGTATTTTCACCAGATTCATTTACAGTTGATTCTGTGCTTGAATAATATAGTTCCGAAGGACTTACTTCATTTCCATTCATTGTAAATGTCAGTCCAGAAATTCCGCTGTCATCATCGCTTATTGTTCCATATACAGTAAGATCTTTTGTTTCAATTCCACTTATGTAAACTGTTCCGCTAGCTTCGGCAGTTACATCTCCTGTTTTATACCAGAGGCTTTCAAGCTCCGGAGCTGAAGAATCAATTTTAATAACAATTCCGTCTATTGCAGTGCCCTCTGAATCTACCGTCTGGAAGACTGAACTTTCATTTCCAATTACGTCGACTGCACGAAGATAAAGTTTGTGTTCTCCATCATCTTCAAATTCTACATTTGCACGATAAGTTCCGCTGGAAATCAGGAAATCCTGCCAGCTTTCTTCATCTGTATTATCTGTTGAATACTGAACAGCAGAAAGACCTGAAGCATTGTCGCTGGCAGTTACAATAACAGTTACAGTATTTGAAGCGTACCAGCTTGTTGAATTATCTGTGGCAGAAGTAATATCTGTGTTATTAATTTTTACACTGTCGATTGTTGGCGCCGTCTTATCAAAAACAACAGTCTTTGTTACTGTAGTTTTTCGACCACTCAATGCACTCTCTCCAGAAAGACCGTTACCTGAAATATCTTCTACACTAATTACAATTGTATAAGAACCTTCTGTCGAAATATCATCTGAAGTCCATACATTGCTGTCATCAGTTTTTGTAAGGGTGAATTCCGTATTATCAACACTGTTAACTGCGCTTACAGAAGAGATTCCGTTTGTATCAGAGGCATAAACAACAAATCTGAACAAATCGGCATCAGAAATATCGTAGGAAGATAGTGATCCAAGAGCTGTATAAGAATTTTCTGAATCACTCTCACTTTCTGAATCAGATTTTTTTGTTTCCATTAAAACAGCAATTGAAGGTGCATTCTGATCAACACAGAAAGGTACACTTATAATATCACTTTCATTATTTGCCTGATCCACAGCATATACATAAAGATAATGAGTTCCCTCATAAAGTGTGTCAGTATCAGTACCGCTTCTTCCATTTCCTAAAGGTAGAGAAAAAGACCAGTTTCCGCTGCTTGTTTTTGATTTCTGTGTCCAGATTGAATTACCGTCAGAATCAACTTCATCTTTAGCAGGAGCAGTCGAGCTATCAGTAATAACATAAGAGTAATACTGCATGCCAAGGCCTTCACCATCACTTACACTTCCACGGAAGGTAGCTGCATCTCCGTTTAAAGAACCTTCTCCAAAAGCTGAATATTCTGGAGTTACAGTATCGCTTGAACTGTCAGCAGAATCTGGAGCTGTAATCGTAATTACTGGTGCCTCACGGTCAATTACAACTGAAAGCGTTTTTGCAGTAGCATAACTGTCCCCATAATCTTTTATAGAGAAGGTATATGTATAAGTTGCAAGACTTCCAACATCAGGCAGGCTGACACCACTTCCACTTGAATCACGTGGTAAATCTTCTATATACCAGCTTCCATCAGTAGAATTATAAACAATTCCACCATCAGTATCTGAATCAAGTGTAAGAGTATTTGTGCCATCAGACTGACTGACAGAAATCTGTTTTATTCCAAAGTTATCACTTGCTGAACCAATAAGTTTAAATGCCTTACCGGTATTAAAGCTTGCTGAACCGCTTGTACTTGTGGTTATAGAAAGAGAGCTGCCAGAATAATTTCCATCACTATCTGCTGAAATATAACTGTCGATAGTGAATTCCGGCGCAGAAGTATCATAAATCCAGCTGTCTGAAGAATAAAGAATTGTTGAAAGGCCAACTTTATCAAGAGCCCAGATTAATACTGTTTTATAACCTTCCTCATCAAAAGCACCGCCTTCCGGCAAGTCTGATGCAGAAAATTTATAAATCCAGCTTTCAGTTCCAGATGCGACAAGGTCTCCTGTTGTTTTTGTTGAATCTGTATTATCCGTAATTCTGATATAAACTTTATCTATTCCTGAAGCTGCATCACTTACACTTCCACTAAAACTGAAGCTGGATAAAGCTGTTTCTGAAGTTGATGGAACAGAAACGCTTCCGGCAACAGGAACTTCATTATCATATTTAACATTGACAGTCTTTGTATTTGAAGCTGCAACATCTTCACCTAAGATACTTATAAATTTATAAACAATTGTTGAAGCATAAGTTCCGTCAGACTCTTTCAAATCTTCAACCGAAATTTTATCTGTAAAACTTACATCAGTACCAGCCGGGAATTCATATTTTTCATCATCAGTCTTTGTATCATCATAATCTACTTTTTCAGCATCCTTACTTCCAATAGTTCTCATCAAATAAGCTTTACCATCATAAGTATAAGTAAGACTTACTTTAAGAATTTTATTATCTGCATTTGCAGCTTCATTTACCGACACATATTCCGGAGAAGATGAAACTGTCGTTTCGATAATACTTGCGCTTGAAGAAAGACCAAATGCATAAATTTTTGAATTATATTCAACAACTTTCAAATCATTATCATCATAAGCACTTACACAGACTCGATATAATTTTTTTGTAGTAGAGTTGTAAGTTTCAATAGCATAATTTTCAGTACTGATTGTACCTGTTGTAATAACATAGCTTGAATCGCTGATTGTAACAGAACCCTGACCTTCAACTAAAATCCATTCTGTTCCTGTTGAATTAAGATAGGTCGTAATAAGAGGAATTTTTTCGCTTCCTGTAATGTTTCCTGAATCATCACATTCCATTAAATATACAGAAAGCGGCTTTTCTTCATCATCTGCATTAATAGAAATTTCATCGCGACCTGGACTTATTGTTACAATAAGCTCTTTTGATTTATTTGTAATTGAACAGCCTGTAGACAAAGCTCCTGCAGAAGTAAGAAGACTTTCTCCACTTACAAGTTTACCGGTTCCCTCAACCGTAAAAGTTGGGCTGTTGTCAGGATTTAAGCTGAATTTACTAACAGTAACTTCATTAGCGGCAAGTTTTTCCTTTACTGCTTCAATTGTGTCAGTCTCGCCATCATAAGTTCCGTTCTGCATTTTATAAATACCGGTACTCTTATAGGAACTGATTAATGTTGAAATATCACTGTAAAGGTAATAGTTTGTTGCACAGTTTCCATCTGAACTTGCTTCACTTTCTTTCAACGGATAATATGCGGCGCCATCGTAAGCTTCTAACTTACAGTAAAAAGTCTTTGTTTCTTTCTTGTTCTCATCGTAATCGCCGTAAATCTGATAATAATCATTACTTGTATTTCCAGCCTCATAAGTTGCAACATCCATTTCCATATTTGCCGGAACATTCGAAAGTTCAATACTTTTCAAAAGATTTGTACAATCCTGGTCACTGTAAACCTTTACCAGAATTTTGCTTACATCATTATCATCAACTGCCTGGCCTTTTAAAGTAAAAGTCTGACCAAAAACATCTGCGCTGGCAGCATTTGCCTTTGTTGAAGGACGCTGAAGTACAATAAGAGGAGCCGTATTATCGATTGTGTATGAACGGGTAAGTGTAGTTGTATGGCCACCATCATCTTTTAATACAACTGTTGCAAGATAGGAACCGTCAACAATTGGCTGGGCTTCATCATTTGGATCAATTTCGCAGTACCATTTTCCATCTTCTATTGTTGCTGAATATTCTGTTTTTGTTTCTGTGCTTGTATTCTGCAAGGTAATTGAAACCGAACTGACACTTCCATCATCAGTCCAGGTACCCTGAATCGCAAATACACTGCGGATTATTGCGTCAACATCAGGACTTGAAATTGCACCTTTTGGTGCCTCCGTATCCACCGATTCACCGAGTCCTATTTCACAGGATGAATAAAGAAATAAGGCAGCAAGACCTGCCAGACCAATGATAACTCTCTTCACCTTGTTTAATTTGATTTGCATATGTTCTCCAACTTTTTTGAATTTAAAACACACACCGATAGTTAGCCCAATATATCAAATTCAAATCTAATGGAAGTATAGAGAAATTGCATACAAAATTTTTGTTATATCTATAATAATTTTAACCTTCTTACAGAAGATTTATAGTGCTATAAGACTATTCTTATCATTCCCTTATTATTAAAGCAAAAATCCCAGTGACTATTAAAATATATGATTTGCGCTTTTCTTCCATATAGAATATAATAGTTGCGTGGCAAAGCTTTACGTTATTGGAACTCCGATTGGAAATCTTGGTGATATTACCTACCGCGCGGTTGAGACGCTTAGAAACGTTGATTACGTGGCGGCAGAAGATACCCGCCATACTCTCCAGCTTTTGAATCATTTTGAGATTAAAAAGCCGCTGATTTCCTGCCGGGCTCAGAACGAAAAATTTGCTTCGGAAAATGTAATTAAGCTGCTTAAAGAAGGACATGACGTTGCCTATGCAAGCGACGCGGGAACTCCTGGAATCAGTGATCCGGGCGCAGTTCTTGTGGACTTTGTGCGTGAGGCTGGCTTTGAAGTTGTTCCTATTCCGGGACCAGCTGCCTTTGCAACCTTAGTTAGCGTTGCCGGTTCGGGCGGAAAAACTCTGGTTTTTGAAGGCTTCCTTTCTCCAAAACCGGGCAAACGTAAGAGCCGCGTAAAAGAACTGATGGACAGTGGAAATGCAATAATTTTTTACGAAAGTCCCTTCAGAATCGTTAAGCTTCTTAAAGATATTTCCGATACTGAAAGTAGCAGACGTATTGTAGTTGGACGTGAAATGACCAAACTGCACGAAGAAATCACCAGCGGAACCGCACAGGAACTGTATGAGGATTATGCTTCAAGACAATCCATAAAAGGAGAGTTCGCAGTTTTCATTTCTGGTACAAAAAAAGATAAACATTCGGAAGAATCTGCCGATAATTAAAATAGGTATAGGGGAAGGAAATTATGATGATTAATGGAATTAATTCAATCAATCCTTTGAACAATGTTCAGGAAACTCGCAAATCTGAAAGCGCAGCAAAAGTTCGTTCAACGGAATCAGATTCAATTTCAGTTTCAAAAGAAGCTGAAAAAATGGCAGAAGCATATTACCTGGACAAGGTTGCAGCAGAAACCCCGGATGTTCGTGCTGACAGAATTGCTGAAGTAAGAGAAAAGATTAAAGATCCTTCTTACTTGAATGATTCAGTATTCGGTTCTGCCGCAGACAAATTCCTTACTGCTCTTGGACTTTAATTGACTGTAAAAAAGGAATTCAAAAAATCGCTTAATTAAGCTATTATAAGGCGGACGCATTGTCGTTCCGCCTTTTTTTGTTTAAAAAGTTAGGGCTCCCGGCCCGCAGGAGAGTTTAAAATGTCTGACTTTGTTTTCAGAATTAATCCAAATATCATAATTGGTGACTATACAGTTTCGCGACTTGGTCAGCAGGTTCGTGAATGGGGCACAAGATTTTTTGTCGTGCTGGACCCGATTTTACGTGAGGTAAAGCTTGCCGAAAAAGTGCAGCAGGCGCTCAGCGAACACAAAATTGAAACTATCGTTTATTCAGAATTGACTGACGGGACATCTACAAAGGCCGTTGCCCGCGCCCTTAAACTTGCCCGCGAGGCTCACGTTCATGGAGTTATTGCTGTTGGCGGAATGAAGGCTATGACTATCGGCCGCGCAGTTGCCGCTTACTATAATGAAGTCCACGATTTCTACACATTTGTAGGAGGCGCACAGCCTAATGCCCAGCCGATACACTGTATCTGCGTGCCTACGGTTTTCCGCTTTCCATTTATTTTTACATCAGATTTACCGATTGCAGACAGCCGCAATCATCAGATAAAAATTCTGAAAATCCAGCCTAACGTATGTAAGCTTGCCCTGGTTGATCCTAACCTCATGCTTTCTTTGACTGACAATCAGAAGGCAACTTTATCTCTGGAACTTTTAGGAATGGCAATTGAAGCCTATATTTCTCAGAAGGCAAACTTTTTCAGCGATATGTTTGCAGAAAAAGCGGTTGAAATTCTGAATTATGCTTTCAATGGTTCTCCTTCCATAGAAATTACAACACCGGAAGAAGTGCTGCTTGCTCAGGCTGGTGCAATGGTCAGCATGGCAGCCTCAACTTCCGCACTGGGAATGAACACCCTGCTTTCTATTGGAATTAACGCCCGCTATCAGATTAAAAAGCCTCTACTTGCTTCCATTCTGCTCCCTTTTGCAATGGAAGACGCAGGAAAATTCAAGGCTGCAAAGCTGGAAAAGCTTTCTCATCTGCTTGGTGCTGCCACAGAAGAACAGACCGGCGAAGAAGCAGTTTCTGCTTTTATTGATTATGTACGCCAGAGAATTGCCGCTGCAAACCTGCCGACAAGACTTAAGGATACAAAGCTTACAATTGAACAGCTTGCCGTAGTAATTGAAGACATTAAAGACACCGAAATAATGAATCAGCTTCCGCGCAGCATGACTGCCGATGACTTATTCACCTTTATTAAGCAGGCCTACTAGGGCAGCTTGCCCCGCCCGGAGATTTTATGATTGAACCAGGAAAACTCTTTCAGCTGGAAGGCGGTCAGAAACGCCGTAAGCTGGCTTTAACTTTTGGAGCCCTTGAACGAGACATTCAGGGAATTGCCGAAAAGGGAACTGAATATAATTTTACAAGCATGACCCGCGCTGAATACGTGCGGGAAGTAACAAAGGTTCTGCTTAAAGACCCAAAACTGCCTCAGGGCGCCGCCAACGAATTAAAGCGCCTTCTTGCTGCCCAGCCTTTTGATGAACTGCGCCTGTGTAACTGCGCCAGAAATCACCTTTTAGCATTAATAGGAACCTTCCCTGCCGAATGGGACTTAGTAATTGCGCCTCACGCAGCCCCTGTAGAGGAAGACGGCACTGTCCGCCAGCGGGATTTTTTCCCTGGCGTTGCCGTTTACGCAGAAGATATCCGCTCACCTTTTAACCTTGGCTCAATTTTCCGCTCTGCCGAAGCAATGGGTGCCGAAAAAGTATACATTTCGCCATTCTGTACTGACCCGGAACAGCCCCGCGCAATCAGAAGCGGTATGGGCTGCATTGAAACTATGGGCTGGGAACGCTGTTCTCTGGGCGAATTGCCTCAAGACCTGCCAGTTTTTGCCCTGGAAACAGGCGGCACTGATATAAATGAGTTTGAATTTCCAGAGCGGGGAATCTGCATTATAGGTTCAGAAGAGTTAGGCGTAAGCCCCGAAGCCCTTGCCAGAGCCACTTACGGCCGCGTCACAATCCCAATGAAAGGCCTTAAAGCCTCGCTGAATGTCGGTGTGGCATTTGGAATATTAATGCAGAAGTGGGTAGAAGCGCTGACAAGAAACCAGAAGAATTAATAATTGCAAAAAAGACGGAAGGAACAGGACGTGTGCCAAAAACACTCTTAACTGATTTTTTAGAGTTTTTCTTCCGGATTTTCTTCAGCAAAAGCATCATTCAGCTTATTAAGCACATACACAAACTGATCTTCCGTAAAAATATCAAATTTTGCCAGCTGCTTAGGATCAATCTGATAGAAATCCAGCTGATTTTCGCTGTAAGCCAGAAGAACTTCGGCAATATAAAGCGGCGGCAGGAACTGCTTGATTTTATCAGAAGCAAGCTCCGGATTATTCCAGCCGTGAACAAGACTTAAAGTTTCGTCTGAGAATTTCAGTTTTTTCAAATAGCCGTAAGTAATAAAAGTACCTGCATTTCCCTGATAGAAGGTTTCGCGGATTTTTTCAGCTTCTTCGTACTGCTCGCTCAACTCAGTAATATATTTTTCCTGAGTCTGAGTAGGATTACGCAAAAGTTCAAATCCGATATTGTTAATCAAACCAATTGAATAATATTCTTCCGGCGAGAAAATAACCTGGAAATCAGGCTGATTTTTGCAGAGGTTATAAGCGTAGTAGGCAACCTTCTGCGAATGCTGCTTTGAAGTTTCCAGATCTTTAAATTCCATTATTTCAACTTCTTTATTTTCAGAAGAAATAATTTTGCGAAGTTCATCATCACTAAACTGGGCAAGAGCTTTTTTCAGATTCAACTGCTCGCGGTTATGATCTACAGTATTTTTCAAAATCAGAAGCGCCAGCGTATCATCATGCATGACAACTTTCAAAAGCGCATCGCGGTCAATGGAAGGCTCATTCAAAAGGGCCTGAACCTGACGATAGGTAGCAAGGCGGATTGGAATCTGTTCCTGAAGATTAATATACTCGTAGGTAAGCATCTGCACTGCCGAATAAACCACTTCGTTACATGGCAGAATGATTTCTGTAATTGTTTCTTTATCAGTTGAATAGCATTTATAGCTGTCTTTTCCAAGTCCAGCCTTCTGAAGCATAAGGATGATGATGATAATACCCAGTCCCGCACCTTCAGAGGGGTCAAGCGCCTTAGCGTAAACTTCTTCAATACTGTTGAACTTTTTGGCGTTTTGAATTTTCTGCCTGATTCTCTGCTCTTCGTCCAGTGTGAGCACAGCCTTGTTTTTTACCTGAATTTTTAAAGTGCGGCCGCAGAGCTGGAGTACAAGTTTGATATATAAACCTGCTTTTTTCTGGAGTTCAAGATAATGGTCGATATTTGAAAGAGTATCTATTTTAAACTCATTCATACCGCGTTCATATTCTTCCGGATTGTTGATGTTTAATCCCTTTTCCTTAAAATAAACGCGCTTTGTATTGGCTTTTTTTGCATTGGTAAGAAGTTCGCCCAGACAGTATTTTAGATTTTGAATCAATTGCTCCTGATGACATTCTTCAAGGAACACGGTAAGGATATCATAGATATAAATCTCCATGTTGCGTGAAAGAGTATATGTCGTAATTTCAAGAGGCATTTGAAGTCTGACTGAGTTGCGGATTTTCTCTCTGTCTACTTCAAGCTTTTCATCAAAATCGCTTACCATTATCTTATTAATTTTAATCTAATAATTTATTTTTGTAAAATATTTTGGCTAACCACTCCGAATATCTTTTTGTTATAATTTTTATCTTTCCCAATATTGAGGAAGGAAGAACATAATCATTGTATAAAGCTCAAGACGACCCGCCAGCATTGCAAAACAGTACCACCATTTTACAAAATCTGGAAGAAATCCAAAATTTCCGCTTGGGCCTAAAAAGCCTGCGGCAGGACCTACATTTCCAACCATACTAAGAGCCCCGGTGAAGGCTGTAAATAAGTCAAGCTGACCAATGCAGCCAACCAGCGTTGTAAGGGCAACAAGGAAAAAGTAAAGTGTCATAAAAGCAGTTACGCTAAAAACTACATCCTTGCGGCCAACCCGGTTATTTAATCTGATTGCAAAAATTCCGTGGGGATGAAGCATTCTCTTAGTTTCATTACCAACCTGCTTAAATAAAATTACCCAGCGAACAACCTTAACTCCACCGCTTGTAGAACCTGAACATCCGCCGATAAAGAAAAGTGCAAAAAGGAAGAACTGAGCTGCAGGAGTCCAGAGGGTAAAATCAGCAGTAGAAAATCCCGTTGTAGAAAGAAGGGAAACTACATGGAAGGCTGAATAGCGTAGCTTCTGAGGGAAGGCATTATATATTCCGCCAAGACTGAGCGCAACTGCAAGAATTGCAAAAATTACGATGGTAAGATAAGCCTTAAACTCAGAATTTTCGCGGATATCATCAAATTTGCGGACAATAATATAATAGAAAAGACTGAAGTTTATCCCTGCAAAAAACATAAATACAGTGATGATTACATCAATTGCGGCAGAATTATACCAGCCGATACTGGAATCCTTTGGAGAAAAACCGCCTGTTCCCAAAGTAGAAAAAGCATGAGAAAAGGCATCAATCCAGTCCATTCCGGCAATTTTAAGAAGGATTGCTTCGGTCAAGGTAAATCCCGCGTATATAATCCAAAGATATTTTGCAGTTGTCGTAATTCGCGCGGTAATTTTTCCTTTTTCCGGTCCGGTAGTTTCGGCCTTAATCAATTGAAATCCACCCACACCCAAAAGCGGAAGCAGGGCAACAGTCAACGTTACAATTCCCATACCGCCAATCCAGTGGGTAATACAGCGCCAGAGGTTTATAGAGCGGGGTAAATCTTCAAGATGACCGCAGACAGTAGAACCAGTAGTTGTAAAACCGCTGGCACTTTCAAAAACGGCATCGGTGATGGAAGGAAAAGCGCCTGCCGCAAAAAGCGGAATTGCGCCAAAAAGACTCATAAAAATCCAGGAACCGGCAACAATAAGGTAGGTCTGGCGGGTATTTATGCTGATTTTAACCTTTCTTGTCGGAAAAAAAACTGCCGCAAGAATCACAAAACTTAAGAGCATTGGAAGTAAAAAAGGAAGTATTACGCTCTGCTCACCAAGTGCAAGTCCCACTCCAAGCGGCATAAGCATCATAGCACCGACAATGGCAATAAGAACTGAAATTATCTTTAAAAAATATATTGCAAACAAAATACGCTCCGTATAAAAGCCGTTAACCAGGCATTAGTCGTCATCGCTTCCGGCAAAATAAGACAGCACTTTTTTGCTCTGTTCGCCAGGAACAATAATTACAACGTGGTCACCGGCATAAAGCTTGGTGTTTCCGTCAACAATCTTATATTCTTCTATGCCGGACTGGCGGCTCAAAAGCACAAGGAAAAGTCCAGGATTTGAAATCTCTTTAAGGGCTTTTGCGCAAACCTTAGATTTAGCCCCGATTTCACATTCTACAATCTCAAGCTGGCCGTTTGTTACTGTGTGGATTTCCTTTACAGACTTTCCGCGCAGATGGCTCATAATTGAGTCTACAACCGCATCGCGAAGGGCAACCGGAACATCAACACCAAGTTTTATGGCAATTGTTTCAAAGGCTGAACTTGTAACAAGGCTGATTGTCTGACCAACTCCCAGTGATTCAAGATAGGCCGCAAGAACCATATTAAGTTCATGATTATGGGTAGCGCAGATTGCAAGGTCGTAGGAAGTAATTCCTTCATCGCGCAAAAAACTTTCATCTGTGGCATCAGCGCACATTACGCGGGCATCAGGGAAACGCTCTGCCGCAGCTTTAGCCAGGGCATCATGGGAATCAATAATTACAAAATCCTGGGTACGTTTTTCTACAAAAGCACTGATTTTTTTGAGGAATCCCTTCTGCACATCAGTTTTTTCTGGATTTAAGAATTTATCTGCAACAATTGTCCCGATTCTTCCGGCACCAATCAGGGCAACCTTACGCATTTCCTTAGGCGAAGTTCCGCAAAGCTTCATCACGTTTGCAAGCTGCTCTTTCTGAACAAGAACACCAAGAATATCGCCTGCATTTACAGAGCTGTCTCCGGAAGGAAGTGAAGTTTTTCCATCTTTTTCTATGTATACAACAAGGAATTTAATATCTGTTTTTGAGCGTATTTCTTTAAGGCTGATTCCGTCAAAATCCGATTTTTCATTTACTGTAATTCTGGCAATTTCCAGATTTGAATTATCAAAGGTAAGGACATTTCCTACGGCACCGTTTTCAATTGCCTTTACAATTGCGTCCGCAGCTTCAACATCCGGGTTTATCATATAGTTGATGCCATAGAGTGGGCGGTGTTTTGCCCCAAATGTGTCGCTGTGTTTTTTTTCAGCAGAGGCAGTATTTACGTAGTAGGCATAGTTACGTACACGGGCAATTTTCAAAAGGTCTGGATAAACTGCATCCACAAGGGAACAGGTAATCATGTTTACTTCGTCTGAGCTTGTTACGCAGACAAGGGCATCTGCCTTTTGAATACCTACGCTTTCAAGTGTTTCAAGGTTATTACCATCTGCGCACAAAACCGTACAGTCAAGCTGATTCTGAGCATGGCGGATTGTATCTTCATTATTGTCTATTAAGGCAACCTGATTTTTTTCATTGATGAGAAGTTTAGCGAGCTGTATGCCGGTAAAGCCAGCGCCCACAATTACAATTTTCATAATGATTTATTATAAAGCAGATAAGGCAGGAATTCTATATAAAAATGAAAGTAGGCTCCCGGGCGGGTGCATGGTTCAAAACCGCGCGATATCGCGCTACACGTTGTTTGTGGTAAAGAAACTATAGATTTGGCCGCTCTCGCGGCCGCCAGAAACAAAGTGTTTTTGAACCACACACCCGCCCTCGCGCCTGTTTTACTTATATAAAGCGTTTTCTATCTTTATATTCAAGCAGCAATAGCGGCCTTTTTACCTTTGCGCTGTGTAGCGAAAGTTTTTACACCTTCAATTACAAGAACAACAGCAAGAATAGCCATTGCAGAAGCAAATACCAGCTGGAACCAGTTGCCCCAGTGGAAAGCCTTTGGAGCACCAGCGCTCATTGCAGAAACTTTAGTAATTACAGTGCGTACAAGCTGTGTAAGTGTTGCAGCAAGCATAAATACAGTTGGAATGATGAACATTTTATTGTTCTTTCCAACCTGGCCAAGCCATGCAGCAACTGCCATCAAAGCAATTCCGGCAAGGAGCTGGTTTGCAGCACCAAAGAGACCCCAGATCTGAGAAAGGCTGAGACCACCAAGAACACAACCGATTGCAACCATAAGGAAAGTTCCGAACAATGGGAATGCAAGCAGTTTGCGAACACCTTTTGCATCCTTATAAGAACGTTCATTATCCTTAAGGAAAAGTTCAGAGAACATAAAGCGGCTGAGGCGGGTACCTGTATCAAGAGATGTAAGGGCAAAAACAGAAACTGCAAGAGTCAAAAGAGCGTAAATTGCGTTGTTCTGATCTGCAAATCCGAACATTTTTGCAACACCTGATGCAAATGCTACCGGAGGAGCACCTTTGAAAGCGCCGTCTACAATAAATCCTTTAGAAACCATACCAACAGCGATAAGTGAAATAATTCCCAAGGCTGATTCAATAAGCATTGAACCGTAACCAATTGCTTTTGCATTCTTTTCACTGTCCAGCTGCTTAGAAGTTGTACCTGTTGCAATCAAAGAATGGAAACCAGAGCAGGCACCGCAGGCAACTGTAATGAAGAGGGCTGGGAACATTGGTCCGATTTTTGTTGTATAAGATGTAAATGCAGGAAGCTCAAATGTAGTATTTCCTGTAATGGCAGCAACAATAATACCAACAAGAGCCAGAGCCATCATCGCATACAAAAGGAAAGAAGAAAGATAATCACGTGGCTGCAGCAAAATCCATACAGGAACAAGAGAAGCAATTGTAATGTAAGCACCGATGAATACAATCCATGCTGTGCGGCTCATTGCAAAACCGTAGTTCAAACCGATTACAACAGCAAGAACGATTCCAGCGATTCCGGCAATTGTAGCAGGAAGAGTTTTTACGCCCATGCGGTTTGTAAGGATTCCATATCCGATTGCAAGAACGATGAAAAGCAGAGAAATCATAGCAGTTGTCTGGCTTCCGGTAGGATTAGCAACAATACCAAAGCGTCCGTCTTTAGAAAGGAAAGTTCCGGCAACAACGTTTACAAAAGAAGCAATTACAAGGATTAAAACGAGAAGAGCAAAAATGATGAAAAGGCGTTTTGAAGTTTTTCCCATTGAATCTTTGATGATTTCACCAACAGACTTACCATCGTGGCGGGCAGAAGCAAAAAGAGAGCCAAAATCCTGAAGACCACCAAAGAAAATACCACCGATTACACACCACAAGAAAACCGGTACCCAGCCGAAAACTGCGGCCTGAATAGGGCCGTTAATTGGACCAGCTCCAGCAATAGAAGAAAAGTGATGTCCCATCAAAACCGCTGGTTTTGCCTCAACATAATCCACACCGTCAGCTTTTTCTACGGCAGGAGTTTTTTTTGCAGGGTCAATTCCCCACTGCTTTGCAAGCCAAGAGCCATATCCAACATAGCCGATGAAAAGCAGAGCGAGAGCAGCAAGAATAATTAATAATGCTGTCATTTTTTTGTTCTCCTTTTTCCATTTACGGAAAGTTACTTTTTTATAGCGTGCTTACCAGCTTTTTGAGGACGCTGCCGTGACGGTTAGTAACGGTTCGACCTGTAGAAGTTTCATAAGCTAATGCCCTGAAGTTACTCCAGCCATGAAGGCTGAATTTATATGATTTTGATTTTTTTTCTTTCTTGATAAAGCGGAAGGCGTTGTCCGAGATTTTATTTGCAAGAATGATAAGGGTTACGTCTGAATTACGGTGGCCGCTGTAAGGATGAACGCGGGAAAGACCTTCTTCCCAGGCTTTTTGAGCAAGCTGTTCAAAGAGGATATAATCCAGTTCTTCTTCCTCTGCAAAAAAAACATACTCGTTGGAATCTATGTCTGCTACGTGTGCGGATTTTACTAGAAAATACTGTTCACTGTGGGAATGAAACTCTGCTTCTGCAGAAAAAGGTGCGACAACACATTCCTCGCGGACGTTGTAATAACGTTCGAATGAATGAAGAAGCTTTTGTAATATGCTTTCGGAATTCTGAGCTTCCTGTGCGCCGCCATTGACTTTCATAATACTTAATAATATTCAGTATAATTAAAGTTGTCAACTAAATGCTGGCGGTGTTAACAGACGCAAGTGTTTTGGATTAGTCATTATGACGCTGGCTAAAAAGGCTGTCCACAACTTCCGGATGCAGTGAGCCAGCTGGCACTTGCGCGAGGCGCAAGTGGTTGGGGTGAATACTATTCTTTACGTGCCGAATACACACAGCCGCAGTACTGCTGGCGGTAGAGGCCGTATTCTTCGCTGATTTCAAGACTTCGTAAAAAACCGCTTTTCTTCTTAAAATCGGAAGGAAGCCATTTTGGAGCAGCTGGCGAAGTATCCCCCGCAGTAAGGTTTTGGCCAATTACATTGATTTTTTCTGCATCCTTAAAAGGACTTATACTCAGCGTTGTACAAAAATAATCAAAATTATGTTCAGCAGCATACTGATATGCCCGTTTCAAACGCAGTTCATAGCAGCGGCGGCAGCGTTCCCCTTTTTCAGGCTCTCGGGCAAGCTCGGGCTCCTTATCAGTGCCCACAGCCTCATAAAACTGAGCCGGCTGGTATTCCGCCTTTACAAGCTTTACTTTTCCCAGAACCGCCGGGCTAAAACGCGGAAGAAAATCTTCCAGTTCGCCAAGCCTGCGTTCATATTCTTCCTGAGGATAAATATTAGGATTGTAATATAGAATGGTAATGTCAAAAAATTCCGTCAAATACTCAATGACATAAGAAGAGCAGGGACCGCAACAGGCATGAAGCAGCAAGGTCAGCTTTTTTCCGCTTTTTTCCAGCGAAGAGAGAAGTTGATCAAGTTCCTTTTGATAGATAGATTTAGCCACTAAAATCCCAGATATTTTTTCATCATTATTTCACAGGATTTTGTAATTTTGTTCAACGCCTGACCATCGGTAGGAAGGGCAAATAGACTTCCAGCACCGCTTTCCGGATTCTGTCGCACAATTTCCTTGCGGTTTGCAATGTAAAAATCGCGGTTATGAATTATAAAGGCGCTCAAAACGTTTGAAGTTTCGGCAATTTCCTTGTCTTTTACTTTCAATTTTCCAACTGCGTTAAAGGCTTCAATAATATGGAAGATATCATCATAAATCTTTTTATTTTCCGCGCGGACAATTTCCAGAGCCTTAATATTAAAATACTGCTCGGTTCGCACAAAGCTGTACATTTCAAAAAGCGGTTCGTTTTCAAAAAGATTAAAAAAGCGGGTAATCAGTTTTTTAAAAAGCACGTTTGGTGAAGTCTTATTTTTAATGATTGCATCAATAGTCTGCTCGGTTTTAAAACCAACCTTTGCAATTTCAGAGGCACAAAACTCAAGAGTTGCATCGTACATTGCGTCGCGGCTTTCAAAATGATTGTAAAGAGAGGCCTTTTTTATTCCCAGCATATCGCTGATGTCGCTGAGTGAAGTTGCACCAGGGCTTTTTTCAAAGGCTGAAGATATGAATGACTGTATGATTTTTTCCTGTGAGATATTCTTTTTGCTCATAGAAAATTTATCGGGAACTAACGGGTATTAGTTTAGAGCAAAACCTTTATTAGTTGATTTTTTTTTTGATTTGCTGGACAGTTATAAATAGATGCAAATTATTCCCGCAGAGCAGCTGCCTCCTGCCCTCATTCAGAATTTTCTAAGTCCTCACGAAAAAATGTGCGTTCAGCTTTCCTCTTACGTGCGAAAAAACCGGGGAGACATTTATGCCATAAAGGATAATGATGAAGAAATCTGCGGCGTCTTCTACGCAAAAGGCACTCTTTTGCACTGTATACCGAGTTTCTCCGCACACGCAGCGGAGCTTACTCAGGTCTTAGGCAACTTTCTTCTTACCCACCCCGTCAAATGCGTCAACGGTGAACTTACTGTGTCAGAAAGCCTGAAAGCTCTGGTGCAGTCTACCCAGGCCTCAGTGCCGCCTGCCGGTCATCAGCCTCAAACTAATCGTTACAAACTCATGTGCCTTTCTCCGGCCGACCAGCTTACCCCGCCGCCAGAGCCCCTTCAGCCCGGCGATGAAATCCGCCGCATGGCAAATCCCGAACACGATGCAGAAATTATTTTTGACCTGCAAAAACACTATATAATGGAAGAAGTTGCTCCTGCGGGCAAAAATCCCGGCGATTTAGAAATCAACGTAATTCTAAAGCAAATCCTTAAAAACCAGATTTGTCTTACTCTCTTTAGCGACGGAGAGCCTGTAGCAAAGGCAAACAGCAACGCCATCGGCTGGAACTGCGTGCAGCTTGGGGGCATTTACACAAATCCTCTTTACCGCCGTAACGGCTATGCCTGCCAGCTTGTTTACAACCTCTGCTCCCGCATTCTGCGCACTGGTCGCACCGTTACCCTCTACGTTAAAGAAAAAAATACCCCAGCCCTTGAATTATACAAAAAGCTGAGGTTCAAAGAGTGCGGATCTTATTCCATCACCTATTTTTAGTTCTATTTAAATACAAGCGTTATTACACCAAAAGCAGCAATTAAGAAAAACATGTAAGCAAGGCCAAGCGCCGCCGCAATCTGTGGAAAACTTAATAGCATTAAGCCCCAGACAAGAGTTAGAGCTCCAAGCGAAATTGCAGTCATTCCGCTTCCCTTAGCCCTGAATGCATTTTTTCTTTTGCTTTCTTCATCTGCCGCAGAACTTGCATTCAATTTTTCAAGGAAACTTCCGGAGAGAAAGTAAATTCCTGTCCCGATGAAGGTCAGCCCTGCAAGAAAAGCTAAAATAATTAGAACTACAATTTTAATACTCATAAATCTCTAAAAACGGCAAAACAAAGTTTTGCCGAGCCATTTTCACGATGAACCTAAACTGACCCTTTCGGTTCAGTTTTTAACGGTTCTTCGATTTTAGGCATTGCTCAAAAGATTGTTAAGGTGTTTAACAAACTCAGCTGGTTCTTTAAGCTCAACGCCTGCAATCAGCAGAGCCTGATCAAGAAGAACTTCTGAAACATCAGCAATCAAAGCTTCGTCGTCACTGTCCTTGATTTTTGCAAGGATTGGATGATCGCCGTTTACTTCAAGAATTGGCTTAAGCTCTGGACCTGGCTGACCCATTGCCTTCATCATCTGAACCATCTGATAAGATGGGTCGTTTTCATCAACAACGATACACGAAGGGTTTTCGCCGCTCAAAGTCTTAGAAAGCTTAACTTCCTTAACTCTTTCGCCAAGAGCCTTTTTAATCTTTTCTACAACCGGTTTGAACTCTTTTTCTTTCTTTTCAGCTTCTTTCTTGTCGCCGCCAAGGTCTTCATCAGAACCAGAGCGGTTTACAGCCTTAAGTTCAAACTCGTTCTTGTATTTGCCAAAGCCTGGAATTACGATGTCGTCAATGTCATCGTCCAAAATCAAAACTTCAAAGCCTTTTTCTGTGTAAGCTTTAACAAGAGGGTTTGCACGAAGGTTCTTTTCGTCGCTTCCGCTGATGTAGAAAATTGCCTTCTGGTCAGTCTTCATACGCTGAACGTAGTCTGCAAAGCTTGTGTAGTTGCCGTCGCCTGTACCGCTTGCATCTGTAGACTTAAAGCGGATGATTTCTGCAATTTCATCGCGGTTTTCGTAGTCAGAATACAAACCTTCCTTCATAGGACGGTTGAAGTTCTTTACAAACTTGTTCCAGTCTTCAATTGCTTTCTTTTCATCATCAGAGCGTTTGTCAGCTTCAGTTTTGCGGGCCTTGTCTGCATCTTCGCCCATCTTTTTGAATTCACCAAGAAGCTTCTTTACAGACTGCTTTTTGATGTTTTCAAGAATTCTGTTCTGCTGAAGGATTTCACGGCTTACGTTCAATGGCAAATCTTCTGAGTCGATAATACCGCGTACAAAGCGCAGGTAAGATGGCAAAAGTTCACGGTCATCATCAGTGATGAAAACGCGTTTTACATAAAGTTTTACGCCGCTCTTGTAATCAGCCTGGTACATGTCAAAAGGAGCATTCTGTGGAACATAGAACAAAGTTGTATATTCCTGAGTTCCTTCTGCGTGTGTGTGAACGTAGTGGAGAGGGTCGCTGCCGTCGTGGCAGTTTGTTTTATAGAATTCGTTGTAATCTTCTTTTTTAAGCTCAGATTTAGAGCGCTTCCACAAAGCCGATGCAGAGTTTACCTGGTCGATTTTGCTTTCGCTTCCAGTTTCTTTTCCTTTGTCATCATATTTTTTCTGCTCATAGTGAAGGAAAATTGGGAATGCAATGTGGTCTGAATATTTTTTGATGAGCTCTTCAATCTTCCATCTTGAAGCATATTCCTTGCTGTCGTCGTTCAGGTGCATTTCGATTGCAGAACCGCTGAGTTCAGGCTTATCAAAACCGTATTTTTTAGCTACAGCGCTGTCTGCTGCAACTTCATCAAGTTCGTAAGAGTTTGTTCCGTCGCTTGCCCAATGCCAGATTTTTCCGTCGCCTGCAGCCTTGCGTGAATAAACGTCGATTTTTTTAGCAGCCATGAATGCAGAGTAGAAACCTACACCAAACTGACCGATAAGGGCAGAATCTTTAGCAGCGTCGCCTGAAAGTTTTTCAAAGAAGGATTTAGTTCCAGAGCGGGCAATTGTACCGATGTTATTTGTCAAATCTTCATCATTCATACCAATACCAGAATCCTGAACGGTAAGAATGTTTTCTTTTTCATCAAAAGTAATGTCGATGCGCGGTGTAAAATTAATTGATTTGTAAGCGTCATCAGAAACTGTAAGATACTTAAGCTTATCCAGAGCATCCGATGCGTTAGAAACGATTTCGCGCAGGAAAATGTCTTTGTTAGAATAAAGTGAGTGAATCAGAAGCTGCAAAAGCTGGTTAACTTCTGTTTTAAACTGATGTGTTGCCATTTTATAACCTCGATTTTGAAAATCTAATTTAAATTCAATTATAAAAATAATAACGAAGTTTATAAAAGGGCAAGAAAAAAAAGCGGATTTTCATGCCACCTTAGAACCCGAAAATCCGCTTTTCCTATATTCTTATGACTTAATTTACCTTTGAAAGAACTCCTGTTCCTCCAAGGATACCTGTAATAATACCGCCGACACCCAGTCCTACTCCGCCACCGATTAAAGCTCCGGTTGCGGCGCAGGTACCCATCATCCATAAGCCTGGACCTGCTGCAATAAAAGCAATCATTGTCGAACCAATTGCAGCACCAATTCCTGTACCAATCAAAGCTGCACCGACAACAATAGCAGCTCCAACAGCAATAGCCTTCCAGTTACTCTTGAACCAGTCGCCAACATCTCCCCAAAAGCCGCCACCTGCAACATTTTCAAGTTCGCCTTCTGTAAGTTCAACCGGCTTTTTTTCCTTATATTCTTTTGCAGCAGTTTCAAGCTGATCACGGAAGAAGTTCACCTGTTCTTTCATTTTTTCAACTTCAAGCTCAGGATAAGCTTTATGAATTGCTTCAAAAGCTTCTTCTGGAGTATTTGCTTCTTCTACTATTTCTGAGATTTTTTCAGCATCAAATCTTTCCAAAACTTTATTTGTATCTTCAGCAGATACACCCATTTTTCCAAAAGCTTCTTTCAATTCTGCATTTGTCATAATCTGCCTCCTTATGGCTTTATCAGAAACTAAATAATTCTAACACGGAATTAGAATTATTAATAAATTTTTCATTCATATATTTATACGAATGAATATTAAAAAGAGACAATTGGAAATGAAAAAATACTGGCTTTTAAATCAGATAAACCACAATTCCCAAAATCACCAGCAGGACTACATTGTAAAGCGTAAAGGTTGCGAAGTAGTTTCCGCCGGCCTGGGCTTTGGCTTCGTCGCTGGCAGAATAGAGTTTGAAGGAAATTACACTGGCCATAGAAGCAATCAGAGTGCCAAGACCGCCGACGTTTACTGCAAGCAGCAGCATAGCGCCATTCTGGGTAAAGCCGCTTAAAAGAAGGGCAGCCGGAACGTTACTGATTACCTGACTTGTGATAATTCCTGTAAGGTAGGTTGAAAGCTGGGTAGAAAGCATTGAATTAATAAAGTCAGAAAAGGCTTGCACGGTTGAAAGGGTTTTTGTGAAAATGAAAAAGCCTGCAAATGTAAACAGAAGGCTGTAATCAACTTTTTTGAAAAGGCGGAAGTTGCAGACTGCCATAACTGCGGCGGTAAAAATCAACATGTAAAGATAATTGATTACGCGGAAAACAGCTAAAAGACAGATGATAAAATCTGCAATGTAAAAGAAAGTGCGGAAATCAATTTTGATAAAGGTAAGCTGATTTTGTAAAACGTTTCCCGAAAGTTCGTGAGGCTCTTCGGCTCCACCGTGGGCCGCAAGCTTTTTTCTTGTAAGGAATAAAATCATGGCTGCAAGAATAAAAAGCGAAGGCAGGGCAATTTTTGCAGTAAGGGCAAAAAATTCCAGGGCAGAAAAACCATAGTAAGAAAAAAGATAGAGGTTCTGCGGATTTCCCATAGGAGTGATGCAGGAACCAAGGTTTGCAGCCAGAGTTTCCAGAACAACCAGCTTCATTGAAGGAAGTTCGATACGTTTGAAAATCAAAAGGGAAATAGGCACAAAGGTCAAAAGGGCAACGTCGTTTGTAACGAACATTGAACTGAAGAAGACCAGGTAAGTAAGCAGAAAATAAAGCGAACGGCGGGTTTTACAAAGACGCAAAAGTTTTGCCGCAATAAAATCAAGGTAATTCTGACTCTGAAAAGCCTTAATTACAATCATCAAAGAAAAAAGAATTGCGATTGTACGAAAATCAATTGCTTCAAGGCAAAGACCTGGGGCAGGGCGGACAGCAGCAACAGCCACCACCGCAAGAAAAAGAGCCGCAAAAAGAACTGGCTCCTTTTTAATAAAGTTTATAATAGAAGAAAATGCCTTTTTCATAATAATTTTTCTAAATCCTCTGGATTTTCAACAATATAATCAGCACCGGCAGCTTCAAATTCTTCACGACTGCCATAGCCAAAAAGAACTCCTGCACATTTTAATCCTGACTGATGAGCGCCTTCTACATCAAATTTGCGGTCGCCAACCATAAGAAGTTTTGAGCGGTCACTAATTCCATTCAGTTTAATTGCATATTCAATTACATCAGTTTTTTTACTTCGGCTTTCGTCCGGCAGACTTCCGCAGATATGGTCAAAATATTTTGCAATATCAAAATGCTCCATAATCTTGATTGCAGTATGCTCAGGCTTGGAAGTTGCTACAGAAAGCTTGCAGCCAAGAGCTTTAAGACGCTGCAAGGCTTCCGGAATCCCCTTGTAAACGCGGTTTTCCATATATCCCTGATTATCATAATAGGAACGGAAGACTTTTACGGCTTCCTGCAGTTTTTCACCGCTAAAGCCAAGGGTCTGACCAACAGTCAAAACAAGTGGAGGCCCGATATATGTTCTTAAAACCTCGTATTCAGGTTCTTTTATTCCAAAATGCTTAAAAATACTTCTGAAAGAATTTAAAATACCATCCTGGGAATCGGTAAGTGTACCGTCAAGGTCAAAAAAGATGTATTCGTATTTCATTTGTGCTATCCTAACCGAAAATCTCTTTTTTATGAAGTTCCCCAAGAGAATGAATATTATGCAAAAGAGTCTCTGAACCCGCAGACTTTCCTTCTACGTAGTCCTTAAGGTCAATCGTAAAGCGGTTCATGGAAAAATGCTGAAAAACATAAACATTATTCCAGACCTTAGGATTGTCAGCCTTGTAAGTTTCAAAAAGTCTGTCGCGGTAAGGAACAAAAAAGTGCTTTTCCTTGAGTTCGGAATAGCCTACAAGCCAGAGTTCAGGTAGTGGGAAAACTGAGCCAGAAACACCACCTTCAGCGCCTTCTACCAGCGCGCAATGCAGTCTGGCCGTCTCTTCCGCCATCCAAAGCTGACTTTCTTCTACCAGGCGGCAAATTTTTTCGCCCCCGTCTTTCATTATTTTTTTCAGCTGGGCAGTTTTGGCACTGTGAACCGGGGTTTTATTCAGGATAATTACGTTTTTTCGGAAATCCGTCTCTAATTCAGGATTCTTCTTAAAAAATCCGTCGGCAATTTTTCCGGCCTGGCCAACAAGGTAGCGGTTATTTTTTGCAAGCTGCTCGTCTTTTCCAGGATTATCGCCAATCACAATCAGGTGAATGTCATCCTCCTGAGTAAGACGGTCTAAATCGCGGTTATAAACTACGCTTGTTTCAAAAGGATAATCAGGAGTATTTGCAGCCTTAGCCGCTTCCCTCTGCAATTCAGTCAGTTCCGGCGCAAAAGCCTTCCATTCTTCAATTTTTGCCTTAAAAATTTCTTTAAAATCGCAGAAAGCCTGCCACTGTTTATTAGTCATAAGAATTAAGCACCTTTACCATTGCATCAAAAATCTTTTTATTTGTGATTGTACCAGAAAATTCAGACTTGCGGATAAAGCCTACATTGTAGTAGCCAAGAATGTTTCCGGCAGTAAAAATTTCAAACTCATTTTTATAAGGCCCGTTTTCCAGAACAATCTGAGGAACAAGCCCGATTCCAAGCCCGCTGGCAGCAAGCGCAAGAACCGCCTCGTTTCCTTCAGTTTCGGCAGCAATCGTTGGCTTTACGTTTCGTGAGCGGATCCATTTATCAAAGCGAACGCGGGCAAGTCCTGTTTTTGGAAGAACCAGAGGCACAGAAGAAAGAATATCCTGAGGTGAGCCCTGCAAAGAAGTGTAAGGGCCATTTTTTGCAGCCGCATAAACAAGGGGTGTTTTTACAACAGATTTTGTTTCCATCATAGAAAGTCCGCTTTCCGGGATGGCGGCAACTGCAATCATAGCTCGGTTTTCTTTTACAGCCGCAATGGCACCAGCAGGGTCACCGGTTTCTACAGAAAAGTGAATTTTCGGGTAGCGGGTTGTAAGTTTCTGGATAAATTCCGGCAGAATCGTATAGCAGGCAGTTACCGAAGCGTAGGCGTGCAGGGTTCCTTCAATTTCATCACCAACATCGCTAAGTCGCTCGTCCAGTTCCTTACGCTTATCAAGCATTTCCTGGGCGTATTTTTTGAATATTTTTCCTTGTTCCGTAAGCAAAACCTGCCGATTATTTCTATCAAGGAGAACTGTATTGGTTTCTTCTTCCAGGCGGGAAATAATTCGGCTAAGGGCAGACGGACTCAGGTTCATTTTGTCAGCCGTTTTTCCAAAGTGGAGAAGTTTTGAAAGGGTTATGAACGATTCCAGTTCGTAAAAATTCATAAAATCTGCTTTATTCCGCCTTGTTTATACTATAAAATAAAATTACAAAGCATTCGAGAGGTATGTATGAAAAAACTAATTTGTTTTGCAACAGCTGCACTTTTTAGCTTTCAGATTTTTGCCATTGATATTTTCACCACTGGCGCTGTAAGCCAGACCGGAAAAGTTAAGAGTTTTACCCGCACAGATTATTCTGTAACTACAAAATTCGGAAACTATTTCAGAACTCCGGCTGCAAAAACCACTCATAATTTTACAGATGGAAAAGAAACTGAAGAAATCCACCTGACTCCACGTGATGTTGTTATCCGCAAGGTTGTCTTTACTTATGATGATAACGGTGATTTGAGCGAAAAAGTATGTTCAAACGCAGAAAATGATCTTGAATGGAAAACTGCAATGACTTATAAAGACGGCGTTCAGCAGGATCATTCTGAATACGACAACACAGGAAACCTTAAGGCCCGCACAATTTATACTTACACAGACGGCCTTATGACTGATAAAACCGTTTACGATGGGGAAGGTGCTCTTTTAGAAAAGACAATTTACGCTTATACAGACAGCGGAAAAATTGCAACCCTCAGCAACTACGGTGATGACGGCGCTCTTCGTGAAAAGCAGACTTACGCTTACACAGTGGAAGGTGTTCTTGATGCCATTACTTATTTTGATAAGGATTTAAAAGAAAGCCGCATTGAAAGCATGCGCTATGATGATGTAGGTCTTCTTACAGAAGTTACAACTTACGAAAATGACAAGGTTGTAAAACGCACCCTTGTAAAATATGACGAAAAGGCTAACGTTAGCCGCATTTCTGAATATAATATTGCCGACAAGTTCGGTACCACAGTGAACGAACTGATTGGAATTGCAGAATTTACATACGTATACTAAAAAAACTGGCTTC
>NZ_AJGU01000017.1 GCF_000260795.1 Treponema sp. JC4
AAACTGGATTAAAATACTGGTGGCCATAGTGGAGAGGCAATACCCGTTCCCATACCGAACACGGAAGTCAAGCTCTCTTACGCCGATGATACTGCTCTTCAGCGGGAAAGTAGGTAGCTGCCAGTTTTTTTATTTAACTTGCTTTTTTCAAGGCTCCCTAAAACTTGGGAGTTTTTTCTTTTTAACCCGCTGAAGAGCAGTGTAGGACCCCTAGAGCGCCGGAGGCGCGAGCGCTCACAAGCGGCCGTAGGCCGATTGTGAGTAAGCAGACGCATAGCGGCTGCGACGCCTAAAACACGAAGTGTTTTAGGGTAAGTAAATGCGAAGCATTTACGACGAAAGTAAGTAGGGAGTTTGAACTCCAATGTGTAAATTAATTCTCCAGACCTCGCTACCAGTGAGGCAAAAAGCTTACATTTCTTAAGTTTCGTTTACATTTTAAATCTTCTAAAGGGGAAATTATCTCTCTCATTTTTAACTTCCCCCGGCGGGAGAAACGGAGGACTTGTTCGGGAGCGTAGCGGACGAATGAGCGTCAGCGAACCCGTAGTTGCGACTGGGAACGGCGACTCGCCCGTATTTTTGTTTAATATGTAAGTGAAGTTTCGAGTCGCCTGGCTTCGGTAGAACCGAAGCCGTATAGCAGAAATAAGTTGTAGAAACTCGCCTATATTTTGCTTAATTATGAAAGTTGTGTTACGAGTCGCCTGACTTCAGCAGAGCTGAAGTCGTATAGTGCCAGGTAAATGTAATAACTCGCCTAAAATCTCTATAGAAACAAAAAAAAGTCGCCCTTGTGTAAGGACGACTTGTAGTGTTAGAAAAATATTTCTAATTTGTTAGCGGTCGAATCCGCGGTCACCGAAGTTCAAGCATAAACCTGCGTAAATCTTGAAATCAGCCGCACCAGCGCCAAAACCCTGACTTTCTTCGTTTGTTCCATATGTTGTTTTGTATGTGCTTCTTGCAGTTCCAAAACCAGCTCCAAGATCAACCATAAAACCATAATCAATACCAAGGTGGAAGCCATCAACATTCAAAATCCAGGAACGTCCGCCAATATTAAGGTTAATATTGAAGAGATCGAACTCTGTAAACTTCTGTTTAGTTTCATTATCTGCTTCAAAATAGTAAAGATTAAATCCAAGTGCAGGACGAATGTACAAAGAGAAAGGATTTGCAAAAGTAATACGGAAAACTGGTCCGATACCTGCTCCCAGATTAAATCCAGAACCTGTTACAGTGTTAGTAATACCACTAAATTTTGCTTCTGTTTTACTAAAGAAATCCATGTTTACATAGATTCCTAAACCTGCATCAAACTTGCCTGCTCCACTTCCAAAATAGAAGTTTGCATCAGTTTCTGAACCAAAAGCAAAAGGTGCTGTTAATGTACCTTCATTATCATCTGTTACATCGTACATTTTATAGGCAATCGTTTTGCCTAAATTACCATAAAGGTTTTCGTCCAACTCAATATTTGCAAAAGCACATACTGAAGCAAACATCAATCCTACTGCCAGCAAAATTTTTTTCATAATTTACTCCTTTTTATACTAAAGTTTAGTATAAAAATATTATAACATAGGTTTATATTTATATCCATAAAAAAATTATTGTTATTTTCTGACAGATTAAATCGAAAAATTCTTTTATATCTCCATATAAAGTATTGAATAAAGACGACTTTTTTGATAATATTTTTGCTACACATGAACATAGAAGTTTTGCCGGCGTTTAATCCCCGTTTTATGCTGCTTAATTGCTTGTTTATGCCAGTCGTTGTATTGACGGATTTATGTTTCCTCAGATCCTCTGCAATCGATGAATAATTTGTAATCATTAATTGAGGTATTTTATGTACGCAACTATTGAATTTAAAGGAAAGCAGTACAAAGCAGAGAAAGGTGTTGTGCTTACAGTTGATAAGCTTGACGCTGAAAAAGGTGCAAAACTTGACATTGATACAGTTCTTTTGGTAAGCGACGGTGACAAAATTAGTGTTGGCGCTCCTTACGTAAAAGGTGCAAAAGTAAAGGTTGTTGTTGAAGATTCTTTCCGCGACAAGAAAGTTTTGGTATTCAAATACAAATCAAAGAAAGACTATCACCGTACAATCGGTCACAGACAGCAGTACACAAAAGTACGTGTTGAAGACATTGTTATTGCATAATTAAAGGAGACTACAATGGGAAGAACTAGAGGCGGAAGCGGTGCCAAGAACGGCCGCGATTCAAATCCAAAATCTTTGGGTGTAAAAAAATATGCAGGTGAATTTGTAACAGCTGGTTCAATTATCTTGACTCAGCGCGGAACAAAAATATATCCTGGCAACAATGTAAAGAAAGCAGGAAACGACAGCTTGTTTGCAGTTGCTGACGGTACTGTTGTTTACCACGAGCGTATGAATCACAAATACGTTTCTGTAAAAGCTGCTGAGTAGTTTACATAAATATGTTTGAAGAGCCCGGTGTTTGAGTTGCCGGGCTTTTTTGTTTTTATTTTTAGGGGTGGTCGGGCCAATCCGGCTGTGTAGGTATTTTTATGATTAATTTTGCTGATGAGGCGCTGATTGAAGTTCGTTCTGGTAATGGCGGTAACGGTTGTGTTGCTTTTCGCCGTGAAAAGTATATTCCGCATGGTGGTCCTAACGGCGGCGACGGCGGTAAGGGCGGAGATGTTATTTTTACTGTAAAACGCAATATGCGAACTCTTTCTAATATCCGCCACAAGCATTGTTTTAAGGCTAAAAACGGTGGAGACGGTCAGGGCTGGAACCGCTTTGGTGCAGACGGAGAAGACTGTATTATTCCTGTTCCTCCAGGAACTACTATCCGTGATGCTGAGACCGGGGAATTTATTTACGACTTTACCGGTAAGGAAGAAAACGAATCTTTTGTTTTTTTGAAAGGCGGTAACGGCGGCTGGGGAAACGTTCATTTTAAATCTTCTACAAATCAGGCGCCTAAACATGCAAATCCCGGACAGAAGGGCGAAACCCGCTTTTTGAAGCTGGAACTTAGTATTATGGCTGATGCAGGTCTTGTGGGATTTCCTAATGCGGGAAAATCTTCTCTTTTGACTGCATTTACAAATGCCCGTCCTAAGATTGCGCCATATCCTTTTACTACTATTATTCCAAATCTTGGTGTACTTCGCGTTGATGATGAAAACGATATCATAATTGCAGATATTCCGGGAATTATTGAAGGTGCTTCTGAAGGTCTTGGTCTTGGAGATACCTTCCTTAAGCATATTACAAGAACTTCATGTCTTATCTTTATGATTGACTGTTCTGATGATAATTATCTGACAGCTTACGAAACTCTTTGCAATGAACTTTCAAATTATTCTGATCTTCTGATGGAAAAGCCTCGTATAGTTTTGTGCAATAAGGTTGATATTCCAGGCGCTCATGCCCGTGCAGTGGAAATTGCTGATAAGATTCATCAGACAGAAGCTGAAACTCCAGTTGTACCGATAAGTGTTCTTACTGGAAACGGCATGAAAGATGCAAGAAATCATATAATTTCTCTTGTAGACAGACTTGAAAAAAGAACTGAAAGCAAAGAAAATAAAGAAGAGAAGGCTTTTGGTTCCAGTTTTATGGAAGCAAGAGCTGGCTTTGAGGATGATGACGAAAACGTTCAGTATCCGGGAAGTGAAAATTAATAAAGTCGGGTTTAGGTTTTATAGATGAAACTTGCAATTCTAGGCGGCAGTTTTAATCCTCTTCATATAGGGCATGCAATGCTTGCGGATGTAATTATCCGCGAGATGCATTACGATAAGGTTCTTTTTATTCCGACTTTTAAGCCGCCTCACAAGGAAATTACAGCAAAAATTACGACTGAACAGCGGGTGGAAATTGTAAGACGTTTCTGCGAAGCTGTAGGTGACGGAAAATTTGAACTTGAAACCTGTGAGGTTGACCGAGGGGGAATTTCTTACACTGTTGATACCCTGGAATATATAATAGAAAAATATAAGGATGAACTTGAAGGAAAGCCTGCCCTCTTGATGGGTGAAGAAATTGCGGCAGAGTTTTCTAAATGGAAATCTCCGGACGTGATTGCTGCTAAGGCAGATCTGATTGTTGTTCCCCGCTATCCGGATGTTTACGGAAACTCTATTAGGGCTGGAAATTCAGCTATACCGGTTACGAATATAAAAAATAATCCGACAGGCAGTTATCTTGGTGATTTTAGGGCTACTTTTAATCCTAAAAAATTTCCTTATCCTCATAAATTTCTGGATATTCCGATTCTGACGATTTCCTCAACAGAAATCAGGGCTAGAATTGCTGCCGGAAGAAGTTTTAAATATCTTATTCCAAAAGTTGTTTATGAATATATAGAAGAAGCTCAGTTGTACAGATAAAAATATGGATAGATTTGTTGAAGTTACTGAAAAAATCCGCTCCTTTACAGAGCGTTCTGTGAAAAAAACACGATATGAACATTCGGTACGTGTTGCTGAAATGTGCGCAAGAATCTGCCGCTTTTACAGGCTTGATTCAGAAAAAGGCTATCTTGCGGGAATCGGTCATGATATGTGCAAGGATTTCCCTATTGATCAGATGATGGAACTTGCCGCTGCTGACGGCTGCGAAATTTCTGATTTTGAAAAAAATAAGCCGTCTTTACTGCACGGCCGGGCTGCTGCTGTTTTGATGAAGCGGGATTTTGGAATTACAGACAGTGATATTCTGGAAGCTGTTGCTTATCATACTTCGGGAAAGAGCGGAATGTGTGATTTGACAAAGGCGCTTTTTATTGCAGATAAAATTGAACCTGGTCGGCCTCAGGCTACTCCAAAATATATAGAAAAAAAATTTTCCTATACTTTTGACGGAATGCTTTATTCAGTACTTAGAGAAAACTATAATTATCTGACTAAAAAGGGCTATCAGGTTTTTCCAGGAACAGAAGGGCTTCTGGAAGAATATAAGGTGGAGGGAGTAGAGTAATGCGAAAATTCCGGGATGAGCAGAAAGGTCTTGTTTTTATTCTTTTGATTGTGCTTATTATGGCATCTGCAGTGGCTATTTTTTCTGTTTCGCTTCATACAGATGTCGTTCAGGATACTTTGGACAAAGATAAAAAAATCCAGATGCTGATTGGGGTTGAAGATACTGACCACACGCTTTTGTTTGCAAGTGTTATTATCTATTATCCGTCTTCTCAGAAGGCTGCCCTGATTAATATTCCGGGCTATACAGGCTCTATTTACGCCTCTTTGAACCGTACTGACCAGATTAAAAAGGTTTATGAGGAGAGAGGAATTGAAAGTTACCGGGAAGAAGTCCGAAAACTGATTGGTATTCAGATTCCTTTCTATACGATTATCAGTATGGAAAATTTTGCCCGCCTTACAGATTATTTTGGCGGCCTGCGTGTTTTTATTTCTGAGCCGATTGATTATATGACAGAAGAGGGGGCAATGTACCTTTTGCCGTCCGGAGCTGTAAATCTTGACGGAGATAAAATTCTTACTTATCTTCATTACAAGCTTACTGATGAAGATGAAACTGATTTACAGGAACGCTATCAGAATGCAATGACGGCCTTTATTACGGCTTTAAGCGATAAAAAATTCCTTTTGTTTGATGGTGATAATTTTAAGAGCTATGCAAGCTGTTTTACTTCTAATTTGAAGACACCTGAAGAGGAAAGACTCTTTAAGCTTATTTCGGACGTTGATTCTGAATCTATTATCCGTCAGACAATTACAGGTTCTTTCCGTAATGTAGACGGTCAGAGCCTTTTGTTTCCGCTTAACAACGGTGAAAATGTGCGAAATAATGTAAGACAGGTTTCTAACATGCTGGTTTCTTCTGAAGGTACTTATAACAGCCGTGTTTACGTGCTTGAAATTCAAAACGGTACTACAACTCAGGGACTTGCAAGAAATACTTCGATTTTGTTCCAGAATGCAAGTTACGATGTATTGAGCGCCGTTAACGCAGACCGCAACGATTATGAAGAAACTGTAATTATTGACCGTCTTGGTAATGCGGAAGCAGCAAAAGCTATTGGAGATTTTATTCATTGTGATAATATTATTAAAGCCGATTCAGAGAATGCAGAAACTACCGCTCGTTCTTCTGATGTTGACTTTACTATCATTTTGGGACGTGATTTTAACGGTCAGTACGTTATTAAGCGTCGTAAATAACTTATAAAAAGATTTTGGAGAAATACGAATGAAAACAATGCGTGAAAAAGCAATTGAGATTGCAAAACTGATGGAAGACGGCAAGGGAAAAGATGTTGTCCTTCTTAATATCAGTGAATTGAACAGCTGGACAGATTATTTTGTAATTGTAACTGTAAACTCTTCTACCCACTGGCAGGGACTTTTTAAAGATGTAAAAAATTATATTAAGGACAATGACCTTGAAATTCATCTTACAAACAAAAAGAGTCCAGATGGCGATGACTGGAATTTAATTGACCTGGGACCAATTGTTGTGCATCTTATGTCAGAATCGGCTCGTGAATTCTATGACCTTGAAAAATTGTGGCATGCCGGAGAAAAAATTGATTATTCTGCAGAGTAGTCTTTAGAAAATTTGAAATGCATAAAAAAAGCAGACCTGATAAACAATTTTTGTTTTTAGGCCTGCTTTTTTTTGTTTCTGGGCTTGTGAGCCCTATTTGTATTATTAGAAATCCAGATCGTCGTTAAGAAGCTCGTCTGATGCATCCGGGCGGTAATTTGAATAACCGTCTTCCGGCTCTACATCATCGTAAGGCTCGTCTACGTCCTCTTCTTCCTTGAAAACATCATCATAATAAAGATCGGCATCATCATCAAACTCGTCTAAAGAGTCATCTGATTCACCGTAGTCTTCGTCAAAATCATCTTCAAAATCATCATCATAATCTGAAAAATCATCGTCATAAGACAAAGACATCTCTAACTCAGAATATTCTGATTCGGAATTCAAAAAAGACATAGGATACCCCATTAATAAAAGTGTTAATAAACAACTCGCACAAGAAATGTAATTTGAAGTGCTTTTATTGTCAATAGGAATTTTGATTTCATTTTGTTATATAGTATGGATTGTATGGATTTTTTTTGCAAAATACTTTTTTATGACTTATAATAAATTATTGATTTTGAACTTCTTACAAAGGGATTTGAATTTGAATATTTTTAGCAGAATAAAAAATATAATACTAAAAGATAATTACTCAATCAGCCGCAAGATATTTAATCTTATGTCTGTGGTTCTCTTTTTTATAGGAATCATCACAGTAATTACAGATATCATAGTCGGTCTTTCTTTGAGTGCAATTATTTTTTCCGGAGTAGTAGCGCTGACTACTCTCCTGTGTGTTTTTATTTCTGCAAAATTTAATAAAACTGTTCTGGCCTGTATTATCCTGACGGTTTTTATAAATGATTTTTGTCTGCCGATTCTTTATTTCTCTTCTGACGGTATGAACAGCGGTATGCCTATATGGATGGTTTTGGGGCTTGTTTCTACGCTGCTTCTTTTAAAGAAAAAAACTTGCGTAATAATCTTTATAATTAACTCGGCTGTAAGTATTGGAACTATTATTGCGGGCTATTGTTACCCTCAGCTTTTTACTCCTATGCCTTCACCTTTAGTTTCTGTATTTGATATGCTTGTGGCCTTTATCTGTGTAACTATTTCGGTTGGATTTTTCTATAAATATTCGGCTTACACTTACGAGGAACAGCAGAAACGTATTATTTCCGCAATTCGTCGTGCAGATGAAGCAAACCTTATAAAATCGGAATTCCTTTCTAATATTTCTCACGATATCCGTACTCCAATGAATGCAATTGTTGGATATTCTGAAATTGCAAGGCAGAATTGTGATGACCGTAAAAAACTGATGGACTGCTTTGAGAAAATCAGCATAGCAAGTGACCATCTTCTTGAGCTTATTAACGGAATTCTTGATATGTCGCGGCTTGAGTTGGGCGGTACTCAGCTGCTGGAAACAGAATGTTCTATTCAGCAGATTATAAATGATGTTTCGGATATTCTTGAAAACCAGATGATTGAAAAACAGATTGACCTGCAGCTTGATTATTCCGAAATCTGGGAAGATAAGATTATTGCGGATAAGGTAAAGCTTACCCAGATTCTTCAGAATATTCTTTTAAACGCAATTCAGTATTCGAATAATGGCGGAAAAATCTATGTTTCTGTTAAGCAGCCGGAAATTGATGATGAGCAGGGAATTGCAAAAACTGAAATCAGAATAAAAGATGAAGGCTGTGGAATTTCAAAAGAATTCCTGGATAAGATTTTTGAGCCTTTTGAACGCGAAAGAACTCTCGGAAAGACTGAAGTTTCGGGAATTGGACTTGGACTTTCGATTTGCCGCAAAATCATTCATATGATGAACGGTGTAATCAAAATTGAAAGTGAAGAAGGAAAGGGAACAGAAGTATTTATTTCTATTCCTCTTGTAATTCAAACTCTTACTGAAATTGCAGAAGAAGTTCCGGATGAAGAAATCCTTATAAGTGGAAAACGCATTCTTGTGGTTGAAGACAATACTCTTAACCGTGAAATTGTTAAGGATATGCTTGAAAGTGCCGGTTGTATCGTAGAAGAAGCAAAAGACGGTTCTTTTGCAGTTGATATGGTAAATCTTGCAGGAGATGGATATTACGATTTAATTCTTATGGATATTCAGATGCCGATTATGGACGGTTATGAAGCTACAAGAATTATCCGTTCTTTCCCTAATGAAAGTCTCAGTAAGATTCCAATTGTTGCGCTTTCTGCAAATGCCTTCCCTGATGACAAGAAAAAGGCTTTTGATAACGGAATGGATGCCTTTATCTCAAAACCAGTTTCATCTGATAAGCTTGCCCGGGTTTTAAATGTAATTTTTAACAGCGACATTAAGAAAACCTCTGATGAAATGAACTAAGTTTATATTTTATTTGCATTACTTCCGATTATGCTGTATCCTTATATTTAGATTTAGCGATAAACCAATTATAAGGCGGTATTTATGAATCAGGATTTTTCTAAGTTTGAAGAGATTGATGTAAAAAGACTTGGTTTTAAAAACGGTGGCTTTGCTGCCTGGTCACCTTTTGCAAAAGAGGTTTCTCTTCTTTTTTACAAGGATTTCGGGGCTGTAAAAGAGGGGGCTGTGGCTGACCTTTGTAAAATGACAGGAAATGCTGATGGAGTATGGACTCTTTCTGCCGGCAAAGCCTGTGATTTTGTAAAAAATAATCAATATTATAAATACCGTTTTACTTTTAATAATTCTAAATACGAAGTTTGTGATATCTGGTCTAAATGCGCAAGCCCGGATTCTCTGGCTTCTGAACTTTGCGAACTTCAGCCTCTTGCTTACTATAACCCCTTTGGAAAAAACGGAAAAGAAGATAAAGTTTTTTCTGATGCTGTAATTTTTGAAATGCATATAAGGGACTGGTCCCGGGCTTTTGTAAAAGACAGCTCTGGAAAATTTATTGAAATTGCGGATGCTGAAAAACTTATGGAGCATTTGAAGGAACTGGGAGTTACTCACGTTCAGCTTCTTCCTTCTTTTGATTATGCAAATAAAAATGAAGATTTGTCTTATAACTGGGGCTATGATCCTTTTAATTTTAATGTCCCGGAGGGCCGCTATGTATCTTCCGGTTATGAAGATGGAAAAGCTGCTGTAGAAGAAATGCGGAAGATGATTAAGGCTTTTCATGATAATGGAATTGCCGTAAATATGGACGTAGTTTATAACCACACAAGCGGAACTGGCAGTTATTCTCTTTACGATATGACTGTTCCCGGATATTTTTACCGCCTGAAAAAAAATGATGAAGAGGGTATAGAATATTTTAATGGTTCTGGCTGTGGAAACGAACTTGCTTCTAATCATAAGGTCGTGCGGGAATTTATAATTGATTCCCTTAAACACTGGATGCTGGATTACGGTATTAACGGCTTCCGCTTTGACTTGATGGGAGTTTTTGAACCTGAGACGATGAAGGAGATTTATGCCCGGCTTAAAAAAATAGATAAGAATGTTCTTGTTTATGGGGAGCCCTGGTGCGGTGGCGAGTGCGGAGTTGAAAAATCCTGCACTAAGGAAGTGATTGACCAGGCAGAAGGTGTAGCCTGCTTTAATGATAACTTTAGGGATGCAATAAAGGGGGCGGAATTCTGTGGCTTTAAGATGGGACAGGTTCAGGGAGTTTTTAATGACAAAGCAATTTGTACGGGACTTACTGGTTCTCTTAAGTCTAACGGAGGTTTTACTCAGAATTCAAACCGGACTATAAATTATGTTGAGTGCCATGACAATTATACGCTTTTTGATAAGCTTGCAATTTCCTATCTTGGAAAAACTGAATTTTCCGGAGACTTATATAAGGCAATTGGAAAAGAAGGGCTTGAACTTGTCCGTAAGCAGAATATTTTGAGCGCAGCTTTTGTTATTCTTGCCCAGGGAGTACCTTTTATAAACGGCGGTCAGGAGTTTATGCGGACAAAGCAGGGCGATGAAAACAGTTATATTTCTTCTGATGAGATTAATGCAATTGATTTTACTTTTAAGGAAAAAAATGCAGAGGTTTTTTCGGCCTATATAGGGCTCTTTGCCCTGCGCCGTGCAAACCGTGCTGCCTTTGGTCATAATGAAAAGGCTCAGGCAGAAGTTTTAGGAGAAGGCCTTGTTCTGTATAAAACTGAAGATTTTTGCGTAATTTTTAATTCTACAAAAAATATTTTTGAAACTTGTGTAGAAGGATATTCTGTGGAAGTAGATGTCCTTTCCGGCGAGATACAGGAAAGACCCCTTGATTGTAACAAGGATGGTTACGTGACGGTTAAGGTAAGACCTCTTTCTTTCATCATCCTTAAAAAATCATAATGAAGGCCGCTGAAGAAATTAAAAGTTCTGCAGAAATAAGGGCCATATTCATAATCATCTGAGAATGTTTTTTCTGAGTCCATTTTGGGCGGGCAGAAGTAAAGAGCAGGTCAAGAAGCATTGTAAGGGTGCCTATGAATAAGGGAATTCCGTAGAGCTTTTTGCCAAAAATCAATTCTGCCAGAGAGGTAAAGCATAAAAGACCGCTTATGGCAAAGGCTGCAAAGTAGAAAAAGTAGATTTTTATAATGCGGGGGCGGGTTACAAGACAGAAGGTAATGAAACCTGCAAATAAATCAATAATAATAAGAATATTAAACCAGTCCGGAATGCGAACCAGGTAAATTGCAGAGAAGAAAAGATTGTTCCAGACTTCAATTGCCATAAAAAAGAGGCAAAGGCTGCAATTTCCAGCGGACGACGCTGTTTTTTTTGAAAAAGCAATTGCAATATAAGAAATGCTTCTGAAAAAATAAATGACAGAATTAATATGCTGATAATATGGAAGGAATCTGGAATACGTATTGTAAGGCGGGAAACTAAAAAAGCTGCCGAAAAGGGCAGGAGAAGAAGCTTGAAAATATCTTTTGGAATACTTTTTCCTTTTATATAGAAAAAAATATAGAGCCCAAGTGAAACTACAAAAAGTGAAAGAAATGTCCAGTCCAAATAATTCATAATAAAAATATATCATACCCTTTAATTGTTTGCACCTGCTACTTTAAAAAAAAATAATATTCCAATATAATTTTGCGTATTAAAATCGGGTCAATTTTCGGTTTTTTTTAGGAGTAACTTTTTATGACAATTACAGAAATGCTAGGTCAAGGTGGACTTTTGACACTGCTTGGAATGTGTGTTGTCTTCAGTTTTATTATCATTTTGATTATCTGCATGACAGTGCTTAAAGCTGTTATTCATGCATTTAAACTTGATAAAACTGCAGAGCCAACTAATAATGCTGCTCCGGCTGCAAGCGCGGCTGCGGGTAATGACGGTGCAATTATTGCTGCAATAGCTGCCGCTATCCGTGAAAAACAATCTGTCTAAATAAAGGGGAACAATAAATATGTCTAAAGTAGGAATTTCTGAACTTGCTATCCGTGATGCTCACCAGAGTCTTCACGCAACTCGTATGACAACAGCTGATATGCTGCCAATCTGCGATAAACTTGATAAAGTTGGTTATAAATATATTGAAGGTTGGGGTGGAGCAACTTATGACTCTTGTATCCGCTTCTTGAACGAAGATCCATGGGAGCGCCTCCGCAAACTTCACGCAGCTCTTCCAAACAACAAAATCATGATGCTTCTTCGTGCTCAGAACCTTCTTGGTTACAAGCACTATGCTGATGATGTAGTAGAGAAGTTCGTTGAAACTGCTGCAAAGAACGGTATCGGATGTTTCCGTATTTTCGATGCATGTAACGACCCACGTAACATGGAATGTGCTACAAAGGCAGCTAAAAAATCTGGAGTTGATGTTCAGATGGCTATTTCTTATGCTGTTACTCCATTCCACACAAATGAAAAATATGCAGAGCTTGCTAAGACTTATGCAGACTTTGGTGCAGATTCTATCTGTATTAAAGATATGTCTGGTCTTCTTAAGCCATATGAGGCTTATGACCTCGTACAGAAAATCAAGGCAAAGGTTGATCTTCCTGTAGAAATCCACTCACACGCTACAACAGGTCTTTCTGTTGCAACACTTTTGAAGGCTGCTGAAGCTGGTGCAGACTGGCTTGATACAGCAATTTCTTCTATGTCTATGGGTACTTCTCACTCTCCAACAGAAACAGTTGTAGAAATGCTCAAGGGCACAGATATGGATACTGGCCTTGATACAAAACTCCTTCTTGAGATTGCTGCTTACTTCCGCGAAGTTCGCAAACACTATTCATCTCTTGAATCTGCATTCCTTGGTGCTGATACACGTATTCTTCTTTCTCAGGTACCAGGCGGAATGCTTTCTAACCTTGAATCACAGCTCAAACAGCAGAATGCAGGCGACAAGATGGACGCTGTACTTGCTGAACTTCCAAAGGTTCACAAGGCTGCAGGTTACGTTCCACTTGTAACTCCAACATCTCAGATTGTTGGTACACAGGCTGTTATGAACGTTCTTATGGGACCATATAAAGTAATGACTCAGGACTTCCGTAACCTTATTACAGGTAAGTTCGGTAAACTCCCAACTGATGCTGATCCAGAGCTGGTAAAAGAAGCTCTCAAGCAGAATGGTATGGAAAAAGTTATGACTTGCCGTCCTGCTGACGAAATTGCTCCAGAATGGGACAAAATGGTTGAAGAATCAAAGAAGGCTGGTGGTAACGGATCTGATGAAGACGTTCTCACATACGCAATGTTCCCTAATGTTGCTCCAAAATTCTTTGCTGAACGTGCAAAAGGTCCTGTTGATGCAGCCGCAACATTCGCTAAGAAAGAAGCTGCTCCTGCTGCCGCTAAGGAAAACAAGGGTGGTTCTTACACTGTAAACGTAAACGGTACTGCTTATAACGTAACAACTGGCCCAGCCGGCGATTCTATGAACGTAAACGTAAACGGAACTGCTTATAATGTTACTTTCGGGGCTGCCGGTGCTGCTCCAGCTGCTGCTGCCGCTCCTGCTGCACAGGTAACAGGTGGTGTAGAAATTAAAGCTCCTGTTGCTGGAACATTGCTCCGCCACGCTGTTGCTGCCGGAACAAAGGTAAATAAAGGTGATACTGTTATCATCGTAGAATCTATGAAGATGGAACTTGAAGTTAAGGCTCCAGAAGCTGGAACTGTAAGCTTCTCTGTTCAGCCAGGAACACAGATTCAGGCTGGTCAGGTTCTTGGAAGTCTCGGAGGAGTTGCTGCACCTGCACAGCCTGCAATGTCAGCTGCGCCAGCAGCTGATGCTACGCCTAAAGCAAGTGCGCAAGTTGGTGGTGCAGCTAGCAACGGCGTAGCAGGAACTCCAGTAAAAGCTCCTGTTGCCGGTACTCTTCTTCGCTACGCTGTAGCTGAAGGTGCTGCAGTTCAGGCTGACACAACAGTAATCATCGTTGAGTCAATGAAGATGGAATTGGAAATCAAAGCTGGTGCTGCAGGAAAAGTTCACTTTGTAGCAGCTACAGGCTCACAGATTGCTCAGGGCTCAACAATCGCTGAAATTTTGTAACAAAAATACATCCATGTATTTTTGTTACTCTAATTGCTTACGCAATTAGCTAAGAATGTTACTAAAAGCCGCCATCCATGGCGGAAGGTATTATATGGAAACAGTTTTGAACAAAAATAATAAATATAAAGTGTTCAGAGCAAGTGCTATTGTTTGTCTTATTGCTCTTTCACTTTCTTTTGTAGGTTGTGGTAAAAGCTCAGGTTCTTCAAACAAGAGTGCTGCTGCAACTACAATCGTAAAAGGTTCGGAAGGAATCAAAAAGATTTCTGTAAAATCTTTCTTCGGAAACGTTGCAAAGAACACTGGAATCTACAAGATGATTCACACCCCAACTCCAGAAGAAGCTGCAGAAGAAAAAGCTTCTAAAGAGCAGATGGAAATTGTAAAAGAAGAACAGATGGCTCAGGCTGCAGCTGACCTTGCCGCTCATCCTGTACAGGGATGGCAGCGCCTTGTTATGCTTGCAATCGGCTTCCTTATTGTTTACCTTGGAGCCGCAAAAGGATTTGAACCACTTCTTCTTATTCCAATCGGATTTGGTACAATTCTTGTAAATATTCCGGGTGCTGGTATGGGTGATGGTCCTGACGGTATGCTTCATATCATCTATTCTGCAGGTGTAGGAAACGAATTCTTCCCTATGCTGATTTTCATGGGAATTGGTGCTATGACAGACTTCGGTCCTCTTATCGCTAACCCAAAAACAGCCCTTCTTGGTGGTGCTGCTCAGCTTGGTGTATTTGCTACCTTGTTCGGTGTTGCTTCTATGAACTTTATTCCTGGAATCGACTACAACATGAAGCAGGCTTGTGCTATCGCTATCATCGGTGGTGCAGACGGTCCTACATCTATCTACGTTTCTGGTAAACTTGCTCCAGAAATGATGGCTGTAATTGCCGTTGCTGCTTACTCTTACATGGCTCTTGTTCCTATGATTCAGCCTCCTATTATGAAGCTTTTGACTTCTAAGAAAGAGCGCACAATCAAAATGAAGCAGCTTCGTCCTGTTTCTAAGACAGAACGCATCTTGTTCCCATTGCTCTTGCTCGTGGTAACAATCCTTCTTTTGCCTCCTGCAGCTCCACTTATCGGTATGCTTGCATTCGGTAACTTCATTAAGGAAATCGGCTGTGTTCAGCGTCTTTCTAAGACTGTTGAAAACGAACTTATGAACATCGTTTCTATTCTTCTGTCACTCGGTGTTGGTTCACAGATGACTCCAGAAAAGATTATGCACGCTAACTCTTTGGGAATTATTGTTCTTGGTCTTCTTGCTTTCTGTATCGCTACAATGGGTGGTCTTATTATGGCTAAGATTATGAACCTCTTCCTTAAAGAGAAGATTAACCCTCTCATCGGTTCGGCTGGTGTATCAGCTGTTCCAATGGCAGCCCGCGTTGCAAACAAGGTTGGTATGTCGGAGGATCCTACAAACTTCCTTTTGATGCACGCTATGGGACCAAACGTTTCCGGCGTAATCGGAACTGCTATTGCGGCAGGTGTGTTTATTTCAACATATGGAATGTAGCCTATAATGCTAACTTTGCGAATGCAAAGTAAGGGTTTGCGGTAACTGCACTGACTGTTTAGATGCCATTTTTACCGCAAACAAGAATGTAGTATTTTATGACAAAGCTGTCCTCTCCCGGGGGCAGCTTTTTTTTACCAAAATTTTCCATTAAATTTTATTATGTATACTTTTTATCTCGTGTTATAATTGTCATTAGACCTTTATATCAGGTGGATAAATTGGGGACAGCATCTAACAATAAAGCAATTCATAAAAATATAAACAGCGGGCTGAGGGGATTTTTTCTTGCTCTTGCAGGAATTTGTCTTAACGTTGTTTTTTCATATTTTATGAATAAATTGGGATTACCTTTATTCTTTGACTCAATCGGAACTATAACAGTTGCTGTAGTCAGCGGTCTGCTCTTTACAGGAATTCTTACTGCGGTTGTTTCAAGCGTTATATGTTCCTTTTTTTATCCAGCTTCAATCTATTTTGCCTTTTTTAATGCCCTTATTGCAATTTTTGTAGTCTGGTTTGTAAAAAATTATTCTTTCAAAAAAATTGAAAAAACACTGCTTTTTGCATTTGTCCTTGTTTTTGTTTCATCCTTTTGTAATTCTCTTGTTCAGTTTTATATTTTTGGTGATTCTCAGCTTTCTCTTGTTGCTCAGAATGCACGTTCTTTTTCTTCAGCGGTAAATCTTTCTTATTTACCATCTTTTTGTCTTGTTAATTTTTTAATTTCGCTTCTTGACAAGGGCTTTTCTCTTGTTTTTGCACTTATTATTTCAAATTTCATACCAAAGGGCTTTATTGATTCTCTTAGAAAAGGTGCATGGAAACAGAGACCTCTTGATGATTCAGAATTAAAATCAATAAAAAGCTGGAGCCGTGATATAAAAACTTCCATAAGAGTTCGTAATACTCTGACTCTTGTTATAACTTCAACGGTTCTTGTTCTAGTGATGGGCTGGATTGGAGTCAATCTTTATTTTGACAGTATTAAAAGTGTAAGAACTGAAACTGCAAAAAACTGTGTAAGATTTGCGGCCGAAGCAATTAATCCTGCCAAAGTTGATGATTTTATAAAATACGGAAAGCTTCTGCCGGAATACGAAAATACTGCAAGAGTTCTGAAGAATATTCAGAGTGTTTCCAGCGGTATTAAATATCTTTATGTTGTCAGAATTGAAGCTGATGGCTGCCGTTTTATTTTTGATAATTCGGAAGATGAATTTGACGCTTATAAACCCGGGCAGCTGGTTCCTTTTGACGAGGATTTTGAGCAGTATATTCCTGACCTTTTGGCTGGTAACGAGATTGAACCTGTTGAAAATCACACAATCTTCGGCTGGATGCTTACTGTTTACTATCCTGTTTTTGATTCTGTTGGAAGATGCGTCTGTTATGTCGGAGCAGATATTTCCCTGGATTATATGGCTGAATATATGGGAAAATTTATGCTTCGCGTAATGATGATTATGGCAGGCTTTTTCCTCCTTATTATTGCCTATGCGATTTTGACTACTGGTGTTTATACCTCGTATCCGATAAGTACGATTGCCGCCTGTGTAGACAGTTTTGCTCACGCCGGGGAAGATCAGGAAAAACTTGATGAAAACGTAAAAACAATCCGCTCGCTTGATATTCATACCGGAGATGAAGTTGAAAAGCTTTATAAATCTATCTGCCGAATGACGCTTAACCAGGCTGAACAGATGCGTGATATCATGCGGCTTTCTGATTCTACATTGAAGATGCAGGATGGTCTTATCATCACTATGGCGGATATGGTAGAAAGCCGCGACTCAGATACAGGTGCCCATGTTCAGAAAACTTCTGCTTATGTAAAAATCATTGTTGAAGGACTTAAAAAGAAGGGCTATTACGCACAGAAAATCACCCCGAAATTCATGTCGGATGTTGTCCGCTCGGCACCTTTACATGATGTTGGAAAAATTAATATCCCGGACGGCGTTTTGAACAAGCCTGGAAAGCTAACTGATGAAGAATTTGCAATTATGAAAACTCATACAACTGCGGGAAAGCATATTCTGGAAAATGCAATCAGTACGGTTCAGGGAGAAAGTTATCTTAAGGAAGCCAGAAATATGGCGGCCTACCACCATGAACGCTGGGACGGAAAGGGCTATCCGGAAGGACTTCACGGAGAGGTAATTCCTCTTTCTGCCCGTATTATGGCGGTTGCAGATGTATTTGATGCCCTTGCTTCTCCCCGCGTTTATAAACCTGCCTTCCCGCTTGAAAAAGCGCTTGCAATTTTACAGGAAGGAGCTGGAACTCAGTTTGATCCAAAATGTGTTGAAGTATTTATGGATGCGCTTCCTGAAGTTAAGATGATTTTGAAAAAATATAGCAGTGGTGTTTAGTTTTTTTTGTCAGGACGGAGGTCTTTTTTACTGAGTATGAATAAGCGAAGATTTTTTGCAAACCTGATTTCTCTTTCTTTTGCCTTTCTTTTCCTGGCTATGCCAGCCTTTGCCCAGCACAGTAATAAAATAGGGGGAGGCTACGCTGCTACAGGTCAGATTGAAAAGGTGAGTTTTACTTCTGAAATCTATGATGCTACAAACGGACTTCCAACTTCTGATGCAAATTTTATTTTAGGTGCAAAAAACGGTTACGTTTGGGTTTGCGGCTACAGCGGTGTTTTTCGTTATAATGGTAGTACATTTGAAAGACTTCCAACTTATTTTGGTTTAACAAGCGGGCGCGGACTTTTTGAAGACAGTCGTGGAAGGGTCTGGGTTGCAACAAATGATAATGGTGTTGTCGTTTTGTATGATGGTAAATCGCGACATTACACTTACAGGGACGGTCTTCCTTCTTCATCAATAAGAATTTTTGCGGAAGACAATAATGAAAATGTTTTTATTGGAACTACAGCCGGCATTTCCTATATAAATAAAAATGGCCAGCTCTTTACAATTTATGATGAGCGCATAAATGATCAGAGGGTGCTGAAGCTTTCTACAGATTATAACGGCAGGATTTACGGTCAGACAAAAAATGGTCTTGTATTTGCTATTGATAACTGTGTAGTTACAGAGGTTTATTCAAGTGAAGAACTTGAAATGGAAAAAATTACAAGTCTGATGCATGACCCTCTTAATCCCGGAAAGATTTATCTTTGTACACAGGGAAGTTCCATCTATTATGGTGAATTCGGTAAAAAGGCTTCCCAGATGAAAAAAATAGATGTTGCCCCGCTTTCTAATATTCACTGGATAAGTTTTGACTGTGGTCGAATCTGGCTTTCGTCTACTTCGATGATTGGCTATCTTGATGAAAAGAACAACTTCTGCCAGTTAAAAAATATTCCCATGAACAGCGCCATTGAAATGACGACCTCGGATTATCAGGGAAATATCTGGGCTTGTTCCGCAACCCAGGGTGTAATGAAGCTTGTTACAAATAATTTTGTAAATTTAAGTAATGCGGCAGGACTTGAAAAGGAGACTACAAATGCCGTTTATCTGCATAATTCTTTAATTTATGTAGGAACTGATAATGGACTTAGAATTATTGATGAAAATGGAAGAAGCCTGACTAATAAGCTTACGGACTTTGTCGGAGATTCCAGAATCCGTTGTATATATGAAGATAAAGCTAACAATCTCTGGCTTGCTTCATACACAAATCATAAGGGACTCATCTGTTATGGCTCTGATGGAAAAATAACTTCCTTCACAACAAAAAATGGCATGCCAAGTAATCAGGTGCGATGTATTTCCGAAAGTAAAAACGGCGAAATACTTGTGGGAACAAATGGCGGCCTTGTAGTTATAAAGGACGGAAAAATAATAAGAAAAGTCGGCTCTGAAGACGGAATTAAAAATACAGAATTTCTGACTGTCAGCGAAGGTTTTGACGGAAATGTTTATGCAGGAAGTGACGGTGATGGTATTTATGTAATCGGAAAGTCTTCAATAAAGCGGATTGGCCGAGAAGAAGGCCTTACAAGTGATGTCGTTATGCGAATAAAAAAGGATGAATCGCATGGCGTACTCTGGCTTATAACTTCAAATTCAGTTCAGTATATAAAGGGTGGAATTGTAAAGAATATTACAACCTTCCCTTATAACAATAATTATGACCTTTATTTTAATGACAAAGAGGAAAGCTGGATTCTTTCTTCTTATGGTATTTTTAATGTTAACGTAGCGGATCTTCTTGCTGATAGTGTACATGAATACCGCCATTATACCATTTCCAATGGACTTCCTTGTGCCATAACAAGTAACTCCTTCAGTGCCCTGTCCGACGATGGAACTCTTTATATTGCGGGGCGTGAAGGGGTAATCCGGGTTAATATCAATCATTATTTTGACAGAAACTCTCAGATAAAAGTTGATTTGAATTCTGTATATTGTGATGATAAAAAGATTTTTGAACATCAGGATGGAGGCTATGTTCTTCCGGCTACAAAGGGACGAATTAAACTTACGCCTTCTGTAATGGATTATACGATGGCAAATCCTTTTGTCCGTGTTTTCCTTGAAGGTTCTGGTGAAAGCGGAATTACAGTTCCAAGAAATGAACTTACATCTCTGGAATATACCTCACTTTCTTATGGAAATTATACCTTCCACATTCAGGTGCTTGATAATAATAAGAAAGACGTTCTTCTTGACCGCAGCTTTAAACTCTTTAAAAGACCTAGAATAACAGAACTTTTTATCTTCAGACTTCTTTTCCTTTGTGTGCTTTTGCTTTTCGGCGGCTTTATTGTATGGCGTGTTATGAAATCAACAGTAGTTACCCGCCAGTATGAGGAAATCCGTCTGGCAAAGGATGAGGCAGACCGGGCAAATACTGCAAAATCCCGCTTCCTTTCAAATATGTCTAAGGATATTCTGGGGCCTATTAATACGATTATGGCCATGAATGAGATGATTTTGCGGGAAGATGCAAGAAATGTTCCAAAATCCTATTTTCTTTCAATCATTAATTATGCATTTGATATAAAATCTTCATCAGATTCTCTTTTGACGCTTGTAAATGACCTTCTTGAAATGACAAAAATTGAAACAGGTAGTCTTCAGCTTGTTCAGCAGGAATACGATGTAAAAAACTTCCTTTCTGCCATTGTTTCATTAGTTAGGGTTAAGGCTGTCGAAAAGGCAATTAAGTTTGAAATAATTGTAGATGAAATGATTCCAAAGCGCCTTTACGGAGATGTGGGAAAAATAAGACAGATTGTAATGAAGCTTCTCTTAAATGCCGTAAGATTTACAAATGAAGGCGGAGTTGAGTTAAAGCTGACAATGGAAAGCCGAAATAATGATATCTGCGGTCTTTGCTTTTCTGTAAAGGATACGGGCATTGGAATTGAGCAGGAAGAAGTAGAAAGTCTTTTTGGTTCATATGATGCAAAAGAAAATCTGCATAATCAGGGCCATATGGCAGGACTTGGCCTTATTATTTCAAGAAGATTTGCTGAGCTTATGGGAGGTGTTCTGGTTTGTCAGAGTACTCCTGGTGAAGGTTCAGAATTTATCTTCTCTCTTGAGCAGAAAATTGTTGATTCAAGTCCTATTGGAAGTTTTTCAGAAGAAGAAAAAGCTACTGTAAGAGGACTTTATCTTCCTCAGTTTATTGCGCCTGATGCAGATGTACTTGTCGTTGAAGATAATCCTATGATACTTAGTGTTATAAGAGAACTATTAAAGGCAACAAAAGTTTTTGTAACTACAGCTGAATCTTGCGAAGACTGTCTTGCTAAAATAAAAAATACTTCCTTCAATGTAGTATTCGTGAATAACTCTATGTCTGGAATGGACGGAGAGGAAATGATAGACAAAATCCGTTCTGTTTCCGAAGATCTTCCTGTTTATGCCCTTACCGAAAATACAAGTTACGGCGAGGAATATTATAAGGAGAAGGGATTTACAGGTTATATTACCGTTCCTTTTTCTTTTGATGTTCTTGAACGTACGATTATGCGTCATCTGCCACAAGCAATGATGGCTTTACCTTCTAAAAATGAAACTATAGATGTGCTTTCAGAAATGCCTGAGGAGCTTTCCTGGATTTATAAGGTAGAAGGAATTTCAGTTCAGAATGGAATTGCAAATGCTGGTGGAATAGGTTCTTATATTTTTGCACTAAAACTTTTTTATGACACAATTGATGATACTTCAAAAGGCATTGATCAGGCCTACCAGAGCGGAGACTTTGCCCGCTTTAGTGTAAAAATAAGAATATTAAAAACGTCAGCAAGAATTATTGCTGCCCTTCCATTAATGGAGTTTGCTGCAAAGTTTGAAGAAGCCTGTCTTAAAGATGACAGAATTTTTATTGCCGCAAATATAAATAAACTTTTGGAAATGCACAGGTCATTCAAAGAAAAATTGAGCGGCTTTGCTGCAAATTCCGGGGCTGATGAAGCGGTGGTAGGTGGCTCAGGGCAGGGGGATAAATAGATGTTTGATTTTATCAGAACTTATCAACTGGATATAATGCTTTTTCTCTGCGCAACCAGCACTATAATGGGTGTGCTCCTTCTTATAACGCACTTTCTTCCTGGAAGACGAAAATGGATTTTAATTGGAATGGAAACGATTGCAACCATTCTTCTGGGCTTTGATAGACTTGCCTATGTTTATTCAGGAAACCTGGGTTCTCTTGGCTACGTTATGGTGCGTCTTTCAAATTTTCTAGTCTTTTTTATGACTTCAGGAATTGTATTCTGCTTTAATCTTTATATTTCTGATTTAATTGAATCTAAAGTTGGCAAGGAATTTTCTTCTATAAGATTAAAGCTTGTAGGACTTGCGACAATTCTTGGAATGCTTCTTGCAGTTCTGACAGTTTTTACGGGGCTCTATTATTATTTTGATTCTCACAATTATTATCACAGGGGAAGGGGCTTCCTTCTTGCTTATGTTATTCCTGTTCTGGGACCACTGGTTCAGTTTACTGTAGTTCATAAATACAGAAAAGTTATAAGCCGCTTTATTTATATTGCCCTTTTGCTTTATATCTTTGTGCCTATTGCTATGGGAATTGTGCAGATTTTTGCTTACGGAATTTCCATTGTTAATATGGCCATGGTTCTGGTTTCTGTTTCCCTCTATATATTTACTTATCTTGATATTAATGATGAAGTCCAAAATGCGCATCATATGGAAATGGAAGTCCTTATTGAAGAACAGAAGAACATGAAAACTGTTTTTTCTCAGGCTGCGGATGCTTTTGTTGAAACTCTGGAAAGCGGTAATGAATTTTATAAGGGACATTCAAAAGCTGTTGCTGAAACCGCGTTAAAAATTGCAAAAGAATGTGGAAAAAATGAGCGGTTTTGTAATGAAGTTTATTATACAGCCCTTCTTCATAATGCAGGTCTTACTTCGCTGCCAGAAAATCTTATAAATAAGGTAGAGGATGTTACTGAAGAAGAAGAAAAAATGATTAAAAATCTTCCGGTTTCCAGTGCAAAAATCCTATCAAAAATTTCTGCCTTTCCTTATTTGAGTAAAAATGCCCGTTATGTTTATGAGCGCTATGATGGAAAAGGCTATCCTGAAGGTTTGAAAGGAGAGTCAATCCCTGAAGTTGCAAGAATTGTTGCCGTTGCGGAAGAATATGCAACTGTAACAAGCAGAAATAAATACCGCAATTCAATTCCTATTGCTCTTGTACGCGAAGAATTTGTTAAGGAAGGCGGGCTGCGCTTTGATCCTGCTTTCTCAAGTGCCATGGTACGTCTTATGGATTCTGACACAAAAGAACATAAAAATGACAGCAATGAAAGTCTGGAAAACGAACTGGTATGCGGACAATATCGTGATAAGGTTTCAACTGGTATACCTGTTTTCAATAATTATGTGGATATTTCCTTTAAATGCAGAGCCGGCTCAGAGGAAGGTAAATTTTCTTTACCGTCTATCATTCTTTACGATTCCTTTGACCGCCATGTTTATAACAGTCAGAAGCTTATAGAAGCCTATCATTATCTTGAGTATGGAGAAGTATGGTTTGATGGCCATGTTATTTCTACCAGTGCAAGAAATATGAAGGTTAGTGTAACAGAAAAAGAAGCTGCAGAAGGTCAGGAGGATTTTTATAAAATTTCTGCCGCACGCTTTGAAGACCATCTTATTCTTAAAATGGAAAGTCCTGTAAAGAGTGTAGAGGTAATTATTGCCCTTCCTGATGTTTCAAAGGCCTCTTATATTTCTTTGACGGGGGAAAACTGTACTCTTTCTGATATTAAAATGGAAGTAAAAGCCGAAAAGGTTAATGAAAAATCTATTCCTAGAATTGCAGAGCCAATCAGCTATATCAATCATATTGAATCGGATGTGCCTAACATTCAGATTAATACTCCTTGTGCAGAATATACTCAGGGACTTGAAATAAACGATGGTATGACCCTCTGCTTCCATACAATGACTCTGCCAGAAGCAAATCTTGTTTGGCACTGTCCTTATGTTCTTCTTTATTACTCTGAAGACGGAAAGGTGGGTGGAAAGGATTACCGGCAGTATGCATTTTTCAAGTTGAACGGAGAAGATAACGGTTCAAATGAATATGCAGAAAATAATTTTTCTATGCATCACAGTGAAAATTTTGATAACTGGAAAAAATGGAATGATTTAAATAAGGCCGGTTATGAATGCAAGATTGAATTTACAAAAAAGGTAACCGGATTGCCCTTAAGACAGAAAATGTCGGAATCGCAATTGAAAATATAACTAAAATCCTGGATCTAAAGGATAATGTTTATGTTGCCCTGACAGGAGATCAGTGCGCGCTGACAGATATAAGGATTTTTTAATCTTCTATATAATTTCAGCAAGTTTTAAACCGCACAAATATTTAATGCGTTCTTCGTGCTTCATATTCTTAAAGTCTGGGCTCTTTGACCACTTTTCAAAATATACAGCTGCGGAACTTGCTGCTTTTTTCAGCACTTGGAAAAGTTCCGGGGAACAGTCTGGAATATAGCAGGCAAGCCGGCTTCCTTCCTTTCCTTTTATGCCCATAAAATATTCAAAATATTCTGCCTTGTATTCTCCAAAGGCAGAATAGAGCCCGAAAAAGTCTGCAATCAGTTCATCGTGAAGATGATTTTGAGAGCAGCCGAAAAAACGTTTTGTGTAGTAGTGAGTACATTCATGTTCCAGCCTGATTGTCATTGACTTTATCTGCCAGTCTTCCTCAGAAAGTCCCAGAGTTTTTGCAGTAACGTTACTGTAGGGTTTTGCTGAAAGAATTATAAATCGCGTTGTCTTTCCAAAAACAAAGGCTGCTCCTGTTGCAGAAAGATTTTGCGGACGTACGCCCTTGTGAAGCAGGTTTGTAACAAGATTTTCAAAATCTTCAGTATTTTTTATTTTTATGACAGGAATTTCTCCTGCGCAGGAAGGGTAGATTTCTGCACTGATATTTTGCTCATCCTTAAAATCAAGTGGCAGCTGGGGAATCAGCATTGAATTTATTGCCTTTTCCGCCCCCTTAGCCTTTACCTGGCCTACAAAATTTCTCCAGAAATCAAGAAAAGATAAGTCATCTCCGGGCTGTGGATTAAAATTTTCAAAATGATTCTTGAGGTAATTCGAAAAAATTGCCTTGTCCTGATCGTTTAGGGTAGAGATATCTATATTCATCTTATGCGGCAGTTTTTGAAGATTCAAAATCAATGACAGAAAACTGTTGCATTTGTTTTTTTGCTAAGGCAATAATGTTTTCCAGTTGTTTTACAACATCTCCGGTAAAGTGGATTTCATCACAAACTTCACATTTGTAACAGGGAATATTTCTGATTACAAGTACTCCATTTCCAAGTTCAATTGCCTCTGTTGTTGTGCTTTTATATGTTTCGTTTCCGCATCTAATACATTTCATTTTTTAGCCTCCTTTCGAGTCTTAAAATCTGCTTCCCATTTATCCTTTTGTGGGATATAAGCAGTTATCAAATATATTTTGTCTTCGTTCATGCTTACAACGATATGAATGTACGTATCCTGAACAGATAATCCTAATATAAGACAACTTGGAAAAGGAAAATCATCAGGATATTGTTCAATAATATCGCCGTTATTTATTGCATTCATTACATCATCAATTGTAATGCCCCGTTCATTTAATCGTAATTGTCCATGCAGAGTTATGATAATGTTTTCACTTTTGTTGATTTTTCTAAAATCTTCAATTGTGTACAATGAATACTCCTTATTTTATTGCATTCATTTTAACACATTGTTTTAGGATTTTAAAATAATAAATTTAATTGAACAAAGGAAGAAAGTCTATTCGTTTTTGATAACCGAACAAAGCTTTATATTTTCTTTTACTACTTCTGTTAGTGATGAGATTAATTTTTCTTGAAGGGAATTGGTATCAATTAATAAAAGGCTTTGTTTATCAAACAGATCAAGAGTATCTACGTTTAGGGCATTAGCTATCTTTTCAAGCATTTGGAGTGACGGAAAGTTTTTACCAACTTCGATTAACGCAATGTAATTTGGTGCGGTTCCAGCTTTTTCTGCTAAGGCTGCCTGAGATAATCCTTCTTTTTTGCGAAAAAGTTTCATGTTTGAAGCAAGACATTTTTGTAAATTATTCATCTGCTTTTTATTACCTATGCATTAACTATACTTTTAAATATTTTTATATAACTAACAGATATTGACAATAAAACAATAGGTATGCGAAAATTAAAATATACTTAAATATCAGTTATGTAAATTTTTATTTGTTTGGGGGTATCTATGAATTTTAAAATGAATTATTTATTCAGAGTATTTATTTTGGTTCTGTTTGTATCGTGTGCAAATGGATCTTCAGATTCTGGCAGTCAATCCTCTAATTATGAGCGACAAAATCTAGCAAATTTTCATGTTGCAAACTGGTCAAAATACACAGCAATAGGTGCTGGCATAGAAAAACATTCTTCTTCCCGTGCTGTAATTTCTATAGAGCCTGTTTCTCGACTTGTTGGTATAACAGAAGATGGAATATATGAAACTGTAACCTTTAATGATGAAGAAGGAAATCTTGTTGAACAAAAAATGAATCTTGCCGGATTTAAAGCTTTTAAAAAATTTACTTTTATTGCTTTTTCTTTTGAAGATGTTAAAGAAATTGGTGCATTTAATAACAGAGGACCTAATACTCCAGATTATGTTTTGTATAATCCGACAGGTAAGATTTATTCATTGGATATGTTTGAAGATATAAATTTATTTACACACAGTGTTTATGATGAAAGTGAAAATGAATTTTTCTTTTATGGTAGAACAAAGAATGATAATAGTAGTGAATCATGGATATATGAATTATCTGTGGAGAATGAAAAATTAGCCGTAAGAAAACGTATTGATACTGAAAAGATAAATGGTTGGCGTATGCTTGCTGCTGATCGATTCGGAAATTTATATTCATATACGAATAATTGGGATTTTTTTAATTATATTTTAACAAAAGAAGGAGAGTTGAAAACTCTAGATGGTGGTTTTTATAAGGGAATGAATAATATAGTTTATGAATTGCAGATGAATGAATGGAATCATCCTGAGGGGTATAAGTCAAATTGGATTAATAATGAAGGCATTTTAGAACCTGCAAGTTTTATACCTGAAAATTATTTTTATAATGGTATTTCATATACTGATGCAGAAACTTATAAAACCAGAATCTTAAAAAAAGAAAACTATTCTTATTATGTTGATTGGCCAACTGAGGGAATGAAAATTATTGAAATCGCTTTTTTGGATGATGAAGGAATAAGTTATAGTTATAAAGAAGTTTTATTACCTTTTGCCACAGGCACATACTTAGTTGCTAATGAAAGGCTCTATTTTTTGGACAATGATAAAATATTTTATGTTGATATAAAAAAAATGGATGGTGTAAAGCATACTATAACCTCTGCTTATTTCTTTAAAACTATTACTGCAGATAAACTTGGAAATATATATTTTACAGGAGTGGATTCAAAATTAAATGATATTACAGGAAAAATAGATATAAGCGATAATGTTGAGGTAACCACAACTGAAACTTCATTTGAAATCATTTATTTAAATCCTGTTAATTAAACTTCAAACTAGAAAAGCAGGCGTTGCGGGCGGCGTCTGAGCCCGCAGAGAGGGTAGCGGAAGACCGCTTGCGGGCTGAAGCGAGGGAGAGTCTTCTCCCTCCTTTTTTATTATTATTTAAGATATTCACTTTTATTAAAGACGCGTTTTCATTATAATTTATATATATGACTCAGCACGGAACAATGACTAAGGATAACCATGCTGCTTTGTGGCATGGACGTTTTGAAGAGGGGCCGGACGCACAGGCGGTGGCTTTTGAGACTTCCATTCATGTTGATGAGCGGATGGCCTTTGATGATATTCGCGGAAGTATTGCACATGCAAAAATGCTTGCTCATGTCGGGCTGATTTCAAAAGATGAGGCTGACCAGATTGTAAGCGGACTTGAAGGCATTAAGGCAGATTTAGAAAGCGGAAAACTTTCTGTTGATTATTCTGCGGAAGATATTCATTCCTTTATTGAAGCAACTCTTACAGACCGCATTGGTGAGGCCGGCAAAAAGGTTCACACAGGACGCAGCCGTAACGATCAGATTGCCCTTGATGAGCGACTTTATTTGCGCCGTACAATCCCGGAAATTCAGAATGCGCTTCTTACTTTAATTGATGCGCTGACACAGATTGCTTCTCAGCATAAAAATTCTCTTATTCCGGGTTTTACTCACATGCAGCATGCCCAGCCGGTAACTCTTGCTCATCACGTTTGTGCCTGGAGCTGGATGCTGGTTCGTGACTGGCAGCGTCTGGAAGATTCCCTTAAACGAATCTGCATTTCTCCAATTGGTTCCTGCGCTTTAGCTGGCAGCGGACTTCCGCTTGACCGCGCTTTTGAAGCAGAGCAGCTTGGTTTTGACAAGGTTACTCAGAACTCTCTTGATTCAGTTTCTGACCGCGACTACTGTATTGAAACAGCTTCTAATTTGAGCCTTATTCAGATGCACCTTAGCCGCTTTTGCGAGGAAGTGGTACTCTGGTCTACCGTTGAGTTTGGCTTTATTGATTTGAGCGAAAAATGGTCTACGGGCTCTTCAATCATGCCGCAGAAAAAAAATCCTGATTTTGCAGAATTAATCCGCGGACGTACAGGAAAGGTTTACGGTGATTTATTTGCCCTTATGACTATGATGAAGGCGCTTCCTTTGGCTTATGACCGCGACATGCAGGAAGATAAGGAACCGCTTTTTGATTCAATTGATACTGTTCTTTCTTGTATTAAGGTCTTTACCTACATGATTTCTACTGCAAAGTGGAATACCAAGGTAATGGCTGATGCATGCGAAGGCGGCTTCCTGAATGCAACAGATGTTGCAGACTATCTTGTTCGTAAGGGAATGCCATTCAGAACTGCTCACGGAGTTTCTGCCCGTGCGGTTCGCATTGCAATTGAAAAAAACTGCCGTCTGGAAGATCTTCCGATTGCAACCTATAAAGAATGTTCAGAACTTATTGATGAGGATATTTATTCTTTCATCACTTCTAAGGCTTGTGTTGAGGCCCGTAAAACAATCGGCGGTCCTAGCGCAGAGAGGGTAGAAGTGCAGATTTCTGAACTGAAAGAATTTATTAAAAATGTAAAATAAGCGTGTAAACGCGAAAAAAAATAGAGGTGGATTTATGAAAAAAATTACTGGTCTTGTACTTGCATGTGCAGCTGTACTCAGTCTTGCAGGATGTAAAAAAAAGGTTTCTAATGGAAATGCTGTTGACGCTTTGAAAGCACGCGGAACTTTTGTTCTTGGTCTTGATGACTCTTTCCCTCCGCTTGGCTTCCGCGATAATGATACAAACGAAATTACAGGTTATGATATTGACCTTGCTAAAGAAGTTGCAAAACGTCTTGGCGTAGAATTTAAAGCTCAGCCTATTGACTGGGATGCTAAGGAAATGGAGCTTGAAACTGGTAAAATTGACTGTATCTGGAACGGCTTTACAATCACAGAAGAAAGAAAGGCTGCTTTGAGCTTTACAGAAGCTTACCTCAATAACGAGCAGGTGCTTGTAGTTCGCGCAGACAGCGGAATTAAATCTCTTGAAGATATGAAAGGAAAAATTCTTGGTCTTCAGAGCGGTTCAAGTGCACAGGAAGCTGTAGATGACAATCCTTCTTTTGCAGCTCTTATTGGAAAAACAATTTTCTTCAAAGATAATATCACAGCTTTGAATGACCTGGACATCGGCGGTATTGATGCTGTTGTAATGGACAGTGTTGTGGCTAACTATTCTATTGCTCAGACTAAAAAGCCTTTTGTTGTAGTTGAACAGGCACTTGCAAACGAAGGTTACGGTGTTGGTTTCAGAAAGAATGAACCAGAACTTCGTGACAAGGTTTGGGAAATCCTTAAAGAAATGACTGCTGACGGAACTGTTGCTGCTATTTCTAACAAATGGTTTGGTAAAAACATTTCTGTAATCAAATAAAAATTCTGGTTGGTCTGATGTCTCCTAAATATGTTAAAATGCTTTATGCGATGTTTGACGGATCTCTTACATCGCTTGAAGTATTCTTTCTTACACTGATTTTTTCAATTCCTCTGGCTCTGCCTATTGCTTTGGGCAGAATGAGTAAAGATAAGGTTCTTTCTGCAATCGTAAATGTTTTCCTTCTGATAATTCGCGGAACCCCGCTTATGCTTCAGCTTCTGGTTGTTTACTTTGGACCGGGACTCTTCGTGCGCTGGCTTGTTTCTAAGGGATACGACGTTTCTTTCAGATGGGACAGATTTACGGCGGCTATTATCGCTCTTAGCGTAAACTACGCTGCCTACTTTGCAGAAATCTATCGTGGTGGAATTGAATCTATTCCAAAAGGCCAGTATGAAGCGGCAAAGGTTTTAGGCTATACCCGTGCCCAGACTTTTTTCCGCATCGTTTTGCCTCAGCTGATTAAACGCATTGTTCCTGCAATGGGTAACGAAGTTATCACCCTTGTAAAGGACACAGCCCTTGTCAGCGTAATTGGTGTAAGTGAACTTTTGATGGTTGCAAAGGAGCGTCAGGGCGCATTATTCTCTTTTGTGCCTCTTTTTATTGCCGGTCTTTTCTACTTTATTATGAACTGGTTTGTTTCTTTTGCCTTTGCGCGTCTTGAAAAGAAACTCAGTTATTATAACTGATAAAGAAGGCTGGCAGAAAAACTAAAAAGGGGCGTAAAATGGAAAATCAGGAAATTATAAAAGTAGAAAATCTAAAAAAATCCTTTGGTGAAAATGAAATCATTAAAGGTATTTCTTTTTCTGTAAAAAAAGGCGAAGTTCTTGGAATTATCGGACCTTCTGGAAGCGGAAAGTCTACAATTCTCCGCTGTATTTCCCAGCTGGAAAATGTTAGCGGCGGAAGTATTAGCATTTGCGGACTTCCTCTTGTAAGCGACGGCACCTATTCAGATAAAAAACTCCGCCATGAAATCACCTTAAAAAGCGGACTTGTATTCCAGAACTTTAATCTTTTTCCTCATTATTCAGTTTTGCAGAATGTTATGGAGCCTCAGATCCGCGTTCTAAAAAGAAGTAAACAGGAAGCAAAAGATAAGGCTGTTGAAATCCTTGAACGCATTGGGCTTGGACATCGTCTCAATAATTACCCATGTGAACTTTCCGGCGGTCAGCAGCAGCGGGTTTCTATTGCCCGAGCCCTTGCCATGGAGCCTCAGGTGCTTCTTTTTGATGAGCCTACTTCTGCCCTTGACCCTGAGCTTACCGGCGAAATCTTAGCCGTAATTAAGGAGCTTGCTGCGGAAAAAATGACTATGGTTGTAGTTACCCACGAAATGGCATTTGCCCGTGATATTTCTACCGAAATTATTTTCATGGACGGCGGTCTTATTGTAGAGCAGGGTAAACCTGAAGATGTAATCAATAATCCTAAAACTGAGCGTACAAAGGCCTTCCTTTCCCGCTTCAGTAACGTATAACTTAAAATTATTTTCCAAAGTACTTTAAGCATGATATCATTTTAAAATAATTAAAAATCTATGCTGGAGTACTTATGCTTACTTCTTACGTTATCTACGCGCTGTGTGTCCTTTTACTTATCTGGGGCGGAAAATTTGCCGGCTTCAAAAAAAATCAATTTCATGAAGATTCCTCTTCACTTGAAGTAACAAAAGCTTTGAGGGGATTTGCCGCAATTGGTGTAATCATTCATCATATTTCACTTGAACAGGCCTTTCAAAAAGCCAACGGAAGCGGTATTCCTGGGGAACTCTCCTTGTTTTTAAATGCAGGCTACCGCTGTGTTGCAATTTTCTTTTTCTGCTCGGGCTACGGGCTAATCAAAAGTTTACAACTGAAACCTGATTACCTTAAATCTTTTATGAGGAAACGCGTCGTAAACTCCATGATTATTCCCTATTATGTGAGTATTGTCATTTACGCTCTTTTCCGATTTGCAATGGGAGAAAGACTGGCTCTTCCGGTCTGGCTCTTAAATTTTTCCGGTTTTACCATGATGAATAATTATGCCTGGTATCCGGTTGTTGCCGTAATTGTTTACATTACTTTCTACCTGACCTTTAGCCGTATAAAAAATCAGAAGGTCTGCTTTACCATAATGGCAGCCGTAATTCTTCTTATGGGAGTAATTTTTTGCCTGAACGGTCATTTTGTCTGGTGGACAGGTGAGAAAAACTGGTGGCTGGACTGGAATAATGAACTTCATAAAAAGTGGTGGTCTGGTCATAATTTGTGGTGGTTTTCCGGCGAATGGTGGGTAAATTCTGTACCGGCTCTTTTAGTTGGAATGCTTTATGCCCGCTTTGAAAAAGAAATCCGCAACTGGTTTCAAAAACTTTACTGGCTGAAGCTTTTCTGTGTTCTTGTCCTTATGCTGGGCTTTTACCTTCTTACAGGCTTTGCCCTTACAAAATTCGGTTACTGGACTGAATACAGCGGACAGGGTGAGGGAACCTTAAATAAACTGATTACTTATTTTCTACAGATTCCAGAATCTATGTGGCTTTGTGTAACGCTCTTTGTAATCATGCAGAAATATTATGTTATTAACCCTGTTGCAAAATTCTTTGGAAATCTTTCTTTTGAAACTTACATGATGAATTTGATTGCAATTACAGTCTGCAGAGTGCTTTTATACACAAAAGAAACTTATAAAATGCAGTTTGGAATGCTGCCTTATTACTGGGCAGGCAGAATAAATCTTCTTCTTTATGCTGCCTGTGTTTTTGCCCTTTCGGTAATACTTGGTATAACTTACAGAATTATTTATAGAAAGTTTTACTTTAAGGAAAAGACTTTGTAATTCTGTAAGCTTTAATGGATTAATGCTTGAAAATCGGAATAATAATTACAGTTCCGCTTGTTGCCTGGTCTTTACCAGAATCAGAGGTTGTAGTTCCTGCCGCTGCAGAAAGTGCTGCTAGACCGTTTTCGCTTACTGAATCTCCTGTTGCTGCTGTATATCCGCCGACAGAAGTATTATTTGTAACCATGCTTACCTGAGTTGAAACAACGCGGCCTGAAAATTCATCAGTTTCTGTTGACTGTCCTTCGTAAACAGGAACTCCGCCGCTTTCTCCACTTACGTTTGCAGTTGATGAAAAAATACTTGTTGCCCGCTTTAGTGGAAGGGTAGCGGTAACAGTATCATCAGGCGCTACTTCTGCAGTAGTTGATGTTGATTTTGTAGTTGCAACCATTCCTTCATCACTTTCTACAAGACCTGTTGCGGCATAAACTGTTGGAATTGTACCTCGTACAGAAGCGGTAGAAACAGGAGAGCGGATTTTAAAATCCATTCGTTTGTTTTCAGAATGTTTTACATTTGCAGTAAGTTTTCCTGTATCAATAAAGAGAGAGGTCTGCTCTTTTACTTCATTTTCTGCAAGTTTTTCTACCGTCATTCGGGTTAATGCCCCAAGTGTAACTACAGACTCTTTTATTGATAAAACTGCCTGCGAGTTAAAGCCGGTAGAAATGATATCTCCTCTAGAGAGAGTTTCTCCTTCTGCCAGAGCTTTCCAGCTTTCTCCTTTTAGAACTTCAACTTTTCCTGTAATTGAAATAACCTTTGCTGTCATAGCCTGTGCTGAAAGTGAAAAGGCAAGTCCTGTTGAAATAATTAATAATGTTAATAATTTTTTCATAATTTCCTCTCTTATGTAATTTATTAGAATGCAAGCGTTGCTGTAAGTGTAAAGGTTCCTTTTGAAGCTTTTTCTTCTTTTGCAAAGAACTGGCTGATGCTTGCATTGATATTAAAATCACTAAAAAGTTGAAGGTTTGCATTAAGGCCTGCTTCTGTACCCTTGTATTTGATTTCTGAATCAGGATAGTCAAATACTGCATTACCTGAAGCAGCAAGCAGAAGCTGCTTAACAGGTTTTATAGAAAGGGAAAGACCACCTTTTACAAGGCTTGTGTATTCAGGCTCATCAATAGAGTTTACTGCTGTCTGACTTGTAAAGCCTCTGAAAGGTTTTAAGCCGTTCTGATCACCGGATGCATAAAGACCTGAAAGGCTTATAACCATAGATTTATAGCCCGGAAGCAGCATGAACGAAAGTTTTGTAAGGTTTGAAAGGTCTGAATCAAGCTGACTGCCAAAGGTTGTTGTAAGAACGTAACAAAGGTTCTTGTGAAGGAAGCCGTTTAAGCCTAATGTCCCCCAGATTCTATTGTAATCAGCAGAGCCTTTTTCAATTCCGTCAAAGCCTATGCTTGCAAGAAATTCTGCGCTTATAGTCTGGTTTGCAATAAAATATGGCAGTTCAAATTGTGCGCCAAAGTTTGCATAAGAGGCTGCACATTGCCAGCTTTTCTTTGAATCAAGATTATATTCAGAACCTGCTTTGTTGAGAATTGTAACATTCTGAGCATTTAAAAGGCCTGTATAATTTGCATAGGCCTTTGCGTAAAATCTTCGTAAATCAAGAGAAATGCTTAAACCGTCTGCCGGCTGAGAAAGAACAGTACCTGTTAAATCTGAAAAGAAAAATCTTCCTGCATTAAAAAGCATTGTATTTTGTTTTAAGTCGATGCGTTTTGTAAGGCGCAATACCTTTAAATCAGGAATTATTACATCGTTATCAGCAGAATCTGATTTTCCAAGCTCACGGCGGGTAGAACGGAATCTTGCATCTGCTTCAAAAGCAATGAAGGTTGTCGGGTCAATATTCTGCCTGAGCCAGAGGGTAAGAATTTCTTCCTGCTTTAAACTGAAATTTTTAAATTCATCATTTCCAGCTGCTATTGGACTACCAAGCTTTGTATAAGTTCCAAGGCTGCCGCCAAAATCAAGGGCGTGGAGGGAAATAAGGGAGGTAAAAATACCAGATATAATAAGTAGAAGTTTTTTATTTTTCATTTTGAAGCCTCCATTGTATAGCCGCAGGTATTGAGAATGTGTATCATCTGTTTTCCACTGACTATAGTATTTGGATCTGCGTCGTTTGAAACAACCTTCATTGCTTTTAGTTCACGCAAGGCATAGCGGGGACTTTTTGTAATTCTATACATAAGTCCTCCTTTTATCTTATAGGCCCTCAAACAAAGGCTGGCAAAATCTTTTATTTTTATTTCATCTTCTGCTGATGGAATAAGTCTTTCGCCTGTAGCAGAAGGCTTTTGACTGATATAGTCATTTTCAACAAGGATTTCAAAGGTCTCTTCATCTGTGTTGGTATCCTGAGCCAGACCTGTCTGAACTGCAATCAGCCAGCTTGCGTTACCGTAGTTTGCTTTTTCGGTGGCAATTAGTTCTGTGATTTTTTGAGCTGACTGGGCACTAAGGCAAAACCCTGCAGCGGCAAGTAAAATTGATAAAAAAAATCTTTTCATTTTTAAACATCCTTATATGTTAAAAAGTATAACATGGGTTTATAATTAATGCTATGAGAAAACTTTTGGAAATACTAAAAAAACAGGCAGAGTTTGTCATAATTATTCTTGCAGCCCTTATCAGCGTTTTGCTCTGGGCCGTCGGAGCCTACAGAAAAGTTGAGTATAAGGCTTATGATGCCATGCTGCCTTTTACAAAAGAAATAGATGAAGATAGTCCGATACTTCTTGTTGAAATTGATGATTTTGCCATAGAGCAGGTTGGTGACTGGCCCTGGACCCGTGATATTATGGGAAATGCCCTTCTTAGGATGAAGGAACTGGGGGCTGAACGCCTGGTATTCGATATTGAATATCTTTCTTCTTCAAGTCTTGCCTTAAATCAGAAAACCCTTGAAAAAATCAATCAGTATAATGATGTTAATTCTCTTGTTAATAATCTTGTAATTGATACGGATGATTATCTTTCCCGCTGCGTGCAGTTTTTTGGAAATTCCTGGCTTACTTTTAATATGCAGAATATGGGCCTTGAACGTAGTGAAGAGGCTCAGGATTATGCCCGTAAGCGCTTTGGACTTGATATTAAAGATGAAAAAGACCTTGTATTTGCCGGAAATGAAAAGGTGCGACATATGGAATATATTGCCAGCGGAATTAAGGTTGAAAAATATCTGACTCCGGCAGTTTCTCCAATTATAAATGCCGCAAAGGGAGCTGGTTTTACCAACTGTTTTGTAGACCTAGACGGTATTCGCCGAAGAATCCAGCTTCTTGAAAAAAATGAAGATTCATATATCGGGCAGCTTGTATTTGCGCCTCTTGTAAACCTTATGGATGTAAAAGAGATAGAAAGAACCCGCTCCCATATGATTTTAAAGGATGCCCTTCTTCCGGGGACAGATAAGCGTCATACAATCAGGATTCCTCTTGATGATGCCGGCTGTATGCTCATTAACTGGCTTCATTCTTCCTATAACGAAAGTTTTGGAGGAAAACTTGGAAATGTAAGGGAAAATCGTCATGAATCTTTAGCATTCTTGAATCAGCTGGATAGCATTGAAGATAATATAATAGATAATATTTCAGCCTTACTTGAACTTAGTTTTATAGATAAAGAAATTTATAGCAAGGCGATTGCCCTTTATGATTCATATTCTCAGATTTCTCAGGCTAAAAACTTTCTTCTTGCTGCCTGCAATGGTTATGAAGCAGACGGTAGCGCTGTTGAAGGTGGATTAAATCCCGACTTTACAGACCAGTATTTTTCAATGCGCAGGGATTTTTTTGCTTCTCTTTCTGATTTTACCCCGGAACTTTTATCTTATGGCGAGGAACTTTTCTTTAATCAGGATTCAGAACTTGGTCAGGAGAAAATAGCTTATTTATGCGAACTGATTTCTGCTCTTGATGATAATACTAAACTTTACAATTCATATATTTCTGAAATGAAGGAAAAATATGAGGGAGCTTTATGTCTTATCGGCTTTACGGCAAATGCCTCTACTGATTTTGGAATTACACCTTTTGACCGTATTTATGCAAATCTTGGTGTTCACGCCAATGTTGCAAATACAATTCTTCATGAAGACTTTATTACTCCTCTTTCTGAATTCTGGGGACTTTTATTTGCCTTTATTCTTGTTATCCTTGTTGTATTTTTAGTCCGAAAATGCACTCTTGCCCAGAAAATCACTTTCGGCCTGATTTATGTTTTTCTTGTAATTGCCCTGCTTGTTGTGCTCATGGTAGGCTTTAAGATTTTTATTCCTCTTGTAATGTCCTCTGTTTTTGTTCTTCTGAGTTTTATAGGAAATACCAGCTTTAATTTTATTCAGCTTGAAAAAGACCGTAGAACCCTGCGACGTGGATTTGATGCTTACGTTGCGCCGGAAGTTGTAAGCCAGATTGTAAAGAATCCTGATAAGCTTAAGCTCGGTGGTGATAACAAGCGTCTTACAGCCCTTTTCAGTGATGTAAGAAAATTTTCTGGCTTTACTGAATGTGTTAATCAGGAAGAAGGAGAAGAAAGGGGAGCTGTACGTCTGGTAGAAATATTGAACGGCTATCTTGGTGTGCTTAGTGATGCAATTATGGCTCAGCACGGAACAATTGATAAATATGTAGGAGATGAAATTGTTTCCTTCTTTGGAGCTCCTGTTGATGATCCGGAGAATGCCTATCATGCCTGCCTGGCAGGAATCAGAATGCGTCAGGCAGAGGCTTACTATAATCAGGAACATCAGGAGGACTTGCCTTTCCATCCAAAAACAGGAACACCTTTTCTTTTAAAATCCCGGGTTGGTTTGAATACCGGTGATATGGTTGTTGGAAATATGGGTACCCAGAAAAAACTCAACTATACGGTTATGGGAAATAACGTAAACCTTGCCAGCCGTCTGGAGGGAACAAACAAGGAATATGACAGCTGGATTATTGCAAGTGAATCTACCTGGCAAGATGCAAATAAGGGGGCTCATAAGGGGGAACTTATTGCCCGTCAGCTGGATTGTGTAAAGGTAGTAAACGTAGAAAAGCCTGTTCAGATTTACAGCATCATTGGTCTTAAAAATGAACTTTCATCTGCAGAAATTGAAGGCGCTGACATTTTTAACCGTGCAATGGAATTTTACCTGAAAGGCCGTGAAAATCCTGACCAGCCAAAAAATCCGGATGATTTCAGGGAAGCAATTAAGCTTTTTGAAGACTCATACAAATGCTTCCATATAGTTGACCCTCAAGATCCTGGCTTTATTTCTATGGAAAAAAAGATGATTGCCCGCTGTAATGAATTCCTGCAGAAGGGAATTCCAGGTCCTTGGGACGGCGTTTATACAATGACTACAAAATAGAAGTCAGCAGTAAAATCAGGCGGATTTTCTCCGATAATTACTGTATGAAACTTGCAGCTGCAATTGATGAATTTCTTCTCTATATCGCTTCGGTAAAAGGGCTTAGCGGAAATACTGTAACCGGATATAAAAACGATTATGCTCTTTTGCTGACTTTTCTGGGGCAGGAGAGGGAACTTAATGATATTGTGCGTGAAGATTTGAATGTCTGCATTGGAGAACTTTCAAAGCTTAAACGCAAAAGTACAAGTATCAACCGCTTTATTTCGTCGGTGCGGACTTTGTTTTCTTACTGCCATAAATTTAATTATATTTCTGTAAATCCTGCCTTGTCGCTGAAAACTGTAAAAATTTCTAAGCTGATGCCGCGTTTTATGACAGAATCAGAAGTTGATACTCTCTGTAATCTGCCGGAAAAAAATGAGCTTTTGTGGGAAAGCCGGGATAAGGCTTTGTTTGAAATGCTTTATTCTTCCGGCTGCCGTGTAAGTGAACTTGCTGCCCTTAAGATTTCTGATTTTAACGGCGGAATCGGGCGTGCCGTGGTAAGAGGTAAGGGAAATAAAGACAGAATTGTTTATTTTGGAGAGGCGGCTCAAAAAGCCTTTTTAGAATACCTGAAAGACAGAAAAAAAGTGATTGTGGAAAAAGGACTTGATCCTAAAGATGTTCAGAATGTTTTTGTAAATCAGAAGGGAAGTGCCCTTACAACCGGCGGTATTAGATATATTCTTTCCCGTTACACTGGAGTTGAAGGAACAAAGCATCATATAAATCCTCATGCCTTCCGTCATACTTTTGCAACCCAGCTGCTTTCTAACGGTTGTGATGTGCGTGTGGTTCAGGAGCTTTTGGGGCATTCAAGCATTTCTACAACCCAGCGTTATACTCACGTTACGACAGAAAAACTGATTGAAACTTATAGGAATGCACATCCTCACAACAGGTAATGGGGATTTTTTTTATTTGCCTACCGACCATGAAATCATTATATTTAAACTATGGGAAATAAGATTAAAATTAGAAGCACCACGATTCTTGCTGTACGCAGAAACGGACAGGTTGCTATGGCGGGTGACGGACAGTGTACTCTTGGCGAAACAGTATGCAAGGGTAATTCCCGCAAAGTCAGAAAAATTTACGACGGAAAGATTCTTACAGGCTTTGCAGGAAGTGTTGCAGATGCTTTTACACTGCTTGACCGCTTTGAAACTAAGGTAAAAGAATATAACGGTGATATTATGCGCTCGGCTGTTGAGCTTGCAAAAATGTGGCGAACAGACCGTATGCTGCAGAAGCTTGAGGCAATGCTCCTTGTTGCAGATAAGAACAAGATTCTTTTAATCAGCGGAGACGGTAATGTTATTGAACCTGAACATGATGCAATTGCAATCGGTTCGGGCGGAAACTATGCATATTCTGCGGCTCTTGCTTATCTTGATTCTTCTGATTTGAGCGCAAAGGAAATTGCAGAACGTTCTTTGAAAATTGCCGGCAGTATTTGTATTTACACAAACCAGAACCTGACAATTGAAACTCTTGAGTAGGATTATTTATGGAAGAAATCGAAAATAAGACAGAACTTACCCCAAAACAGATTGTAGAAAAACTTGATCAGTATATTATCGGGCAGAAAAAGGCTAAAAAGGCTGTGGCTGTTGCTCTTCGTAACCGCTTCCGCCGTCTTAAGCTTGCAGAAGAAATCCGCGACGAAGTTGCCCCAAAAAACATTTTGATGATTGGTCCTACAGGTGTTGGTAAAACTGAAATTGCCCGCCGTCTTGCAAAGCTTTGCGGGGCACCATTTTTGAAGGTTGAGGCTACAAAATATACAGAAGTCGGATACGTTGGGCGCGACGTTGAATCTATGATCCGAGATCTGATGGCTGTTGGCTATAATGACGTAAAGGCAGAGATGGAAGATCAGCTGCGCGAAAAATCAGTTTCTGTTGTAGAAGAAAAGCTTCTTGACCTGCTGGTTCCAGGCTCTGATACTCCTGATCAGAATCCTGAACAGAAGAAAATTGAAGAGGAAAGCGTAAAATCTACCCGAGAAAAGTTCCGCACTATGCTGCGAGAAGGAAAGCTTGAAGACCGCGAAGTTGATATGGTTGTTCACCGTCCTGCAGGCATGCCAAGCATGGAAATTATTGCCGGCGGTTCAATTGATGACCTTCAGAACAGCATGCAGGGTATTTTGAACATGATGAACGGTTCAGGACGAGGTAAAAAGCGTTCTGTTACAATCCGCGAGGCCCGTAAAATCCTTACAGAAGAAACTCTGGACAATATGATTGACCACGATAAGGTTGCAGATGAGGCAAAGCGTCGTGTAGAGCAGAGCGGAATCATCTTTATTGATGAAATTGATAAGATTGCCGTTCATGGTGAGTCGCACGGTCAGGATGTAAGCCGAGAAGGTGTTCAGCGCGATATTCTTCCTATTGTAGAAGGAAGTAACGTAAATACAAAAATGGGTGTTGTAGATACAACTCACATCCTCTTTATTGCTGCCGGTGCCTTCAGTGTTGCCGCTCCTAGCGATTTGATTCCTGAACTTCAGGGACGTTTCCCACTTCGTGTTGAACTTGAATCCCTTCATAAGGAAGATTTCAAGAAAATCCTTATGGAGCCTAAAAACTCCCTTATTAAACAGTACACAGCCCTTTTGGAAACTGAAGGCCTTAAACTTGAGTTCACTGAAGATGCCCTTGATAAGATGAGTTTTATTGCCGAGGACGTAAACTCTAAGGCAGAAAATATCGGTGCACGCCGTCTTCATACAATTATGGAAAAGGTGCTTGATGAAATTGCCTTTGACGCAGATGAGCACGCCGGCGAGACAATCACAATTGATGCAAAATACGTTGAAGAAAAACTCAACGACGTTGCATCAAGCGAAGACCTTTCAAGATATATCTTATAGATTATAGCCACAGATAAACACAGATAGGACACAGATGGTGATTTTTATCTGTGTTTATCTGCGTCCCATCTGTGGCTAATTTTTTTCTTAACTTTTCTTTTTTGATTCCGATGATGTAATCAAAGGATGTCAAAAATATGAATAGTTTTACACGCTCAATCGATTTATTACAGCGCGAAATGGATGTATCGAGTTTGCGTTATCAGGTTACTTCTAATAACCTTGCAAATGCCGAAACACCTAACTTTAAGCGCCAGACCGTGAACTTTGAAAGCGAATTAAAACGCGCTTTTGAATCAGAAAAAATGGCGAAAGATTCTTTTCAGCTCACACGTACAGACGACCGCCATATTAAAATCAACCAGCCATACGATTACCGCGAAGTCCAGCCTCGCCGTGTAACAGATTATCTTTCTACATCAAAAGCCAACGGCAACAACGTAGATGCTGAATACGAAGCTAACAATATCCTTCAGATTCAGATGCAGTACCGTTTACTCACACAACTGACAGCATTTGAATTTGATCAGGTTAATACGGCTATGAAGAAATAATGAGTAAGGCCGCCAAGTTAATAGGGAGATAAAATATGGGATTGTTCACCAGTATAAATATTGCGGCAACAGGAATGAGTGCCGAACGTCTTAGAAGCGACGTAATTTCAGATAACATTGCAAACGCAACAACAACAAGAACTCAGAAAGGAGGAGCCTTCAAACGCTCTTCTGTAATTTTAAGCCCTGTTTCGGATTCACATCCTCAGTGGAGAATGCCTTTTGTGCCGTCTGACCTTGATAACGGTCCTGGACGAGGTGTAAAGGTAATGGAAATTGTAAAGGATAACAGTGAAGGCACCTTTGTTTATGATCCTGACCATCCTGATGCAATAAAATCGGGCCCACACGCAGGTTATGTTGAATATCCTAACGTAAACATCGTAAATGAAATGGTAGATTTGATTTCTGCCAGCCGCGCCTACGAAGCAAATGCTACTGTTGTAGACGGTGCAAAGGATATGTTCAACGCTGCATTGGACATTGGCCGCTAGTTGATGTAGAATAAAAACGGGTGGTGGAATATGAAAATTGCAGAATTTGGCGCTCTTCAGATGACGCGCACTGATGCTCAGCATTTTGGAAAATCTAAGCTTTCTTCGGTAACTAATGCAGCTTCTATGCCGGCTGTAAATTCTATAAAAGGCGTTTCTAAGGACGAGGAACTTTATTCTCTTAGCGGAGTAAAGGAAGCTTCTTCGCGTTCTTTTCAGTCTTATCTTATGGAAGCGCTGAATTCTGTAAACGGCAGCCAGCTTGAGGTAAATGCCGTTCAGGAAAAATTAATCACAAATCCTGATGATGTAGATATTCATGACGTTACAATCGCCATGTCAAAGGCCAGAATGAGTTTGAATCTTGCCCAGAACGTAATTGACAGAATTACAACCAGCTGGAACGAGATTACAACAACGCGATAATAGAAAATAAAAAACGCACTTTGTTCAAAAGTGTGTTTTTTATTTACGTGGAAATGCGTCGTCGATTAAAATTGCGAAAGCAATTTTAATCCAGCTCGTTAGGCTTTTTACCCCGTTGCGATAATTTTTCGTTGTCAAATTTCCCCTCATATGTTATAATTAACTAAATTTATATAAATTTCTTTAAAAAATAGAAAAGAAATTCGTTCACGGGAGGGGACAGATGAACGAATGGCTTAAAAAACTTACCGAAAGGGTAAAAAACCTTTGGAAAAACGGTAAGCCGATTCAAAAAGTCATAATTATTGGTGTAATTGCAGTTATCATAATTGCTGTTGTATCTGCGGCTAAGGTGTCTTCAAAGCCGACAACAGTAAAGGTTTTTACACAGGCAATTTCAGATCCGGACACTCTTACAAAAATCACAGACAGAATTGATGAAGAACATATCCCTTGTTCAGTTCAGGATGGCTATATTATTGTTGAAGATGAACGTACTGCACGTAAACTTCAGACTCTTTTAGTGAGCGAAAATCTTGTCCCTTCTTACGTTCAGCCTTTTTCTGCAGCAATTTTTAAGCGTGACTGGTCAACAACAGATGCTGATCAGCTTATGAAGATGAATAAGGAACTTCAGAACGAAGTCCGCAATATGATTATTACAATTGACGGCATCCGGGACGCAAAGGTTGTAATTGTACGTCCTGAAGATAAGCTTTTTGCCGCTGATCAGAGACCTGTTTCTGCCTCTGTAACCCTCTTTTTGAACAGCGGAAGTGATTTTGCTTCAAACCGCCGCCGAATTTTAGGTTTACAGCGCCTTATTCTTTCTGCCGTTGAAGGCCTTACAGAAGATAACCTTGTAATTACAAACTCACAGGGTGAACAGATTAATGATTTTGAAGGCATGGCTGAAAGCGACCGCATTGATTTAGTCGCAAAACAGCAGAAAAATATCAATAAAATGGAAATTCAGATGACTGCAGACATTCTTACAACTCTGCAGGGAATTTTCACAGAAGACAGAATCCGTAACCTCAACGTAAAGCTTGAGATGGATTATTCTCAGAAAACAATTGATTCTACAAAATATTCTCCAATTGTCCGCAAGGAAGATAACCCCGACACTCCTTACGACGATTCAGACTATGTAGATTATCTTCCTATTTCCAGCCAGACTGTTACAAACGAATGGCAGGGAACAGGTTATAATCCGGAAGGTCCAGCAGGCGTAGAAGGTCAGACTCCTCCGGTTTATTCAGATATGAGTAATGTAATCGGTCGTTCTACTCAGACTGGCGTTACTCAGAATAACGTAATCAACACAACTACAACTCATGAAGTTTCGGCTCCAAAGCCAGAAAAATGGTCTGTTTCTGTAAACGTTGACGGTGTATGGAAGAAATCTAAAGATCCAAAGACCGGTCAGTGGGAATTTGATGAGTTTGGTGCAATTAAGCGTACATATGTAGAACCAACTCAGGCAGAACTGGACAGTGTTAGAAGTTATATCGAAGGTGCAATCGGCTATAACAGAAGCCGCGGTGATATTGTTAGTGTAACCGCTTTGCAGATTGACCGAACAAAACAGTTTGAAGAAGAAGATGCTGCTTATTTTGCAGCAATTCAGCGCAGAAGAACAATTATTCTGGTTCTTGTTTCAATTGCCGTTATCCTTGTCGGCTTTATCCTGTTCAGAATTATTTCCAAGGAAATGGAAAGACGCAGACGCGAACGCGAAGCTCGTCTTCTTGCAGAACAGCAGGCTGCACGCGAACGTGCCCTTTGGGAAGCAAAAGACGAAGGTATGGACGTTACAATGTCTGTTGAAGAAACAAGACGTATGGAACTTCAGGAAAATGCAGTTGCTATGGCAAAAGAGCATCCTGAAGATGTTGCAATGCTCATACGTACATGGCTGATGGAAGAGTAGGGAGGAAGATAGATGGCTGATGAAGCAATGGAAGTAAAATCATCACCAAAACCGGTGTTAAAGCCAGCTGGAGCCGGTGGTTCTTCAAAAAAGAACAATAAGGATTATAAAAGCCTTACTGGCCGTCAGAAAGCGGCTATTTTCTTAATCTCTATTGGACCTGATGTTTCTGCTGAAATCATGAAGCATCTGCGCGAAGATGAGGTTGAAACCCTTACTTTTGAAATTGCACGCCAGGAAAAGGTAAATCCTGAATTTAAAGATGCCGTTCTTGAAGAGTTCCAGGAGCTGATGAATGCTCAGAACTTTATTACAACCGGTGGTATCGACTATGCCCGCGAGCTTTTGGAAAAATCTTTGGGAAGCCAGAAGGCTATCGATATTATCAACCGTCTTACAAGTTCCCTTCAGGTTCGTCCTTTCGACTTTATCCGCCGTACAGACCCGGCTCATTTGTTAAACTTTATTCAACAGGAATATCCGCAGACTATTGCCTTGATTCTTGCTTATCTTGAACCTGGTAAAGCTGCCGTTATTTTGCAGAATCTTCCTGAAGAAATGCAGGCCGAAGTTTCTAAGCGACTTGCAACCATGGACCGTACATCTCCTGACGTTTTGCGCGAAGTTGAACGCGTATTGGAAAAGAAACTTTCTACTCTGTCTAGCGAAGACTATACTGCAGCCGGTGGTGTTGAATCTATCGTTGAAATCCTCAACCTTGTTGACCGTTCTTCTGAAAAGGCAATTATCGAACAGCTGGAAGAGGACGATCCAGACCTTGCAGAGGAAATCAAAAAGCGAATGTTCGTATTCGAAGATATCGTTATGCTCGACGACCGTGCTATTCAGAAGGTACTCCGCGATGTCGATCAGCAGGAACTTGCAAAAGCCCTCAAATCTGTCGATACAGAAGTACAGGACAAAATCTTCCGCAATATGTCAAAACGTGCGGCTTCTATGCTTAAGGAAGATATGGAATTCATGGGACCTGTCCGCCTGAAGGACGTTGAAGAGTCTCAGCAGAAGATTGTATCTATCATCCGTCGTCTTGAAGACTCTGGTGATATCGTTATTGCTCGTTCTGGTGAGGACGAACTGGTTTCATAAATTAATCTGTAAAAAAAGTAGAGAGGTAGTTTAAAGTGGCAAAAGCAGTTTTCAGACCCGGCGAAGCAAAAGAACTAGAAAAGAAGATGGTTTTGCCGCTTTTTAAAGATTATACTCCGGTAGAAGAAGAGCCTGAGGTTGAAGAAGAAGTTTATGATGGTCCTACTGTTGAAGACCTGAAAAAAGAAGCTGAAGAATTCAAGGCTCAGTGGGAGCAGGAAAAACTGCAGATGCAGAATGAGGCTCAGCTTCAGGCTGATGCTATCATTAAAAAAGCTGAAGATGCCGCTTTTGAAGAAGTTCAGCGTCAGACAAACTCTGCTGCAGAAATTAAGGCAAATGCAGAAAATGAAGCAAATCAGATTCTTTCTAAAGCCCGTGCAGAAGCAGAACAGATTGTTGCAGAGGCTGAAGCAAAAAGAGAGCAGCTGGAATCTGCCGCACATCAGAATGGTTATGAAGCCGGTTATAAAGAAGGATATGATAGCGGAGTTGCAGAAGTAAATCGTCTTGTTGAGCGAATGCACAAAATGGTTGAATCTGTTATGCAGCGTCGTGAAGAAATTCTTTCTGAAACTGAAAGCCAGATTGTAGAACTTGTAATTTTGATGGCAAGAAAAGTTATCAAAATCCTTTCCGAAAGTCAGAAAAATGTTGTAATGGCAAATACTCTTGCAGCCCTTAAAAAGGTAAAGGCACGAGGAAAGGTAACTTTGCGCGTAAATCTTGAAGAAGTAAAGCTTACAAGCGCACATATTCAGGAATTTATTCAGCACGTAGAAAATATTGAAGCAATAAAGGTTCTTGAAGATTCATCTGTAGAAAAAGGCGGATGTATTGTTGAAACTGACTTTGGTGCAATTGATGCCCGCATTTCAAGTCAGCTTACCGAACTTGAAAATAAAATCCTTGAAGTTTCTCCTCTTAAGACAATTAAGCCGCAGGATAATCTTACTTCTGCAGAGTAAGGCTTGAGGGAGGGGAAAATGTTATCTTCTTATCAGGGTGATTTTAATTTTACAAAATATCTCGAAAAAGTTTGCGATGCAGAAACAATTTTATATACCGGCCGTGTATGCGGTGTTAAGGGACTTGAAATTGAAAGTGAAGGTCCCCGTTCTGTAATCGGTGAAATCTGTACTATAAAACTTCCCGATGGAAAAACAATTAAAGCTGAAGTTGTTGGTTTGCAGGGGAAAACTGTCCGCCTTACAGCTTTTGGCGAAACTAAGGGAATTGAAATCGGCTGCGAAGTTATTGCTTCCGGTGCAACCCTGCAGGTTCCTGTAGGAATGTCTCTTCTTGGAAGAACCATTGATGCAACCGGAACTGCCATTGACGGTAAAGGAGAAATAAGCCCTGAAACTTATTACCCTGCAATTGAAGTCTCTCCTGATCCTATGAGAAAGGCTCCAGTAAACAAGAGAATTACAACCGGAGTCCGTGCAATTGATTCGCTTTTGACAATCGGAAAGGGACAGCGAATTGGTATTTTTGCGGGCTCTGGTGTCGGAAAATCAACTCTTCTTTCTATGATTGCCCGCAATACTGATGCAGATATAAACGTAATCGGTTTGATTGGTGAACGAGGCCGCGAGGTTCTGGATTTTATTGACCGTGACCTTGGAAAAGAAGGTTTAAAGCGTTCTGTCGTTGTAGTTGCAACCGGCGACCAGCCTGCAATCTGCCGAGTCCGCGCTGCCTATGTCTGTACTGCAATTGCAGAATACTTCCGCGACCAGGGAAAAGACGTTGTTCTTATGATGGATAACGTTACCCGTTTTGCCAAGGCTCAGCAGGAAATCGGCCTTTCAAATGGCGAACTTCCAGGAAACGGCGGTTATCCTCCTTCAGTTTTTGATATGCTTCCAAAGCTTATGGAACGTACCGGAACAAACGATAAGGGCTCTATTACAGCCTTCTATAATGTACTTGTTGATTCTGATGATATGAACGAGCCTATTACTGATGCTGTCCGCGGTATTCTGGATGGTCATATCGTTCTTTCCCGCCAGCTGGCCCAGGCTTATCACTATCCTGCAATTGACGTGCTTGCTTCCATAAGTCGTCTTTCTAAAAGGGTAACCGGAAGACAGACTCAGACTGCTGCTGGAAAAATAAGAACTTTGATGGCAACTTACCGGGATAACTCTACAATGATTACTGCGGGAATTTATCAGAAGGGTAATTCTGCAAGCATTGATGCGGCTATTGATAAGCATGATGAAATTGAAGATTTCTTAAAACAGGAAGAATTTGAACCGTGTCCAATGAGCGACACTCTTGATAAAATGTCTGTTGTAGCAGGAATCGAAATACCTGAAGAGGAGTATTCAGAAACTCCTGCTTTGAACCGTCCTACTACCGCTCAAATTGTTGATGCCCAGAAGGCAGTAGCAGAAAGTGAAGAAATTTAAGTTTGAACTTGAAAAAATTCTTGAATACCGCGATTTTGAAAAGCAGCAGGCTGAAGGAGAACTTGCAAAGGCGCTTGCTGTTGAAACTGAAATTCAAAACAATTTAAAGAAAATTGCAGAACAGTATGCTGCTTTGGATAAATATATGTCCGGCTCCCTTGATTTTTCTGATATGGTCAGCATGAGTCAGAATAAGAATCTTTTAAATTATCAGAAGGAAGAACTTCTTAAGCAGCTTGCCGAAGCAAAGCTTGTAAGCGAACAGAAACGCGAAGTTCTTAAAGAATGTATGAAAAAAACTTCCGCACTGGAAAAAATGAAGGAAATCCAGCTTGCCCAGTATAAAGAAGAAGTTAAGCACGCAGAAAATAAAAGGCTGCAGGCGATTGCGAACAGTAAAGTGTCAGCGGATCACAGATAGCGCCCTCGCTAGTCTCGGGCGTGAGCGGTTCTATCGATGAACCTAAACTGACCCGCTGTCGCAGCTCGCTTTTTAAGTCGCAGCAAGCTGCTTACCGAGTTTTGTTCCAAAACTCGCGGGTTTCCGATTATCATCTAATACTTGAAAGCAGATCCTCCAATAAACTCACGTATAATAGATCTCGGCGGTACGGCTTCCGGGGAAACTGTGGTGAAGTTTTCCAGGAAGGAGAGCAGGCGACGGGCTTCGGCGTATTCAGGCATTGAAGGATTTACCTGACGCAAAAGCGGCGCTGCATAAACTCGCAGAACAGAAAGTTCGTAGTCCAGGGCTGTATTCAAAACTGCATCTGCATTGTTCTGGAATGGGAAGATATGAAGTTCTTCTCCCTTTCGTACACTAGGCCACATCTGAATTGTTCCTTCTGCAGGCTTTCCGCGGAAATTATTGTCGCGTACAATACGGCGGATAAGACGGTTATCACTTGTAGAAACCCGGTTATGGTCATTTAAGTTCAGCTGTGTTAAGGCAGAAAGATAAATCTTAAATTTATATTCTGCAGGAACCTTTGGCGTAAGCTTATCATTCAAACCATGAATTCCTTCCATAATAAGAATTTCATTTTTACCCAAAGACATTGTGTTGCCTTCTTCAAAGTAACTTGTTCCTGTATGGAAGTCGTAGCTTGGAAGATTAATTTCTTTTCCTTCGAATAAATCAATAAGATTCTGGTTCAAAAGCTCAATGTTCAAAGCTTCAAGACATTCAAAGTCTGGTTCGCCATTTTCATCAAGAGGAGTTTTATCCTTGCCGGCATAGTAGCAGTCAAGGCTTATAACTTTTGGAGTGTAGCCAAGTGCCTGAAGTTCCAGTGCAAGTTTTTTTGCAGAGGTTGTCTTTCCTGAAGAGGAAGGACCCGCAATCAAAACTACGCGTACGGTTTTTCTTTCAATAATCTGGCTTGCAATTTTTGAAAAGTTTTTCTGCTGGAAAATCTCTGTAATATCAATAAAGTCATTGATTTTTCGCTGGGCAATCAGTTCGTTAAGGGATGCTGCCGAGGTAACGTTCATGCGGCGTCCCCAGTTCTTGTACTTCTGATAAACTTCAAAAAGTTTTGGTTCATCCTTGAATTCTGGAAGTTTATCCGGAGTTGCATGGCTAGGGAAGCGCAGTAAAAAGCCTTCTCCGTATTTTTTCAGTTCGAAGGTTTTTAAGATTCCTGTGTGCTGAACCATAGGTCCAAAATACATGTCAGAGAATTCCCCGATTGTATTGATTTTTACAGAAGGAAGGCTTAAATATTCCAGCTGCTTTCTGGTTTCTACAAGTCCCAGTCTGTCAAAAAGTTCTGTCGCTTCCTCATAGGCAATGCGCTCTGTTTTAATTTCCAGATCCTGCTCAACGATTTTTCGCATTTCTGCCTGCATGGCATCAATTACTTCCTGAGTATCTTCTTTTCCGTCATCAAGATTGTAATAATAGCCATAGCCAAGACTGTGTCCTACAAGAAGTCTTGTTTTTGGATAAAGTCTGTGGGCGGCAGCTGCCAGCAGAAGGCAGAGGGATCGCTTGTAAATTGCAGAACCATCTTTTGTAGCCAGCATAATCGGTTCAATTTTAGCTGTATACTGAATTCGCTTTTCCAGAGAACAGATTTCATTATTTAGTTTTACACCTACGACATTTGCAGTTTCCTCTGGTGATAAGTT
>NZ_AJGU01000018.1 GCF_000260795.1 Treponema sp. JC4
GTAGGGAAAGGCTTTTCCCTCCTATTGATTAAAAATCTTAAATTTGTTATATTATCTTACCCCGTATGAAAATCGGAACTGCTCATTCTGGTTTTCGCAGGTTTAGAACACGATGCAAAGGTTCTGAAACTGCAAGATAAACTTTATTATTTTCAAGGTATTATCATGAATACAATTTTCGTTAAGGAAAGTGAACAGGCTCGCAAATGGTATGTTATTGATGCAGCCGGAAAACCACTTGGTCGCGTTGCTGCAAAAGCTGCTGCAATTGCTCGTGGAAAGAACAAAGTAACATTTACAAAGAACCAGAATATGGGAGATTACGTAGTAATCATCAATGCTGACAAAGTTGCTGTAACTGGCGGTAAAGAACAGAAAAAGATTTACTACCACCACACAGGTTTTGTTGGCGGACTTCGCGCTCATACATTTGAAAAATTGATGGAAAAACATCCTACAGACCCAATCGCTTTGGCAGTTGCTGGTATGCTTCCACATAATCGTCTTGGCCGTAAACTTATGGACAATGTAAAAATCTACGCTGGTGCAGAGCATCCACATGCAGCTCAGAAACCAGAAGCAATCGAACTTTAAGGCTAGGAGATAATCATGGTTAAGAATATTGCAATCGGTACAGGAAGAAGAAAGACAGCTGTTGCACGCGTATTTGTTCGTGACGGTTCTGGAAAAATTGTAGTAAACGGTAAAGACGTTAAAGAATATTTTGATTCATTGGAACAGCTTCAGGTTGTTCGCCAGCCATTGCTGGTAACTTCAAATGACGGTAAATACGACATCCTTATCAACGTACAGGGTGGCGGTATGAACGGTCAGGCAGCAGCTTGCTTGCACGGAATCTCTCGCGCATTGGTTCAGATTGATCCAGATGCTCGTACAGCTCTTAAAGCTAACGGATACCTTACTCGCGATTCTCGTATGGTTGAACGCAAGAAGTACGGTCAGAAGGGAGCTCGTCGCAGATTCCAGTTCTCAAAACGTTAGTCTATACTTTCGTTTGGATTTGGTGCCCTTTATCGGGCACTTACAAAACGCGGTCGCCTTGCGGTCGCGTTTTTTTTATTGTAAAATGATTTTATGAACATGAATGATTTACGGGCTATGGCTTACGGAAAAAAAGAAAATCTTGGAAAAGTTGAAAACGATGCAAAAAACGTTCAGCCTTTTATTCCAAAAACTTTTATTAAATCGGAAGCTGAAAAGTCTGAAAGTCAGCCTAAGAATGTAAAATCATTTGTGCCTCCTAAAATTAAAAGCGCAAAAGATGATGAGCCTGTAAGGACTCCAAACGTAAAAGCTTTTACGCCGGCTTCTTTTGTAAAAACTCCTGCAGGAATTTCACCCGCTAAAGAAAGGACTCCTGCATCTGAAACTGTAATTTCCCCTCAGTCTGCACCTGTCTTTGAAAGCAGACCTCTTACCGGGAAAAAACTTTCTGCTTCTGAAAATTCTAAAATACTTGATGATGCAGCTGCCTATCTTAAAAAGGGCGGACTTATAAAGGTTCCCGGCGAGCCAAAGGACGGCCAGAAAGATTCTGTTTACCGCCGGGTTGCAAAGTTTCTTCTTTTAATTGGGGAAGATGAAGCTGCAAAAATCCTTCCTCATCTTAATGAAAAGCAGATTGAGCGGATTATTCCGGAAATTGCTTCTATCCGCACTGTAAACAAGGATGAGGCTTCTGTAATTCTTGCGGAATTCAATGAGCTTCTGACTCAGGCAAAATCAAGTGGTGGAATTGAAACTGCCCGTGAAATGCTGGAACGTGCTTACGGTAAGGAAAAAGCAGATCAGATGCTGCAGAATGCCGTTCAGTTTGACGGAGAAAAACCTTTTGAATATCTGAATGATTTTGATGAGCAGCGTCTTTACCTTTTGATTAAGGATGAAAACGTCGGCGTTCAGTCTATGGTGCTTTCTTTCCTGGCTCCTGAAAAATCTGCAAAGGTTATTAATCAGATGACGGCGGAGGAAAAGCGCGAAGTTGTTATGCGGCTTGCAAAAATGCAGGCAGTTAGTCCTGATATTATCCGCCGGGTAAGTCAGGCTCTTCACGAAAAGGCAGAAAATCAGGTTGTAGAGCGGGCTGAAACAATCGACGGACGTGCAGCCCTTGCCCAGATTCTCAAAAAGATGGATTTACAGACCGAAAGCGAGATTTTGGGAGAACTTTCTGAAAATGATCCGGATCTTGGAGAGGACTTGAAGCAGAGACTTTTCACCTACGAAGACGTTATAAATGCCGACGACAAGTTTGTTCAGCAGGAGCTTAGAAATCTTACTGAAGTTGACATTGCCTATCTTATTGCGGGCAAAGATAATGATTTTTGTGAAAAAATCCTTTCCAATATTTCTGCCGGCCGCCGAAATGAGGTTCGTGCCCAGAGTGAAATTTTAAAACCTATGCGTAAGAGTGATGTTGACCGCATTACAAATCTCTTTGTTGCCCGCCTGCGTAATGAATTTGAAACAGGAAACTTAATCATAAAAGACCGTAACGAAGATAAATTTATTTAATTGATGGAAATTACTTACTATGAAATTCTACGAAAAATACAAGGTCGGAGCCGAGTATAAAAATTTTACTGTTGTAAGCATTGATGATTTACATGATTTTAAGGCTGTGGGACTTTACCTGCGCCACAAAACTACAGGACTGGAAGTTTACCATATCATAAATGATGATGAAGAAAATCTTTTTTCTTTTAATTTCCGTACCCTTGCAAAAAATTCTTATGGCGCCGCCCACATTATGGAACATTCTGTTCTCTGCGGTTCAGAAAAGTTTCCGCTGAAAGAGCCTTTTACAACTCTTGAAAATCAGAGCGTCAAATCCTTTTTGAATGCAATGACCTATCCTGATAAAACAAGCTATCCGGCTGCTTCTTTAATTCAGTCTGATTATTTTAATCTTATGGATGTTTATGCTGATGCCGTTTTCTTTCCAAAATTAAGCCGTCAGACTTTTGAGCAGGAAGGCTGGCGTGTGGAAATGGATGAAAATGACAGGCTTTCGGTTCAGGGCATTGTTTATAATGAAATGAAGGCCCGTTTTTCTGATTTTAATCAGGTATGCATTGACCGCATGATAGATACAATGTATCCCGATTCAATTTACTGCTACGAAAGCGGCGGTGATCCTCTGGAAATCCCAAATCTTACTTATGAAAACTGGCTGGAATTCCACAAAAAGTTTTATTCTCCTTCTAACTGCCTTTTGTTTTTATACGGAAATATTCCAACAGAAGTTCAACTGGATTTTATTGCAGAAAAATATATCCCGCGCCTTGAAGCCTCATATCCCCCTGCAAATATCCCGGACCTTCGCGCAGCAAGGCCTTTTATAAATGACGAAATCCGAGCCATTCAGAAAACCCCGCCGCTTACAGAATCTGTCTGCAAAACTTATACGGCCCCGGACAATGGTGCTACCGGCTCAATGGTCTGTACTGCCTGGTATACCGGCGAGTCTGACATAGAAAAAACATATCTTGCCGAAGTGCTTTCCGGAAACGACAGTTCTCCGCTTTCTAAAATCCTGCAGGAATCTGATCTTGGTGATGATCTGGCTCCCGTCTGCGGAAATTTCGGCTATGTTCACCAGAATAATTTTATGGCATACGGCCTTAGCGGAGTTAAAAAGGGAAATGAAAATAAGGTCTTTGATCTCATAAAATCTGCCCTTGAGACAATTTACGAAAATGGAGTTTCAGAGGCTGATGTTAATTCTGCCATTATGGGAATTGATTTTAATCTTCGTGAAGTTGGCCGCCACTTTGGCCCTTATTCCATCGTGCTTATGAGTAAGGCCCTTTCCGGCTGGACAAACGGATTTGAGCCAAAGCTTCATCTTTCGCCTATAAGCGATTTTGAAAAAATCAAAAAGCAGATTGCCTCAGACCCTTCTTACACAAAGAATCTGATAAAAAAATATTTTATAGATAATTCCCTTCATGCGGATGTGATTGTTGAACCTTCTAAAGAATATTTTGAAGAGCGTAATGGACGGGAAGCCCAGCTTCTTGAAAAATTTGAAAAGACACTTGATAAGGCTTCCTTAAAGACTGAGCTTGAAAAACTTCATGCCTATCAGTCTCGGGTTGAAAGTCCTGAAGAACTTTCCTGCATTCCTCACTTAAAGGTTTCTGAACTTAAGGCGGATTTGAATCACATTCAGACACGAGTTTCAGAAGTGGAGGGGCTGGACGGCTCTATTCCTGTAGTTTTCAGTGATGAAAATACAAACGGAATTGTCTATGTGGATGTGGCTTTTCCTATTGATAATATTGCCCCTTCTGATTTTAAAGACCTTCCTCTTATGATTGATTCCCTTACCGACCTTGGCTGGAACGGTAAAAAGTGGGACGAGTGTACGGCCCAGATGGCCTGCATTATGGGAGACGTTGGAACCCGTACGATTATCGGGGAACTGCCTGATTCTGAGGACAGCCGTAAAAATGCAGCAAGCTACAAGAATAAAAATATCGCCGGCCGCAGCTGGATCAGTATTTCTGCCAAGTTTTTGTCTCATAAAACAAAGGAAAGTCTTGAGCTTTTGAGCGAGATTGTTTCAAAAATGTCTTTTGATGACGCAAAACGCCTTAAGACAATTCTCAGTGAAAATCAGCTTGATAAAAAATCTAACTTTGTTCATCACGCAAATCACTATCTTTCTTTGCGGGGAAGAAGTTTCTTTAATAAAGCTTCTGCCATGAACGAGCTTTTTTACGGTGTGAGCCAGTATTTCCATATAAATTCCTACACCAAAAAACAGGTTCCTGACCTTTTGAAAAAATACAAGGCGCTATATGAATCAATTTTGGATCAGGGCAGCGTACTTCACGTTACTGCTGATACAGAATCTCTTTCTGAAGTTGAAAAACTGCTGCCTGCCTTTGCAAAAAATACAGGGCTGAAAAAACTTAAGCCTAGTGCCGGCTATGAACTTAAGGATTATTTTCCATATATTTATCAGTGCCAGCCGGAAGAAAAAACTGAAGTAATTAAGGTAAAAACTCAGTCAGGATTTTCTGCAATGTATTTTCCATGTACAATCTGGCTTACAAAAGAAGCCGCTGCTGAAGATATTCTTTCAACCTGGCTTAACGGACATCTTCTCTGGGAAAAAATCCGCATGACAGGCGGTGCCTACGGAGGTTCCTGTGCGCCGGATGCTTCTGATAAGATTTTTGCCATGATGAGCTGGCGGGATCCTACTCCTTTTAAATCTCTGGAGCTCTTTATTGAATCGCTTGAAGAGGCTTGTAAAAAAGAATTTTCAGAAGAAGAAGTTGAATGCTGTATAATTTCAAGTTACAGTGATGAAATTGTTCCGGACAGTCCGAGTCAGAGGGGAGTGAGGGGCTTTAACCGCTTCTTGTTTGGAACTACAGCGGATATGATTCAAAAACGCCTGGAGCAGACTCTTTCAGTTACCCCTGAAGACGTTCATAAGGCTGCAGAAAGGCTTTTGGAATACAGTAAAAACTGCCGAAAGTTTGTAATTTGCGATAAATCAAAAGATTTTTGTGGAAAAGTAATTCAAATATAGGTATAATGTTTTAGGTAAAAGTGATAACGATTTTTTATTGTGAGGCAATATATGGATAAAAAGGTTTTGGAATGTGTAAAAATGCTCAGAGGTTTGGTTTCTGATGTGCAGGGTGCTCCTTTCCCTGGAGAAGATATAAAGACAGAACTTTATCAGATCTGGTATGAGCATGCTCAGAAGGCTGCTGTTCAGTGCTTTGAATATTTGAATGATAACTTCCCTAAAGAGCAGGAAGAATTGAACAAGGCTATCGGAAGAATGATTCCGTAAGTTTTCTAACTGATTTTTATACAATTTCTTTTTTTTACTTTATAAAAATCCTTATTTTACCGAAAATTAATTGAGTAAGTAGAATAAGGATTGTTTTTTAAATGGCCAATAACGTTAAAACAATAAATTACATCAAAAGGGGTTTTAAGAATCCTAAAAAAAGAACAGGCATAAACTGGTGGCGCTTTATTTTTACAGCCATAGAAGAACATTCAGGTGTGGAGAAATCTTTTTTTATCGAATTCGAAGCTGTAAATCCTGCTTTGTCGCCTTCTAATCCTCTTCTGGGCTTTAAGCCTCGTGTAAAAATTTCTGAAGATGATTTACAGTATGTACTTGCCGGGACCGCTTCTGCCCATAATCTTGAAACTGAAGCAATTGTCCGGCCGTCATATTGTTCTGTCCGGGTCGGAATGGTTGGAAAAGAGTCAAAACAGCTTTGCCACTATCATTCCCAGCATGACTGCATTGTAAAAAGTAACCCCTTTCAGCTTCGTGTGGGAAAATGCTTTTTTGATGAAGGTCATATTTCCGGGGAAGTAGAGCTGACTGAAAGTGAAGTAAAAGAGCATCCTGAATATTTGTGTGCGGCAGGTTATTCTAAGTGGAATATTGAATATCAGTTGAAGACAAGCTTTATTGAAGGCTATAAAGGAAATAAATCTTTATGGTTTCCCTGCGGCTGTCTTGCAAAGTTTTCCGGCTCAATGATTTTTGACGGAATTACCTATATTATTGATGAAAAACATTCCTATGGTTATACAGACCGCTACATTGGAAAGAATTTTCCTGCCAGATGGTTCCATATTTCTTCCAGCAATCTTACCAGCAATATTTCCGGAAAACTTTTGTTTGATTCAAGTTTTTCGGTTCAGGGGGAATTTAATAACCGCGTAAGCTTTTTGGGAACTTTTGAAGGTAATGAAATCTGTCTGACTGCCGATTCGGGAAAAAATAAATATTCCTGCGTTTGGGACTGTATTCAGAGTCCTGAAGGCAGCGAGGATGAAGATAAACTTCACTGGTCTGTGAGCGTTCATAATAAAACTTACGTAATTGATGTTGATATTTATTGTGATGTAAAGGATTTGTATAACAGGCTTCTGGAACTTCCTGAAGGGGAACGAAAAGTTATGAATCTTATAGAAGGTTTTTCTGGCACCGGTGAAATAAAACTTTACAAAAAGAATAAAAAAACACTTGAACAGATTGAGTTTGCAAAGATTGCAAAAGCAGTATGTGAATTCGGTCAGAGTGAAGATGGCGAAATCTAATTAAGCAAGAAAAAACTTGCCGAAAATAAGCCTCCGTTATTATTTTAATTGTGATAATTAAAAATGATAACGGAGGTTTTTGTTTATGGATTACGAAAAATTTACAATAAAATCTCAGGAGGCTTTGCAGGAAGCTTCCAGCATCGCTTTAAAAAACGACAGTTCAGAAATCACAGGTCTTCATGTTCTGCTTGCCCTTATTGAACAGAAGGACGGACTTGTTGCTCCGATAATTGACAGAATCGGTATTCCTTCTTACGAGCTTGCAAAGAAACTTAAAGATACAATTTCCTCTGCTCCAAAGGTGAGCGGAGCTGCCCAGGTTTATCTTTCTAATGAAATGCAGAAAATACTTGCCAAGGCAGAAGGAGAGATGTCTGCCCTGAAAGATCAGTACCTTTCTACAGAGCATATTCTTCTTGCCATGAGCCAGAGTGATGGAGAGGCAGGTCTATTCCTTAAAAATAGTGGAATTACCCATAAGGCAATTATTGAAAGCCTTAAATCTGTCCGCGGAAATCAGACTGTTGATTCGCAGGATCCTGAAAGTAAAACCCGGTCTCTTGAAAAATACTGCCGCGACCTTACAGCTCTTGCCCGCCAGGATAAGATTGACCCGGTAATCGGTCGTGATGAAGAAATCCGTCGTGTAATGCAGGTGCTTTGCCGCCGAACAAAAAATAATCCGGTAATCATTGGTGAGCCTGGTGTCGGTAAAACTGCCATTGTAGAAGGCCTTGCCCGCCGAATTGCCAGCGAAGATGTGCCGGAATCCTTGAAAAACAAGCGTCTTCTTGCCCTTGATTTGGGAAGCCTTGTTGCAGGTGCAAAATTCCGCGGTGAGTTTGAAGAGCGACTTAAGGCTTTGATTACTGAAGTTCAGAAATCAGAAGGTCAGATAATTCTCTTTATTGATGAACTTCATACTCTGGTAGGAGCGGGTGCAAGCGAAGGAAGTATGGATGCATCTAACCTTTTGAAGCCGGCCCTTGCACGTGGTGAACTTCGTGCCATTGGTGCGACTACACTTGACGAATACCGCAAGTACATAGAAAAAGATGCCGCTCTGGAACGCCGTTTCCAGCAGGTTTACTGCGCCGAGCCAACAGTGGAAGATACAATCGCCATTTTGCGAGGTCTGCGCGACAAGTACGAAATTCATCACGGTGTCCGCATTGAAGATGAGGCTCTTGTTGCCGCTGCAACTCTTTCTAACCGCTATATCACATCCCGCTTTTTGCCTGATAAGGCAATTGACCTTGTTGATGAAGCTGCCAGCCGTCTTAAGATGGAAATTGAAAGCCAGCCGGTTGAGCTTGACCGCCTGGAGAGAAAGATTCTGCAGCTTCAGATTGAAAAACAGTCTCTAAGCAAGGAAGATGATGCCGCTTCTAAAGAGCGTCTTTCTAAACTGGAAAAAGAGCTTTCTGAAATCACTTCTGAACGCGATGCAATGAAGCTGCAGTGGCAGAATGAAAAAACTTCTATTAATAAGTCCCGCGACCTTAAAGAGCAGATTGAACAGGCAAAATTCAGTGAAGAAAAGTTTACCCGCGAAGGTAATCTTGAAAAGGCCGCTGAATACAAATACAGCATTATTCCGTCTCTGGAAAAACAGCTGGACGAAGCTTTGCAGGCTGAGGCAGCTCGAAAAGACAGCGGAAGTGACAGCCTGCTGCGCCAGAGCGTAACAGAAGAAGACATTGCAAAGGTTGTAAGCAGCTGGAGCGGAATCCCTGTTGCAAAGATGATGACAGGGGAAAAGCAGAAGTATCTGGAGCTTGAAAACGTACTTCACAAGCGCGTAATCGGTCAGAACGAGGCAGTGCAGGTGGTAAGTGACGCAATCCGCCGTAACCGCAGCGGTCTTAATGATCCTAACCGTCCTCTTGGAAGCTTTATGTTTATAGGACCAACAGGTGTTGGTAAAACTGAGCTTGCAAAAACTCTTGCTGACTTCCTCTTTAATGATGAAAAGGCTTTGACCCGAATTGATATGAGCGAGTACATGGAAAAATTCAGTGTGACCCGTCTTATTGGAGCGCCTCCGGGATACGTCGGCTATGATGAAGGTGGTCAGCTTACAGAGGCTGTCCGCCGCCGTCCTTACAGCGTAATCCTCTTTGATGAGGTAGAAAAGGCTCATCCAGATGTTTTCAACGTGCTTTTGCAGGTGCTTGATGATGGCCGTTTGACAGACGGACAGGGAAGAGTAGTAGACTTTAAAAACACTATCATCATCATGACAAGTAACTTGGGAAGTGATCTGATTCTTGAAGCAGACAGTCAGGAAAAGCTGAATGCTCTGAGACCTTCCATTGATATACTTTTGAAGAAAACTTTCCGACCAGAGTTTTTGAACCGAATTGATGAAATTGTAATGTTTGGTCAGCTTGGAAAAGAGCATATTACTGGTATTGTCCGCAATCAGCTGGAACGGGTTGCTGCCCGCCTTGCAGACCGCAGGATTACTTTAAGTTTTGATGACAGCGCTGTAAACTTCCTGGCAGAAAAAGGCTACGATCCAAGTATGGGTGCCCGTCCTGTAAAGCGTGCCATTCAGACTTACGTTGAAAACCAGCTTGCAAAGGAACTGCTTGCCGGAAAGTTCAGCGAAGACTCTGCTATAAAGGTAAGTGCGGCTTCTGACGGAAATGGCCTGCAGTTTGCGTAAATCTCTGATTTTCGCTATTATACTAATATAATAGCGAAAAGTTCGGAGGTTATGATGTCTGTTGATTTTGCCTTTCTTGATTCAGGCACTGGCGGAATTCCTTATATGAATTTTTTGCGTGAAAAATGTCCGTCAGCGACCTGTATCTATGTTGCCGACACAAAGAATTTTCCATACGGACAGAAATCTTCTGAAGAGATTATCTCAAGTGTCCTTTCTATCTGCCAAAAAATAATTTCCAAATTTAATCCCAATACAATCGTTATTGCCTGTAACACTATGAGCGTTAATGCCCTTGATGCGGTAAGAAAGGCTTTTCCCGGCGTTAATTTTGTGGGCACTGTTCCTGCCATTAAGCTTGCGGCAAGCTTTTCTAAAAAACGCCGTATCGGGCTTCTGGCAACTAATTCAACTGTAAATCATCCATATAACCAGAAACTGAAGGCGGATTTTGCATCTGACTGCACTCTTATTTGCCGGGGCGATGCAGATTTGATTTCCTTTATTGAACACGAAAGCTTTACTGCCGGCAAAGGGCAGATTCTGGCTGCGGTCGCTCCAGCGGTTGATTTTTTCCGAAAGGAAGACTGTGACGTTATTATTTTAGGCTGTACTCATTTTTTAAATATTGCTTCTGAGATTCAGGAGGTTTGCGGCCCTTCCATTAAGGTTGTGGACTCAAAGGAAGGAGTTGTGAATCATGCGCTGGAGCTTTCCGGGGTTTTAGGGGCGGAGCCCCTAGGCGAAGGGGTAGCGGACAAGACCGCAGCGCAGCGAGGACTTGGGAGCGAGGGGAAGGCTTTCCCCACCCCTGAATTATTCATCACCGGTTTTACTGAAAAAAAAGATGAAAATGAGTATGATGTAATTTGTAAACGTTTTGGACTTGTGTTCAAAAATATTATATAACGAAAAAAGGAAGAAATTATGAAAAAAATTATTTCTGGTAAAGTTCGCGAAGTTTATGATCTGGAAGACGGACGCATGGTTATTGTTACTACTGACCGTCTTAGTGCATTTGATGTAATTCTGCCTACTTTGATTAAGGACAAGGGCAAGGTTTTGAATGCGCTTTCTAACTTCTGGTTTGAGTACACTGGTGACATTGTAAAAAATCACATGATTTCTTCTGATTTGAAGGATATGCCTGCTGAATTCCAGAAGCCTGAATATGAAGGACGCACTATTCTTGTAAAGAAGCTCAAGATGATTCCTTATGAAGTTATCGTTCGCGGTTATATGTTTGGTTCTATGTACGAGGCTTACAAGAAGGGCGAGCCTTTCCTTGGTCACAAGTTTGATAAAGAATATAAAGAGGCTGAAAAGCTTGCTGAACCTATCTGTACTCCTTCTACTAAGGCTAAGGAAGGTCACGATATTAACGTTACCTGCCAGTACATGAAGGACGACCTTGGCGAAGATCTTGGTTCTAAAATTGAAAAGACTGCAATTGCTGTTTACAAAAAATGCTACGAGCACGCTTACAAGAACGGAATCATCATTGCTGATACTAAGTTTGAGTTTGGTCTTGATGAAAATGGCGAGCTTGTTCTTGCTGACGAAGTTCTTACTCCTGACAGCAGCCGCTTCTGGGATTTGAGCAAATATGAAGTTGGTGGAAGCCCTGCAAGCTACGACAAGCAGTTTGTACGCGACTGGCTCAAGGCTAACAACCTGGCAGGCGACCCAAATATTAAGGAAATCCCTGCTGATGTGGCTGAAAAGACTAGCGCTATTTATAAGGAATGTGAAAAGAAAATCTGTCATAAGTAAAAATCAATTCGTGGGACGCAGGCGGAAATTAAGTGGGGACCGCGGACGGGGTGATACCTTGATTTTCGCCGTCGCTGGGACCCGCGAATTGATTTTTACATAAGTTGATTATATTTGGGAGTTTAATCTTGCTTCGACTGTGGTTCATCGTAATTGTTTCATTACCTTCAATTTTCAGTTTTATTTTCACCAGCTGGGTTATCCGCATTTTCCGCAGGGTTTTATCAGAAAAATTCTGCTATAAAATTGCCAAGAAGACTCTATTGAAGATTATGAAAAGGGGAAGAATTTCTACCGAGGTAATAGGGCGGGAAAATCTTCCCACTGAGGGTGGATACGTCATGTATTCTAACCATCAGGGCAAATACGATGCTGTGGGAATTATTTACGGGCATGAAGCTCCCTGCACAATTTTAATGGATAAAAAACGCTCAAAACTTCCGATTATGAAGGAATTTTTAAGCATTATCCGGGGAATTGGCATTGATCGTTCCAGCATTAAGACTCAAATTGCGGCTATTAACCGCGTTTCTGAGGAGGTTAAGGCCGGCCGCAAGTATATTGTTTTTCCTGAGGGCGGCTATAACCACAATCATAATACAATTTCTGAGTTTAAGCCGGGTGCTTTTAAGTGTGCAACAAAACCAAAGGCTCCGATTGTTCCAGTTGTTGTAATTGATTCTTATAAGCCTTTTGAAATTAATTCCCTGAGGCCGGTAAAAACTAAGGTTGTTTTCTTAAAGCCTTTTTACTATGAAGATTATAAGGGAATGACTTCCATTCAGCTTGCGCAGGTTGTGCAGGAACGTGTTATAGAAGGAATGGAAAGATATCGTTAAAAATAGCCACAGATGGGACGCAGATGAACACAGATGTTTTTTTATCTGTGTCCTATACGCATTTGTCAAGGCACGCTTTGCTTAAAGCCTTGACAAACGCGTTTGACGAGATGCTAAGAAATTATCCTCTCGTCATCTGTGTTTATCTGTGGCTATTCAATTAAAGAAGTTTTTCTAGTCGCTCACGTATAGCGGCTATATACTCCCAAGAGTTTAATACTTTCTTAGCAGCTGGCTCTGCGATGCGGGCGATGTCGCCTGTCATGTAGCCTTCTTCGATTGTTCCGAGTGTTGCTTTTTCAAGTTTCTTTGCAAAATCAACAAGCTCTGGAGTTCCGTCCATTTCGCCGCGTTTTGCAAGGGCTCCTGTCCAGGCAAAAATTGTCGCTACAGGGTTTGTAGAAGTTTTTTCTCCCTTAAGGTAGCGGTAGTAGTGCTTCTGAACAGTTCCGTGGCTTGCTTCGTATTCAAAGTTTCCGTCCGGGCTGACAAGAACTGATGTCATCATGGCAAGGGAACCGCAGGCAGAAGCAATCATGTCGGACATAACGTCGCCGTCGTAGTTCTTCGTTGCCCACATAAAGCCACCTTCGCTTCTCATAACACGGGCTACAGCGTCGTCAATCAATGTGTAGAAATATTCGATTCCGGCAGCTTCGAACTTAGCTTTGAATTCTTCTTCATAAACGCGGTTGAAGATTGCCTTGAAGTTTCCGTCGTAAGTTTTAGAGATTGTGTCTTTTGCTCCAAACCATACGCTGATTTTGCGGTCAAGGGCGTATGTAAGACAGCAGCGGGCAAAGCTTTCGATAGAGTCATCAAGGTTGTGGATTCCCTGAATGATTCCAGGGCCTGGCATATCTTTAATCAGCTTGCGGATTTCTTTTCCGTCTGCACCTGTAAATACAAGTTCAGCTTTTCCGGCGCATGGAGTTTTGATTTCTGTGTTTTTGTAAACGTCGCCGTATGCGTGGCGGCCAAGAACGATAGGCTTTTTCCAGCAGCTTACAGTTCCGTGAACGTTATTGACAAAAATCGGCTCGCGGAAAACAGTTCCGTCAAGTTCAGCGCGGATAATTCCGTTTGGAGACGGTGTGAGCTGTTTAAGATGATATTCTTCTACGCGTGCCTGATTAGAGGTGATTGTGGCACATTTTACGCCAACGTGAAGGCGTTTGATTGCGGCGGCAGCTTCGTAAGTAATTTTGTCGTCCGAATCATCGCGGCTTTTTAAGCCCAGGTCGTAGTATTCTGTCTTTAAGTCTACAAAGGGAGTAAGAAGTTCATCCTTAATCACTTTCCATAAAACACGAGTCATTTCGTCGCCATCGAGCTCTGCGATGGCATTTTTCATCTGAATTTTTGCCATGACGGCATTATACAAAAAAACAAAATTCTTTACAACTTAAGTAATACTGAAAATACTTAAGTTGTACTTAATTTTCTTTAGACTTGGCTTCGTTCCAGAATTCGTCTGCTTCTTTAAGATGCGCGTGATCCATAGGAATATTGTTTTCTGCCATCTTTTTTTCTACGTAGGTAAAACGGCGGTAGAACTTCTGATTTGTGCGGGTCAGGGCAGTTTCTGGATCTACGCCAAGTTTTCTTGCATAATTGATTACGGCAAAGAGTAAATCACCAATTTCTTCTTCAAGATGAAGTTGTGCTTTGTTCAGGCTTTCTGGAGCGCGCACTGTAAAGGCTTCAGGACTTTTCTGTGCAGAAGAAGATGAGCCTGCTGGATTTCCCTTTGCACCTGCGGCAGCCTGCTCTTTACGAAGGATTTCTTTTGCTTCTTTTACTTCGCCGTATTCTTCTTCAATCTTTTCTTCAACCAGTTCCGGAGTGTCCCAGTCAAAACCCTTTTTTGCAGCTTTTTTCTGAAGCTTGTAAGCACGCAAAATTGGAGGGAAGCCTTCTGGCACTTCGTCAAGGATTGAATCTCCCTTGCGGCCTTCAACATTCTGCTTGATTCTGTCCCACTGGTTCAAAACTTCATCAGATGATTTTACAGCTCCCTTTGCTTCACTTTTACCTTCACTCTGAGGAAAAACGTGAGGATGACGGCGGATAAGCTTGTCTGCAAGCTCTGTAAGAACTTCTGCAACCTTAAAGCTTCCTTCCTGCTCGTACATGTAGGAAATCATAGAAGCATTTAAGAATACGTCGCCAAGTTCTTCTTTTGCGTGTTCAGCGTCATTCTGGCTGATTGCGTCTACAGCCTCAAAGGTTTCTTCTATTAAATCACGACGCATAGAAAGGGGAGTCTGTTCCCTGTCCCAGGGGCAGCCGCCAGCCGCACGCAAAGTCTGAATTGTCTTAAAAAAATATGTGAATGCATCGGTAGTTGCCTTTGTGCTTTCGCAATCTACTCCAGCATTCAAAGCTGCATTTAATTTATCGTTCATAATTACTTTCTCACCGGAACGCCAAGTTTATCAAGTTCTTCCTTAATTCCGCTTACTGTGTAAGCGCCTGAATGAACCATAGTTGCAATAAGGGCAGCATCAGCCTTTCCTTCTTTTAGAACGTCTGCCATGTGCTGAGGTGTTCCGCCGCCACCGCTTGCGATAACCGGAACGGCAACGTTTTCTGCAATCAATCTTGTTAATTCAATATCGTAGCCGTTTTTTGTACCGTCCGCATCCATCGAGTTCAAAACGATTTCTCCGGCGCCAAGTTCAACACCTCTTTTTGCCCATTCAAGAGCATCAAGTCCTGTATCTACACGGCCGCCGTTTATGGTTGTCCCGAATCCGCTTGGTTTTGTAGGGTCGCGTCTAACATCCATTCCCAGTACAATGCACTGGTTTCCAAAAATGCGGGCACCCTCTGTAATCAGTTCAGGATGTTTTACCGCCTGCGAGTTCAAGCTTACTTTTTCTGCCCCTGCAAGAATTGTCGAACGGATATCTTCTATTGTACCAATGCCGCCGCCAACGCAGAAAGGAATAAAAACTTCCGAAGCAACGCGGGAAATCAAATCAAGAATCGGCCCTCGTCCCCGCGCAGAAGCAATAATGTCATAAAAAACAAGCTCGTCTACACCCTGACGGTAGTATTCTGCCGCCATTTCTACCGGGTCACCAATATCAATATTATTCTGAAACTTAACGCCCTTAGTTGTGCGTCCGTCCTTTACATCAAGACATACAATTATTCTTTTTTTTAACATTTCAATCTCCCAGGAGGGGGAAGTCTCCCCCTCGCTTCAGCCTGCTTCGCAGTCTTACGCTACCCCTTCAAGCGGGGGAAGCCCCCGCAACGCCCCCGTTTACATCGTACAGAAGTTTTTAAGTATCTTTAAACCTTCCTCTCCCGATTTTTCCGGGTGGAACTGACAGGCATAAATGTTTCCGCTCTGAATTACAGCCGGAACTTCTATTCCGTAGTCTGCACTTGCCTTGATTACATTTTCGTCTTCCGGACAGATTACGTATGAATGGACAAAATAAAAATCTGCGCCTTCTTTTACATCTTTTAGAATTGCAGAACCGCCGTGCTTTACAGAAAGATTGTTCCAGCCAATCTGCGGAATCTTAAAGCCTTGGTGCGAAAGCCCAGCCTTAATCGATTCAAAATATTTGATTTTTCCTTTGATAAGGCCAAGACAGTTGGTATCGCCCTCTTCGCTCCAGTCAAAAATAATCTGAGAGCCAAGGCAGATTCCCAGAAGAGGAATCCCGTCTTTACACTTTCGCTTCAAAAATTCATCAAAGCCGGTTTCTTTGAGCTGAGTCATGGCATAAGCCGCGTCACCAACTCCCGGGAAAATCAGCTTGTCGCAGTTTTCCAGCTCTTCAGGCTTTTTTGAAAGCACAAAATCAATTCCAAGACTTTTTAGCGCGCGTTCAACACTTGTAATGTTTCCAGCGTTGTAATCAACAATTCCAATCATGGTTGTAAGGGTACTTAAAAGAACCTCCAGTTGCAATATATAGTAAGCAATTTTTTGCATATTTTTAGGAAAAATATTGCAATTTTATGCAAAAAGTTCTATTCTTTTTGTATATTTATGCAGAAATAGTGCCGAAAGGTAAAGCAAAAATCACCGGCCACTCTGACCGGCGGGCCTACACAGGAGGATCGTATGGCAAAAGATAAAGTAGTTTTGGCTTATTCGGGCGGACTTGATACAACTGTTATCATCCCTTGGCTTAAAGAAAATTATGATTATGATGTAATCGCCGTTTGTATTGACGTTGGTCAGGGCGATGACTGGGCTGCAATCAAGGCTCGCGCACTTAAAACTGGTGCTTCTGCCTGCTACGTTGTTGATGCCCGCCAGGAATACATCGAAGAATATATCTGGCCTGCTGTAAAGGCTAATGCAGTTTACGAAGATGAATATCTTTTGGGAACTTCTACTGCACGTCCTCTTATCGGAAAAATCCTTGTTGAATATGCACGTCAGGAAAAAGCTGTTGCAATCTGTCACGGTGCTACAGGTAAGGGAAACGACCAGGTTCGTTTTGAACTTGCAATTAAGGCTTTTGCTCCTGATTTGAAAGTAATCGCTGCATGGCGTGATGACAAATGGAACATGGACAGCCGCGAAGCAGAAATCAAATATCTTGAAGACCGCGGACTTGAAGTTCCAATGAAAAAAGACCAGTCATACTCTCGTGATGAGAATATCTGGCACCTTTCTCACGAAGGTCTTGAACTTGAAAAGACAGAAAACGAGCCAAACTACAAGCACATGCTCAAAAATACAGTTGTGCCAGAAGAAGCTCCAGCTGACGGTGAATACGTAACAATCGAATTCGAAAAAGGAATCCCAGTTGCACTCAACGGCAAAAAGATGAATGCACTTGACCTTTTGAACGAACTTAACGTAATCGGCGGACGCAACGGTGTTGGCCTTGTTGATATCTGTGAAAACCGCTGTGTTGGTATGAAGAGCCGCGGCGTTTACGAAACACCGGGTGGAGCAATCCTTTACTTTGCTCACCGCATGATGGATCATATCTGTCTTGACCGCGATACTTACCATTACAAGCAGCAGATTGCAATCAAAATCGGCGAACTCATCTACGACGGAAAATGGTTCACAACTTTGTTCGACAGCCTTATGGCATTCGTAGACAAGACAGAAGAAACTGTTACCGGCTGGGCAAAAGTTAAGCTGATTAAGGGTGCTATCCGCGGTGCAGGCTCTGGTTCAAAATACAGCCTCTACAACGAATCAATTGCATCTTTCACAACTGGTGAACTTTACAATCACAAAGACGCAGAAGGCTTTATCACTTTGTTCGGACTTCCATTAAAAGTTCGCGCTATGATGGAGCAACAAGTTGGCGAGGGCCAGGCTATTATTGAAAGCAAGAACTTGAAAAAGCGTCCTACTGAATAAGCTTAAAATAGAAGAACCGTTAAAAACAGGGCTGCGACAGCGGGCCTGTTTAGGTTCATCGAAAGAATAGCTCAAGCGCCGAGACTAGCGAGGCGCAATTAAAAACACCCGGTTCATCACGAGCCGGGATTTTTTTATTGACTCCAGCATATAAATCATTTATTTTAAAAATATGAATATAACCTTCTGGGGACTTTTAATTCCTTTTTTAGGAACAACGCTTGGTTCGGGCTGTGTTTTCTTTATGAAGCACGGCATGAATGATACTGTTCAGCGCATTCTGCTCGGTTTTGCAGCGGGAGTTATGATTGCAGCCGGCGTCTGGTCACTTTTAATTCCTGCAATGGATATGAGTGAGCCAATGGGGCGTCTTGCATTTTTGCCGGCTCTGACAGGTTTTATTCTTGGTATTGCCTTTCTCTTTTTACTTGATAAAATTACACCTCATTTACATGCAATGGCAGAAAGTCCTGAAGGGCCTAAATCAACAGTAAATAAAATCAGCCGTACAATGATGCTTGTATTTGCCGTAACCCTCCATAATATTCCAGAAGGAATGGCTGTCGGTGTTGTTTTTGCAAGCTTTTTGAACGGAAGCGGTCTTTCCGGCGCGGATGCACTTGCTCTTGCCATTGGTATTGCAATTCAAAATTTCCCGGAAGGCGCAATTATTTCTATGCCCCTCCGAACCGAAGGAAACGGAAAATTCAAATCCTTTTTATATGGAACTCTTTCCGGCGCTGTAGAACCTGTCGCAGCAATAATCACAATCCTTTTGACTTCTCTTGTTCTGCCGTTTCTGCCATATCTGCTTTCTTTTGCGGCTGGTGCCATGGTTTACGTTGTAGTAGAAGAATTAATTCCAGAGGCAACCCGAGATGAAAAAACTGATGTCTGTACAATCGGATTTGCCTTTGGATTCGCACTTATGATGGTTCTTGATGTAGCACTGGGATAGGATTTAATTATAGCTTTGCCTTTGCTGCAATCTTGTAAATTTCCGCAATGTCAGAAGAGGTCAGGTGTACAAAGCCGCCTGTTGAGCCGCCTTCCGGTAAGCCAAATTTCTTTACAAGGGTAGGAATGTCTTCTTCCTTTGCGCCAAGTTCAGCAAAATTAATCGGCATGCCGATTTTGTGGAGGAACTCGCGGAAGCGTTTAATTCCTTCGCGGGCGGTGTTTTCTGGATTTTCATAATCCATTTTGCAGCCCCAGACACGTTCTGCCCACTGACAGAAGCGCATCAGATCATGCTTGTAAACAAACTCCATCCAGGCCGGCATAATTACTGCAAGTCCTGCACCGTGAGCGCAGTCATAAAGACCTGAAAGTTCATGTTCAATACCGTGGCTGTTCCAGTCCTGTTCGCGACCAACCCCAACAATATTGTTATGAGCAACCATTCCAGCCCACATGATATTTGCACGTGCCTCGTAATCATCAGGATTTGCAATTACCTTTGGAGTTTCGTGAATCATAGCCATAAGAACGGCTTCGCAGAGTCTGTCTGTGGTTTCTACATTTTTTGTATTTGTAAAATAACGTTCACATACATGAGCCATAATATCTGTCGCACCGCAGGCTGTCTGATAAGCAGGTAAAGTCTGGGTAAGGGCAGGATTCAAAATTGAAAAGCGAGGACGTATACATTCCCCACCGGTTGCTCTTTTCTGCATTCCATCCCTTTTTGTTATAACGGAATCTCCAGAGCCTTCACTTCCTGCCGCCGCAATTGTCAAAACGGTTCCAACAGGAAGAGCTTTTTTAGGTTCAGCCTTTCCGCTGTAAAAATCCCAGAAATCGCCGTCATAGCATACGCCAATCGCAATTGCCTTTGCACTGTCAATTACTGAACCGCCGCCAACTGCAAGAATAAAATCAAGACCATTTTTCTTGCACAAATCAATTCCTTCATAAACAAGATCATCAAGAGGATTTGGATGTACTCCGCCAAGTTCAACAAAATCAATTTTTGCTTCTTTTAATGAATTTCTGATTCTTCCCAAAAGTCCGGATTTTTCTGCTGACTTTCCGCCAAAATGAAGCAGTACCTTACTTCCGCCAAATTCTTTTACAAGCGCACCTGCCAGCACTTCCATCTCTTTTCCAAACACAAATTTGGTCGGACTGTAGAACGTAAAATTATCCATATTTACCTCGCTATAATGAGTATAATATGGCAAAAACTCAAAGGCAAAAAAAACTTTGTTATAAGCAGTGTTTTTTAATAGCTTCTATATAACTCTGCGCATAGCGTGAAAGAAATACGTTTTTACGGCTTACAATTCCAACCGTCATTTTGTCATCAAGTTCAAGGGGGCGGGCAATTATATTTTCTCCGTTCAGTTCGTGGCTGATAATTCCCGAACAGATTGTGTAGCCGTTTAAACCGATAAGCAGATTGAAAAGGGTAGCGCGGTCGCGGACCTTGATGTTTTTAGGACAGTCAAAATCAATTGCAGAAAGCGGTTCTTCGGCAAAATAAAATGAATTATAGTTTCCCTGCTCATAGGTCAGGTAGGGGAAGGGCTTTAAATCTTCCAGCTTAAGGCTTTCTTTTTCTGCCAGAGGATTCTCAGATGAAATAAAAACGTGAAGTCCTGCCGTAAAAAGAGGCTCAAAGTGAAGGTTATTTTTTTTAAGAAGCTTTGAAATTATGTCTTCGTTTTTACGGCTCTGATATAAAACTCCAAGCTCGCTTTTTAAATGGGCAACATCTTCTATGATTTCATGAGTCTGGGTTTCTCTAAGGGTAAAATCGTAAGAAGCAGCGCCGAACTCTCTTATTACATCTACAAAGGCATTTACTGCAAAAGAATAGTGCTGGCAGCTTACAGAAAAAATAGGATTTGCTTCTCCCTTTCCTTTGTAACGGTCTTCAAGAAGTCCTGCCTGTTCAACCACCTGACGTGCATAGGAAAGAAATTCGTCTCCTTCATTTGTAAGGGTAACACCCTTGTTGGTACGGCTGAAAATCTTAATCCCCATTTCGTCTTCCAGCTCGTGGATAGAGGCGGTAAGGCTTGGCTGAGAAATAAAAACTTTTTTTGAAGCCTCTGTGATGTTTTTTGTGTCGGCAACGGCAACTGCATATTTTAACTGCTGTAAAGTCATATCATCATAAATATTACCATAGATAAAACCTATTGCCAACTGTATAGAAATAGTATTTTTATAAATCATTGTGATTTCATATACTGATTCAAAACAACATATTAAAAGGGTAGGTAAAAGCGTATGATAAAAACAGCAGTTACAGGTTTTCCAAGAATCGGAAAAGAAAGACAGTTAAAATTTGCAGCAGAAAAATTCTTTAGGGGCGAAATAGGCCAGTCAGAACTTGAAGAAGTTGCAAAAGAACTTCGTGCCTATGGCTGGAAAAAGCAGGAGAAAGCGGGAATTACTTTTATTCCTTCAAACGATTTTTCTTTTTATGATAATCTTCTTGATACGGCTTTTTTGCTGGGTGCTATTCCTTCCCGCTATGTAAAACTTGGACTTAGTCCTCTGGAAACTTATTTTGCAACCGCTCACGGTTACCAGGGAAATGCCGGCGACGTAAAAGCCCTTCCTATGAAAAAATGGTTCAACACAAATTATCATTATCTTGTTCCGGAGCTTAGCGATGACACAAAAATCAAACTGGCAGAAAATTCAAAACCTCTTTGTGAGTTTTCAGAGGCGCTTTCGCTTGGAATAAAGACAGTACCTGCCCTGACAGGTCTTTACACCTTCTTTCATCTTGCTTCTTATACAGGCGGAAAAAAAGCGGAAGCTTTTATTGATGATGCTGTAGCAGCTTATTCGGAACTTGCCTGCCAGTTAGAAGCTCTTGGCGCTGAATGGATAAGTTTTTCCGAGCCAGCCCTCGTGCTTGATGTTAATGAAGAAGAAAAAACTCTCTTTGTGACCATTTACAAAAAGCTTCTTAAACAAATCCGCAGTCAGACAAAAGTTAAAATCCTTCTTCAGACCTTCTTTGGCGATATCCGTGATGTCTATGAGGAGGTGATTTCGCTTGGCTTTGACGGAATCGGGCTGGATTTTATAGAAGGAAAAGAGACTCTTTCTTTAATAGAAAAATCTTTCCCAAAAAATACCCTTTTATTTGCAGGCCTTATAAACGGAAAAAATATCTGGCGAAGTAATTACGAAGATAAAATCCATATTCTTTCTGAAATTAAAAAATGTCTGCCTCAAGAAAACCTTGTAATTTCTCCTTCCTGTTCACTGCTTCACGTTCCTTATTCAACAGAACTGGAAGATAAGCTTAGCGATGAGGTGAAGGCTCATTTTGCCTTTGCGGAAGAAAAACTCTGCGAACTTAAAGAACTTGCCTCTGAGGATAAGGCTGTCCTGGAAGAAAACAAAAAACTTTTTGCCTGTCAGAGGGTCAATAAAAATCCTAAGGTGCAGGCAGCACTTTCTGCTCTCACCGCTGATGATTTTATCCGAAAACCTGACTTTGAAGTTCGCGAAGAAATTCAGAAGAAGGAATTCAACCTTCCGCTTTTTCCTACAACAACAATCGGTTCTTTCCCTCAGACAAAAGAGGTTCGCGCAAAGCGTGCAGCCTGGAAAAAAGGACAGCTTTCCGATCAGGAATATGTAACTTTCAATCAGGAAAAAATCGCTGAATGTATTGCCCTGCAGGAAAAACTCGACCTTGATGTCCTTGTTCACGGTGAGTTTGAACGAAACGACATGGTTGAATATTTTGGCTCTCAGATGGATGGTTACCTTTTTACCTCCAACGGCTGGGTTCAGTCTTACGGCACAAGATGCGTAAAGCCTCCTGTTGTCTGGGGTGATGTTTCCCGCCGCGCTCCAATGACTGTAGAATGGTCTGTCTATGCCCAGAGCCGCACTAAAAAGCCTGTAAAGGGGATGCTCACAGGGCCTGTTACAATTTTGAACTGGTCTTTCCCCCGCGAAGATATCAGCTTAAAAGAGCAGGCTGATCAGATTGGGCTTGCAATTCGCGATGAAGTTTTAGACCTTGAAGCAAATGGAATCCGCATTATTCAGATTGATGAGGCAGCCCTGAGGGAAAAACTTCCTCTAAGAAAGAGAGACTGGCATTCAGAATATCTGGACTGGGCAATTCCTGCCTTCCGTCTTGTTCATGCAAAGGTTCGGCCTCAAACTCAGATTCATACTCATATGTGTTACAGCGAGTTTAATGATATTATCCGCGAAATTGATGATATGGATGCTGATGTAATTACCTTTGAAGCAAGCCGTTCAGATTTGAAAATCCTTGATGCCCTTAAAGAGGCAGACTTTAAAACGGAAGTTGGTCCTGGAGTTTATGATATTCATTCCCCGCGCGTTCCGTCGGTTTCAGAAATTACAGCCGCCTTGAACAAAATGCGCGAAAAGGTTCCTCTTGAAAAACTCTGGGTAAATCCGGATTGTGGTCTTAAAACCCGTAGGGAAGAAGAAACGGTAAGAAGCCTTAGCAATCTTGTTGAAGCTGCAAAAATCCTTCGTGCCGAGTCAATCTTCTTTGACAAGGCCGTTTAGACGGGAGATTATTTACTGCTGGGTGTGCTCTCTTTTATTGTAGCAGAAATTGAGCACAGCCATGCTGATAATCACAGCGTAACCAGTTAGGCTCATCCAGTCTGGAATCATACCGAAAACAAAGAAACCGAAGCTTGCGGAAAAAATAATCTGAGAATAATCGTAAATACTTATTTCGCGGGCAGGGGCGTGGAAGTAAGCTGCTGTAATTGCAAATTGCCCGCATGCAGCCCAGATTCCCGCAAGAATCAGGAAAGTCAGCTGGAGGCCTGTCATCGGCTCCCAGTGCAAAATCATGTGAGGGACAGAAAGCAGGCAGGAATAAACAGAGAAAAATAAAACTATAACCTTACCGTTACATTTAAGCGAACTGAGCTTTCGCACGCAGGCATAGGCAAGTCCCGCTCCCACACCGCCAATAAAACCCGCAAGGGTAGGAAGGGTAGCAGAAAAATCAAAGCTTGGTTTTACAACAAGCATGGCGCCTAAAAAAGCCCCTGTAATCGCCAGCATAGGAACAAGGCGAACTTTTTCCTTCATCAAAAAAATGCTGAAAAATACGGCAAAAAATGGTGACATCTTGTTCAGAATTGCTGCATCCGAAAGCACAAGCCGGTCTATTGCATAGAAGTTCCCGAAAATCCCGATAGAGCCCGCCGTAGCGCGGATAAAAAGAAAAATGAGCGCCCCCTTAGGAATAGCAACCGACTCCCAGCCCTTTTCCCGCCCTTCCCGAATCAAAAATCCCAGCGCAATAATAAAAGAAACAGAATTACGGAAAAAAGCCTTCTGAATAAAATTAATTCCCCCCGCCAGCCGCACAAAAAGCGCCATAGCCGCAAAAGAGAAAGCCGAGATGATTAGGAAAATAATGCCTTTGCTTGTATTTGTCATAATGCCTTCTACAAAAAAAATCGGACTGCGGGTCCCAGCGACGGCGAAAATCAGGGTACCACCCCCTCACGGGTTCCCCCCTAATTTTCGCCTGCGTCCCACAGTCCAATTTTTTTGTATAATGTCTCCTGCCTTGCGCAAACCCATGACTTTTTTGAACCGCGCAGCGGAAGCCATGTTTTCCAACGCGGTGTTCTATATTAAAGAGGAATATTTCCGTGTTTTTTCAACGGTTTATCCATATTTGCTTTATCCAGCAAGAAGTCAAAACTCTTAACAATATACTTGCGGGTATCTTCCGGATTAATAACTTCAGAAATATATCCGCGTTTAGCAGCAATTTTTGGAGTCATAATCTCGTTCTTGTATTCTTCAGACTTCTGAGCAACTTCCTGAGCCTTGTTTGGATCAGCAAGTTCCTTAGCATACAGAATACCAATAGCACCTTCAGCACCCATAACGGCAATTTCAGATGCAGGCCAAGCGTAAACAAAGTCAGCACCAAGATGCTTAGAACACATAGCAATGTAAGCTCCACCGTAAGCCTTGCGGGTAATAACAGTTACCTTAGGCACAGTAGATTCAGAGTAAGCGTAAATTACCTTAGCACCGTGGCGGATAATACCCTTCTGCTCTTCCTGAGGACCAGGAATAAAGCCTGGAACATCAACAAAAGTAAGAAGAGGAATATTGTAAGCATCGCAGTAGCGAACGTGGCGAGCAATCTTATCAGAAGCATCACAGTCAAGAACACCACCCATTCCAGAAGGATTGTTAGCAACAATACCAACCGAGCGGCCGTCAACCTTAGCAAAACCAGTTACACAGTTCTTGGCGAACTCAGCAGAAGTTTCAAAGAATGAATCATCATCAGTTACGCAGTCAATAACCTGGCGGATATCATAGCCCTGACGTGGATTTTCCGGCAAAATCTCGTTAATGCGTTTTGCCTTTTTCTTTTCATCAAACTTAATTTTAGCAGCCTGAACAATCTCATCACCATAGTAGTGAGGAATGTAGTCCAGAAGCTTGCGAACCTGCTCGTAACAGTTCTGTTCAGTATCACAGCGGAACTGAGCAACGCCAGATTTCTGAGAGTGAATAGAAGCGCCACCCAAATCCTCAGCAGTAATGTCAAGGAACATTACAGATTTTACAACCTTAGGACCAGTAATAAAAAGCTGAGAAATCTTATCAACAGCAAAAATAAAGTCAGTAATTCCAGGGCTGTAAACCGCACCACCGGCACAAGGACCAGCGATAATAGAAATCTGAGGAACCGAACCAGAAGCGCGAACATTCTGATAGAACAAATCACCGTAACCGCAGAGTGCGTCAACACCTTCCTGAATACGTGCTCCACCCGAATCGTTAATTCCGATTACAGGGCAGCGGCTCTGAATAGCCTTGTCGATAAGTTCAGCAATTTTTTCGCCGTGCATAAGACCAAGCGAACCACCCTGAACAGTAAAATCCTGAGCATATACGGCAACCTTGCGGCCATTAATCTTTCCAAAACCAGTAATTACGCCATCATAAGGAATGTCCTTCTTTTCCATTCCAAAGCTAGTACAGTTGTGGCGCACGCCGGAATAAATCTCAACAAAAGTATCTTTATCACAAAGCGCATTAATGCGTTCAATAGCATGAAGTTTACCCTTCTGATGCTGTTTTTCAATATTGTATTCCATTTATTACCTCGTGCTCTTATAATATTACACATCCCGAATAAGTGTCAATATGACAAAAAATAAAGAAATGTCAAAGAAAAGCCTGTCTTAGAAAATAAAAAGGGTGGGGGGAAGTCTCCCCCTCGCTCCCAAGTCCTCACTCGCAAAGCTCGCTCCGGTCTTGTCCGCTACCCCCCTCTGCGGGGCTCAAACTCCGCCCCTGTTTAATATCGAAGAGCCGTTAAAAAAATTGCATTGCAATTTTTAGGCTCATCAAGAAACTCAACTCGAAACAATTAATTGTTTCGCAACGCCCGGCTGTTATTGAAGATAATTAAACTTCCCTTACGGCTTTCATCTGTTTTTTGCAGGCGTACATTTTCTGGTCGGCACGTTTGAAGACGCTGTCAACGCTCTTGTCAATCATCGGGTCGTAGAGGGCATAGCCAAGGGCGGCTGAAACTTTTTCCCAAGGTTCAAGCGTATCGTCAGCGGCATATTCTGCTAAAGCCTGATTAAACTCATTTGTAAGAGTAATGATATTCTGATAATCGTGGTCTTTTAGAATTACAACAAATTCATCGCCGCCGATTCTGAAAACAGGGGAGCGGTCAAAAACGTTGCAGACAAGATTACAGAGTTTTTGAATGGTAATATTTCCGTGCTCATGTCCGTAGGTGTCGTTTATTTTTTTCAGGAAATTCAAATCAATCATTGCAATTCCGAATGGCTCTGAACGCGAAGTTTCCATCATAAACTGCAGTTTCATCATTTCCTTATCGTAGGCAGTTTTGTTTCTGACTCCTGTCAGGGAATCTTTGTTTGCAAGCTCTGTCATCTGGCTTGCCTGCTTTTTCAAAAGTTCAGAATCAAGCTCTGCAGAAACTAAGTCTACAACATAATCCTGCATATCTTTTGTCATCTGTTCGATTGCCGTACAAAGATAGTAAACTTCATTTTTCTTTTTAATTTCAGGGGCATCAAACTGCAGCTGATTTATATTTCGCTGGCCGTGACTTTTCTGAGTAAAGGAAACGGCACTCTTTGCAAGTAATTTAATTGGTCTGGTAATATTTTTTCGTGACCATAAAAGAAAGGCAGCCATAAAGATAAGACCCAGAACAATAATTATAGCGGCTGTAACAAGAGCCTGAGTATTAAGCAGGGTTTTAAGCATTGTGATATCAATATCTACGCAAAGAAGGGCATATGGTCTGTTTTTTGCATCGCAAAGGGTAATTGCTCCTGTGTAATCTGTGCCCCATTCAGTTTTTTCTTCAAAAAACACAGGTTCCCTTTTTTCCATAATGGAAAAGTATACCTTTACAGTTTCCTGATCAAATTCATCATCACTAATCCAGCCTAAATAAAGATTTCCTTCTGTGTCGATATAGCGGTCGTAATAATTTTCTGCAGAAACAACGCTCATTACATTAGCGGTAGGATTTGTATTTAATGGCTTGATGATGTAAAGATAGTGGATGGAAAAATCTTCCTTAATTCCGTCCATGAATTTTTCAAGGGTATCATATTTAGGACTTCGTTCCCCGGTTTCAATGCATTTTTTTAAATCTTCTGCATCAATTGCTGTATCAACGTAATGCAATATATCTTTGATATAGGATTTGTAACCTTCATAAAGAGAGTATTGATAATTTAAGTGGCTGCCAACGCCAAGTACAACACAGAGAGTAATAATAAAAATAATACAGCCAATGGCGATGCTTCTTCCCAGTGGCTTGATTGTTCTCGTGACCTTCTTTTCAGTACCCATCACCCTTTATTATAACACTGATTTATAAAAGGTGTGAATTTTTTTCTTCAGACTAAAAAATTGAACGAAGGCGTTTTTCCTCATTTTCCATAACAGTATGGGAAGGAACCCACTGATAGCGGAAGCGAAGGCGGTCAACAGCCTTTACGACATCATCCTCTTCTGCTGCAAGTGCTTCGTAATATTCAGCCTTAAACTCAGCGGTATCAAAAGGAAGCAGCTGACTTCCTACATCAATTCCAGTAAGTACCCAGCGGTTTTTAAGCCAGGTAAGAATTACTTCTCCTGCGGCATATTCAACATCAATTGCACCAGTTTCTGTATTTGTTTGTACTATATAATAGGAAAGATTCAGCATAATTGTTGAATTATTTGTAATGCCTTCCTGATTTTTGTAAGGAAGAGGGCGGGCTTTTTTAGTTGTCGGGACTGCATCCAGAATAGATTTATAACCTTCGATTTCCAGGTTGGTTATTCCCCAGACGCTGGTGTTGGAATCTGAGATTTTGTCTTTAGCATAAAAAAACCATTTTTCCGGCTTCTGGTTCTGGCTTGTAAAAGTGTAGGCCTGACTTGCGGCGTCCGCAACGTGCATGTTGGTAATTGCCGTCAGATAACTTTTGAAAGGGCTGCCCTTTGATGCGGCCATCATCAGCTGAACGTCTTTTTCGTTGATAGACTGGAAAAAGCATTCTGTTACCTGCACCGGACTAAGCCCGATTGTTGTCGGCTGCTCAAAGTTTGATTTTATAATGCTTGCGGCAACAAGCCAGATGATTAAAAGCCCTGCTGCTACTGCAATTATTTTTGTAGAATTGCGGCGGATTCTTCTTTTTCTTTCGATTTTTGATTTTTGTGATTTTTTATATTCCTGGGCGCGGCTTAAAAATTCTTCTTCCGAAAGTTTTGTTCCATTACGGTTTTCACTTGCATTACTGTCTAAGGCTGTGGAAATCTCATCTATTAAATTACTATTAATAGTGCCCATATTCTCTTTTCGGATTGTTAAAGCTTTATTGATGGCTGCCGCCGCTTTGGGCTCAATTCCGTTTACAGCGTATTCTACCGGCAGAAAGTTCTGGTCAACTATATCTGCAGTTCTTTCTTCCTTATTAACGGCAGGGAAAGGGAACTGGCCGGTAAGAGCCTTGTAGACAAGAACTGCCTGCATATAGGTCTGGGCTGCAAGACTTTTGCTTTCTAAAAGAGGATTCTGATAAAAGCCCAGATAGAGGGCTGAAGTTTCCTGACTGAAGGCAGAAACTGAGTTTAAAAAGATTTCTTCGGGTAAAAATATCAGGCAGGCTTTAGTCTCGCTGATACTTAAAAGGATTCCGCCCCCGTTTTGCGGCAAGTGGACTCCCTTTTTTGCAGCGTATGAAAAGGCAGCGCAAAGCAGTTTTGCGGCTTTTACGTTACTGACAGCCTTATCCTGGGAGAGGGCAGCCAGCGGAGCTGCGGAAGGCTCATTATCTTCCATAAAATCAAAAATTCCTTCATAAAAGACAATGCTTTTTCCGCTTGCGTCCTTTTCGCTTATTATGCTGTCGAAATTCCAGTCTGAAAAAGTAAAGTCTGAGGCTGGCTTTCCATCCTCTGCTAAATGGCACTGGGCAATAATTCCTTTGGTGGAAATAAGGCTTGCGTATCTGGTTTTAGCAAAGCTTTCTTCTGTCATCCCTGAGCAAAGTTTAATTTTTTTTCCTGTAATTTCAATCAGCTGCATAATCTGTCCTGTTAGCGGCGTCCCTCAGCGTTGTACAAATACTTAAAGTAATCCATGTTTGTGCTGTAGGTTGCCTTGTAATCTTTGAGGTTATTTTTATAAGATTCCATGCTCTTCCAGAAGTTGTAGAATTCCGGATCCTTGTTGTAAGCAGAGGCGTAAATTGAAGCGGCCTGAGCGTCGGCATTACCCTTGATTTCCTCAGATTTTTTGTAAGCTTCAGAAGAAATTGAACGTTTGTCACTTTCAAGTTTACCAAGCCATTCAGCTTTTTTACCTTCACCGCGGGAACGGTAAGCCTGAGCAACCTGGTTTCTGTCCTTAATCATTCGGTTGAAAACTGAGTCTGTAAGCTCGTCAGAATATTTAATCTGGCGTGGAAGAATATCAATCAGTTCAATTCCGTATTCTGGAACAAGTTTGTTTGCTTCGGCAAGCATTTCCTTACACAAAACGCTGCGGCCTTTTGCAATCAGTTCGTTTTCTACGTTTGTGTTTACCAGAGCTTCAATTTCTTTTGACTCTTCATCATCGCCCTGAACTTCCTTCTGTTTTTCTTCATTAATTCCGTTTGATGAGCGTACGATTTCCGAAAGTCTGTTCTGGGTGATTACAGTGCGGGTAGAAGAGTCGATGATGTCTGAAAGGCGGTTGTAGGCGTTGTCTATGTTTGTAAAGCTCTGATAGAACTTTGCAGGATCTGAAATACGCCAGCGTGATGTAGTATCTACTATAATAAACTGATTTTCCTTTGTAGGAATGCGCTGCTCGTCGCCGTCAAGAGAAAGTACCAGTTTTGAATAGGTTGTTACCTGGTCAAGAAGGGGAACCTTAAAGTAAAGGCCGGCCTCTGTGTGAGTATCTACAATTGAACCAAAGCGGGTTACTACAACCTGATTTCCTTCATTTACAATGTAAAGAGGTCCCATAAAAAGAAGAATTACTGCCAGAATGAGAATTGTAAAAAATCCTGTGAAAAATTTTGTAGTTGATTTTGCCATAATTATACCTCCTGCCGTCGCCTTAGTTTTTCTTATCCTGGAATGTCTTAACCGGCACAAGATTCTGAAGTTTTCCGTCAATAAGTTCAGGCTTTATGTCTGCGCCAAAAATCTCGTCCATTGTTTCAAGGTAGATTCGCTCGCGGGTTACCTTTGGTGATTTTCTGTATTCGTCGTAAACGGCGTTGAAGCGGGCAACATCACCCTTTGCCATGTTTACGCGTTCTGCGGCATAACCTTCTGCAACCTGAATCATACGGTCTGCTTCACCCTGAGCCTTAGGAATTTCTGCGTTGTAAGATTCCTTACCTTCGTTTACAAGACGGTTCATATCCTGAATGGCCTTGTTTACGTCTTCAAAGGCGTCCTGAACTCCGCTAGGAGGCACGATATTCTGAAGCTTTACTGCAATTACGCTGATTCCAAGTCCCAGTGATTCAAAATTTTCGTTCATCATGTTCTGGGCAAGATTTTCGATGTTGGAACGTTCGCTACCCATTACAGAAAGGATGGCGCGGTCACCAACCAGAGTGTTGATTGCGCTGCGGGAAATATCGCGGATTGTCTGGCGTTTTTCGCTTACACCGAAGAGCCACTGCTTAGGATCAACAATTCGGTACTGAATAATCCATTCTACGTCAACGATGTTAAGGTCTCCTGTGAGCATTGTGCTTTCTGTTGAAATATTGTTTTTGTATTCGTTATTGCGGCCGGCTTTTACGGTTTTGAAGCCAAACTGTTCTGTCTGAACAACCTTTACCGGCACGTTGTAGTTTCTTTCAATTCCAAATGGAAGTTTTGTGTGAAGACCAGAGCCTGTGGTGTAGGCATAGCGGCCAAGACGGGTTACAACTGCCTGCTCGGTTTCATCTACCACATAAAAACTTGTAAGCCCTGCAAGAGCAAGAATTCCCAGGAATATCAGGGTTCCCAGAAAACTCTTTCCAAAAGATTTGTGCTTTTTTACCTTGATGATTTTTTCTTCAGCCATCAAAATCCTCCACAATTTAAAATAAAATGCTTTTTAATAAAAATATAAAATATATAGAAAATAAACAATTAAAAAATGATTAAAATGTGTTATATTTATCACTATGGAAAAGAAAAAGACAGAAGAAAAATCACTTTTGAAAAAGGCTGAAAAATTACGTAATAATGCGCCTGTAAAAAATACTGCGACAAATCCTCATCCAATTCTTGCAAAGGTTGCCCTGAGAATTGCTACAATAATAACCCTTACTCTGGTTGCCGCCTTTGTTTTAATGATAATTCTGCCAAATCTAAAGAAGACTTTTTTTACTCCTAAAAAGGAACTTCACGAGGCAATGGTAACTCAGCAGCTTTTGAGTGTTCAGGAGCTGATTACCCAGAAGTATCGTTACAGCGATATTATCACACTCAAAAAATCCATTATGTTTTCAAAAAGCTACAGTATCGTAAAGTTTACTGGAATAATCCGGGCTGGAATAAGCGATGTTTCTAAAATAAAATTTAAGATAATTGATTCCTACAACGGAACTAAATCTATAAGGCTTAAGCTTCCTAGATCTGAAATTCTTGGAAACGATATTGTTGAACAGGCTGTTTTTGATGAAAAGCGCAGTCTTTTTGTTCCAATTACAACTCAGGAAATTTTTGATGAAATTGACCTTGTAAGAAATAATATTGCAGAAGAAATTGTAGGTGAGGGCTTTTTAAATGATGCCGACTCTTCTGCCAAAAAAACAATTACACAGATGATGTACGCCCTGGGCTTTGAAGCTGTGGAGGTTAGCCTTGAGTAAAGTAAATCTTCTTAAGGGCATGCAAAAGCGCTATGTCCTGACAACTTTACTTTCTCCTCTTTCTATGATTGGCGAAGTCTGTATGGAAGTTTCAATTCCCTTTATCATGGCAAAAATAATTGATATAGGGATTGCGGGGCGTGATATTCCTTACGTTACCAAAACCGGTCTTTTTATGGTTGGACTTGCCGTTATTTCTCTTTTGTTCGGCTGCGCGGGTTCCTTTCTTGCGGCTTACTCTTCCCAGGGCTTTGCAAAAAATCTTCGCCAGCGTATTTACTGTAAAATTCAGGGCTTTTCATTTTCCAATCTTGATAAGTTCAGTACGGCTTCCCTTGTAACCCGTCTTACAACTGACATTACAATGTGCACTAACGTTTACCAGATGCTTATAAGAATCTGCATCCGCTCTCCTTTTATGATGATTGCAGGCTGTCTTATGGCCTTTAAGATTAATACAGAGCTTGCCTTGATTTTTCTGATTGCCGTTCCTTTTCTTGCGGTGGCAATTCTTCTTCTTTCAACTTTTGCTCATCCCCGTTTTTTGAAGATGATGAAAACCTATGACGGACTTAATGCATCGGTTCAGGAAAATCTTGTGGGAATCAGAATTGTAAAGGCTTATGTCCGCGATGAATTTGAATTTAAGAAGTTTGAAAAGGCCGCGGAAGAATTATGCAATGCCCAGTACAGGGCAGAAAAAATCATAATCTGGATGATTCCCCTTATGCAGCTGGTAATGTACCTTACTATGTCTGCGGTTGTATGGTTTGGCGGTCACAAGGTTGTTTTTGGCTCTATGACTGCGGGCCAGCTTATCAGCTTTTTTGCCTATGTAACTCAGATTCTGATGTCGCTGATGATGCTGGGAATGATTTTTGTATCGCTGGTAATGGTTCGTGCTTCTGCCGGACGAATTAAAGAAGTTCTTGCAGAAGAAAGCGATATAAAATCACCGGAATCTGCTGCTGTAACAAGCGTAAAAGACGGCAGCATAGAATTCCGCGATGTAAGTTTTGGCTATAATAACCGTTATGATAATCTGGTGTTGGAAAACATCACTTTGAAAATTGAAAGCGGTCAGGTAGTTGGAATTATCGGCGGAACCGGTTCTTCTAAAACGACCCTTATTTCCCTGATTCCCCGCCTTTACGATGCCCTTAGCGGTATGATTTTTGTGGGCGGAGAAGATGTCCGAAATTATGATTTAAAAGCCTTGCGTGACGGAGTTGCTCTTGTGCTTCAGAAAAACGTGCTTTTTTCGGGAAGTATTAAGGAAAACCTGCGCTGGGGAAATGAAAAGGCGAGTGACCAGGAAGTTGAGCTTGCCTGTCAGGCTGCCGATGCAGATTCTTTTATAAAATCCTTCCCGGACGGATATGATACTGTACTTGGTCAGGGCGGAGTAAATGTATCCGGTGGTCAGAAGCAGAGACTTTGCATTGCCCGGGCTCTTTTAAAGAAGCCGAAAATCCTTATCCTTGATGACAGCACAAGTGCGGTTGATACTGCAACTGAAGGAAGAATCAGAGCTTCACTTAAAAGTATTGCTCCGGGAACTACAAAAATCATCATTGCCCAGAGAATTTCTTCTGTAAAAGATGCAGATATAATTTTTGTTCTTGATGAAGGAAAATTAAACGGAATGGGAAGTCACGAAGAACTTTTGAGGAATAATAAAATCTATCGTGAAGTTTATGAAAGTCAGCAGCAGGGAAGCGGCGACGCAGACATGCTTCCTGAAAAAATGTAAGGAGCCGCACCGTGCCGCCAAGTAAACATAAGGGCTTTGCAAAGCCAAAAAATACAAAAAAGGTTCTCTTTCGCATCCTTTCTTACATGGGAAAATTTAAAGCCCTCTGGCTTTTGGTTTTCTTTTTGTAAGTGTCAGTTCTTTTGCGGGAGTGGCGGGAACCTATATCTTAAAGCCTGCCATTAATGATTATATTATTCCTCTGATTGGTCAGAAGTCTCCTGATTTTTCCTCTTTTAAGGAACTTCTTGTAAAGGTTCTGATCATTTTTGCCTGCGGAGTTTCTGCCAGCTGGGCAAATCAGCGGGTTATGATTTTTATAGGGACAAGGCTTTTATTAAATATCCGCGAAGATTTATTTTACAAGCTGCAGAAGCTTCCCCTTCGTTTTTACGATTCTCATACTCACGGTGAACTGATGTCCCGTTTTACAAACGATACAGATGCCCTCCGCGAAATGATGAGCCATACGGTTCCCCAGCTTTTATCTTCTGTAATTTCTGTTACCGCGGTTTTTGTAATGATGCTGGTGCTTTCTCCTCTTTTAACTCTTGTCATGATTGTAACCATGGTTTTGATGACTCTTCTTGCAGGCTGGACTGGAAAAAAATCTGCAGCCTCTTTCAGAAAAAATCAAAAGGCAATCGGCGAGCTTAACGGTTTTATAGAAGAAATGATTGAAGGCCAGAAGGTTATCAAGGTTTTTAATTATGAAGATAAGGCTATAGAGCGTTTTGAAAAACTGAATGAAGAGCTTTGTAAGGCAGGAACTTCTGCCAATACTTTCGGCGGTATTCTTGGCCCTCTGATGAATAATCTGAGTCATGCCCAGTATGCAATTGTCGCTGTCTTTGCAGCCTTCCGCGTTATTGCGGGGCATATGGACTTGGGAACAGTTGCAGCCTTTTTGCAGTATACAAGAAGTTTCAGTCAGCCTGTCTCAATGATGAGCCAGCAGGCAACAAGCCTTTTGAATGCCCTTGCCGGTGCGGAACGCATTTTTGCAATAATTGATGAAGAAGCCGAAATCGATGAAGGAAAGATAAGCCTTGTAAATGCCTATGATGCAAAAACTTCTGACGGAAAATTACATCTTGTTCAGTCTTTTGCAAAAACCGGCGAATGGGCCTGGAGAAATCCTGCGGATGGAAGTCTTACCCGTCTTAGGGGTGAAGTTATTTTTGACCACGTAACCTTTGGTTATAAAGCTGAAAAAACAATTCTTCACGATTTGTGCATTCACGCAAAACCGGGACATAAAATTGCCTTTGTTGGTTCTACTGGTTCGGGAAAGACAACTACAATTAATCTTCTTACCCGCTTTTATGATATTCCTCAAGGTCAGGGGCGCATTCTGCTGGATGGGTTCCCTATTAATCAGATAAGTAAGGCAAGCCTTCGCCAGTCTTTTGGAATGGTTCAGCAGAATACTCATTTGTTTACGGGAACTATCCGCGAAAATATCCGCTACGGAAATCTTGAAGCAAGCGATTTACAGGTTTACGAGGCAGCCCGTCTTTCTAATGCCGACTCCTTTATCCGCCATCTGGAAAATGGTTATGACACTGTAATTACCGGTGACGGCGCTTCTTTGAGTCAGGGACAGCGTCAGCTTTTGGCAATTGCCCGTGCTGCGGTTGCAAATCCGCCTGTTTTAATTCTGGACGAAGCAACTTCTTCTATTGATACCCGAACCGAAGCATTGATTGAAAAGGGAATGGACAGCCTGATGAAGGGGCGGACAACCTTTGTAATTGCCCATCGCCTTTCTACCGTCCGCAATGCCGATGAAATTATCGTTCTTGAACAGGGAAAAATAATTGAGCGCGGTACTCACGAAGAGCTGATTGCCCAGAAGGGCCGCTATCACTTTTTGTATAGCGGCAATCTGATGGATGAGTAAAAGTTAGAACTTCCAGGTTGCATAAAGGGGAACTTCGTAGCCCCAGTACCAGTCAGAAAGACTCTTGTCTTTTTTATCTGTGCCACACTGCATGCAGGTAATTATGCTTCCTGCAGATACTGTGCATTTTCCAAAGGTCAGCCAGAGACGGGGATAAAGGGCAAAGGTCTGACGGCTTAAGCCGCTGTCTTTTTCATTGATGGCTGCGTAGTAGTAAAAACGCGGCTTAAAGGCTAGGTGCTCTATAATAGGAATAAGAGCCTGGGTTCCGGAATAAAGGGGAATATAGTCTCCTTCCTTTGAATGACCGGCCTCTGCTTCTTCTGTAATTTCTACCTTTCCAAGATTAAAGCTTACATTAATAGAAGCAAGATGACATTTCTGGAGTTCAGTCTGATTATAATTGCTTACATTTTTGAAAGTGCTGTTTGCAACGTAAGGGGCTGCATTATAAGAATAAGCGGCAAAGAATTTAGCTTTAGATACAAAGCCTGTCCAGTTCGGGCTGTAGAGGGCAGAAGCCGCAAAAGAAAAATCCTCTTTTATAAAATCTTGAAAGGCTGAAAAACCAAGTTCTAAAGGAAGATTTTCTGAAAGAGTTTTGAAGTTGTAACTTAGGGCTGCTGCAAGGGAGAAGGAAGTCTTAAAGGAGGTGTAAGTTTCCGTTACAGGAAGGGCAAGCCCTCCACCAAAACCCTTGTAATCAAACTTTGTGCCCACTCCGCTTTTTCCCCAGCGGCTGTTTCCTGTATAGATTTCTGCAAGGGCAAAATAGCCGCCCGGAAGATAATATGAATAAAGTTTTCCGGCTGCAATTTCAAAAATATCGTTACCTGCAGGACGGACTTTTATGTAGGCTCTTTTTATGTCAATTTTCTGCTGCTCTTCTTCATCTTTTGCAACTGAATTAAGGCGGTAATAAATTTTTCCGGCTGCGGTGACGTAATTATTTCCCTGAATGATATCGCCCCAAAGGTAGGCCCCGCCAAACTGATTGTCTGTATCCTGATGAAGGCCGTTTTTATCAATGGTGACTGGATTTTCAATCGGATCCAGACCAATGCCGACAAGAGTTTTATTTGCTGGTTTTGCAAAAAGAAGGGAACTTGAAGCTGCAAAAATAAGTACAAACGTTTTTTTCATAAAAGAACTCCGCAAAAAGGTTTGGAGAATAATATAAAAAGAATTATAGAGCGTCAATCTGGTATGACTTAAAAGTAGTCGCGGAGGAAGGAAGCGTTTTCAAAAAACTCGCTGTTGGGGAAGGTGTCTTTTATAGCTTTCAGGCTGTGCTCAGAGGCTGGCTCTGGCATTTTTGCGGCAAGAAAGGCTTCTTTTTGCCCTGTGATTTCTGGCAGGGCAAGGGCATCCTGCAATTTGCAGACTTCAATTCCCGGAATTTTCATGCTCTGAGGGCAGAGGGTAAAGGTTTTTGTATCCGGGCAGTTGGCAAGACGGGCTTCGAACCACCAGGCGAACATCTTCATGCGGCTGTCGGTTGTAACGCGCTCTCCAAGATAGTTTTCTGCGGGACTGGCGTTAGCACTAAAGAGAGTAGCAGCGGTAAAGTTTTCTACGGTGCGTGTACGTCGTGCAAGGGTATGGAAGGTCTGTTCGGCACTGCTGCCCTTTATATGAGTCTGTTTTGAAGGAAAACTCAAATCAAGGCCTGCTGTGAAGATTTTTTTTGCACCGCAAAAATATGCAAAGTTCCAGGCTGCCGAGGCAACAGAACCGCCGGTTCCTAAATCGCCCAGATCTAGAGAAAGTTTTTTTTCAAAATACTGGCCCACCGGAAACTGGCTTTTACAGAGCATTATTTTTTTACATGGGAAGCGGAAAACTGCGGGGTAGGCGCTTACTTCTGTAATTAAAACTGATTCCGGGGCAGAAAGCCCTGCAATATGGCGGAAGGCCCAGAATTGAGGATCCATCAGCATAATAAAATCCGGCTGAATGCCATTTTTTAAGAGAGTGTGCAGGGCTGTCTCTACGCAGATAATTACCATGCGTTTTTTAAGTTCTGCAAGATGAGGAAGTATGCCTTCTAAACTTGGCCCGGCTCCTACAATCAAAAATGGAACTTCTTTGCCTGCATTCTTAAAGCCTGCAAGTCCCTGACAGCGGGTCAGCTGGTCGATATTTTTTCTGCTGTTACGTACCCAGAGTTTTCCAAACTTTTTGAGGGTGGCTGCATTAATTTCGTTTTTGCGCTGGTTTCGCTTTATGATTGTGCGTACATCATTAAAGTATTCTGCCGCATGGTTTGTAAAGGCGGGGAGGTCAAAAAAGAAGGTATCGTTTACCCCTGTGTTGCCCACGTTTACGCGGGAAGAATCTTCTATTAAAGAGAGCACGCTTTCCTGCGGGCAGCCTACAGCTAAGATAAGTTTTTCGTGGGCAAAAACTTCGCTCCAGTCTAAAAGTAAAAATGCTCCCAGCAGGTGGAGTAAATCCGGCTCTAAAAGCACTAATTTTTTATCCGGATATTTTTTGCAGAACTCGATTACCTGCCAGCCAAGCCCAAAACCGTAAAAAAGCGCGCTGGACTTTTCTGCCACTGCGGTCTGAGCTACTGCGTTTGAGGCTTCGCGTGAAGGATTGTAGAGGGAGTGCAGGGCAGTGCCGCCTTCCCTTGCAGATATATCCCCGTTTTTTGCCGTTAAAACTTCCCACTTAAGAGAACTAATTAATGCGGCGCTGCCCTCTTCATCCTTTATTGCGCTTATTTCTTTTTTGCACATTTCAAAAAGGGCAGGAAAGCGGCTGCGGAAGGCTTCCAGATTTTTATTCCAGATTGAGTTCAATTACCATGTCCTCCGAAACTGGAGTTCCCGGTGCAGGATTCTGGCTTGTAACCCATCCGCTTCCGTTGATTATAAAATGAACGTCTTTACGGGTAATAAGTGGGAGCAGGTCTTTTTTAGACTTTCCGATAAGATTTGGAACGTAAGAGCCCATTGTTACGGCCTGATTCTGGCGGATGTTGATGACGCCCGAATGTTCAAAAGAAGCTGCCTTTTCGCGGCTCATACCAAGGTGGTCAATAATTACGTCAGCGGCCTCTGCAATTACAGGGGCAACAATACGGCCGGCGTAAGTTTCGCCCTTTGCCTTTGTAACAACGATATAAAGTACAATTTGCGGATTTTCAATCGGGAAGATCGAAATACAGTTTGAAAGGAAGTCTGTTGTAGAGTAACCGCCGTGAACCTTATCTGCCATCTGGGCTGTACCGGTTTTTACACCAATGCTTACGTCGTGAAGGTTTGCGCGGGCACCTGTACCGGTTGTTGCCGTAGTTTCCATACAGCTGAGAACGTAATCGGCAGTTGCCTTAGAAAAATTGCGGCTTTTGTATTCCGGAGTGTGCTCGTAGAATACGGTTCCGTCTTTGTTTGTAATTTTATGAATAAAAGTAAGCTGAACAGGAACACCGCCGTTTGCAATTGCAGAGGCTGCCTGCACCATCTGCAGGGCGCTTACTGTAATTTCCTGTCCGATTGCAATAGTAGGTTTAGAACGTGCCGACCAGCTCTTGCTGTCTGTGTCTTTTACAACGCCGCTTGTTTCGCCAGGGAGTTCTACGCCTGTCTTTGTGCCAAAGCCCAGCTGGCGGATGCGGGCAATAAAGTCATCGTCGTAAACGCGGTCTGCAATCTGGCCAAGAGCGTCGTTGCAGGAGAAGCGCAGGGCATCGCGCGGAGTACACCAGCCGTGGTGTTCCAGACATTTGATTCGGATTCGCTCGCCGCTGGAAAGCTTTTTTTCGTAAACGCCGTCGCAGAGGAAGCTGTCGTTAGGGCTGATTCCGTGCTGGTCGTAGGCAATTCCAACTGTAAAAATCTTAAATACAGAACCAGGCTCATAAGAGTACATTGCAGGGCGGTCCATGCGGCTTTCTTCTGTAGATTCGCCGTATTCGTTCAAATCAACAGAAGGCAGGCTGATATAAGAAAGAATTTCGCCTGTGGTACAGTCTGCCGCTACAAGCATCATGCTTTCTGCCTGAGTATTTGCCATTGTTTTATAGGCAATCTGTTCAAGCTTGTACTGAAGGTTTGCGTCAATTGTAAGGTAAATGTTTCTTCCTTGTTCCTGCTGGGCTGGATCTTCAGAAATATCCGGCTGCAAAATCTTTTGCTGGCTGAATTCAATTCCTGCAAGACCTTTTCCGTCGTTTCCCATATAGCCGATCAGCTGGGATGCGAGGGCGTGGTTAGGGTAGTTGCGGCCGGGAATCTTTTCGTAACTTACAAAATTGTAGTTTTTATCCTCGGTGATTTTTTTCAGGGCTTCGTATTCTGTCTGAACAATTTTTTTCTTAAGGTAGACAAAGCTTTTTTTTGTATCCAGAAGTTCATTGAGCTGGCTTTCGCTCATGTTGAGAAGGGGAGCTACATCACTTGTAAAAGCCTCCCTTACTTTTTTATTGTCGCGGATATTTCTAAGCGTTACGCCTACATGGTAAAAATTTGTCTGAACTGCAAGGGGAAAACCCGAACGGTCTACAATTGATCCTCTTTCTACGATTTCTCTTGCCGGACTGGAAGCGCTTACAGGCAGCATTGCAAGCTTTGCATAACGGATTAAAATTGCACCAATACAGAGTCCGCAGCAGATAAAAAAGAAAACAGTCTGTTTTTTCTTGAAGAAATCATTCATAAAAGGATTATTCCCGCCCACTTTCTACTATATAACGAATTACTGAAAATTTCTATTTATTCTAAACAAATTCTGTAATTTTCCGATATTGGATTTATGGAAATAATAAGTTTTGTACAGGATAAACCTGCTGTCAGAAAATTTAATCTTCCTTTGTTTTCAAAAAGTGGACGAGAAAGAAGTGAAAGCTCATATTTTCGCATGGGAGCCTTTTCTCCTGCCGGCAGAAATATGCGCAGACGGGAAATCTATCCGACAGAACTTAAAACTTTTGCAGTAAAAGCTGTTTCAGGCCCTTTTAATTTACGCATTTTCTTAATGGAAACAGGTCGAGCGGTTTCTGAATTTATTCAGCTGCTTTTTGAAAATTCCTTCAGCATTTTTAAGGTTCTGCTTGCAGTCCTTCTTCTTGTAATGATGATAATTGGCGGGCAGCGTGCCTATAATTATTTCAATAATTTTACAGGACCTCTTTCTATTCAGAAGACAGATGAAATCAGTATAGAAAAACTCAATCAGCTTATGTCTGATTTTGCCCTTGAAGTTCAGCAGGAAATTGATGAAAGCGGAAAAATTGCCGAAGCTGCAATTCCTCTCCGTTCAAATTATACCTCTCCTGTAACTTATCAGACTTACAAGGTTCAGAGCGGTGATACAATCGGTGGTATTGCCAGAAAATTCAAGCTTTCAAATGTTTCTACCCTTATTTCGGTAAATGATATCAGTAATGTCCGTCAGCTTTGTGCAGGTCAGAAACTCAAAATCCCAAGCATTGACGGAATTATTTACACTGTAAAAGGCGGAGATTCAATCAACAGCATTGTAGAAAAGAATAAAATCAGCCTTAAGCAGCTTCTGGATGTAAACGACCTTTCAAGCGAAGTCCTGCATGCCGGTCAGCAGCTCTTTTTACCGGGTGCTTCACTTGACCAGAAAACCCTTAAAACTGCAATGGGCGACCGCTTTATCATGCCTATTTCTGCCCGTTTCCGCTGGTCTTCTCCTTACGGCTGGCGTGAAGACCCGATTGCTCATGTAAAATCCTTCCACACGGGAACAGATATGGCTTGTCCTACAGGAACTCCAATCCTTGCTTCAATGAGTGGAAAGGTTATTACAACAGGAATCAACCGTGTTTACGGAAACTACGTAATTATAGATCACGGAAACGGATATCAGACCCTCTATGCCCATATGTCAAAAATCATTGCTTCAAAAGGTCAGTGGGTAAGTCAGGGAACTAGAATTGGTCTTGTAGGTTCGACCGGCTATTCAACCGGACCACACCTGCATTTTACGGTTTATAAAAATGGAAAAATGGTGAACCCTATGTCGGTTCTCAAATAGGGAAAAGGGAGGCTGAAAATGAAAAAGGAAATTTGCAAAGACTGCGGAAAACTTATTGATTCCACTTTCTTGTACTGCCCATGGTGCGGACATTCCAGAATCAGAAGAAATGAAAAAACTTCTGCCAACCTGCGCTATCTTGAATTTTTACGTCAGCAGGAAGAAAACCGCAAACGTCAGCTCAGACAGATGGAAAACCAGCTGAACGATCTGGAAAAGGAACTTTCTGTTTTAGTTTTAAGTGCGGAGATGCATAGATGATGAAGAAAAAAAACGTAAGTCTTCTTGCCGGCATTTTACTGTCGGCTTTTTCGGTTTTACCCCTGCCAGGTCTTTTTGCAACAATTTCCTTTGAAAAAAGCGATATAAATCAGAATGATGAACTCTTGTTTACTGCCAGCCAGAATGCCCTTGGTTCAGCAAATTATACCTCTCTATTTTATTCAAAAATCAAAAACGGCGAAGTGCCTCTTCAGCCCGAGCTTATAACTTATTATCCGGAGCAGATGGAACTGCTGGAAGGCGGCAATATCCTTCAGCTTCGTAACCGTTTTGGTACCGCCCGCTATGACCGTAAAAATGAAAGCCTTAAGTGGGTAAAAAAGATTTCGGGCTTACCTGAAAATATCATGCCGACTGCTCCTTATCAGGCCAGCCCTGACGGGAAATGGTTCTGCAAAATAGAAAAAACAGAAATCTGCTCAGGCCGTCTTGTCGTAGAACGCTCTTCTGATGCAAAAAGAATTGTCCTTGCAGAGAAAATCCTTAATTCTTATGAATCGCTTCCTGTAAAGTGGTCGCCTGACAGCAGCATTCTTTTGTATGAAAAAAACGGCGCCGTATATTTTTGTAATCCCGAGGCGCTTTCCCGCGGTGTCGAAATTGAAGAACGCTTCAGAAAAATCGGGCGTGGTACAATCAATTGCGTAAGCTGGGGCTCAGAAAAATTTCTTGCCTATGTTGATGATTACCTTCTTTATAGAATCAGTACAAAGGAAATGTATACAATCGGTCTTTATGCCGGAATCATAGGGCAGGGAAAGGCAATAGGACGCCTTCCTTTCCGTTTTAATCCTCTTTCTGATAAGGTTTTTGCCAACAAGGATGTAACTTCTATTGTAACAGTTCAGAATAACAGACTCTTTTCTTACCTGACTATTCAGAGCCTTTCCTGTGATTATATGGACGTAATTTATTCCCGTCCTTACACAGATTCCTCTGCCTCTCTTAAAGAAGCCTTTGTTTTCTGGGATAAAGATGAAAATCCTATTCTGTGGCAGGAAAAACTTCCTTATCTTGGCAGCCTTGAAAAGGGAAGTGTTTACCGACTTGGTGCCCAGCCAAAACTGGTGCTTGAAATTTCTGATTCAGGCCGCCCATGCCTTTCTCCAGACGGAAGCCGGGTTGCAGTTTTTTCTGAAAACGACATTTATATTTATGATATAAATTCCTGGCAGTGTATTGCAGAGCTTGAAGGGGAGAGGGTAACAAGTGCCCTCTGGCTTGACCGCAATCAGCTTTATGTCGGAGGAACCCAGCGCCTTCGTTTGTGGAACCTTCTTTCCAACAATGCTGAAACAATCTGCCTTTCAAGTGCAAACGACTGCTACTGGTATGGCGATGACAATAAAATTTATGCCAGTGTAAGCGGCGGTTCCTATTACCGCTTTAATTCCGCAAAAGGAACCTGGGCTCCTGTAGCTGCACCTGCACGAATCAATGCCCTTTCCCAGAACGGACGTTACCGTGTTTTTGTAGGAAGTACCCAGAATCCCCGCTATGAAAATGCGCTTTATATCAGATCTTTGAGTGCAGAAACCGTAACAAAGCCTGTTTATCCTTTGAGTGTTGAAAAACAACCTGCAAAAAAGAAGGTTGCCCTTATTTTTGATGCCAGTGATAATTCAGACGGACTTCCTCAGATTCTTTCTGCCCTTAAGAAGTACAATGTAAAGGGAACTTTCTTTATCAACGGAGAATTTATCCGCCGTTATCCTCTTGAAACAAAGCAGATTGTTCAGAACGGTCAGAAATGTGCTTCAATGTTCTTTACAACCTCAGATTTGACTTCTCCGGGCTTTGCAATGACAGAAGATTTTATCCGCCGTGGCCTTGCCCGTAACGAAGATGAGTTCTATCAGGCAACCGGAACTGAACTGAACCTTTACTGGCATGCTCCGGATTACAAGGTTACCGATGCAATAAAAGAATACGGAAAACTCGCCGGTTATTCTTATGTAAATAATAATTTCAAATATTCAGATACTGATATTCAGACCATTAAGCCTGAAATCCTGATAAACGAGTACAATTCAATTTTGAAATTTGCAAATTATGGAATTATTCCGGTTTCTGTCGGCTATTCAACCGGCATTCACGAAGACCCTCTTTATGCTCACATGGATTTGCTTATCAGTTCGCTTCTGGATGCAGGTTATGAGATTGTAGAATTAGAGAAATTGTAGGCTATATTTATTAATTTGATAAAATCCGCTATATTTATTCCTACACTTTTTAAATTTGGAGACCTATCATGTCTTTAGACAAAATGCGCAACATCGGTATTATGGCGCATATCGATGCAGGAAAAACAACAACAACAGAACGCATCCTTTTTTACACAGGAAAAATTCATAAAATCGGCGAAATTGATGACGGTCAGGCAACAATGGACTGGATGGCTCAGGAACAGGAACGTGGTATTACAATCTGTTCAGCAGCCACAACAACTTACTGGAAAAATTATCAGATAAACATTATCGACACTCCGGGCCACGTAGACTTTACTGCAGAAGTTGAACGCTCTCTCCGCGTATTGGACGGTGCTGTTGCAGTAATCTGTGCGGTTGATGGTGTTCAGCCTCAGACAGAAACTGTATGGAAGCAGGCTGATGAGTTTGCCGTTCCACGTCTCTGCTTTATGAATAAAATGGACCGAATTGGTGCAGACTTCTTCGGCTCTATGGAAGACGTACATAACAAGTTTGGAGTAGAAACTCTTGCCTTGCAGATTCCTATCGGAGAAGGCGCAGATTTTGAAGGCGTTATTGACCTTCTTAAAATGAAAGAGCTTCGTTTTGAAGGTGATGAAGGCGAAAAGGTAGTAGAAAGTGATATTGATTCTTCCCGCCTTGCTCAGGCTCAGGAATGGCGCGAAAAGCTGGTAGAAACTGTTGCCGGCAGCGATGATGAACTTATGGAAATCTATCTTGAAGGCGGCGACATTTCTCTTGAACAGCTTAAAAAGGCAATCCGCAAGGGTACAATCAGCCGTGCCTTTGTTCCATTTGTAATGGGAAGCGCCCGCCACAATCAGGGTGTTCAGCCTTTGATTGACGCTGTAATCGACTTCCTTCCTTGTCCTACAGATGTTCCTCCTGCAAAAGGACTTCGTGTTAAAAAAGATACTCAGGAAGATGTAGAAGTTCCTTGCGATCCTTCAAAAATGGCACTTGGTCTTGTATTTAAGATTCAGTATGACCGTGAAATGGGCCCACTTTGTTATGTGCGCATGTACTCAGGAAAAATCCAGAATGGTATTCAGATTTACAACATCAATAAAAAGAAGCGTGAGCGCGTAAACCGCATTCTTCGTATGCATGCCGATAAATCAGAGCCTTGCGATTCAATCAGCGCAGGTGATATTGCTGTATTTATCGGACTTAAGCTTGCTCAGACAGGTGATACAATCGGTTCAGAGGCTTTCCCAGTATTGCTGGAACAGCCTAAGTTCCCTCAGCCGGTAATTTCTGTTGCCCTTGAGCCTGAAAGCATGAGCGAGCGCGATAAAATGAACGAAACTCTTGAAATCCTCAGCCGCGAAGACCCAACCTTTACAAGCCATGAAGATGCAGAAACAGGTCAGCTTATTATCAGCGGTATGGGTGAGCTTCACCTTGACGTTCTTGTTACCCGTATGCGCGATGATTTTGGCGTAAAATGTAATGTAGGTGCTCCTCAGGTAACTTACCGCGAATCTGTAAGCGGTTCTGCTACTGCTTCAGAAGAGTTCAGCCGTGTTCTTGCAGGAAAAGAAAATACTGCCGGCCTTACAATCACTGTTGAACAGCGCGAGCAGGGCAGCGGTAACCTCTTTGTTAATGAAGTTAAACAGGGCAATATTCCTGATGAAATTTTTGATTCAATTAAGAATGGCTTTGAAAGTGCCCTTAATTCAGGTATTAAATACGGTTATCCTTGTACAGACGTTGCTGTAAAAGTTACTAAGATTGATTACAACGAGCTTACATCTTCTACCTTTGCCTTTGAAGCATGTGCAGCCCAGGTTTTTGATAAGGCTTGTACTGCCGCAAATCCAATTATCCTTGAACCTGTAATGAACGTTGATATTTCTTGTCCAAAAGAGTTTGTAGGACCTGCTTCAAGCCAGCTTTCTCAGCGTGGCGGAAACATTATGGGACAGGATTCAAAATCAACCGGCGATATTATTCACGCTCAGGCTCCTATGGCTAAAATGTTCGGATTCTCTACAAATCTTCGTTCTGCAACTCAGGGACGTGCAAGCTTCTCTATGGAGTTCAGCCACTTCCAGGAGAAGGTTGGAGGGCTGGAAAGTTACTAAACTGGTCTATTAATAACCAGGAAAATAAAATCGTGGGACGCAGGTGAAAATTAAGGGGGGACCCGTGAGGGGAGATACCTTGATTTTCGCCGTCGCTGGGACCCGCGATTTTTTTTATTTTTTTTCAAATTTTACTGTTTAATGTATTGACACTTTTAGTAATTTTCTATATATTTAATATCACATTCCGCGGGGGTGGTGGAATTGGTAGACACGCAAGCTTGAGGTGCTTGTGGCGTAAGTCGTGGCCGTTCAAGTCGGCTCCTCCGCAAAAGGCTGTCAGTTTTGACAGCCTTTTTTCTTTTTAAATCAAATGGACTGAAAATGGCTAAGAGAAAAAATCATAAATCTTCCGGACTTAAAGTTTTTTTATTCTTCCTTCTTGTTCTTATAGTTACTACATACTTTTATAAAAGGGAATATTTTTCAGAGGTAAAAAATTACGTAAAATCGTATGCTGAAAATCTTATCGAAGAGGCTGCTTCTTTTTCTTCTGATGAAAAAATTGCTTCAGACTCTGGAAAGAAATATATCCTTCTTCCCAAAGGACTTGAACTTCCTCTTTGTCCTGCAAAAGAGCACGCAGAGGATCACGAAATCCGCAATTTCACCAATTATTCCATCTGTTACCGTGAAACTTATGAACAGGCTGAGTGGTCTGCCTACAGCCTTTCTTATCAGCAGCTGGAAAAGAAGGCTACCCGTTCCAATGATTTTCGCCCTGATCCTGCTATTTCTACAGGCTCTGCAAGTCTTTCTGATTATAAAGCTTCTGGTTATGACCGCGGGCATCTTACCCCCGCCGCTGATATGTCCTTCAGTGAACTTGCCATGAGTGAAAGTTTTTATATGAGCAATATGAGTCCCCAGGCTCCCCAGTTTAATCGTGGAATCTGGAAAGACCTTGAAACTCAGGTTCGTCTCTGGGCAGAAAAGTTCGGAAAGCTTTATGTTGTTTCAGGCCCTGTATTAGACAAAACTGCCAGCGACTATAAAACAATCGGCGAAAATAAGGTTGCCGTTCCGGAAGCCTATTATAAGGTAATTCTTGTCCCTCTTTATGAAGATGAGGCTGATAAGTCCACTTCCGATGATGCTGCCTCTATTACCGCCATCGGCTTTATAATTCCAAATCAAAAGTGCGAAGATGATTTCTGGTCTTATGCCGTCAGCGTAGATAAAGTTGAGTCCGTAACCGGCTTAGATTTTTACTCCCTTCTTCCTGATTCTGTAGAAAATGAGGTTGAAGGGCTGTTTGAGCTGGAAATGTGGAAATAATGAAAAAAGATTTTTTTGTTGGTAAAAACTATTTGCAGATAATTTCATTCTTTTTTGTTTATTATTTAAATAGGGTGTAATATATCCGTAAGGAGGTTTTATATGATTGAAGCATTTGTTTCTGTTTTTGGAGTAATTATTTGTTTGATTATTGCAATAAAAGCCTCAAAAGATGATGCTTCTACAACATATGATTCCGTTCCTGATCCAGATGATGATTGAAAAATCAATGTCAGAGCGTCTAGTTTGCCTTTTATAAAAATCTTACTTCAAAGGAGGTGAAAAATGATTTTTCTTATCAGTATTTTAGTAACCTTTCTTCTTTGGAAATTTATAATCCTACCCTGGGCAAAACATGATAGCGAAATAAACGCTAAAGAAAACGAAGAACTTTTTAAATGGTTATATCCCGATGCTCAGGAAAGCTGAAAAGATGATGAACATGGCGAAAACGAACATGAAATAGTTTATGACAGTAATTGAAGAGGGAGGCCATGACAGAGATTTTAATAATAATTACACTTATTCTTATTTTTCGCTATGCTTGGAAACATCCTGAACAAGAAGAAAATTCTTCAGATGATGACGTTATTATCGACTGATTACTAGATGATTAACTAAATTTTCATTTTAAAATAGAGAGCTGAATCAACTGAAAAGTTCTTATTGAGGCACTGTTGGCGTTATGAATTCTTTTTATAAGTTTTTCTAGTCTATACAGTTCCAACACAGTAATGGCAAGTTCAGAATACCATAATGAGTTTCTTTTTTAGTTTTGTGTCCAGCCCTGTCTGAATGGACGGGTATTTTTATATTCTTACTACCTGCTGGTCTACTTATTATAGCCATCCTATACGTTCAGCAAAAATCAGTATTAAAGCAATAATAATTCCCCTTACAATAGATTCCAAAGTAATTTTAAGGAATGCTTTTAATTTTGTTGACATAATCGCCCCCTAGGGGTAAACTTTGAAAGAAAGGTGAGGCGGTCTGCAAACCAACCCCACCTGCTCCCGTTAGATGTTCTTACTGATAATCAGTAAGATAACACCTATTAGGATTTCGACAACGGCTCTGTAAAGCTCTCGTACAGCTTTTTTCAGAGCCTTTTTTGTTGTCTCTTTCACTGTTTACCCCCTTTATTAAGATTCTTTCCGGTGCAACGCACCTTATATTTATAAGATATCCTATTATTATAAATATGTATAGAACTTTTTATAATAATAGGATATCTTCTGCTGCATCATTTCCCTAAGCTTCTGAAATCGAAATGTGATACAACATTTGCTAGAATCATAATTTGACTGAATGAAGTAACCAGTTATAATATGATATAGACAAGAGAAACCTCATGGAAGGTTAATGGTTTGTCGGAGTAATTAATCAGTTATAATAATTCAAGTGGGCAACAGAAGCACAATTTAGTTGCAGGTTGACCGGAGAAATTAATCAGTTATAATGCATGGGCGCGGATAAGGATTTTGAGTCTTTTATCATCGGGCTTTTAATGAGGTTGTAAAATTATGTTTACGATTAAGGGAATAATAGACGGCGAAGAATTACGACTCACCTATAATGACGGCGAAATATCGGGCGACTCTAAAGCAATAGCAAGGACGCTTACAGAAAATCGCAAAGACTACGGATATTTAGGACTATTCCCGGACGCGACAGACCGTAATTATTTAAACGAGGAAGTACCGGCTTATTATTTAATTTATAATCATGTATTCGAGAAAGTGACCGAGCACCGTAAAGACTGGCCGCCCGAAGATATAAACGCAGTTTATTAAATCTACAAACAACCCCACCAACGCCAAAACAACGCGCGAGTTTGGCTTTTTTGTTGCAGGTTGACCGGAAGAATTAATCAGTTATAATAATATTCATCGGGACGAATAACCATAACAGGTTGCAGGTTGACCGGAAGAATTAATCAGTTATAATATTTCATATTAAAAATGTCAGATTAGAAAAGTTGCAGGTTGACCGGAAGAATTAATCAGTTATAATCCATCGTTGTCATGTAGTTTTAATTCATTTGTTGCAGGTTGACCGGAAGAATTAATCAGTTATAATGGAAGTCAAGATCTTTTATATCAGCAAGCTAGTTGCAGGTTGACCGGAAGAATTAATCAGTTATAATCTTTT
>NZ_AJGU01000019.1 GCF_000260795.1 Treponema sp. JC4
CATACTGCTTATCCGTAATTGTTATGATATCTACTTTTCCTTCACTGGGCAAGTTGTCTTTTATCATCTTGTAATACTTTTCGCATGCATCTTTTCCAGAAAATAACTTTGTATAAATTGAATACTGAATCATTCCAAAACCATTATCTAATAAAAAATTCCTGAATTGTGTCGCTTCCTTTCGCTCATATTTTTCTACAACTGGTAAATCAAATAAAACTAGCATCCACATAAGCTCATACCTATTCAATAATGGTAATTCCATCAGCATTTCCTTCCCAAACGGGCAGTTCAATGTCAGGTTTTCCAGCTTCCAGTGCATTAACAAAGGAAGACACCATATATTGCATACTCTGAACAGCCTGTGTATCGCAGTCAGAAGTATGAACCTTTATTTTTAAAAGCCCTACAAGCGTCTTTTTATTCTGAGGTGTTAAATCTTTTTCTCCATTTTCCCAAAGTTTATAAACAAGGTTATCAACCAATGGTCTGTAAATTTCAAAAAAATCATCTGCAAGGCAAAACTGATTCAAATTATTATCGTGATGAATTCCTAAGGCTGGTAACAAACCGTGTGCACATATTGCACGTGCCATTCCAGCCCTCATTATTGCATAACCATAATTCAAGAAAGCATTTATACCGTCACCATTTTTATCACGAATAAAAGACTCTCCAAATAATGCTTTCCAGTAAAGTTTTGCAGCGTATGCTTCTCTGTTATCTGTATCACCAGATTTTACAGTATCAGCAATCATCTTTAATTTTTCTGCTTCTGGCTTTTTTGTATAACCTAAACTTAAAGATTGATTTTTTATTTTTTGGATTACAATCTGCTGCCAGACTCGTTTTTTAAAAGGTTCTGTTGCATTAATCTGATTTTTTATGATTTTTGTAAAATAGGTATGACTGGCAATGGGAAGAACCATGCTCAAAGGAATATAATTGGCACCGCAAAAAAATTGTAATACAACCTTTTTCAGAAAGAGCATTTATAACATTTTTTGTTAATGTTACGCCTTGTGCAGAAAGCAATAATACAGCTATGTCATCCAGAGGACAGAACCAAGTTCTTCTGTTCCTTGCTGAATAACAATAAAGCCTCGCTTTAGAGAAAGATAACGATTTTCTTCTGCAATCTCTAAGACTCTGTTAAGCACAGTTATTTATCGGCAGAGGAGTTAAAATTTATGATTACAGAAGATTTTTTACTTTCGAAATACGCGCCCTATTGGGGAAACTGTAACTAAGCGAGCCTTCTGTTTATCAAACAATACATTTACAGATACCCAATTTTGAGTTGGAGTTGGCTTCCAGTAACCTGTAAGCATAGTCTCATTAGTTGAATTAATCCAATCTGCACAATATGAAACTGCATAAACAGGACGGATATCAAGTTTATTGTTTGTTGCAGCATATCCTGCAATTCTACAAAAATACATCTTTCCTTTATCACTAAATTCTAGATAATCATCCTTATGTAACAAACATACTTGTTTTGCAGCTGGATGTGGCTTACCATTTTCCAAAACCGCTGGCTTTACAACATTCAATCCTTTTGAATTCTTTTCGACTTCGTTTCGTCTTATATATTGAGCCTTGAATGTTTTCTTTTCCCCGGGAATTTCCCAGATTACAGCTGCAAAATAGTCTTCTGGTGAAAGATAACGTGAAATTTTCCCAGAGGTAATTTCTATAGGAGTCTGAACTCTGTTTACACAGCGAACCTTTTTTATTCCATTTTCTTTTGAGAAGTCAGAAAGAACTGCTTCAATCTTTTGTCCTTTATGTTTTGCAACATAATCTTTTACTTTGCTCTTAATTTTCTCATCTACAATATCATCAAGATTTTTTTCAGAAAGAGAAACAATATTTTCACGGCAAACGAAGGTTTCTTTTCCGTGGAGTTTGATTTTTCCAAGTAAAGTTTCTTTAGAAAGTTTTCCTTCTGCTCCGTGGTCTGGCTTAAAACTAACAACAATGTTTTTAACCTTTTCAATTAAATCACTTCGTAAAATCGGAAACTCAGGAATTTCAATTCTGTTTCCCTTGTGTGAGTTTTTTGTTGCAAGTTTTTGAACCATACTACGGTCTGTAAGCCCGATAACTACAGCATCAATCGCGTGATGCCTGTGGTCAAATCTATTCTTTTTATAATTACCAATTTGTTCTGGTTTAAGGCCAAGTAAGGCAACTTCTTTTTCTGTAAACTTGCGGCATAGAATAGAATCCATTTCCCATTTATCACGCAAAAGTTTTGTCATACTTCCGTTTGTTGTCCAGACATCAGACGGATTTTCTACAAGACATTTTAGATATCGTAAAGCCGCCTTTGCAATATACTGGTTATCTGAAAGTTGGCGGGCAATAAAACTTGAATCCTTTTCAAAACTATCCATTGCATTTGGCGAAAACTTATTTTTCTTTGAAGTGTTTTTCAACTGATTAGCACGTTGAATAATCTCCTGCCAGCTATATCCACTAGGATTTGTTCCAAATGCTTCAAAAGGAGAACGTTCTGCCTTAAAAGCATTACAAGAAGAATGAGCAACAGTCAGATTCGATTCTGCATCAAGCAAAGTCCTGCTGAATGGAAGAATATGCTCTATTTCGATTTCCTTTGTAAAAAGTTCTGCACCAGATATTCCTTTTCCACAATAAATACATTTGTTTCCGAGTCCTAATTCAGACCATAAACGATATTTCATGCGGTCATTTCTGTTAGGATAAAATGATTTTCCCGGAAAAGCAGTATGATAAAGAGCAGAAATTGTATCATTAATTGCGATATTTTCTTTTGCACGCTGATTTTGCTTTCTTGCAATTTCAGCTTTCTTTTCTACATTGTTTTTCAAATCACGGCTTAATTCAATTGCAATTTGAGATGGCTTTCCATATTCCTTAATCAAAGCATTTACAACAACCCGCGTCTGATTTAAAGCAACATGAACAGTCGGATTGCTGATTTTTCCATAGTGTTTTTCAGGATTAGTTTCCGGAGCTGAAAGGTCAATTTCCATTGTAGAACCAGGTAGAACTTTTCCATAATATGGAAGTAAATCATATTTTTCTACAGTCTGATCTGCAAATTTATATCCAAGCGATTCTACTGCTTCGTGATATTTCAAATCAGCAATTTCTTCTAAGCGTTTTACAAGTTTTTCAGAAACTTCTTTACAAAGCATAGAGGTTCCGCTTTGCAAAATCGTATTCTTTACTATAAAATCCCTCTGCTCCTGTGTAAGGTCATATTTTTTGATAACTTCATAAACAGCATCATCTTCATCAGCTGTAATAATCGTCTCAATAATTAAATCCTGCTCTTCAAGAGGAATTTCATCCCATAATTTTCCAAAACGATTTTTACTTCGCATTTTTACGGCAGTAGGATTACCAATTAAAAAGTCTCTGTTTTCTTCAAGATTAAATGAATTTGAATCAGCAAGGCAAAGAGCCTTTCTCATCTGATCAAAAGTTACTTTATCTTTTGAATTTAAAAGCTCATATAATACCTTATCCTGATTATCATTCAATTCTACACGCTTTTTTGATCCGCCTTCATAATATGCAAGATTTCCTATATCCTGCAAAATTCTGAGTTTTTGAGAACAAGGCATTGCCTTAAAAGTTCGTTCCTTATCATTTTCATAAATGCAGTAACCTCGCTGCTGAGGTTTTAAAGGTCTTTGATAAAATATAGCCTTGTAAATATCATCCCAATCAACTTGCGGATAATATTTTTCTTGCTTTGAACGAATAAGATTGAATTCTTCTTCATACATTTTTCTTGTAGGATAGTATGTCATTCGTCCAGGTGCGAATCTGATACCGCCATTTTCACCCTGATTTTTATACAGAAATTCAGTGATAGTTCTACAACCATTTTCCTTGATTGCTTTTTCAAGATGTGTTTGCATATCTGCCTGAGTTTTTATCTCATCAGGTGATTTCTTTTCGGAAACTTCTTCACGGCTTCCATCTTTACGGTTACTTTTAAAACCTCGTCTTACTGCAAGATTGAATAATGCCCGTCCAAGCTCATAAGGCTCAAGTTTTTCATCAAGTGCTTTTATTCGCAATTCGTATGGGTTCAATGATTTTAAGGTCATGCATTCTTCTTTTGTTTTAGGAAATAAGCCTTGTTCCTGCAAGAATTTGAAGACCTGTTTTCTTCTAAGTTTTCGACGATAAATAAGTTTTCTCTGAGAGCGTGCTGTTCTACGAGCTACAGCCAGTGGTTCTTTAGTTTTTGGGTCTCTTCCATCAGAAAAAATTCTGACTCCCATATCTATAAGGTCTTGAACAGAATTATCTTTATCAAGTGAAAAAACACTCCATCCAATTGAATTTGTTCCTAAATCTAAGCCTAAGCGCCATTTTTCTAATTTCATAATCATTAATTATAGCACTACATTTCCAAAAAGGTTTAATAATTTGACAGGAAATCTTATGAGGTATATTATTAAGTTACTGATTAATTTTTGCGGTCAACCTGCTAACAAGGAAACTTTAAGTTTCCGCAAAATGCTTTTATATTCGTTGATATTTTTGCGTGAATATAAATAGTATTGCAAATGCAAAGAGGGAGCTACGGCTTCCTCTTTTTTTATTTTATCGACCATGTTCTTATTATGTTTTCTTTTCTGAGTTCCCAAAATGTTGCCTGAATATAGTTTGATTGTGAGATATCGAATATACAGTCCCATGATTTTTCTTTAATAAACTTTTGTTCTTTTGGTGGAAGTTTTTCAAAACATTCTTCTGCGTTTTCAAAATCAAGGTTATGTAAATATTTAGTATTAAAGCAGTTATTTAAAACTATGTGCCATTCTTCTTCATCAGTTAAACAACAATCTTTATCTGGTATTTCGATTTCAATGCATACAGAGGATTCTGTAAAATATCGGAACTCTGTTTTTCTCAAATCCGGTTTAGAATGTTTTCCATCAAAAGTATGCCATGCCCATACAGGATATTTTACATATGGTGGTTTTGGACCAATTAAATTTTCCATTTTTGAAACTAGCCAACTATAAGCGTTTTCAAAATTAAATGAAGAGAGACATTCAGAAAGCTCTGGTTTACAATAAAAAAATTCAGAACTTATCAATAGATTATAAACATTTTCTGGTTGAATAGTCCAAAGACGCATTTATTTTAGGTATGAATATAAGAAAAAAAGCTCCCTATTTAGGAAGCTTTTAGATGACGCTGGACGGGCTCGAACCGCCGACCCTCTGCTTAGAAGGCAGATGCTCTAATCCAGCTGAGCTACAGCGCCGTGGAAAAATAATATATCATATTTACTATTTTGTTTCAACAGGTGAAGACAGCATTTCTTTTACTGTTCTCCAGCCAAGCATTGCGCATTTTACGCGGGCCGGCATGTGGGAAATGTCCTGAAGGGCAGCGGCCTCATCAAGTTCTTCCAGTTCTTCGTCGGTGACGCTGCCTTTTATCATACGGTCAAAAATGTCTGCAAGTTTGAGGGCTTCTTCCTTTGTTTTTCCGATTACAAGGTCTGCCATCATGTCGGCAGAGGCCTGACTTACGGCACAGCCGCTTCCAATAAAGCTTGCGTCTGTGATTTTATCCCCTTCCATTTTAAGCTGCAGGGTAATCTGGTCGCCGCAGCTTGGGTTTACGCCTTCAAGACAGAAGGATGGATTTTCCATATTCTGTTTGTGGATAGGGTTCAAATTGTGTTCGTTTAAAATTTCTCTATAAAGTTCTTTAGTATCCATAAGGGTCTCCTAAAACGGGGCGTTGCGGGGTGTCCCCGCAGAGAGGGTAGGACGCAACGAAGTGCGTCCGCAGGGGGAGACTTCCCCCTCCTTCTTATTCGCTAAAACCTGCCCATTTGCGTACCTGGGCGATTTTTTCAAGGAAGGTGTCGACTTCTTCTTCGGTGTTGTAAAAATACAGGCTGGCACGGGCTGTTGCTGTCTGACCTAGATACTGACCAAGCGGCTGAGCGCAGTGGTGGCCTGCACGAATGGCAATGTGTTCTTCACTCAGAAGGGTCGCAATGTCGTGAGGATGAACGCCGTCAATTGTAAAGGTTGCAATTCCGCAGCGCTTGTTTCCGTCCTTACTTCCTATGATGTTAATATGAGGGATTTTCTTCATGCCGTCAATAAGGCGGCAGCAGAGGGCATTGTCGTGTTCTGTGATGTAATCAAGGCCAACTGACTGAACGTAGCGGATTGCGGCTGCCATACCAACGGCGTCGCCTGCGCTTACAGTTCCGGCTTCAAATTTGTGAGGAACTTCTGCCCAGGTTGCAGTATCGCGGGTAACGTATTCAATCATTTCGCCGCCGCGGAGGAATGGATCCATTTCTTCAAGCAGAGCTTTCTTTCCGTAGAGGGCGCCGATTCCCATAGGTCCGCCAAGCTTGTGTCCGCTCATTGCAAAAAAGTCAGCGTCAATGTCCTGAACGTCAACCTTAATGTGTGGGGCAGACTGAGCTCCGTCTACAATCATGATTGCACCGTTTTTGTGAGCTATTTCAGCAATCTTTTTTACCGGGTTTGTAACGCCCAGTACGTTGCTTACGTGAACTACAGAAACGATTTTTGTATTTTTGTTGATTTTAGAATTAATTTCTTCGTCGCTGATTATCCCGGTTTCTTTATCGCATTCCATGAATACGAGTTTTGCGCCGGTTTTCTGGCAAACCATCTGCCATGGAACGATGTTTGAGTGGTGCTCCATGATTGTAACGCAGATTTCGTCGCCTGCTTTGAGCTTATTGAGACCCCAGCTGTAGGCAACCAGATTCAGGCTTTCAGAGGCATTACGGGTAAATACGATTTCTGAGGCTTCCTTTGCGTTGATGAACTTTGCGGTTGTTTCGCGGGCATTTTCGTAGGCAAGGGTAGCGCGCTCGCTCAGTGAATAAAGGCCACGGAGTGGGTTTGCGTTTTCTGTTGCATAAAAGTGGGTCATCGCATTTAATACGATGAAGGGACGCTGGGCAGTTGCCGCAGTATCAAAATATATCAGGTCCTTGTTTTCTACGGAAGATTTTTCATCAATCGCTTTGAAAAACGGAAAGTCTTTTCTGTATTTATTCATAATTTTGCCCTTATATTTTTTAATTTATTTATCCAAATAAGCGTTGATTTTTTCTTTTACCTCTTCGCTTGGAATCAAAGATGCGGCAGCCTGAATCTTGGCGCGAGACATGATTTTTTCTGCCTCTGCTTCTGAAATTCCGCGGCTCTGCATGTAAAAAAGAACTTCTTTAGAAAGACGGCCGATTGTAGAACCGTGTTCGCCTTCTACGTCTTCTTCATCACACAAAATTACAGGAATTGATTTATTCACGGCTTTTGGAGAAAGAAGGAGAACTTCTTCCATTTCATTGCCTTTTGAGCCTGCACAGCCGTTCTTAAAATCGATTGTTCCCCGGTAAGTTTTGAAAGCGTTTTCCAAAAGTGTACCGTTTACGTTCATCAGACATTCTGATTTTTTGCCTGTGTGATAAACGATGTGGTTCATATCAAGCATCTGGTCTTTTTTACAGGTGTAAGCCACTTCGCTTGTGAAGCGTGACTTATAGCCTTCAAGAATTACGCCAAGACCTGAATCAACGTGGCGGCCGCCAAGCTCAATCTGTGTGAACTGAACTTCTGCTCCGTCCTTTGCGATTACTGCCGTATCATCCAGCTGAAGGCTTTCTTTGCCCAAAAGCTGAACCTTAGCAATGTGGATTTTTGCGTTTTCTTTGGCAAGAATCTTTGCGCGGAAGATAGATTCAGAAGCTTTTCCTTCGTAAACAAATACTACAGTGGATTCTGAATTTTCTTCTGCAATGATGTATGTAAGATTTGCCTGGCTTTCATCATCAGAAAAATTGATGATAAGCGGCTTTTCAACCTTGCCACTAATTCTTACAGTTTTAGAATATTTGCTGTCTGCAAAAATTGCTTCCACAGGGTGATTTTTATCTTCTGTTACAAAATCAAAGTGAGGATGACCGTCTACAAGCTTTGGATTTTTAGCATTAAAAACTCCGCTGGCAAAGTTCAGTCCTGCGGCTTCTGAAGGAATGCCTTCTTCAATTTTTATGCCGTCTTCCGCATTCAAAATCTCTGCTTTTGCGGCGTTAAAGGCTGCCTCAAGAGTGATTTTGTCGCGGTTGAGTTTGAGCCAATTCCAAGTTAATCCTGGGATTTCATTTATGAATGTCTGTATATTATCCATATATATTTCCTACGTATCCGAACAAATCAGCATAGCTGATTTGTGAGCTGATTACTCGATAATCCTAAAACGACCCGCTGACGCAGCTCGTTTTTTAACGGATTTTCGATTTTAAGCAAGTTCCATGTAAGGGAAGGGATTTCGTTTACTGTCATGTTTTCAAGTTTTTCCATGTTTTTCTTTCCCCCTTGCCCCTACATAGTTCCCTTCATTTCCAACTTAATGAGGTTATTCATTTCAACCGCATATTCCAGCGGCAATTCTTTACTTACCGGGTTCGCAAAACCGCTTACTATCATACTGCGCGCTTCTTCTTCGCTGATTCCGCGGCTCATAAGATAGAAAATTGCGTCACTGCTGATTCTTCCGATTTTTGCTTCGTGTCCTACGTCGCTAGAATCGTTGAAGATTTCCATTGCAGGAACTGTATCAGAACGGCTGTCGCTGTCCAGCATCAAAGACTGGCAGGAAACGCTTGCCTTACTTTCTTCTGCATCCTTTGAAATGTAGATTGCAGAACGGTAGGTACTCATTCCGCCGCCCTTAGAAATTGACTTTGTAGTAATCAGACTTGAAGTTTTTGGTGCCAGATGAACCATCTTTGCACCTGTATCAAGATTCTGACCGTTACCCGCAAAAGTAATTCCTGTAAAATCAGCCTTTGCATTGCGGCCAACCAAATCACTTTCCGGGTACAAATAAGAAACGTGAGAACCAAATGAGCCCGAAACCCATTCAATGCTTGCGTCTTCTTCAACCTTGGCACGCTTTGTGTTCAGGTTGTACATATTTTTTGACCAGTTTTCGATAGTTGAATAGCGCAGGTGAGCGCCTTTTTTTACAAAAAGTTCAACCGCACCGGCGTGTAAGTTTGCTTCGTTATATTTTGGAGCAGAACAGCCTTCAATAAAGTGGAGATCTGCGCCTTCATCAACAATAATCAGAGTGTGTTCAAACTGACCGGCACCCTTTGCGTTCAAGCGGAAGTAAGACTGAAGAGGGAAGCTGAGGTGAACACCCTTTGGAACGTAAACAAAAGAACCGCCCGACCAGACTGCACCGTGCAAAGCCGCAAATTTGTGGTCTTTTGGCGTAATCAGGGTCATAAAATATTCTTTTACCATTGGTCCCCATTCAGGAGATTTAAGGGCATCTTCAAAGCCCAGGTAAACTACGCCCTGCTTTGCAACTTCATCCTGAACATTGTGATAAACAAGTTCCGAGTCATACTGAGCGCCTACACCGGCAAGAGATTTTCTTTCAGCTTCAGGAATGCCAAGCTTTTCAAAAGTGTCTTTAATGTCCTGAGGGACGTCTTCCCAGCTTCCGCTCATCTGAGTTTTCGGGCGAACGTAAGTTGCAATATCTTCCATATGAAGGCCTTCGATTGAAGGACCCCAGTCAGGCACCTTGAGCTGATTATATATTTCCAGCGATTTAAGGCGGAATTCCCTCATCCATTCAGGGTCGCCCTTTTCTTCGCTGAGTTTTGTTACGATTTCTGCTGTCAGTCCGCTTTCGATTCGGTAAAAGTCCTTTTCAGACTCTTCGTAGCGGAAGTCATAAAAATCGCGGTTTATGTCGTTTATCTGTGTCTTTTCTTCCATATTATTTTAAGAACTCTTCGAATCCTTCTTCATTAATCTTCTTAAACAATTCTCCGTCACCGGTTTTTGCAATGTGGCCTTTTACAAGGATGTGAGTTTTATCTACGTTCAGGCCGTCGAGAATCTTTGTTGTGTGGGTGATAATCAAAAGTGAACCGTTTGTAAGACGGCGGTATTCTTCAAGACCTTTTGCAACAAAGCGAACTGCATCAACATCAAGTCCAGAATCAGTTTCATCAAGAATTGCAAAATCAGGTTTGAGCATCAAAAGCTGCAGGATTTCAGACTTCTTGCGTTCTCCACCAGAAAATCCTACGTTCAGATCGCGCTTTGCATAGTCTGGATTCATGTTCAAAAGTTCCATGCAGCGCTGTAATTCCTTCTGGAACTGGAAAAGCTTTACGCGCTCGCCGGTTTTCTGCTGAAGGGCAGAGCGGATAAAAGTTTCAAGCGAAATGCCAGGAACTTCAAGCGGCGCCTGGAAAGACATAAACATTCCCATTTTTGCGCGCTTGTCAGTACTTTCTTTTGTAATATCAGTATCTTTGAAAAGAATCTTTCCGCCTGTGATTTTGTAAACCGGGTTACCCAAAAGGGTGTTTCCTAAAGATGATTTTCCGGCCCCGTTTGGTCCCATAAGAACATGAGTTTCGCCGGCGTTTATAGTAAGGTTCAGATCATTAAGGATCTGTTTTCCGTCCTCAAGACCTGCGTTTAAATGTTGGATATCAAGTAACATAGCATAAATATACTAAAAAGATAGGTTAAAGAAAAGATATTTTGATTTTTTATTCTTCATTATAATAGGCATTTTTCATGACAGCCTGATCTGCCATTTATTTAATCTTTCAGGTGTGCTAAAATATTAAAAATAACACCGGCGGCTCTGACCGGCGGCCTTTAAAGTAGGTAAAGCTAAAAAATTGCTGCATCGCAATTTTTTTTAACGCTTTGCTATAGAACACCGGCGGCTCTGACCGGCCGCCTCTCACAGGAGTTAAAAATGTCTGCACAATTCTACGGACCGAGCGACAGACCTCCATTAAAAAAATGGATTCCGCTCAGTTTTCAGCACGTGTTCGCCATGTTCGGCGCAACAGTTTTGGTTCCTCTCCTTACAGGTTTAAGCACTTCAACAGCGCTTTTTACTGCGGGAACAGGTACTCTCTTCTACATCCTTATCACAAAAGCAAAGGTTCCAGCATTTCTGGGTTCTTCATTTGCTTTTATTCCGGCTTTGATCGGAATCGGGCATGCGTACGGAGTTCCTTACGCCATGGGTGGTGCAATTTGTGCCGGTATTTTCTACTGTATTATTGCCGTGATTATCCGCTTTACTGGTAAAGGCTGGATAGACCGCGCTCTTCCTCCGGTTGTAATCGGTTCGGTAATTATTGTAATTGGTCTTTGTCTTGCTCCAACTGCAATTAACGAAGCCTTCTATTTTAATAATGAATATTCACTTGTAGCCCTTTCTATTGCTGCTGTAACTCTTATTGTTGCAATAATCGCTACAATTTTCTTTAAGAACTTTTTCAACACCCTTTCAATTCTGATTGGTCTTGTTGCAGGTTACCTTTTCACTTTGATTATGGGATTCTTCTTCCCGGCTTACCGCCTGATTGATTTCAGCGGAGTTCAGGCTGCAAAGTGGTTTGCTATTCCTTTCTTGAAGGAAAATGCTGACGGTTCACTTTTCTGGATGGCTCCTAAGTTCAATCTTGTTGCCAGCCTTACCTTTGTAATCGTTTCAATTTCTACAATCTGTGAACACCTTGGTGATACTCTTACAACTTCTAAGGTTGTAGGTAAAGATTTCTATAAAGATCCTGGTTTGCACAGAACTCTGGTAGGTGATGGTTTTGCAACCGCCTGGGCAGCAGTTTGGGGCGGACCTCCGAACACAACTTACGGTGAAAACATCGGTGTTATGGCAATCACAAAGGTTTACTCGGTTTGGGTAATTGGTGGCGCTGCCGTTATTGCTGTAATTTTGTCTTTCTGCCAGAAATTCGGTGCTTTGATTCAGACAATTCCGACTCCGGTTTTGGGCGGTATCTGTACTCTTCTTTACGGTTTGATTGCTTCAAGCGGTCTCCGCACAATCGTTGATGCCGGCGTTGATTATCAGGATAAGAGAAACCTTACAATTTCTTCTGTAATTATGGTAATTGGTATTGGTGGTGGTGTATTCCAGCTCAATATCGGAAACGACTTTAAGTTCAGTCTTGGTGGTGTTGCACTTGCAACTATCATCGGTATCGTTCTTAATATCGTAATTCCTAAAACTCCTGCAGAACCTGCACAGTAAGGACACTTTATGGCAGATTTATTTGATTATCTTAACTGGCGTGGTGATTTAACTTTTGAGCAGGCACCTTTCTGTAAAATTGACGGAATAATACTTGCTCAGCTGGTTTATATAAATTACACAGGTCTTGTTTCATCTGATTTTAAAAGTCAGATTGAACTTTCACGCCTCTGGGACTCACTTAAATCTGCCAGAGATTTTACTGCCCGCTGTGATATGGGGCCTATGGTAAGCGCGCATACACCGGAACTTCTGGAGTCTGCTTCTAAAACTGCAAGGTTTTCTTCTCTGAAAGTCTGCGCTTATTCAGAGCTTTTTGACAGACAGAGAAACGAGCAGTTTGCTGCGGTTACTTTTATTCTTCCAGATAAACAGGCGGTTTTTGCCTTCCGCGGAACAGATGATACTGTTGTAGGCTGGAGGGAAAACTTTAATCTTGGTTATCTGCCTAAGATTCCTTCTCAGGTTCAGGCCCTCGAATACATCAGGGCGGCTCATAAAGCCCTTAAATCAAAATATATTCTTACAGGCCATTCAAAGGGCGGAAACCTTGCCCTTCATACAGCGGTTTATGCCGATTCAAAAATCAGAAAAAAGATTACTAATATTTATGATTTTGACGGTCCAGGCTTTAGTCAGGATTTTTACAATAAGCCGGAATATATAGAAATAAAAGACCGTCTTACCATTGTTTATCCCGAACAGACAATCGTTGGAATGATCTTCCATCGTCCCCGCCATTTTGAGGTTATAAAAAGTGATAAATTTGCCGTTTATCAGCATGACCCTTTTAACTGGCATGTTACAGGCTGCAATTTTGAAAATGCAAACGATGTCAGCCGCGAAAGTAAAATCTTTCATAAATCACTGAATAACTGGATAGAAACAATGAGCGTAGGGCAGAAAGAAAAATTCATATCTTCGCTTTTTATTGTAATAAATGCATCCGGTTATGAGCGTTTTTCCGAGCTTACAAAAAATGTAGTACCTGCATCTGCCCGCATGATAAAATGCCTTAGAGGAATGGAGCCTGATATGAGGGACGCAATTTTTAATTCTATCCGCGAACTTTCAAAAGTTGTACGTGCCGAAATTCCTCTTTTAAAGCTTTTGAATAAGAATTAGTCTTTAATAATTCATTTGCACCGAGCCTTTTTCCATACTATAATAAAAGTTATGAGTGATAAAACTATAGTTACCGACAGCCCGGTTGGCAAACATCTTGAATCTTTTGGAGATGCAAAGCCGGCTTCTTACCTTATGTTCAACAAGCAGAAAATTGACCTTGTTGCAAAAATTACAATCGGACGCGATACAGACAATGACGTTGTTGTTGATAACAAACTTGCAAGCCGTCATCACGCTATGATTCAGAAAATCAAAAATGCATATTTTATCAAAGATATGGGATCTACAAACGGAACTTTTATTAACGGAGTTCGCATTCCTAATGATAAATATGTAAAAATGAATCCCGGCGACAAAATTACAATAGGAAATATGAGCCTGGTCGTTTCTTAATTTTTTTTAAATGCTTCCTGAAGTAAAAAATATCCTTAGGACAAATGTGCTTCCATCTCATGATGAGATTTTTAATCTTGCTGATGCTGCTTCTACTGTGCTTGAAACAGAAAGTTCTGTTTACAGGCCTGAAAGCGAGAGTGGAAAGCCGGGAAGTCTTCTGGATTTTCAAAAATCACCGCTGCCTCTTATTGTCGTTCCTGACATTCACGCCCGTCCGCATTTTATGGAAAATATTCTTAATTACAGGCTTCCGGAAGATTTTGTGAGCGGGGGAGAAAGGGTTTTTGATGCCTTGAGCAAGGGGCTTGCCCGAATTGTTTGTGTTGGCGATGCCCTTCATACCGAAGTAGATACCCGCGACCGCTGGATTGCGGCGGAAATTGAATTTGCAAGTAATATTTACACGGGGCCTGCCATAAGCAACGAAATGAAAGACGGTTTTGCAGTTCTTGGCGCCCTTATGAAATTAAAAACTCTTTTTCCTGAGTATGTTCACTTTTTAAAGGGAAATCATGAGAATATTTTGAACCGCACGGGTGATGGAGATTACGGCTTTGTAAAATTTGCAGATGAAGGCCGTATGGTTCGCGAGTTTATTACGGAATATTACGGAGAAGATGTCCTTTATCTTATTTCCTGTGTTGAAAACGTTCTTCCTTTAATTGCCGTAACCGGTAACTGTGTAATTTCGCATGCAGAGCCTCGTTTTGCTTTTAGAAAAGATCAGCTGATTAATGCCCGAACCGAAGCCGGGGTAGTGGAAGGTCTTACCTGGACAGATAATGATTCTGCCCAGGAGGGAAGTGTAATGGAAATAATAGAAGAACTTTGCGCTTTACCTTCCGGTTCTGCCAGGGACAAGGCTCTGGAAGATTATGTATACTTAGGTGGCCACCGTCCTGTAAAGGAAAATTACCGCCTGCGTCAGAAGGGAAAATACATTCAGATTCACAATCCTAAAAAACAGAATATTGCATTGGTAAGAACATATAGAAAATTTAATCCGGACACTGATATTGTCAGTGTTGAAAACTGAGGTCAAAAATGAGTGATGAATTTCCACCTGTGATTGGAAAGTATAAGGTAACGGGAATTATTGCAAAGGGCGGAATGGGCGTTGTGTATAAGGCGGTTCATCCGTCTTTGAAGCGCTATGTCGTGATAAAAAAAATGACAGCCCGGGGAAAATCTTCCAACGGAGAGCGTTTTAAGAAGGAAGCCCAGATTCTTCTTGATATGCAGAGCCCTTATATCGTTCACCTTTTTGACTATTTTACTGAAGGCGGCTACCGCTATATGGTTGAAGAACTGGTAGACGGTGCTGCTTTAGACAAGGTGATTGAAAAACAGACAGCTCTTCCTGTTCCGGTTGCCATGCTTATTATGCAGGATGCCTGCTATGCCCTGAAATTTGCCCACTCAAAAGATATCGTTCACCGCGACATTAAGCCGGGAAACATTTTGATTTCTAAACGCGGCGAAATAAAACTTGCGGATTTTGGAATTGCCAGTGATGCGGATGGAGATACAATTACCCAGAGCGGAGTTGCACTTGGAACTCCAGCCTACATGCCGCCGGAACAGTTTGAAGATACTGCAAGTGTTGACCGTCGTGCCGACATCTATGCCCTTGGTATCATGCTTTACGAAATGATTACCGGAACCAAGCCTTACCCGGGAACTTTTTCTGTTGAAACTCTGAATACAATCAAAAAGGGAAAGTATATAAATCCCCGTGAACTTGATAAAACTGTTCCCCGCTCAATCTGCCGTCTTATTCACAAAATGATCCGGCCAAAGGCTAAGTCCCGCTTTCAGTCTATTGACGGTGTGCTTCGTCACGTTAAGCGCTACCTGAGCCATTATGATACTCACGAGCTTCGGGTTCAGATTGCAAAATCTGTTTATACCCCAAAAACGTATGATTTTCCGGAAATTGAACCAAAAGATAAAGTTCGCCGCCTGATTACCCGTCTTGTTTGCGGAAGTCTTGCAGCAGCGGCTATATTTGCCTTCTGCTGGCAGTGTGGTTTTATTCATAAAACAATTTTGCATCACTGGTATGCAAGTGTAAGCGTTCAGATGGAAATGCCAAAATCTCTTTTGAATGTTATGGATTTACCAAGCCAGGCTGTTTTCTTTGAAAACGATAATGATGATATCCCTGAAGTTTTAGGAAGCCGACGTACCTTTATAAAGGAAGGAACCCGCTTTATCGATAAAATCAATATCTTTAAGCCAAAACTTGAAGTATCACGGCCTTCTGAACGTAACCAGACTTACGTAATGAATGATGTTTTCCTTAAAAAGAATGCAGATTACCGCCTGAAGGTGGTAGTTGGTCCTTATGTCTGGTGGAAGAGTTTCAGTGTGGCAGGTGAAGATATTTCGATTAAGTGTGATTTCTTAAAAAATACAAACCGAAGCCTAAGAATCCGGGTTGACGCTTACGACTGCGAAACTTTTGAAAAAATCAAAGATCCGCTTGTGCGCCTGAACTATAGAAATGCCTGGAAGCCTCTGGAAGAAATTCCTGAAACTGCCTTGAAATCTGCTATGGTCTGGAAAATAAAGGTTTCTGCAGAAGGCTATTCCGAAGAAACCTATTCACTTCTTATAGACTGGTATCAGGATGATTTGATTGTGAGTGCGGCTTTGCAATCTTTAAAGACTGAATAAAACGGGGCGTTGCGGGGGAATAGGTAAAGCTAAAAATTGCTGTGCGCAATTTTTTTAACGCTTTGCTGTAGAACATGCCTTGCCAGCAAGCCTTCACACCCCGCAGAGAGGGTAGCACGCAACGTAGTGCGGGCGCAGGGGGAGACTTCCCCCCTCTTTTATGCATCTGCAAACACTTTACCGTCATCAAGTGTGATTTTGAGTTTAGAATACTCGCAGTGAAAATCATTTTTGAGGCGGTCAAGGTAGCGGGCGCTTTCCCACTTGCACATTGGAAGATCATGAAGAAGATAGTTTCCGCATGATTCAGGCTCTGTTGCAGGTACTTTATCCTGAGTTAAAATCCATTCGAGACATTCAATTGTGAGTTTTCTCATATCTTCTACGCTGTATTTTCCTGTCATGATGATGTACATACCTGTAAGACAGCCCATAGGACCAACGTAAACAACATCGTCTTTTACGCGAGAATTGCGGAACCAGGTTGCCATAAGGTGTTCAAGGCTGTGAATTGCGGCTGGGGCTACGGCAGGCTCCTTGTTTGGTTCTGTGATGCGAAGGTCATAGGTGGTAAAGCCCTTGTCTTCGCGGGAAACGTAGATGCCTGGTTTTAATTTTGTATGATCGATAGTGAAACTCTGAATTACTTCCATAATGTGCCTCTTATTTTTTTTTGCCTTTTCGGCATTTTCTTAGTATATTCATTATATGGCAAACAAAGAAGATAATTCAATCATACCAACAGACCAGATTTTACCAAATAAACTTACTTTGATTCCTTTGCAGGGACGGCCGGTTTTTCCGGGCATTTTTACCCCTCTTATGATAAGTTCAAATGATGACGTAAAGGTTGCTGAATCCGCTTTTGAAAAGGACGGATTTGTTGGAATTGTCATGCTCAAAAATGATGCAGAAAATCCGACGGTGGCAGACCTTCACCGCGTGGGAACGGTTGCCCGTATCATAAAGAAAATCAACCTGCCGGACGGCGGAATAAATATTTTTGTTTCGACAATCAAGCGATTTAAAATCCGAAAAACACTTCATTCTCAGGCTCCAATGGCGGCTGCCGTTGAATATCTTGAGGAAGAAGAAAACGACACCTTTGAAGTTAAGGCTCTTACCCGCGCCCTTATCAGTGAAATGAAGGAGGTTAGTGAAAACAATCCTCTTTTCAGCGACGAAATGCGCCTTAATATGGTGAATATCGATAATCCTGGAAAAATTGCCGACTTTATTGCTTCAATTTTGAATACCGATAAGGACGACCAGCAGAAAATCCTTGAAACTGTCAACGTTCGCCAGCGAATGGAACAGGTGCTTGTTTTCATTAAACGTGAACAGGAACTGCTTCGTGTTCAAAAGAAGATTTCTCAGGATATCAATGAGCGTGTAGACAAAAACCAGCGTGAATACTTTTTGCGAGAAGAGCTTAAGGCTATTCAGGATGAACTTGGCGAGACAGCTGAGGGTAACGCAACTGACTATCAGAAGTTTAAGACTAAGATTGACGAGCTTAAGTTTGAAGGCGAAATTAAAGAAACAGTTGAAAGTGAGCTTGAAAAGTTTAAGCTTATGGATCCTAACTCCAGCGAGTTTATCGGAACCCGTAACTTCCTGGAGCTTGTTGTAAATCTTCCATGGCATGAAGAAATTAAGGAAGATTATGACCTTGGCCGCGCAAAGAAAATTCTTGAAAACGACCACTTTGGCCTTGATGATGTAAAAAAACGCATTCTTGAATATCTTGCCGTTCGCAAAATGAAGAAGGACGCTAAGGGCTCTATTATGCTGCTGGTGGGACCTCCTGGAGTTGGTAAAACTTCCGTTGGAAAGTCTATCGCAAACGCGATGAACAAGCCTTTTTACCGTTTTAGTGTGGGCGGTATGCGCGATGAGGCAGAGATTAAAGGCCACCGCCGTACTTACATCGGCGCTATGCCTGGAAAAATTATTCAGGGACTTAAAATTACAAAGTCAGCAAGTCCTGTCTTTTTGATTGATGAAGTTGATAAGATGGGCTCAAGCCACAACGGAGATCCTGCTTCGGCTTTGCTGGAAGTTCTTGACCCTGAGCAGAACGTAAACTTCCGCGATAATTATTTGGATCTGCCTTTTGATGTTTCCAATGTATTCTTTATTCTTACAGCGAATACTCTGGATTCTATTCCGGGTCCTTTGCTTGACCGTGCAGAAGTAATTCAGCTTTCGGGCTATATCGACCAGGAAAAGCTTGAAATTGCAAAAAAATATCTGATTCCAAAAAACCTTTCTAAAAACGGTCTCAAAAAGAATCAGGTGAAATACACAAAAGATGCCCTTTTGACAATTGCAGAAGAGTATGCCCGTGAATCAGGTGTCCGAAACTACGAAAAGAGTCTTGATAAGATTCACCGTAAGATTGTTACCGAGCTGATTACCCAGAGCGAGCTTAAAAAATCTGAGTTTACTATTGCGGATGACCTTTCTGAAGAAGAAAAGGCAAAGCTTACAGGTGAGCGCGACGCTGCTGTTCAGGCTGTGCTTGATACTCCTTATACTGTCGATTCGGGTGATTTGTTCAAATATCTTGGAAAGCCTGTTTTTGATGAAAGTGAAATTAAGGCCGCAAAAGTTCCTGGAACTGCAATCGGTCTTGCCTGGACAAGTATGGGCGGCGACACCCTGTTGATTGAATCGACTTATTTTGCCGGAAAAGGCGGACTTGTCCTTACCGGTCAGATGGGTGATGTAATGAAGGAATCAAGTCAGATTGCCTTTAACTGGGCTCGAAAGTTTGTCCTTGACCGTAAGGCTAAAAAGGCAGACTGGTTTGACAAGAATATAATTCATCTTCATATTCCAGAGGGGGCAACTCCAAAGGACGGTCCAAGCGCCGGAATTACAATGGCAACTACTTTTGTTTCACTTTTAATGAACAAAAAGATTAAGCCTAATCTTGCGATGACAGGTGAGCTTTCTTTGACCGGTCAGGTTCTTCCAATCGGCGGACTTCGCGAAAAGACTGTTGCCGCAAAACGAAATAAGATTAAGACAATCATTATTCCAAAGGCTAATGAGCGCGACCTTGAAGAAATCCCTGAAAACGTAAAGAAGGGAATTAAGTTTATTCCTGTAAGCGACGTGCACGAGGTTCTCGAGGCAGCTCTTGGAATTAAATAAAAAAACGACGGGGGAAATTGCATCATGGCAGATAACATCAAAGCCGTAATTTTTGACATGGACGGGGTTCTTCAGGATTCCGAAACAATAAGTGATATCACCTGGGAGATGGCGGCAAAAGAGTGGGGCTTTGAATTGAATTATGACATTCTGCAGGCCTGCCGCGGTTCTAACCGCCACGACATAGCTATGAAATTAAAAGAATTTTATGGCGAGGATTTTGATTCTGTTTCCTTTTTGAACCGTACAAGTGAGTTTTTTTATCAGATTGAGGCAGAAAAAGGAATTCCTTTAATGCACTATGCAAAAGAAATTCTTGAATACCTTAAGCCAAAGTATAAGCTTGCGCTTGCATCATCTACCCGAGGAGTATCTGTGCGCCGTCAGATGAAGGCAGGCGGGCTTATAGATTTTTTTGAAAGTCTCACTACCGGAGATATGGTAGAACACAGTAAGCCTGAGCCTGAAATCTATCTTAAAGCTGCTGAAAGTATTGGAATAAAACCTGAAGCCTGCGTTGCGGTTGAAGACAGCCCTAACGGGGTAAAAAGCGCTTATGCTGCCGGTATGCGGGTAATTATGGTGCCGGATAAAATTCAGCCTGATGAAAATCTGAAAAAACTCTGCTGGAAAATCTGTCCTTCGCTAGAGGACGTAAAATCAGTCTTATAAATTTGGAGTAAGATTTTTTAATTCGCTCTTTCTCTTATACATTTTTGAATCTGCACGTCCGAATATCTGGGAGAAAGTGCTGTCTTTTTCAGGATTAAAAGTTGAAAATCCACATGCAACTACAACCTTATCTTCCTTCAGATTTTTCTCAATCTGGCGGTTAAAGGCTTTTAATAATGTTTTGTGGTTTTCTAAATCTTCACCGGTAAGGAAGGCTGCAAACTCATCTCCGCCAATACGGTAAATCGGGCTGTGCTTAAAGGTCTGGCAGATAATTTTTGTGCCGGCCTTAATGATTTTATCGCCTTCTTCATGGCCTTTTGTATCATTAGTCTTTTTTAAATCATTTATATCAAAAATGATAAGTCCAAAATCATGCAAATCGTGATTTTCAATTTTACTTTCCACGCAAAGGGCGTCTTCCTGGTAGGCGCTCTTACTCTTTACACCTGTAAGAGGATCTTTAAAAGCCATCTGACGGGCGTTTCCAAGTTCTGCTGCCTGAATTTTTTCAATCTGCAGAAGCTTTTGAAGTTCTTCATTGCGGTTTCGTCTTTCGTCTTCCAGAACAAAAGTATGCATTATGCAGGTTCCGAGCAGAAATCCGATTGAATAAAAAGGCATGAGCGGATAGATAGCCTGCAAAACAACAAAAATTGCCATTACGATTCCAAAAAATTGGATTGTGTGGTAACGGTGTTTGAAAGTGCCGGATGCCTTAAAAATCTCGTAGTCCATATAAGCAGAACATACAAAGAACATAACAAACTGAAAGATGTAATTAAGGTTTCTTGCATTTTCTGTATGATAGTTGGCTTTGTCATCAAACCAGAATGCAATTGGAATAAAAAGATTGATAAAGAGAATTATCATCTGAAAAGAAAAGAATATCCAGCCTAAAATCCTGATTGTTTTTGAAAACCAGTTTGGCTTACTTAAATAATCAATTACAAAGTGGGTCCAGAATAAAACTGTAAATCCCATTATTACATAGTAAATTTCTGTTTCAATGAAAAGAATTCTTTTTAGCCCGAGTGCTTCCAGAAGTTCCCATAGAACATCAGTTATGTAAAAAAGAGAAACAGCAGTTAAAAAATTTTTATATGCATTCAGAGCGGGGATGCGGTCAGCCCGTTCAATTCGAAAGAGAATATCCCAATTTATGATAATATGAACTAAAAATGAAAGAATCCCAATGCTAGCATAATACATACTATTATTATAACACAGAATTATAAAAGCTGGTAATTTTTTTTTGCTTGCTTTCATAACCAAAAAATATTAGTTTAAAAAAGAGGTATCTTATGACAACAAATGAAAGAGCCGAAAAGGCTGTTGAATACAAAAGAAGCTGTAACTGCTGCCAGGCTGTAATGCGTGCCTATTCAGACAGCGTAAATGTAAGTGAAGAAACTTTGATTCAGCTGGGAGCCGGCTTTGGAAGCGGTATGGGCTGTATGGAAGCAACCTGTGGTGCCCTTGTTGGCGCCGGCTTTATTGCAGGTCTGAAAACTGAGGGGCAGGCAACAACCCGAGTAACAAAACAGGTGCTTGCAAAGTTCCAGGAAAAATGTGGGGCAAGTATCTGCGGGGACTTAAAAGGTATTAAAACCGGTAAAGTTTTATGTTCCTGCGATGACTGCGTAAGAAATGCAGTTCTTTCTCTTGATGAAGTGATTGCTTAAGACTGATGAAGGGCAGCTCGAGGTGCCCTTTTTTTTACAGGTTGATTTTTCCGTTTGAAAGGTCTTTTAGTTTTGAAGCAAAAGTTTCGTATTCGTCGGCCTGGATTTCGCCTGTCAGGGTGACTTCTGTTCCAAAGTCCTCTTTTACATTCCAGAAGTGAAAGTTGCCGCTTTCCATAAGGTTTTTAATTGGCTTTAAAAGAGAATAGTCTGCATTGAAGGTGAAGGCCCTTTTTGCCACCAGGGGCTGGAAGGCGCCTTCTTCATTTGCAGCGGCAATTACTCCTTTTGCGCCGTTTCCGTAGGCTTTTACAAGACCTCCTGTGCCAAGCAGAGTTCCGCCGAACCAGCGGGTAATAGTAAGAATCAGGTTTGTGCAACCCCGGCCGGAAAGTACGTCCAGGGCAGGGCGGCCTGCGGTTCCTGAAGGTTCTCCGTCATCGCTCATGCCTTTTACTTCTGCGCCGTTACCGGTAATAAAGGCGTGTACTACATGGGTGGCGTCGGCGTATTTTGCCTTCTGTGCTTTTAGAATTTCACGAGCCTGTGCCTGCGAGCTGCAGGGAATGAGCTCGGAAAGAAAGCGGGAACCTTTTATTGTTTCTTCGAATTTTACGTATTTAGTTAGAACTTCCATTACAGCGGCAACTCACCATTCACAGGTTTTGCAGTCTGCACTTCAATTGTCTGCACTTCCTTGGCAGCAACCCTTACACCTTTGGCCTTAAGCGACTTCTCTTCGTAATCTCCGGCCTTGAATTTTTCGGACAAAATCTTAACCTTTGGCTTTTTAACGTAATTGAGCTGGAAGGCGAAGGTTTTGCGGGTGTCGATGTGGAGAACTTCCATGCCGTCCGGGGCGAAGAAGTAGTCGCGGTTCATGATGTAAGACGGAATCTTGCAGCGTTTGATGTAAACGTACTGAGTTTCCGGGTCGCGGTACAAAATTGTAAAGAGGACCTTTGAAAGGCTTTCCTTGTCGGCAAGTCCGCAGTAGGCCATGCCGGGACCAACGAAAATCTTTTTAGGGCACTCACTGACTGAGTAAATGCCGCTTTTTCGCACGTAGAGAACCTTGTCGTAAGGGGTTACTTTCAGCATTTCGCTGCCGCCGGAAACTTCTACGCCAAGATAACCGGATTTTTCGTCGTAGTGGAGGGACATATCGCGTTTTACAACTTTTTTTACGTCCACAGTCTTGATGTTTGTAAGATGGGTGCGGCGTTTTGTTGTTGCGGCGTCCAGTTTTGCTTCAATTCCGTCCAGCCAGCTGATTGCGTAATCAACAAGGTGCTTCAAAAGGCGGTTGATTTCCTTAATGCGGTCGTTGATTGCCTTAACTTCCTGGCGGTTTTTGTTCATATCGTAAAGAGAGATGCGGCGGATTGGGATTTTAAGAAGGTGATCAACGTCTTCGTCTGTGAGCGGGCGGATAAGCTCTGCCGCAAATGGCTTGAATCCGTCTTTTACAGCCTTGAGAACGCCTTCCTCTGTTTTTTGAGTTTCAATTTTCTTATAAATGCGCTCTTCAACAAAAATGCGCTCGATTGTTCGCAGGTGAAGTTTTTCTGTGAGTTCGCGTTTTTCAAGTTCAAGCTCGTCCTTAAGAACACCCAACAGTTGCTTTGAATGATATTCGATTACCTGGGTACAGGTCATCTGAACCGGCATGTTGTCTTTGATTACAAGAAGATTGCAGTAAACGGTCTGTTCGCAGTCGGTAAAGGCGTAGAGGGCATCCACTACATCCTTTGTGTAAACTCCGCGCTGGAGTCGGATTTCAATATTTACTTTGTCCGAAGTGTAGTCCTGAATTGAAGCGATTTTGATTTTTCCGTTTTTGGCTGCCTTTTCAATGGAATCTGTAAGGCTTTCTGTGGTTGAGCCGTATGGAAGTTCTGTTATTACGATTTTCTTTTCATCGCTCAGGTCCAGTTTTGCGCGTGTGATGATTTTTCCAAGTCCGTCCTGATAGTCTGAAACGTCAATCAGACCGCCGGTAGGGAAGTCCGGATAAAGCTGGAACTTTTCTCCGCGCAGGCACTTGCGTTCTGCATCAATAACTTCGTGAATATTGTGGCTCAAAATTGAAGTGCTCATACCAACGGCAATACCTTCTGCACCCAGAATAAGGCAGAGTGGAAGCTTTGCGCGGAAGGTTACAGGCTCTTCGTCGCGGCCGTCGTAGGTTGGAATATAGTTTGTAATTTTAGGATTATAAAGAATGTCCTTTGTAATTGGCTTAAGGCGGCATTCAATGTATCGGGGAGCCGAAGCACCGTCGCCTGTCAGCATATTACCAAAGTTTCCCTGCTTGTCGATAAAAAGCTCCTTGTTGGCAAGGTTTACCAGGGCTGTATAAATGGAAGCGTCTCCGTGAGGGTGGTAAGCCATTACCTTTCCCACAACGTTTGCTACCTTAGTAAAACGTCCGTCATCAGTTTTTAAAAGTGTGTGCAAGATTCGGCGCTGAACCGGTTTGAGTCCGTCTGTAATTTCTGGAATTGCACGGTCGCGAATTACATAGCTCGCGTACTGAATAAAGTTTGAATCGAATAAGTTTTTTACGTATGCCATTTTCCCACCGGGATTTATTTTAAAGCAAAAGAAAGAAATTATCTAGAGTAGGAAAATGCTTGTATATGTAAAACGGGCGGAGGGAGCCTGGCGTAATTAAAAAACACTTTATTTGTGATGGTCGCGATAGCGACCTGTTCTATAGTTTCTTTACCACAAATAACGTGTAGCGCATTATTGCGCGGTTTTTAATTACGCCAGGCGACCGCAAGCCCTGCTTTAATATATGTAGATATTTCACTCTTTTAATGGTAAAATATATTATCATTTTTTTTGAGGTTTTTAATGCAGGGAACTGTTCAGGCGGGAACGAACAATCTTTTTACTGTTGAATGCGATGACGATATAACGCGCCAATGTACGATTAAGGGCAAGGTTTTAAAATCTGATAAGCAGTTTTATAATCCTCTTGCTCCCGGTGACCTTGTAGAAGTAGAACCAGACCCTATCAATGAAGAAAAAGGCCAGGTGCTTTCACTTTTGCCTAGAAAAAATACCTTTTTGCGCTGGAATGTAAAAGGCCGCTGCCCTCAGCTTCTTGCAAGTAACCTTGATTATCTTATTCTTGTTACAACTCCGGATGAACCGCCTTTCCGTCCCCGCTTTATAGACCGTGCCCTTGCTCAGGCAGAACATCAGGGAATTACTCCTGTAATTGTCTGCAATAAATATGATTTAGCCGAAAAGATGCAGAATGATGAACGTCAGGCAGAGTTTGAAGAAATAGACCGCCGACTTTCTATCTGGGCAGACTTGGGCTATAAGGTACTCCGACTTTCTGCAAAAACCGGCGAGGGAATGACAGAGTTTGCAGAACTTCTGGAAAATCATACTTCGGCTTTTGTGGGCCAGTCTGGCGTTGGTAAGTCCAGCCTTATAAACGTAATGGACTCTACCTGCGTACTAAAAACAGGAAGCCTTTCTAAAAAATATGGACGGGGAAGTCATACAACAACCAAGGGAACTTTAATCCACCTTTCTCTGAATGAATCTTTAATGGAAGGCGTTCAGGGACGCAAGGCTCATATTATCGACACTCCTGGTATCCGCCGTTTTGTACTTGATGATATTGAATCACAGGATCTGGCAATGTATTTCCGTGAATTCGAACCTTTTATTGGAAAGTGCAAATTCGGACTTGGCTGTTCTCATATCAGTGAGCCGGACTGTGCCGTTATTCAGGCTGTACGCGAGGGAAAAATTACTGCTGAACGCTATGACAGCTGGCAGCGCATTTCCAACGAAATTAAAACCGGCAGCTGGGAAGACTAATTTTACTATTTAACACACAATTAATATGAACGAAAAAACACTTACCGAAATAGATTATTTTAGAATCAGGGATGAAATCTCGCTTTTTTGCGTTAGCCAAGAAGGAAAATACGACCTTCAAAACCGCGAACCTTTTACAGATTCAAAAAAAATTGAGTTTTATAAAAACTGCAGCCGTGAGTGGAAGGATTATCTTTCTTCCGTAAAGGGCAGTCCGCTTTCTGCCTGGGGACCTGTTCACGGTCTTATTCCAATTATAAAAACAAAGGGCGCAAGCCTTACTCTTGAACAGGTAAAGGCTCTCGGTGATTTCTGTAGCAGCGCAGAAAATGTAAAGGGGGCAGTTTTAAATCATAAGGAAGCCCTCAACTTAAAAACTCTGGCTTCCCAGGTGGAGCTGCTTCCTGATATTTCAGAAACCTCCAGAAAGATTTTCAGGATTATTACAAAAGACGGCGACATGCGGGAGCTTCCTGAAATTGCAGAAATCCGCTCAAAAATTGCCAGCCTGAACAGCCAGATAAAAAATATAATGAAGAAGTTTACCGGCGATCAGAAATACACTTCTGTGCTTGAATCCAGCGTGCCGGTTCTTCGCGGCGGAAGACAGGTGCTTGCGGTAAAGGCAAGTCAGCAGACAAAAATCAAAGGTATTATCCATGATGTATCTGCTTCTGCCCAGACGGTTTTTATTGAACCCGAAGAAGCTGTTTTTTGCAGTAACGAACTCATTCAAAAGGAATACGAGCTTCAAAGTGTGATTAAGCGTATTCTGACTGAGCTTACTGAAGATTTACAGCCTTCAATTCCTCTAATCCGCGATACCCTTCCTCTTATGAAGATTTTTGATACCACTCTTGCTGCTGCCCGCTGGGGAATGGAACATTCATGTATCTATGCGCAAAAATGTGGTGAAAGCGAGCCGCCTCTCCTCTTGCAGGCGCGCCATCCTCTTATTGGCGAAAAATGCGTGCCGATTGATCTCCGCTTTATGACCGGAAAACGCGTACTCATTATTACGGGACCAAACACAGGCGGAAAAACCGTAACCTTAAAAACTTTTGCCCTTCTTTCCATGCTCAATCAGTCGGGTTTTCCTCTTCCTGCGGGTGAGGGTACAAGGCTTCCTGTTTTTTCTAACGTATTTGCCGACATTGGTGATGACCAGAGCCTTGATCAGAGTCTTTCGACCTTCAGCGGTCATATGAAAAATATTGCCCATGCAATTAATGCTGCTAAAAGCGACACCCTTATACTTCTTGATGAGCTTGGAAGCGGAACTGATCCTCAGGAAGGAAGCGCAATTTCCATGGCCGTGCTCGACCGCTTGATTGAAAAGGGAAGTTTTGTGCTTGTGACGACCCATCAGGGCATCCTCAAAAATTACGGCTACACAAACGACTCATGCGTAAATGCCAGTGTTGAGTTTGACACAAATACCCTGTCGCCATCTTACCGTCTTTTGATGGGAGTTCCGGGCGAAAGTCATGCGCTTGATATTGCCCAGAAATCGGGACTTCCCCGGGAAATCTGCCGTGCTGCCCGCGACTATATTGCCACCGAGCAGGCTGATGTTTCGGCCCTTATCCGCGGTCTGAACCAGAAACACCTTGAACTGGATAAAATGCAGAACGCTGCCCGCCGCGAAGCAGAATTAATAGAAGAAAACAATTTGAAACTCCGCGAAAAAGAAGTAGAACTGCGCCGTAAGGAGCATGAACTCAAAAGCGGAAAGCAGCAGGAAATGTACGATTTTCTTGTTCATTCCCGCCGGCAACTGGAAAATCTTGTCCGTCAGATTAAGGAAGGCGAACTTACCCGCGAAAAAACTCTTGGTGTAAAGGGCTTTATTTCTGATCTTGAAAAAAATGTTTCCCGGCTTGATAAAAAGATTGAAGCCGAGGGCGAGGAGCTTGAAAAAGCTGCGGAAGAACTTAAAAAAGCAAAGGAAAAGCGAAAGCATCCCGCTTCAAATAAAAATACAAAGAAAAAACTCAGTCTTGCAGAGGCTCTTAAAAATGCGACATCTCTAGCAGAAGATGATTCCGCGCAGGGCGCGGCCGGGGGATTAGGCACCGGCCCTAATGCAAAGGCAGTCAAAAATGCTGCTGCCCCTCGTCTGGTTTTCGAAATTGGAGCCAGCGTAAAGTCAAAGAACGGAGGAAACAGCGGAGTAATTACAGCTGCCTCTAAAAAAGGCGTCTGGCAGGTGCAGTTTGGCAGCATAAAAATGACCATGAAGGAAAAGGATTTGCTTCTGGTTCAGGATGCCGGTGCCAGCGAGCTTAAAGCTTCTTACAGCGTTGATATGGCGCCTAACGTTTATGAATACGGTGATAATGTTATTGTAGAAAAAGAGGGTTCCCGTCCGGTTTACGAGCTTCGTCTTCTTGGAATGTATGCTGATGAGGCAGTAAAGGCTCTTGAGCGTCAGATAGATTTATGCGTGCTGAATAATTTTGACCATTTCAGCGTAATTCACGGAAAGGGTAACGGCGTTTTGCAGCAGGCCGTGCGCGACTATCTTTCCCACAGTCCAGCAGTTGCCGATTTTGAATATGCCCCGGCAGAGGATGGCGGCGCAGGCAAGACTTATGTGACTTTGTGTAAGTAGGAGACATATAGAACAAATCAATCTATATTTAGTAAGGACTTGCGAGAGGGAGTGGAGCGTGGGGCAAAAAGACTATGGTTGTGGAGGTCGCGAAAGCGACCGGTTCAATAGTTACTATGCCACAACCAGCGTGTAGCGCGATATCGCGCGATTTTGAACCACGCTACACGACCGGAAGCAAGTATTTATATTAAAGAAATAAATGTTTTGCTCTGGAGGTTCTTATGGAGTGGTTTGAATCTGAAGATTTCTGGAAAAATTACGGTCCCATTATGTTTGACGAGGCTCACTGGCAGGAAGCTCCCGCAATTGCCGACCGTGTAATGAAGCTTGCAGCCCTTCATGAAGGCGATACTATTCTTGATGCAGGCTGCGGGGTAGGCCGAATCAGCGTTGAACTGGCAGCCCTGGGGCTTAAGGTAACCGGCACTGATATTATCCAGGCAGAACTCGATACTGCTGCTGAATCTGCCCGCGATGAAGGCGTAGAAATTGATTTTATAAAAGCCGATATGCGTAAGTGGTGCCGCCCTGCTGCCTTTGACTGTGCAGTAAACCTTTACACCTCTTTCGGCTACTGCGACACAATCGAAGAAGATATGCTTTATCTTAAAAATATGTGCGACTGTGTCCGCCCGGGCGGAACTTTTATTTTTGAAGGTACCACCCGCGAAATTGCAGCCCTCTATTTTACAAAAGGCGAGGAATTCGACCGCGCCGGCTATAAGGTTGTCACCGATTTCAGCGTCACCGGCGACTGGGAAGGCCTCCGCTCCCACTGGACTCTTTATCCTGCAGACACAGACCTAGCAAAAAATCCTGCCGCCGTTCCTGTCGTAGACCACACTTTTATCCAGCGTCTTTACCCCGCAACCACACTCCGCGACAAAATCCTGGAATACGGTTTCAAATCTGCGAAGGTTTACGGTAACTGGGAAGGTGCCCCCTACGACGAGTATGCCGCCACCTGTGTTATTGTTGCTAAAAAGTAGGGCGTTCCCCTCGCTTCGCTCGGGTCGCTACGTTTCGCCCTTCGCCTCTTCGGCTCATTCCTTCGCTTGCGCTTCGGAACTGCGGGGCTTCACATCGCTAACGCAGAAATTCGTAAATCCCCACATAAGGATCTTCCCTCATTCCGCACTTTTCCCCGATTTCCAAAAGCTTTCCGCCGCTGGCTGAGCTTTCCTCCCAGACCGGCAGCTCCTGCCCCTTCATATCCTTACCGTTTGGATTTCCCGTCTTTACAAAGTTTACCCAATAAGAGCTCATAATATTTTCAATTTCATAATCCCGCTCTGTATAGGTTTTTCTTCTCGGCACATTGCGGTAGGCATAAATCAGCTCACCCGAATGATTTGACCCGATTTCTCCGTTTTCCTGAGTAAAATAGTATTCCCATACCGGTCGCCCCTGAGCCGCCACAGCCTTTGTCCATTCATGATGAGGCCTTGTAAAACATACTGCCGCAAAAACATCGTCATACAAAGCCTTTGCTTCCTTGTCTGTCTTAACAGGATGCGCCTGTAGAAATTCTTCCGTTCTATCTCCAAAAGTTCCGCCCAGAAGTTCAGCAAGATTTTTCATTGTCACTTTGGTAAAAAATGTAAATGCCTTGGCTTCAGTTTTATTAAAGCCGTTCAAAAGCGCTTGTTCGTGGTTAGCCCCCTTTTTGTAAGTTTCAAAAGGCATTTCAACAAGCGCGTAGCCGTCCACCGTCATCGAATTATTTACAAAACGACTTTTCAAAAGTTTTTTTGCCGGAATCTTTCTGAGTTCCTCCACAGATTTTACTCCGAATTCCTTTTTGATGTCTTCTCCCATTTTGAGGGCCGCTTCCATCGTGCGGAAGGTGTGGGGCGGAGTCTCCTCTACAATCGAAGAGCTTTCCCCTATGGCTCGTCTGAAGGTTTCCTTTGTCAAAGGGCTGGCACAGAGCGCATTAACTGATGATGACCCCGCGGATTCCCCTGCAATCGTAATGTTTTTTGCATCACCCCCAAAGGCACTTATATTTTTGCAGACCCAGTCCAGGGCTTTTATCTGGTCTAAGAGGCCATAGTTTCCTGTTGTCCTGTAAGGGCTTTCTTCCCTAAGTTGGGAATCTGCCAGGTAGCCGAAAATGCCCACCCGGTAGGCAATGGTCACTACAATAATTCCGCTCTTACAGAGATTCTCCCCGTCATAATTTTCGTACCAGCTCTGTCCTCCGGTCAGGGCTCCTCCGTGCACATAAACCAGCACGGGAAGGGGAGTTTCAGAAGCTTTTGCCGGTCTCCACACATTCAGATAAAGACAGTCCTCGCTCATATGAGCCTTGTAAGTTCGGCTTGTCTTCTGATGCGTATATAAATTGAACAAAATATTATAAAACCAGTTAGTTTGATTCTGCATAGCCATCGGCGCAAAATGGTCTGCCTGCAAAATACCTTCCCAGGGAATAACGTCCTGAGGTTCCTTCCAGCGTAAGTCTCCCACTGGGGGAGCTGCAAAAGGAATGCCCGCAAAAATCTCAACCGAACCGTCCTTATTCAAAATCCCCTGAATGTCTCCGCCCGTAACGGTGATGATTTCAGTTTTGCCAGCCGCTTTTTTATCAACAGGACTTGTTTTATTAGATACACAGCCCGAAAAAAGTGCTAGAATAATTGCCAGAATAAAAATCTTTTTCATACCCAAAATCATAAAGGAAAAATCTCAAATGGTAAAACACATTATCTTATGGACACTAAAAGAAATGAGCGAGGAAGAAAAATCCCGCGTAAAATCCGAAATTAAAACAGACCTTGAAGCTCTTAAAGGAAAAATCCCCGGCCTTATAGACATAAAAGTAAATGCTGACGGACGCCTTTCTTCATCAAATGCAGATCTCATGCTGGATTCTACCTTTGAATCGGCTGATGCACTCAAAGTATATGCCAGCCACCCCCTCCACGTAGCCGTTGCCGACGGAAAAGTTCGTCCTTTCACCGCCAGCCGTACCTGCCTGGATTTTGAGGTGTAAAACAAAAAAAAGCGGGCACTCCTGCAGGAATGTCCGCTTCTTCATTTTATAGGTAGATTCTAAAAAATTGCTCCAAGTTTTCGCAATTTTTCTTAACGAATCTACGATAAGAAACCTTTAGCCTTAAGCAATTCAGCATTCAAAATACCACCCAAGGCTGCACCGCGTTTTGTGTTGTGGCTGAGTGCTACAAACTTAACGTCGAATACGTTACATGGACGGAGGCGTCCGATTACACATGCCATACCTTTTTCTGTTTCGCGGTCACGGCGTGGCTGAGGACGGTTTTCTTCGTGGCGTACAACAATTGGATGCTCTGGTGCGCTAGGAAGTTTCAATTCCTGTGGCACTGAAGTGTAGCTTGTCCAAACGCGCTCGATTTCTTCAAGACTTGGTTTTTTGTCATCAGGCAAATCAAACTCAAGGCTTACACATGCTGTGTGTCCGTCTACAACAGGAACACGTGTACATGTAGAAGAAACAATAGGGTAGTTTGCGTTTTCAATCTTTCCGTCTTTTACGCTTCCCAAAATCTTAAGACATTCTTTTTCTGTCTTTTCTTCCTCGCCGCCAATAAATGGAACGATATTATCAATCATGTCAAAGGATGCAACACCAGGATAGCCTGCGCCAGAAGTAGCCTGCAAAGTTGTAACGATCATTCTCTTTACAGGGTAGCCTGCCTGAATCAAAGCGTGAAGAGGCATCATGTATGTCTGAAGTGAACAGTTAGGTTTTACTGCAATAAAGCCCTTGTCCCAGCCGTGGTGTTTTTTCTGCTCTGCAATAACGTCAAGGTGAGAGTAGTTGATTTCCGGAACCAGCATTGGAACATCATCTGTCCAGCGGTTAGCAGATGCATTTGAAACTACAGGGATTCCTTCAGCAGCATAAGCAGCTTCCAGAGCCTTGATTTCGTCTTTTCCCATTTCCAAAGCAGAGAAAACGAACTGGCATTTTCCCAAAGCCTTCTTTTCGTCATTTGCATCTTCTACAATAAGGTTTGCGACGCCGGCAGGAATTTCTGCTCCAATAAGCCAGCGGTTTTTTACAGCCTCGCAGTAAGGTTTTCCAGCCGAGCGAGGGCTTGCTGCAACGTAAGAAACTTCAAACCATGGGTGGTTTTCCAAAAGCTTAATATAGCGCTGACCAACCATACCAGTAGCGCCAAGTACACCAACTTTAATCTTATCTGCCATATCAGTTTCTCCTATAAATCACACTCTTTAATTGCAGCTTCAATTTGTTTTTTAGCTGCATCATTTACCTCAACCAGAGGCAGTCTCAAAGCGCCGGCAGCCATTCCTTTTACGTTCATAGCGTATTTAATAGAAGAAGGGTTACCATCGCAGAACTCAGCCTTGAAGAATGGGGCAAGACGATAGTGAATCTCGCGGGCTTTAGCAAAGTCACCCGAAAGACCAGCCGCAGCAAGATCGTGCATCAAAGCAGGAATCATGTTCGAAGCTACGGAAATAATACCGTCTCCGCCAGCCGCAATCAATGGCAAAGTAAGTCCGTCATCACCGCTCAATACAGCAAAGTCCGGCTTCTTAGCCTTAACCTGACCGATAACTTCCATCATCTGAGCAACAGAACCGCTTGCCTCTTTTACACCGGCAATGTTAGGAAGCTCAGCAATGCGGGCCAGCAAATCAGTAGGAATGTTAAGACCTGTACGGCCTGCAATATTGTAAACGATGATTGGAATTCCAACCTTGCTTACAGCCTCAAAGTGGCGGAAAATGCCTTCTTTAGATGGCTTATTATAGTAAGGAGTTACAACCAGAGCCGCATCAGCTCCGGCTTTTTTTGCGCGTTCACAGTAGATAACTGCATCGCGGGTGTTGTTTGAACCAGCACCCAAAATTACAGGGATTTTTTTACCAGATTTTTTTTCAAAGGCACGTACTTCTTCAAATACGATTTCAATAATTTTGTCCTCTTCCTGACCTGGACGCTCGTCCAAAGTAGGAGTTTCTGCAGTGGTTCCAAGTGGCACAAGACCGTCAATTCCCTGTTCAAGCTGGAATTTGACATTTTTTCTGAAGCCCTCGTAGTCAACTGAACCATCACTGTTCATCGGCGTAATCAGCGCCGTAAAAGCACCCTTAAAAATGTTCATTCTGGTATCCCTCAAAATGTAGATTTTCACCCGGTAGGTGAATTTTTCTTTGCAAAATAGTATTATATTTTTAAGGTTAATTCAATTATATTGAATAAATTAAGTAAAATTAAATTTCTGAAACGGGGTTGAAATCTTGGCACGCAGATTTTTTCTTCTTTTTTCTATATTAATGATGATATCCTCAGTCGCGCATGGTCAAAATCTCAACCCGAACGAAAGCGCCCCTTCCCAAGTTTCCAGGGCAGGCGCTCCTTCGGAATCCCTTCCAAATCAGGACGACTCCCTAATCTCAAAAATCTCTTTTACAGGCTTAAAACGAACTAATGAGTCTTTTATGCAGGATTCCTTCAAATCCTATATCGGAAGACCCTATAATTCAAAATGTAAAAATGACCTGGAATCAGATTTACAGGCAATGAATCTTTTTTCTTCTATTGAATTTTCCTCATTCTTTGCAGATGGCGGTTCTGTCGAACTTAATGTCATCGTAAAAGAAAAAATCACCTTTATCCCACTTCCTTTTGCAATGTATTCTTCATCCTCAGGTTTTATGCTGGGTGGCTTTATAATGGATATGAATGCCGGCGGTCAGAAAGATAACTTTGTTTCAGGCCTTCTATGGTCGCCTGATAATACAATGCTTTTAGGCCTTTATTCACATGCTCCAAAAATCGGAACTCCAGGCTTCAGTATTTTTGCCTCAACCGGCAAGCGGGATTCATACATCAAAAATTCAGATGGCGATGAAATCTTAAAAATCGAAAATTTTCACGCAAGTCTTGGAGGCTCCCTTCTTCTGAAACTTAACCGCTATAACAATCTTGACTTGGGGCTTACCTATAACGGCTTTTTCCCATACGATACAGACATTCATCCGGATGCCTATCACAGAAACAAATTCGGGTTTAGCGGCGGCTGGAAAATTTCAGATCAGAACTGGAACGGAGTATTTCTTTCAGAAACTTCTTTTGGTCTGAACGGCAGAATTAATATAGATACAAAAGCTCATCTTGCAGAAGCCCTGTCAGCTTCCATTAAACTTCAGCAGCCCATTTTTCCAAAACTCAGACTTAATATTCTTTCCGGCGCAGCAATTGTTTTCGACGGTCTTATAACAGACTATCTTCAGAAGGGCAGTGGAGCCGTTACAATCCTGCATGATAACTTTTCGACCCCCAAAATTGCAGGTGCTTCTTCCGGTCTTGAGTTTGCCCTTTTTCAGCATGAAAAAATCGGAACAATTTCCATTTACGGAAACTATGAGTTTGTTTTTGCCCAGGAATTTGATGACAGTCTTTTGTTCTGTCAGGGCTTCAACGTTGGCTCAAAAGTTTATTTTTCCGGTCTTGCTTTTCCGGCAATCAGTATGGGACTTGCATATAACGCAACAAAAAATAAATATTATTTTTCAGGAAGCTTCGGCGTGAGTTTTTAGCACTACGTTCGCAAATTATAAAAGTGAGGAAAATATGTCAGGAAATACCTTTGGTTCGGTTTTTAGAGTTACAACTTTTGGTGAAAGTCACGGAGCTGCCCTTGGCTGCGTGATTGACGGCTGCCCTTCAGGGGTAAAAATTGACCGCGATTTTATTCAAGCCTCCTTAAACCGTCGCCGACCCGGTGCCTGGGGAGAGCAGGGCTTAAATGCTTCTATAACCGCCCGTAAAGAAGCCGATGAAGTAGAAATCCTTTCCGGCGTTTTTGAAGGCCGCGCAACCGGCACCCCGATTTCCCTTTTAATCCGTAATACCTCACAGCATTCAGGCGATTATTCAAATATTAAAGATACCTACCGTCCGGGACACGCCGATTTTACTTACGACGCAAAATACGGCTTCCGCGATTACCGTGGCGGCGGCCGTTCAAGCGGACGCGAAACTGCAGCCCGGGTTGCAGCCGGTGCCGTTGCCGCAAGCCTTACTTCTCTTTCCGGCATTAAGGTTACCGCTTACACAATCGAAGCGGCCGGAATCAAGGCGACTGCCCGCGACTTTTCTCAAATTGAAAAAAATCCTCTCCGCGCCCCGGACTCAGAAGCCGCCCTTAAAATGAATGAAGCAATAGAAAAACTCCGTTCTCAGGGTGACTCTGCCGGCGGAATTATTGAATGCCTGGTAGAAGGCTGTCCTGCAGGTCTTGGCGAGCCTGTTTTTGATAAGCTGGACGCTCTTCTTGCCCACGCCATGCTTTCAATCGGAGCTGTAAAAGGAATTGAATTTGGTGACGGTTTTGACGCTGCCCGCTCAAATGGCAGTAGTAACAACGACTCAATGCACGCAGAAAATGGTCAGCCCCTTTTTGACACTAACCACGCCGGAGGAATCTTAGGCGGCATTTCAAACGGAAATAAAATTATTTTCCGTCTTGCCGTAAAGCCTGTTCCAAGCATTTTTAAGCCTCAGAATACAGTCCGCCGCGAAAACGACAGCCTTGAAAATCACCCGCTTCAGATTCAGGGCCGCCACGACGTCTGCCTCTGTCCGCGAATCGTTCCGGTTGTCGAAGCCATGACTCAGCTTGTCCTTGCAGATCTTCTTTTACAGAACCGCAGTGCACGTGCCTAGCATAGGATTTTAAAAAGATGATTACCGGCAATATTACTCCCAAAACTTTTACCGACTCATTACCCGAAAATCCTCATAAAAAATTTGCAGTCCGCCTTAGGGTTTTAGGCATCCTCCTCCTTATCAGCTTTGTCCTTTTTGCTGCAATCCGAGCTAATCAGTTTGCAAAGCTTACCTCTGCCCCTGTCCTCACCGCAGACCAGGAGCTTTTGTTACAGACTCAGCTTAAGACCCGCTACGCGTCCCAGTATCAGCTTATAAAGCCTCTTCCGTATAATTTAGCCGCCCGTAATCTTGATGTCGGCGCTGAATCTGCAATTTTAATTGACGCCTCAAACGGATGTATCCTTTATCAGAAGAATGCAGACGAAGTTATTCCTCCTGCCAGCATGACAAAACTTTTCTGCATGTATGTAGTTGAAGAAGAAGTTGCTGCCGGAAGACTTTCTTATGACGACTTTATTCCTCTCCCTGCTGAAAGCTGGGCCTGCAATATGCCTCCTCATTCATCCCTGATGTTTCTTGGAGAAGGGCAGAGGGTAACTCTTGAAGAACTTCTCCTTGGTCTTTCAATCTGCTCCGGAAACGATGCCGCCTATGCTCTTGCCTATACCATCTGCGGAAATATGGAAGCTTTTGTCGAGTGCATGAACAATATTGCTTTATCTTTAAATCTTCCTAATACCTGGTTTGAAGAATCTTCCGGTTATTCAGAAAATAACAGAACTACCGCTTCAGAAATGGCCGCCTTCAGCCGCTCATATTTATTAAATCATCCTGATTCCCTTAAACGTTATCATTCTGTCCGCGATTTTACCTATCCAAAAGAGCAGAATCTTGCGCCCGGAGATGTTCCTGCTGCCCAGGATTTTTCTCAAGGCTTACCAAAGCATATTACCATGCCAATTTATCAGAAAAATACAAATCCACTTTTAGGAAAATTGCAGGGAACAGACGGTCTTAAAACCGGATATATAGATGAAAGCGGCTATAATCTTTCCCTTACTGCTGAACGCAATGGTACCCGCTTTATCTCAGTTACAATGCGCGGTCAGGGTACAAATACTGCTGAAGGTCAGGCCGGCCGTGTTCACGACGGTACAGAACTTATGGAGTGGGCATTTGCAAACTTTTTTGATTATCAAATCCCGGCCGAATACAAATCAATTTTTGTAAAATCCTTCTTTATAAAAGGCATGGGCTTAAATCTTGTGCCGGCCTGGGATGATGCTGTAACAATTCCGTTTATCGCAGGTGAAAATCTTGACCAGTGCCGTGGACTTGTAAAAGTCACTTCTATTCTTCCCCGTCATTCGGAACTCATCAAAAAACACGAAGCAGGACAGCCTCTTGGACTGCTTATAATCAGCGTAGGTGATTCTGAACTTTGCCGTATTCCTCTGGTAAATGACCGTGCGACAGCTTTTGGTTTATAAAATTTTTATTGATAAAAATACTAAACGGATATAGAATTCTATTATAATAAAACCGTCTTTTTCATTATGAACAGGACGGTTTTATTTTTGCTATAGAACAATGGTGGTTTTTATCGGCCGCCTTACACAGGGGTACTCATGAAATTTTCAAGTTTAAAAACAAAGCTTATGATTCTTTTAATTGGAATCATAGTTGTTTCAAATGCAATACTTTCAGTAATGGAAAGTTCTATGTCAAAACCGGCGCTTGAATCTTCTGTAGAGCAGTCAATTACCGGTATTGCGGAAAATGTTGCAAATCAGATGAGGCTGGAAAATGAAAAGGTTTTCCATATGCTTTCAGGAATTGCAAATCTTGAATTTATAAAAGATGATAATATTGCAGCTTCCGAAAAAAGCCGTCAGATAGCAAAAATTGCGGAAACTGATTCCCGCTATGAAAATATTGCTTTTTACGGTGAGGATGGAAAAAGTGTAACCGCTGATGGTCGGGTTCTTGATTTTTCTAACCGTGATTATTTTAAGCAGGCTATGGCGGGTAAGTATTTTATTTCCGATCCTGCAATCTCAAGTGTAAATAACCAGCTTCTGATGTTCTATTCAGTTCCTGTCCGCAGCCTTCAGAATGGCCGCATAAGTGGTGTAATTTGTGCCGTTTATCACGCAGCGGCTCTTTCTCAGCTTTGTATGGATATGAAAATAGGAAAGGAAAGTCATCCTTTTGTCATCAATATGAAAACCGGCCGTACTGTTGCCGATTCTGATGTGGCTTATGTGGAAAAAGGTCAGATTCTTAAAAATGATACAAGCGGCGCCATGCAGGAAGCTATTCTTGAGGCTATGGCCGGAAAAGTTACTTATAAAACCTTCTTTGAGCCCTGGAGAAAGAAAATTATGGTTGCCTCTTATCGTCCTGTAGGCGGTAAATGCGATTGGGCGGTTTTCTGTATGGCTCCTTATGATGAATTCTTCGGCTTTATAAAAAGAATTGCGATTTCTATGGTTACCGCAACCCTGATTATACTTATTATTGCATGTATTTTAAGCCTTGGTGTTATTACCATCAGTCTTAAACCTCTTAAGGCTCTGGAAGCCGCAATTACTGAAATTGCAAGCGGAAATGCCGACCTTACAAAGCGAATTGAAATAAAGACAAAAGATGAAATCGGAAACGTTGTAAAGGGCTTTAATGCCTTTACTGCAAAGCTGCAGTCAATTATCTCAAGTCTTAAGGATTCTAATCTTAATCTTGGTAGTGTAGGCGAAACTATGTCTTCCAGCGTAACCGATACCGCAAGTTCAATTACTCAGATTATTGCTAATATCGAATCAATGCGTAATCAGATTGATGGCCAGACTCAGAGTGTTAATCAGACTGCCGGCGCTGTAAACGAAATTGCGTCAAATATCGAATCTCTTGAACATATGATTGAAAGCCAGTCTAGGGGTGTTACTTCTGCTTCTGCGGCTGTAGAAGAGATGATAGGAAATATTTCTTCTGTTAATCAGTCAATGGATAAGATGGCCCGTTCTTTCAATGATTTGCGTTCAAATTCTCAGGTGGGAATTGATAAACTTCGTGCCGTCAGCGAACGTATTACTCAGATTGAAAGTCAGTCTCAGATGCTGCAGGAAGCAAACGTTGCAATTGCAAATATCGCAAGCCAGACAAACCTTCTTGCCATGAATGCCGCAATTGAAGCTGCTCACGCAGGAGAAGCCGGTAAGGGTTTTGCTGTCGTAGCTGATGAAATCCGTAAGCTTTCTGAAACTTCTACGGCTCAGTCTAAGACTATCGGAGTTCAGCTTAACAATATCAAAGAGTCTATCAATGAAGTTGTTAGTGCAAGTACCGAAACCAGCGTTGCTTTTGAAACGGTTTCTGTAAAACTTGAAGAGACAGATGCTCTTGTTATTCAGATTAAGTCTGCTATGGAAGAGCAGAATGCCGGTTCTAAGCAGATTACCGATGCCCTTCATAATATGAATGACTCTACGGGCGAGGTTCGTACTGCTTCAAGTGAAATGGCAGAAGGTAATAAGATGATTTTGAAGGAAGTTCAGCTTTTGCAGCATGCAACTTCAGAAATGACAAACGGTATGAACGAAATGTCTGTTGGTGCTAAGAAAATCAACGAAACCGGTTCTGCCCTGAACGAAATTTCTTCCAGAATGAACGAATCTATTGCCGAAATCGGCGAGCAGATAGGACAGTTTAAGGTTTAAAAACTGTCGGGGTAAATGAAAAGACCGCTTCAAAAGAAGCGGTCTTTTTTATGCACTTAGCAGGTTATTACCCGCTGGCGCTCCTCGCTAGTCTCGGAGCGAGCCATTTTATCGATAATCCTAAAATGTTGCACTGTCGTACAACATTTTTTAACGGATTTTCGATTATCGGCTCCTCGCTAGTCTTGGAGCTTGAGCCGTTTTCATGTAGAACCTAAACCGACCCGCTGTCGCAGCTCGGTTTTTAACGGTTCTGCTATTATCGGCTTAGTCCAACGCATGTCCAGCTGAACCGAGAACGTCTGTACATTTGTGCATGTACATCTTCTTGAGTTCGTCGCGGGCTGGTGTGAGGTACTGACGTGGGTCGAAGTCACCTGGGTGCTCAACAAAGTGGCGGCGGATAGCAGCTGTCATAGCCAAACGTCCGTCTGAGTCGATGTTGATTTTGCAAACTGCAGATTTAGCAGCCTTGCGGAGCTGTTCTTCTGGAATACCAACTGAGTCAGGGATTTTTCCGCCGAACTGTTCGATGATTTTTACGTATTCTACAGGAACTGAAGAAGATCCGTGGAGTACGATTGGGAAACCAGGAAGTTTCTTTTCGATAGCTTCGAGTACGTCGAATGCCAATGGAGGTGGAATAAGAACACCGTCAGCAGTACGTGTACACTGTTCTGGAGTGAACTTACAGCGTCCGTGTGATGTACCAATAGAAATAGCCAAAGAGTCACATCCTGTTTTTGATGTGAAGTCGATTACTTCTTCTGGTTTTGTATATTTTGATTCTTCAGCAGCAACATCATCTTCTACACCACCAAGTACACCAAGTTCAGCTTCTACTGTAACATCGTGTGCGTGAGCGTATTCAACAACTTTCTTTGTAAGAGCTACGTTTTCATCGTAAGGAAGAGCAGAACCGTCGATCATAACTGATGAGAATCCGTTATCGATACAGTCTTTTGCTACTTCAAAGTTTGGACCGTGGTCAAGGTGAAGAGCGATAGGAATATCACATCCGAGTTCGTGTGCATATTCTACAGCACCGCGAGCCATGTTACGAAGGATGTTTGCATTTGCATAAGCGCGTGCACCTTTTGAAACCTGAAGGATTACAGGTGATTTTGCTTCAACACAAGCCATGATGATAGCCTGCATCTGTTCCATATTGTTGAAGTTGAATGCTGGAATTGCATATCCGCCTTTCATAGCCTTTGCAAACATATCGCGTGTGTTTACAAGACCAAGATCTTTGTAATTAACGTTAGCCATATTACTTCCTTTCTTTAGGCATATAATGCCCGAGTTTTATTTACTGCATTATAAAATTAACCGTGATTTTGTTCAATGAAAGTTTTTTATATAGATAGATTTTTTTATATTTGACAAAGATAATTATAGAAAATATAATTTAATTAGTAATTAATTTGTGATATTATGCCGATAATACAAATGGGGCGTTAATGTCCATATCGGAATGATATAAGATTCAAGGAGTATTGCATGAAAAGGGGACTTAAAGTCTTAGTTGGTCTTGCATGTTTTTTTGTCATTGGTTTACCTGCTTTCAGTCAGCCAAGTGCCAAAAGTCTTGCTACAGTATTGATGGACGATTTTGATTCTGTTGGCGCACAGGATTATCTGTATGCCGGACAGAAATACAGCTGGGAATGGGATGTACAGGCCAGCCGCTTTGTTGCAGATGGTTTTCCTAAGTTGGAATATTTTAATGGTATTTCAAATTCATTGGCAGTTCTTAAACGTGGTATGGATGGCGAGCGCAAGTGTCTTGGCGTTCAGGTTTCATACAAACGTAAGGGAGATAACTGGTTTGAAGTTTTCCCTGTAAAAGATGGAAAGAATTTTGAACCTGTATTCCAGGGTACTGTTAATACAGTAGATTTCTGGGTATGGGGTGCAAACTATAATTATTACCTTGAGATGCTTGTACGCGATGCAAACGGTACAGTTCATGTTCTTAAGGTTGGAAGCCTTGCATTTGCAGGATGGAAGAACGTAGTAGTTAAGATTCCTGGCTGGCTCTGTCAGCATTCTAAACTTCGTTCAGGTCCTCCTAACATGACATTTGTAGGATTCAGAATTCGTTCTGATGCTGGTGAGTTCGTTGATGATTACGCAATTTTCTTTGATGAACTTAAATATACAACAAATACTCTTTCTGATATTTATGATGGTTATGACCTTCGTGATGTATTCGGAAGTACAACTGATTCTGACAGCAGTGATGAAGTTGAGGATGGTGAATAATGAAAAAGTTGTTAGCTCTTTGTTCAGTTGCAGTTTTATTTGCTGGAATTTCATTTGCCCAGAACAATAGTTTGGGTGAGCCAGATCCAGAGAATGTTGGTGCTGATTCAGCAATGGCATCTTTGCGCGAAGTATCTGTAGATAAGTTTGAGCGTGAAGGTTCATGGAATGTTCATATTTCATCTGATGATGGTGTAATTGCCGGACGTCTTTTCCAGGGTAGCCCAATCATGAAGGAACCTTTGGAAGAAGATGAAGGAAAAGAAGATGAAGATACACAGGTTTACGGTGTAAAAGTTTCTTTCTTCCGCCGTGGTATCAACTCTTTCACAATCAAGTCTGGAAGACCTATGCCAATCGAAGGAACTGTAAAGACAATTTCTTTGTGGGTTTGTGGACGTAACCAGTCTCATGATATGTACGTTCTTGTACAGGATTACTTTGGAAGTAATTTTGAACTTTACCTTGGTAACCTCGGCTTCAGTGGCTGGAAAAAACTTACTTGTGTAGTTCCTCCAAGTCCTGATGGAGAACACGGAATTGTTCAGAGTAATGCTTACTTTGGAGATAAACCTGGACTTAGAATTATCGGTTTCCGTGTAGACTGTAATCCGGTTCAGGCAAAAGGTAAGTTCTATATGTATCTTGATGATTTGAGAGCCGTAACAGACTTGTACGATATCGAAAATCATGATGAAGATGATATGGTAGATAACTGGTAATATAAACCTTGAATTAGAAAGCGGCTTTCGAGCCGCTTTTTTTATGCCTTAATGACTTTTTTGTAGTAATGACTTTTATTTTCTGTTTTTGTTTGAGTAATAAGTTCTACCTTTTTTAGAAACCAGATTATAAGGTTTGAATTGTTGTAAATTCTTGCAAGGCATAGTTTTTCTTCTTTTAAATGTTTTGCGATATCTTTTGCACAGAATTCATCCGGAAGTTTTTTTGGCAGAAGTGCAAGATAATTATCTGCAGTTTTAAAGGTGTGAATCTTATTTATTTCGTCCAGTTTTTTGTTAATTTTATTCCAGTCTTTTTTGAATCTTCTTTTTTTATTTTTTGACTGAACTTCAGTTTCTTCTTTAATTCTTATTTCTGTGATGTTAATTTCCGGAACTTCAAGTGTAAAATTTTTATCAAAGAGAATAGGGGATATTCCGGCTGCTTCCCTGAAAATGTCGTAAACCGAGCCTTTCTTAGAACTGCGGCTCTTTTTAATAATATTTCCGTCTTTGTCTTTTAATTCAATGTTTTTTCTTATAACAACCGGGTGAACAACTTTAATTTTCAATCCTTTTTCTAAAGTATCTTTGATTTTTGGATAGAGCTGTTTAAGGTTTTTATTCTGAATTTCGATTACTTCGCCGTCTTTTGTGATTATGTCGTAAATGTGACCGAATTTTTCTACTTCAGTGCTGCCGTCTGTCTGGTATGCGTAAAGTTTTTTTAATGTATTGTGCAGACTGCTTTCATTTAGAACGCTGAAATTAGACATGGTTTTGCTATTAATATTTTTAGTAAATTGACATTAAGTATTTTTTATAAAAAAAGATTATTTTTCTAAATTATCGGTAAAAAAATGGATTGACTTTAGGAAATTTTGGTATAAAATGATAGATAAGTGGGAAAAAGTGGTAAAAAGTGGTGTTAAGTGGGTATGAATCTATTAACTGGTGAATACAATAATACAATCGATGAAAAAGGACGTCTCTCATTTCCTGCTAAACTGAGAACGGCTGTAAATCAGAATGTACTTATTGTTACTAAAGGTTCAGAACGCTGCTTATGGCTTTTTACTACGGAAGAATGGGAATCTTTTCAGACAAAACTGATGGGTAATGCTTCAATGATGAAATCTAAAGACAGACAGATTGTCCGTCACTTTGTTGCACCAGCCCAGGAAGTTGAGTTTGATAAAAACGGACGACTTTCTATCCCACAGAGCTTGCGCGAATATGCAGGGCTTTCAAAGGACTGTACTGTTTTGGGTATTTCAAAATATATAGAACTTTGGGATTCTGCTGAATATAAAAAGTGCGAAGATGAAAGCTCTGAATCTTTCCAGGAAGCAATGGAAGAATTCAGTGATATCACCTTCTAAAAAGTTTGGGTTTGGAAGTAAGAAAGTTGGAAATTGTTCATACACCTGTTCTTTTGAATGAATGTCTCGAATATCTGGCGCCGTTGGGGGAACCGTACGAAAATCATGCCGTTATGGTTGATTCAACTACGGGGGAGGGCGGCCATTCTTTTAATTTCTTAACAAAATTTCCAAATCTTGAACTTAACTGTCTTGATGCTGATCCTGTAATTCAGGCTCGTGCTAAAGAACGCCTTGCACCTTTTGGAGATCGCGTTCATTTTTACAGCGGCTGGTTTCAGGATTTTTATGCAGATTATCCTTCTGATTTCAAAAAGCCTGATATCATTCTTTTTGATCTTGGAATTTCTGTATTTCATTATGAAAAATCTGAGCGTGGTTTTTCTTTCCGTTATGATGAAAAGCTTGATATGCGCCTTAATGAAAATGCAGGTGAATCTGCGGCTGACCTTGTAAATAATCTTCCAGAAGAAAAGCTTGCAGATTTAATTTACCTTTATGGTGAAGAAAAACTCAGCCGCCGCATTGCAAAAGCAATCTGCGATGCCCGTAACGGCGGTAAAATCGAATCATCAAAAAATCTTGCAGAAATTATCTGGAATGCAGTTCCTGCAAATTACCGCTACGGACAGATTCATCCTGCAACAAGAACTTTCCAGGCTCTTCGTATTGCAGTTAATGGTGAACTTAAACGCCTTCCACAGGCTCTTCATAATGCATTTAACTGTCTGAATGTGGGCGGAAAAATGGGAGTTATTACCTTTCATTCGCTTGAAGACAGAATTGTAAAAAATTACTTCAGAAATTTGGGAAAACAGTGTGTTTGCCCGCCGGAAGTTGCTCAGTGCAGATGCGGCGGAAAAGAGTGTGCAGAAATCCTTACCCGTAAACCAGTCTGCCCTTCTGAAGAAGAAATAAAAACTAACAGTCCGTCCAGAAGTGCAAAGCTTCGCGTGGTAAAAAAAATATGTCAGGCATCAGACTTCAGACTGGATGGAGTGATCGGATACTAGGATGAGAGTTGAAATTGGAGATTTTTTCAAAAAGCTGCTGCTTTGTCTGCTTGCTTTGGCTATTCCTGTAATGCTTTACCTTTATGCAGTTCAGGCAAAGCGTTATACAGATCTTGAAAAGGATCTGCGGGATCTTGAACGTAAGCAGGCCGAGCTTATAGAGCAGAATAAAAAGCTTGTAAGTGACATAAGCGTTCTTTCGAGCGCAGATAGAATTGAAAAACTTGCCCTTGAAGATCTTGGAATGCACAAGGCTCAGGCAAAAGATATTGTCCGTGTTGAAATGACCGGCGAAAGAAAAAATAAAAATAGCGAGAGAGTATTTATGAAAGAAGAATCGTTGTTAACAAAAGATGAACTTGTCTCTGGTACTTCAGGTTTTGCTTTAGAAAACGGGGCAGACTGCTATTTTACAAATGTTGTTACAGACAGTCGTAATGTTTGTAAAAATTCAATGTTTGTTCCTCTTGTAGGTGAATTTCAGAACGGTCACAAATATATTCCTCAGGCTCTTGAAGCAGGAGCCTCTGTAGTTTTGTTGAATAAAGCAGAACTTTCTGAAAAGGGCAGCCTTTATGAAAAAATTGCTTCTGAAAATCCTTCAGTTCTTTTTATTGCGGTTGAAAATACCCTTCATGGACTTCAGGATGCTGCCGAAAAATATGTAGAAAAATTTACTGATTTAACTAAGGTTAGTATTACCGGTTCAAGCGGTAAAACTACCACAAAAGAAATGATGGTGAGTGTTGTAAAGCAGCATTATGGTGAGGATTTTGTTGTACACACTCAGGGAAACCTTAATTCTGAAACAGGACTTCCTCTTTCTGTTTTCAATATCCGTAAGGCTCATAAAATCGGAGTTTTTGAAATGGGAATGAACCGCGAAAACGAAATCGGTGAAATTTCAAAAGTTCTTAAATCTCAGTATGGTATCATTACAAATATTGGTACTGCCCACATCGGAATTCTTGGCAGCAAGGAAAATATTGCCCGCGAAAAAAGAAAGTCTTTAGATTATATTCCTTCTAACGGAGCTGCTTTTGTTCCTGCAAATGATGAATTTGCAGATTTCTGTACAGAAAACGTAAAGGGAAAAATCGTAAAATTCGGCGCAGATAATACTGATAAGGGCCGCTGGAGCATTCAGCTTATTAAAGATGACGGTCTTTTTGGAATTAATTTTAAAATCAACGGTGTAAACGTAAAGCTTCCATTAAGCGGTCAGCACAATTATTACGATGCCCTTGCTGTTGTTGAATGTGCAGAAGAGCTTGGTATTTCTGAAGAGGAAATTAAGGCTGGCCTTGAAAGCATGAAGTCTGTAAGCGGAAGAATGGAAACTACTTCTTTCCAGGCTCATAACGGGGCTGAAATTACAGTTATTAAGGACTGCTATAACGCAAATCCTGATTCTATGGATAAACTTCTTACATTTGTTGATAAGCTTGATAACGGCGGACGAAAACTTCTTGTCCTTGGTGATATGAAGGAACTTGGTGCAAACGCAAAAGAAGCGCACCAGGCTGTAGGACAGAAAATTCTTGAAGTAAAGCCTGATTATACCTTCCTTGTTGGTAACGAAATGAAGGCTGCTTATGAGCTTATTAAAAACCGTCCTAACGTATTCTGGTTTGAAAAAAATACAGATGACGTTTTTGATTTAATCGTAAAGACAATTAATCACGCTGTAAAAAAGAATGATATCGTAGTTTTAAAAGGTTCTAACAGCATGAATCTTGTAAAAGTTTACGAAAAAATGCTTGAGACTGTTACTGTAATGCAGGAGGTCCGCTAAATGGAAAGCTTTACCTTTTACGCAAACCGGCCTTCTGAAAATTATCATAAGGTTGATATGCTTCTTTTTGTTTCTATGATTCTGCTCTGGGGACTTGGAGTATTTTCAATTTTTATCTGCTCTCAGAGACTTGGAAGTAACCGTTTTGGAAATCCTTACTATTTTGTTAACCGCCATCTGATCTGTTCTTTTGCAGGTGCGGTTTTGTTTTTGTTTTTCCTGGTTACAGATATGAGTTTTGTAAGAAAGCTGGTATTTCTGATTGTGTTTTTTTCAATTATCACTTGTATTTTTACATATTTTCCGGGAATTTCCATTGAAAAAAACGGTGCCCGCCGCTGGCTTAAAATGCCTATGAATTTTACTTTCCAGCCTTCGGAGTTGATGAAGTTTGCCCTTGTTCTTTTTATTGCAAACTATTTTGAAAAGCAGGAAGAAATTCTTGATGAAGAGGAAAAAACTGTTTTTCCTTGTGTAGTAGGATTTTTTGTTTTTGTGGGCTGTGTAATGGCTCAGAAAGACTTTTCGACAGGACTTTTTCTTGCTTTGATTGGAATTCTGATGTTTTTTGTTTCAGGAACAAAGCTCAGATGGCTTTTTCCGTTTATGTTTGTTGCAATTCCTGCTGTAATCCTTCTGATAACACTGGAACAGTACCGAATGGAACGAATTATCGGTTTTTTAAGACCTGATGAATTTGCTTCTTCTGTAAACTATCAGACACTGGCTGCAAAAAGAGCGATAAGTGCCGGTGGAATGTGGGGAAACGGAATCGGAAGCGGACTTACAAAAATAAACAGCATTCCGGAAGTTCAGGCCGACTATATTTTTGCCGGCTGGTCTGAAGCAATGGGCTTTGGTGGAGTTCTTGCTTATTTTGGACTTCTCTGCATTTTTGCCTGGCGCGGTTATATGGCGGCTTTCAACTGTCCTTCGCGTTTTACGGGGT
>NZ_AJGU01000020.1 GCF_000260795.1 Treponema sp. JC4
AACTCTGTCAGAAAAAAAGCGTGCTTTACCTCAGCCAGGATTTTGCAAAAGAGTATCTTCTTAAAGAGAATGAACCGGAAATCCCTCTTCAGAACAAAATTCTTTCGCACATAAAATGTCCTGTTGTTATTTCGCTTACAGGAATTACCCCGGACACAAAAAAAATGCTTAAGCAACAGGGTATTGATGTTCTTTTCAGCACGGACTTAAAGCTGCCGAATGATAAGAATAAGGATAAAGTCCTCCGTTATTTTACAGAGAAAAAAATTCCTGTAAATCTGCTTCCGGTTGCAGTTGATGAATGTATGAAGCTCAGAATCGGGCCTGAAAACTGGGAAAAACTTTGTGACACGCTGGATAATGCAAAAACGCTTTCAAAAGAGGAAGCAGAAAGACTTCTGGAAAATCAGTATGAGTCACCGGAAAATAAAAATGTAAGAAAAAACTCTCATTACTGTCTTGAAGCACTTAATACTTCTGAATCCATCCACTTCCTCACAAAAGCGCTTAAAAACGCAGATAACTATCAGACAGAAAGTTTTGATGCGGAATCTGGCATAAGGGTTCTGCTTCTGGGGCCTTCAGGAACCGGAAAAACAGCTTATGTAGAAGAGATATCAAAAGAAATTAATAAGCCGCTGGTAATACTCAGGGCATCTGATATTCTCAGCCCCTATGTTGGAGAGACAGAATTGAACATAAAGGCCGCTTTTGATGATGCCATAGCAAAGAGGGCAATTCTTTTAATTGACGAGTGTGATTCTTTTATCCACGCACGCGGGGATTCTATAAACCGTCATAATGATATTAAAGTAAACGAATTTCTTGTTCAGATGGAACGATTTCCGGGCATTTTGTTCTGCAATACAAATCTTGCTGAAAGTCTTGATAAGGCTACCGACAGACGTTTTCACTTTAAGGTTGACTTTAAGCCCCTCACTAAAGAAGGCGTTACTCTCTTATGCGAAAGTTACTTCAATAATTTCAAGCTTTCGGAAGAGCAGATTAACAGGATATATCGTGCCGGAGACGTTACACCGGGAGACTTTGGTGCATTAAACGGAAGAATCAGATTTTTGGAAAAGGAAACTTTGACTTCTGAATATATCACTGAGGAACTATGCAAAATTGTTGAGGGTAAAACCCGCAGTTGGGAAAAACATAAAATTGGATTTGGAGGATAAAAATGGAATTTTCAACAGACACACAAAGAAGATTAGCAGAAGTGCTGGAATCACTTCATATTGACGCAGAATACTGGCCGGAACCGGGATATTTTGAACTCAAGGGTAATCTGAGTTACATATATGAAAAAAATATTCCGGGTATAGTCAGAAATTTTGCAATTGAAAATAATCACGCGCTGGTAAAAATTCAGCCGGATGGCAGTTTTTTTATAGAAGATAAAGAGAATAAATCTATCCAGGCAAGCATTATTCACTGTAACAAATGCAGGAATTTTACTTTTGTAAAAACCCTTGCCCGAGGCGAAACCCTTTGTCCTTTATGCAAATCAAATTCTGTCAGGTATCTTGCAAAAGATAAAATTCCTGGCTGGCTTGGAAGCAAAAAAGAATCCCTATTTGATGAAGGCGAACTTTCCAAAAGACTTGATACCATTGAGGAAGACACAAAGGACCGCATAGAGACAATTATCTCGCATTTAAAAGGTACTCCTAAGTATATTCAGATTGATCCGGAAAAAACAAAAAAAATTGAAGAGTTGAAGGACAAATATCCTAATATGATAGAAGTTATCGATTATATTCTTATGAATATCAAAGCCTCTTCAATCAGGAAAAACAAGGAAATCTCTTTTAAGCCGATTGTTCTTGTCGGCGGGCCAGGCTGTGGAAAATCATCCTTTACGGCAGAACTCTGCCAGCTCATAATGGATAAGCCAGCTCTGAAACTTGACCTTGGAAACAGCGTTGCAAACTTTACACTTTCCGGCTCTGATCCTAGTTTCAAGCTGGCAAGACACGGCCTTATCATTGAAGCTATGTTTTCTGATAAAGACGGTCATCCTCTAAAAAATCCAATAATCCATCTTGATGAACTGGACAAAATAAAGCACGAGGCAACCTACAGCGTAGAAAGCGTTTTTTATTCTATGCTGGAAAAAAGTAATTCAAAACGCTTTTTTGATAATTACATAGGAATAAACGTGGATGCTTCCGGGATAAACTATATTTTTACGGCAAATCACCTTGAAACAATTCCTGAAGCAATTATCAACAGACTGAAAGTATTCAAGATTGCTGATTACACTTATAAGCAGCTCAAAGACAACGTGCTTAACAATTTCTATGAAAAATGGCTTAGCAATAACAATATGCGGAGGGAATTCCTTCCTGCAGTCCTCTCAGAAGAAATCAAAGAAAGGATTCTTGATTACTGTCATAGCGATACCCGTAGCATAGAAGACGCCCTTGTTCAGGTTTACAACGACACCTGCACAACAGACCCTGAAAGCAAGCAACAGATTGCCCTCTTTTCTCCTCAGGAACTTCTGAACGGCTGGAAAAACTATCGCGGCTGGCCTCTGATTTCCAAAGAACACTGGCAATTGCCCCTGCCCTTTCAGCCTAAAAAAGAGGATAAGGAAAAACCATTTAATATAGATGATTATCTTGAAAATTATAATTCTGATATGGAAAAATGGGATACCGCATCGTAAATGAACAGGGGGATATAAATCTATATCCCCCTGCTGAGTTTGTTAGAAGGATATTCCTTTACCACGGTATTTCTTTACCTGTTTTATTATGAAAGCATTTAATATGAATTTGGTTTGCATGTTCAGAATAATCAAAAAACAGGTAGTCAAAATCATATTTAGGATTTACTGTTTTCATTCCGTAAATACCAGTCCAGCAGATAAAATCAGAAGCAAGATCCATATTACGGGTTGGGGTCTGATAGGTTATAAAGTAAATAAATTCTTTGCCATTTTGAAGTTTAAGGAGTATTTGTTTTTTTTCTTCGTAGAATTTCTTGTGTTCTGCATCAAGAAATGTTTTTGTGTCTGATATTTTTTCTTCGAGTATTTTCTTGTCTAAAATTTCATTTAATTTTCGGAATTCAAGTTGAAACAAAGTTTGAAGGGATTTGTGGTCAAAAATACAGTTTTTTATGTATTCATTCTGTTCTGCAAGAGGTTTTTCTGCATCGTAAAAATATTTGTCTGACGGAGCCTGGACTTCCATTACATGCTTTGCAAAGGTGAATCTTTCATTTATTTCTGGAATAACTTCTTCATGTTCGGAAGCAACATATTTATCCTTAAAGGCTCTTGTTCCGGTTCCGATTTCACATTCCGTCTTATGATTTATGCAATATAAAGGAACATACATAAGCTGTATTTCAGCTTCTCCAATCTCTAAAAGGTCATCAATATTTTTATAATAAGTTCCCTGTCCGACCATACCGCTAACTCCTTACTGCCTACTGCAGAAGCTGAATTCCTCGTACATAAACAAATTTCGATTCGCCTTCACTTATTGTAACTGTCGAAAAACTGGTAGCATAAGTTGTAAACAAATCATAATAAAGCATTTTGACATATACGTGATAAGTTCCCGGCTCCAAAGAAATATTTGCGTGTGTCCACTTTATTCCGCTGTTTGCCGCTGACCAGGCAAGATTATAATTCAGAGTGCCTGCTTTTCTGACATAAACTTCCTGAATCGTGTAATTATCAGTCTGCGATTCTACAACCAGTTCAGTTGCATCTCTCTGGCAGCCCAAAATCAGAATACATAGAATTATTGAAGATATTATTACGATTGCCTTATTTTTCATTTTTATACTCCCCTAATTATTTACAATTCCATTATATTGGTCTGCCATAGATGTTGTCATTAAAGTGCCACTTGAATTCCCACCCTACCCTTTGATTATTATGTCATCTACACTCACTCCATAAATTGAAGCAAGAATAATCAGATTATCAATTGAAGGCAGATACTTTCCCTTTTCCCAGCCGTAAATTGCTTCAACTGAAGAAAATCCAAATATTTTTTGAAGGTCCCGGACGGAATAACCTTTACGAAGGCGAAAATCCTTAATATTTGCTGCAGTTGCTTCTAAATTGATTACAGGTTTATTTTTTTCATCCATAATGGACTTATCTTATATCTGCCTGTTGGTGGAGTCATTAAAGTATTAATTGAATTTGATTTTATCTATTTGCGATAATCCATGAGATTCCTTTAGCTACTCTACTTAACCATTGTATCATAAATTCCCCAGTTGAATTTGCATACCAACCAATATTAAAATTGAATTATAAAACTCTGGCGACCCTGACCGGCCGCCTTACAAAAGGAGAAACCACTATGCCAATGATAGAAGCAAAGGTAACAAGTTCGTTACCAGCAGAAAAAAGAGATGTACTTAAAGCCGAGTTCGGAAAAGCAATCAGCCTTATGAACAAGCCGGAAAGCTACCTTATGATTAACCTTCAGGACAATCAGGATTTGTATTTCGGCGGAAAGAAGCTTAATAAAGGCGCTTACATTGAAGTAAAAGTTCTTGGTTCAGTAGATTCCGGAGCAAGCAGCAAGATGACCGCAAAAGTCTGTGAAATACTTGATAAGGAACTAGGCATCCCTGGCGATGCAGTTTACGTCAGTTATTTCGGAACCTCAGATTGGGGCTGGAACGGCTCGAATTTCTAGAAAGTAAACATGCTATTCTTCGGCCACAAGAGGTAGTTTATGAAAAAATTTGTCTTCATATTTATTCTTTCTATCTCGTTTTTAAATATTCAGGCTTTTCCTCAATCATTTTCTACTTCTGCTTTAGAAGAAGAAAGCCTGCAAACTAGCGAATTCTCTCTGACTGGCAGATTGAGGAAAACTCCAAAGTCTTTTGTTATACTCCAAAAGGAGGGAACACAAAGCCTTACTTCGTTCAAAATTGAAAAGAAAGGCAGTAACAAAAAAGCTTATAAAGCCTTAAAAAAACTGGAGGGAAAAATTATCACAGTAGACTGCCGGCTTATAAAAATGTCTAATCCCTTTTCCTATACAGTTACTTTGATTTCTGCCCAAGCTTCAGATTAAGCTTTTTTAAGAATCCTAAAGCAGCCTTTCAATCCATTTTGCAACGCCGTCTTCCTGGTTTGCAAGGCAGGTTTCGTCGGCAGCGGCTTTTACCTCGGCAATGGCGTTCTGCATTGCTATGCCTTTTCCGCAAAGTTTGAGCATACCGATGTCATTGAAATCGTCTCCAAAGGCGGCAATTTTTTGAGCAGGAAGTTTTAAGTGCGTGCACAGCGCCTGAATGGCCTTTTCTTTGGTAGCTTTATGATTACTGAGCTTGTACCATGGAATATCGGAAAATGGAAGCATATCAACATTTTCGATACCGATGCTGGAAGCGATTTTTGTAACAGCTTCTTTGTCGAGTGTCTTAATGCAAAGCTTCATGGCAGGTTCATTAAAGTTAGAAAAATCATTATAAGTCCAGAATTTGTCACCAAGTTCTTCTTTAGAATTTGAATATAGACCATTTTCATTATCTATAGAGATTACGGCATCTTTTCCAAGTACGTCAAAAGCGGCTTTGATGAGTGTTTGAGTTTCGGCTGATGAAAATTCGCAAGTATAGATTCTTTCGCCTTTATAAAAGGCCATTCCGCCGCCATTTGTAATCAGGACATCAGGATTGATTCCGTCTAAAAATTTTGTGGCGTTTACAAGAGCACGGGAAGTTGAAATTCCAAAAAGAAGACCTTTTTTCTGTGCCTGTATGATTGTCTGTCTGGTAAAATCAGAAATTGATTTGTCGTCGTGGAATAAAGTTCCGTCTAAGTCAGAAAGGATTAAAGATATGTTTTCCATAAATAAATATGTATTATTTTCAATTTTTTTTCTACTGTTTTAAGATTTATCTGTTATTATAATTAGCATAAATTATGGAGGAAATTAAGGTGGAAAGAAAAAATCTTGCAAAACGGATTGCAATGTCCTTTTTTGGAGTAATCATTTGCGCAATCAGCGTAGGAATTTTTAAAATTGCAGCTTTAGGAGTTGATCCCTTTCAGTCTCTTATGGCAGGACTTGATGTTTTGATTCCTCTTGATTTTGGACTTTTGTACATAATCGTAAATGTAATTCTGCTTTCTTTTGCACTGATTTTTGACCGTCACTATATTGGCATAGCAACTTTTATCAATCTTTTTTTACTAGGATACATCACACAGTTTTCTTATGAATTTTTCCAAACTATAATTGTAAATCCTTCAATTTTTGTACGTATTATCTGCCTTCTTGTGGGCGTTGTAATCATTTGTTTTGGTTCGGCTTTCTACATCACTGCTGATCTTGGAGTTTCAACATATGATGCGGTTGCTCTGATAATCTGCAATACATGGAAAAAGGGCAAATTTCAGTTTGTTCGCCCGATTACAGATTTTGTCTGCGTAATTCTGGGAGTTTCTCTCTTTCTGATTGCAGGAGGAAGAGCTGCTGCAATTTTGACCATCGCTGGAGCTGGAACAATCATAACTGCATTCTTTATGGGGCCGCTGATTGAATTTTTTAATGTTCACATTGCGCGGCCGATTCTTTCTAAATAATTATTCCGCCGTGGAAGTGTAGTTCGTAAATCTTTTTGTCCAGATAGAAAATATCTTCGTAGCCCTGGAACCATTCAAAGTCGCCGCTGGTCTGGCAGTGGTAGGTGTAATCTCCCTGGCGGAAAATATCCGGGCCGCGGAAAGGCTTATCTGATGGAACTTCGTAAAGGGCAGCCTTAAGAAAATCACCGGAAAAGGGTTCTCCGGTTACGCGTCCATAGTAGTTCATGGACCAGAGAGGCAGGCCATCGCGCCAGAGGGCTTCTTCTCCAGAAAAATCCTTACTGCCAAGATAGGTGTCTATGTAAAGGAGAAGGCCTGAAGGAGTTTTTTCTTCGTAGCGCAAATCGTGGGAAGCCGGACGGCAAGAGGTAGTTTCTGCTCCGTGGCCTGCATAGGTCTTTTGTTTTGCTTTTTGCAAAAAGGCGATTAGTTCTGCACGGTCGGTTTTATCTGTGCCTTTTGTTAAAGGAATGTTGCAGTCATCATCATTTTTTACAATGCGGTCAATGGGAATATGATAAAGATTACTTAGCGCAATTAGTCCGTCCAGCTCGGGAACTGCAAGCCCATTTTCCCACTTGCTTATAGTCTGTCGGGCAATCTTGAGTTTTTCTGCAAGTTCTTCCTGCGAATATCCGTTCTGCTTTCTGAGTAATATAAGTTTTTCGCCTATAATCATATTGACCTCACTAACTATAATCTAACACAGACAAGGATTTATTCACACCGCTTTTTGACGGCAAAAATGTCAGCGGGAGGTGGCATATATCCTCAAACGGTTTACATTTTACAAATATAGTCTTGCCCCATATAATAAAATTTGCATGGAGAATTCAAGTGAGTAATATAAGAAAGGCGGAAGCGAAAGACCTGTCAAGAATCGCTGAAATTCTGGTGTTTGCAAAGCGAATTAAATATAGAGCGATTTTCAATAACGATGATTATTCATTCAATGAATTGCAGGTAGTTAAGCTCGTAGAAAAATATGGAAATCCCAAAATACTTGATAATATCTGGGTTTACGATGACGGGATTGTCAAGGGAATGATTCATATAGAAGGAAAAGAAATTGTTGAATTGTATGTGGATTATTTCTTTTGGAGCCAAGGCATCGGAGCCAAGCTCATAGAGTTTGCCAGGGAAAAGCATGACGTTCGTTTCCTGTGGGTTTTGGAAAAGAATGTTGACGCGATAAAGTTTTATGAGGCGCATGGATTTAAAGCAAACGGGAAAAGACAACTTGAGGAAGGCACGCCCGAATATGCGATAATGATGGAAAGATAAATCGGAATTTGTGGGGGTAATCATAATGAATGAGATTAAAATTGAATTATTATCAGAAACAAATTTCTCTTTGACATCATTGGATTCATACAACAGAAAACAGGATGTAAATAAGGTATACCGCAGAATAGACGGGGAATATGAGTTAGTAGAATGCAAATATACCGAAGACTGGGACCTGGAAAAAAAGCGTTCTGTGGCAAAGAAAATAAGCGGCGATGAATGCATCGCGTATCTTGCATTGGAAAATAATAAAGTGGTCGGCTTTATAGGACTGTTAAAAAAGCTTAGCGGGCCATACATGATTCTTGATATGATGCATGTATCTTCTGAATGCAGGGGACAAGGCATCGGCAGAAAATTATTTGAAGCTGGAAAAGCGGAAGCAAGAAAAGCCAGCGCGGAGGCCTTGTACATATCTGCCTGTTCCTCTGAGGAGACGATAGCATTTTACAGAGCAATGGGAAGCGAATTTGCAAGCAATCCAATAAAGGAAATTGCTGAAAAAGAACCGTTTGACCTTCAGATGATTTGTCCTGTGATGCATATTGTCAAAGCAGAGGAAGATCAGGTAGAAAAAATCGTAGATATGTCTGTCAGAGCTTTTGAAACAGATATAAATGTTGGCGGAGCAAAAGGTGATTGTCCGCCTGAATTTGATTCAGTGGAATGGCATAAACAAATGGCTCGGGAGGGGCATTTGTATCAAGCGATGATAGGAAACGATTTGGTCGGTGCTGCCATTGTATTCCCGAATGAAACAGAAAAAAGCATATACATTGGCAGAATATTTATAGATAGCGTCTATCATAGGAAAGGTTACGGAATTCGCCTGATGGAATGCATCGAAAATAATTTCCCATGCGCTGCTGAGTTTAATCTGGATACCCCATGTTGGAATGAGCGGACAAACGCTTTTTACAAAAAATTAGGCTATCGCATCATAAAAACTGAGGATGGATTCGTATTTTACCAGAAAAAAAGGTGAGCCGATGTCATTCAGTGACGCGTATTAAATCAAAAAGCGTAAGAAAATAGAATATAGACAAGCAGTTAAAGAAGGTAATATGAAACTAGAGGGATTTGGAATTTTCGTAAAGGACATGGCAACAATGGTGCGATTTTACCGCGACGTTCTTGGCTTTGGAATCAAGGAAGACGAGAACACAACGAACGTTTTTCTTGAAAAAGACGGCACCTTGTTTTTGTTGTACGGCAGAAATGACATTGAAAAGATGACCAATTCAAAATTCAACTACGCCGAAAAAATCAGCGGGCACTTTGAAATTGCTCTGGGCGTGGAAAACTACGCCGCTGTTGACAAAACCTTTGCGGAAGTAACAGCAAAGGGAGCTGTGCCAGTCATGCCGCCAACAACGGAGCCATGGGGCCAGCGCACCTGTTACATCGCCGATCCGGAAGGCAACTTGATTGAAATCGGCTCATTCGTGAAAGAATAAGCCTTCACTAGACTTTACTAACACTTCTGATTCAAAGACATAATATAAATCTGGCAGGGGTTTTCTTCGCCCCAGATTTCTTTGATGACTTCCAGTTCTTTGAATCCGCAGGAAAGGTAAAAATGGTTGGTAACATCATAATCCGGATACACGCCCATCTGAACGGTTTTTACCTGCATAAAAGAATAGCCTTTTTTGATTGCAATTTTCTTTGCTGAGTCAAAAAGCTGCCGACCAAGACCTTTGCGGTGAAAATCCTTCTGCACTCCCATTACCGCAAGCTCTACAGTCTCTTTCCCGGTCTCTTTAAGACAGAGAAAACCAACGTATTCATTTTTTTCTTTTGCGGCGAGGAAAATCCAGTTCGTGCAATCTGAAATATATTTTTCCCGGCTCTCATCAACTTCAAACCAGTCGTGTAAACCTTCGAGTATTTTTCTTGCTATTATCTGTTTTGTGTCAGGAGATTCAATCTGTTCAATCATTTTATTCCCCACAGTTCATAAGGATTATTTTTCAATTCATTCTCGTAAATTGAGACCACGTCCCAAATGTTGAAGAACATGGCTTTGCAGTTGCCAATCATCGCTTCCTTTATGAGACCTCTTTCGTAAGCCATTTTCTGAATGGTGTACCAGGCCTTTATCGGCGGATGGCCGCATTCGGTGAACCATTCGTTTGGTGGATAGATTTTATTTACTTCCTCGCTAGAAGCGAATGCGTTTTTAATATCTTCTGGCGTACAATCTTCAACATAGTGCATTGCCGTGAGCTTGTAGATGTCTACGCCCAAAAGCAGGGCCATTCCGCCGTTATGTATGGCGTAATCCAGACCGCCTTTTACCGCTTCTTCACCATGTTTTCCCCAGCCGGCGGTCGCAATGAAGTCAGCGCCGTAAAAAACATCCGGCATTCTTTTAAATGTGTCGGCGATAATTCCCATAGCCGTTCGGTCGGCTTCCGGCGGAAGTATTTTGATTTTTACCGTAAGACCAAGCTTTTTATCTTCTTCCGTAAGCGGAAGCTCCTTGGAAAGCCTTAGTGCTGGCATAAAAATGCTTCCTTCACTAGTGATGATTTCTTTGAGCGTATCGATCACGGTTTCCGCTCCGCCTTCCAATTTTCCAAAGCTGCTCAACGAGCTATGCACTTCAAGAGTCATTCCTTTTTTAACGCCAAGATTAATCAGCGCGTCTTTGAATTCTTTTTTTGTCACCACTTTGTCTCTCCCTTACAATAGAACTTACTTTGCCATATTAAGTGTTTTCTTTAAATTATTAATTTCATTTTGAAGATTTGCGAGAAATTTTCCTGCATGTGCTCCATCCATCTGCGTATGGTGAAACTGGAATGAAAGTGTGAGCTTATAGTGAAACCATTTTTTTTTGTATTTTCCCCAGATGATGAAGGGATTGTTGAAAATTCCTGAGTTCATTCCTACTGCCCCGTCTATTTCGGTATCTATAATTGCTGATGTTCCGATTACCATACAGGTTTCCGATAAATCCCTGTCCTTGCAGTTTTCTGCGACATTTGCAGTATGCTTTAAGTAAGAGCTGTTGAAGACTTGCAGGTTTTCTGAAAAAGTATGTCGCAAGAATTTACTTCGCCTATTTTTGTTTTTTACAATTGTGTTGACTGCAAGATTTTCATATTGAAGCAGCTTGTCACCTACAGGAAGAGTGTAAAATTCCTTTATGCCAGTGGCAGCTTTTCCAATGCACCAGTCGAGCAGCATGTTGAACTTCAAATGTTTTTTTCGGCTGATTTTGACGAGCTTTGTTACATCAAAAGTTTTAAAGAAAGTTACCATTGGGTTTGGAGCTTTCATCCAAAGTTTATATGCCATTGCACGAGTTGTATTTTCTGGGATTATTTCTATTGGCATTTTTCCCAAATCTTCTTTATCCATATTTTTAATTGTATATGGCTTGTATAAAAATCTCAAATATAAAGATTCATTTCTTCGCCATTGTTATGTGATGCGATTTTTTTACCACCACAACCACACCTGCAGTTCACAAAATACTAGGGAAATATACTTTTCTATATCCCATAAGATAAGTTTACATAAGATTTTGAGAGAACGCATTAAACTTATGCTATAATAAGCCATGGACTACAGCTACATTTTCCGTTCAGCAAAAATTAAGAAGGAATCTCTGGAAACAGCTGGTTTTACGACAACTGATGGCAACACTTTCTCCATGAACCAGACAGTTTCCAAAGGAGCATTCAATGCAGACATCACTCTTTCGCTTTCCGATCAGACTCTTACCGTCCATCTTTTTGATTCAGCTACTAGCGAAAAATATGCACTCTTTGACATGCCGAATTCACACGGCGCTTTTGTAGCTTCACTTCGCGAAGAAGTTCAGCAGCTTATTGATGAAATCAAATCAAAGTGCTTTGAGACCAGCGACTTGAAAGATGATTATATCGCATGGATTAAAACTCAGTTTGGAGCCGAGCCGGATTACCCGTGGCCGGACACACCCGACTATTGCGTTTTCCGCTGCCAAAATGAAAAATGGTTTGCACTTGTAATGAGGATAAAGTACCGCCAGCTAGGTCTTACCGGCGACGAAGAAGTCTGGGTCGTAAACATGAAGGCCAGCCAGGACGAAATCCCGAACCTAATCGACAAAAAATCAATCTTCCCAGCCTGGCACATGAACAAAAAGCACTGGATTACAGTTCTGCTCACCGCTGCAACTGATTTTGAAAAACTGTGCGAGCTGACGCAGAAGAGTTGGGAACTGGTAACTAAATAAGCGTTATTTCCCCTTCTTCATCCAATCAATATTCATAAGAATAAAATCTTTTACATCACGGGCAAGATCTAATTCCTTTGGCTTTATCTTGAGTGTTTTGAGAGCCTGAATAATCAGTGGATTTACAAGGCAGTTGGAAAAATAGCTTGCTCCATAATTCATTATGGCAAGAAAAAGATTGTCGGCCTGATCTTCCGTAATTCCAAGTGCATATGAAAGCCGCTTCTGCAAAACAAAAGCCAGGTCATAATAAGTTTTCTTAAAAACCGTCAGACGTTCAACAGTAACATTGCGCTCAATAATTGTAAGAAGGAATGCAACATATCTGAAGTAATCCTCGTGGCTGGCAACCTGTGCTGTCCAGATTTCGGCAACTGTTTCCGGCGTGAACTTGCAGCCTTCCGGGAACACCGTCAAAAGTGAGTTCAGATATTCAGTCATTCTGTCCTGAGTTATTTCGAGGTAGATTTCTTCTTTTGTTGTTACGTATTTATAAAGATTTGCACGCGACCAGTCCTGCTTTTCTGCAATTGTAGAAAGTGTGATTTCGGTATAAGGCATTGATTTAAAAAGCTCATCGGCCGCCTTTTTGATTTGAGACATTCTTTCTTCTTTCTGTTCGTCCGTGCGGGCTCTTTTATAGTCTGGCATGGGATTAGGATATTTCAAAAAGGGATTTTTTACAAGTGAAAATGCGTAGGTTATTATGGAAATTAGGGACAGAGTGTTGCTTAGGATTTTTCTTTTAAATCTGGGCGCATCCCTGCGCTCACTTTGTTCGCTTCGGGTCGGGTGTTCCGTGGCTCGGTTCCCTCGGCGTCCTCACTTCGTTGCGGTCGCTGGCTTCGCCACCACTCCATACCCTTGCGCAATTTACTAGATATGTTTAACAAATTGGTAACAACTGGTTGTACCGCAGCGGGCTTGACCCGCTGTCGGCTACGAACCTTTGTTATGTGATATTCACTTTCACAACATAATATTTTATCCCCAGTTGTTCACAATATTTTTGTAAATTTTTAGGTAATTCTCTTTCTATTACTAATGCACAAATTACTTTTTTTGTTTCTCGTGCACCAACTTTTGTTTCGGCTTCAATTACATTTTTATACTTTACGCATTGAAAAATACCGCGCTGGATATCATCTAAACTTGAACGAATTGATTTAGCTTCATATGCATAAATTGTATCATCATCTCTGAAAACAACATCTATTTTATCTCCTGAAAGTAGAGGATATTCATCTATAGCCTCGGCTTTTCCACGATACCCAAGAAGATGATGTTTTTCTTTTATGTATTCTTTTACTTTTCTATGTTCTGGAGAACCTTCACTTCCAAAAGGATTATATTGTTTTTTAGAAGAAGTCACTTTAGATAACAATTTAATATTTAATGCCTCTAATACTTCTAACCATTTATTTCCAAAATTTAATATTTTTTCATGTTCTGCAATAACAAAAGCCTTTTGTTCAATTTTGGGGAGATTGTCATATCCAGGAACAAAAGCTCGTAACCCGTATGAGGGTAAGCCAGTTGTTTTACTTATTATCATTGATTGCAAGATAGGAATGGGTTGATTCCAATCTTTTATTTTTACACTTTCTAATAATTCTCCAACTACTCCAAGAGTTTTTCCGATGTTTCCAGAAAATAAACTTCCTTGATAGGGTTCGGGAAATTTTATGTCATTTGCTAATTCACTATACGAAATTGATTTTTCAACTAAATTAGTATCCAATATACGAGATACCATCTCCGAAATTATCTCTTTCGCATAAAAAGTGTAATCAATTTCCATTCTTCGTTCCTGCGCCCCAGTGTGGGCGTCCGTATAACATTATTTATCCTTATCCAGAATAAACTCTTAATAAAATTATATCATATTTTCCAAAATTCACGCATCGTTTATAAAATCCATTAAAAGCGTTAGGGATTGTAGGGGCAGCCCTGAAAGGGCTGTTCCGAAGGAATGGAGCCGAATGGCGGAACCCCGAAAAGCCCGACCGATGCGAAGCAGCGGAAACGCCCAGAAAATCAAAAAACAAACTAAATATTCCAAAACATTGTAACACTTTGGTTTATAAAGATTCCCCGTTTAAGAAATCAAGAGCATAAATCTGTTTGATTCCGTCATGATATATGAGTGGTGCATTATCCAGTGTAATCAAAGTTTTAGGAAAATTATCTTTTACAGCAAGAAGTGGTCTCAACTCTCTTTTTAAGGTTGCTTCATCACGTACAGAAAGTGAGACCTGAATGTAATTAAGGGCACCTTCTTTTTGTGCTATAAAATCAATTTCCATATCATCTATTTTTCCAACAGACAATTCATAACCGCGTCGTAATAATTCAAGAAATACTATATTCTCAAGAATATGACCTTCATCGCCACCTCTTGCACCAAGCATAAAGAAGCGAAGGCCCATATCTACGGCATAATATTTTTCAAGAGTTTTTAGAGTTTCTTTTCCCCGAATGTCATAGCGGTTAAGTTTGTAAAAAAGATAAGTTTCACACAATGCAGAAAGGCAATTATCTATTGTTGCTGATGAAGTTTTTCTACCGTTTGAAACAAATGTGTCACAGATTTTCTTTGGAGAAAGCAGATTTCCAGTATGAACGAGGGCAAACTTTACAATCTTTTCAAGAAGGATTGTGTCTGCAATTTTTTTGCGCTGCTGAATATCTTTCAAAACAATTGTTGAATACAAACCTGCAATATATTCTCTAATAGCATCGTTCTTTTCATAGATATTATGAAGATAAGGGAATCCACCAAAAGTAATATACTTTGTGTATAATGTTGGCAAATCAAAACTATCCTGAAAAAACTTTTCTTTATATGCGGCCTGAAACTCAATGAAAGAAAATGGAAGTATATTTATTTCGATGTAACGGCCACTCAAAAGTGTTGCAATTTCGCTGGAAAGCATTGAAGCATTTGAACCAGTTAGATAAATATCTACATTTGGAAGAATGAAAAGAGAATCTACAACCTTTTCAAACTTTTCAACAAGCTGTATTTCATCCAGAAAGATATAATTCATTTTACCTTCCTGAATATGCTCTTTCAGAACAGAATGTAATTTATGATAATCCGTAATATCTTCATTTTCGAGCATTTCAAAATTGAAAAATGAAATTTGATTTTCAGATGCAGATTTTGAAATCTCTTTGCAGACTTCTTTTAGAATAACTGATTTTCCGGAACGTCTTACGCCCGTAATAACTTTAATGACATGCTGATCCTGCCAGGAAAGGAGTTTTTCAACATATTCCTTGCGAAAATAAGAGTCTTCCTTATAAAGCGGAGTATCACGAAAGTCTATCATACCGATAGTTTATATCCAAAAAATTTAATTGTCAACTTTTTAACATACAAGTTAAAAAGTCTGGAAATACCTTATGTTTTTTAAATCAGAATTAAATATTTTTATTCTGCACATATTTCAATCTTTTTCTTGACAAGCGATATTACGTTTGTTATAGTTTTGCTTAGTGACATTGTGTAACTTATAAAAAAGGAGATTCTGAAACAAGTTCGGAATGACGGCAGTGATTTTAAACCAGGAGGATTCATATGAAAAAACTTATTTTATCACTTTTAATAGGAGCATTTGTTATGACAGGATTATCTGCTAACCCTTCGACGGGCTCAGGGACCGTGGTGTTTGTATATTTCAGTGCAACAGGCACAACCGAGCGAATGGCAAAAAACGCCGCAACCGCAATGGGTGCAGACATCTTTGAAATCGAGCCCGTTCACAAATACACCAGCGCTGACTTAAACTGGCACGACAAAAAATCACTCTCATCAATTGAATGCAACGACCCGAAAAGCCGACCTGCAATTGCAAACAAGATCGACATCTCAGGTTACGACACTGTAATTTTGTGCTACCCCATCTGGTGGGCATATGCTCCAAAAATCATGTACACCTTTGTAGAAAGCCAGAAGTGGGAAGGCAAGAAAATCGTCACTCTTTGTACATCAGGCGGAGGCGGTCTTGGACGCAGCGGCACCGATCTTGCCAAATACGCAAAAGGAGCAAAGCTCTTAGGTGGTAAAGATTTTACACGTGGCAAGGCTGATGAAATCAAGAAATATATTGAAGGACTTTTGAAATAATAGAAAATATGAGCATTACAGTAAACCTTAGATACACAGGCAAAGGAAATGCCGCAATTGATTTTGCCCGCGAAATGACAGAAAGCGGCGTAGTTGAAAAAATCCGTGCTGAAAAAGGAAACCTTCGTTATGAGTATTATCAGCGTCTTTTTGATGTCAGCCCGGACAAAACCGTGCTTCTCATCGACCAGTGGGAAAATCAAGAAGCGATAGACATTCACCATGCCTCACCGATGATGGCAGAAATCGCACGGCTTCGCGAAAAGTACGACCTTCACATGACGGTAGAGCGATTTGTAGCTGATGAAGGCGGTGTCCCAGAAAGTGACAAGGAATTCATAAGAAAATGAAAAGATTGATTTCGATTCTGTTTCCTGCAATTTTAGTCATAGCTATGGCTTGCGCCGCTGGAAACAATACTGCCCCAACAACAAAAGGAGCTCTCCCCATGAAGCTATACATTCAGATTGATAACGGAACGAGCAAACACACTCTTACAGCAACACTTTACGACAATTCATCTTCGCACGCGCTGGTGGAACTTCTTCAAAAAGGCGAACTCACAATCGACATGCACGATTACGGCAATTTTGAAAAAGTCGGCTCGCTTCAGACATCGCTTCCGCGAAACGACACGCAGATTACAACTGAACCAGGTGACATCATCCTCTATCAGGGAAATCAGATTACGATTTACTACGACACAAACAGCTGGAACTTTACCCTGCTTGGAAAAATTGACGGCATAACAAAAGCCGAACTCAAAAAGATTCTGGGAAAAGGTAATGTGACTGCCGTGCTTTCAATTAACACTTTGGATTAGGAATATGAATACAAACAAGCTCCGTATGCCGCTCGACATTTTGATGACTCTACTCTCCATAATTTTGATGGGCGGTACTGTCCTTTTCCCGGATGACCGCATTCATCAGATTTGTGGAATATCGCTGATTGTTTTATGGGTGGTTCACATTGTGTTGAACAGACGCTGGTATAGCAGTTTATTCAAAGGGAAGTATCAGCCGTACAGAATCATGCAGCTTGTTGTGAATTGCGGCGTTTTGATTTGTGCCTTGTTCCTTATGATAAGCGACCTTTTGATGGCGTGGTTTATTCCGGCTGACTGGGTCGGCGGAGCACTTGGTTTTGCCCGAACTACTCACCTGCTCGCCTCTCACTGGTATTACATTTTCATGGCCTTCCATATCGGATTACATGCCTCAATGATTGCAACCAAAATAAAAATCCGAGGGATTGTGCCGCGCTTAATCTGTATCCTAATCAGCCTGTATGGCGTTTACGCCTTTATCGCACGAGGCCTGTGGAAATACATGTTCGGGCTTCAGCAGTTTTTCTTCTTTGATTTTGAACGCGGTTATATGCTGTTCGTACTGGATTACATTTCGATAATTGTTTTGTTTGGAACAGTGTCGTATTATATCGGAAAGCTTTTCACAAGAGGCAAAAAATGAAGATATCTTCAGAAACATCTGACAAAACAATGATTATCGCAAAACTTACAGAGAAAATGATTGATTTTTCAAAAGGCAACCAGCATGATATAACTCATTTTCTTCAGGTCTGGGCGTTTGCGAAAACCATCGGAAATCTGGAAGGACTGGATGAGGAAACACAGTTTATTCTTGAGGCGGCAGCGCTCGTCCACGACATTGCCTGTCCGCTTTGCCGTGAAAAATATGGTAATACAAATGGAAAAATGCAGGAAAAGGAAGGAGAAATTCTTGCCCGGGATTTTCTTTCTGCTACAGATTTTACATCACATCAGATAGACAGGATTGCATATCTTGTTGGCCACCATCATACTTTCAACGATGTAGATGGATTAGATTATCAGATTCTTCTTGAAGCAGATTATCTTGAGAATGCGATTGAAAATAATTATGCAAAAGAAAATATTGAAAATTTTCTTGAAAGAATCTGTAAGACAGCTGCAGGTAAGAAGTTGATTAAATCAATATTATTACAATGATACGAGGTAAAAATAAGAAGAAAAGACCGCGAAGTAAAAGATTTTGATGAAATTATAGATACCCTGTCCCGATGCAAAGTTCTGCACCTGGCGCTTATAAGCGATGGAAAGCCTTATTCACAGGCAATTCTTGCAAACGGATTTCTTTATACTTCGGGACAGATTCCGCTCAATCCTGAAACCGGGGCAATCGAAGGAAGCTCTATTGAGGCTCAGGCTGAACAGGCTATAAAGAACCTCGGAGAAATTCTTAAGGCGGCAGGAACAGACTTTTCTAAAGTTGTAAAGACTACCTGCTTCCTCGCCCACATTTCAGATTTTGCTGCCTTCAATACGGTTTATGAAAAGTACTTTGTTTCAAAGCCTGCCCGCAGCTGTTTTGAAGTTGCAGCTCTGCCAAAAGGCGCACTTGTTGAAATCGAGGCAGTGGCTGTTGTAGAATAACAGGCATGAAAATCGCAGTAACATACGAAAAAGAAAGCGGGAACGTATTCCAGCATTTTGGAAAAACTCAGTATTTTAAAATCTATCAGATTGAAGATGGAAAGATTGTTTCTTCAGAAGTAATTGATAACGGCGGAAACGGACATCACGCGCTTCCTCCATACCTTAAGAGCCTTGGAGTAGAAACTCTGATTCTTGGAAACCGTGGCCAGGGTGCCGTTGATGCAATTGCCGCTGCCGGCTTAAAAGAAATGCCAGGAATTACCGGTTCTGCCGACGACGCCGCAGAGCTTTTTGCAAAGGGTGAACTCAAGCCTAACTTTGCAGCTAAGTGTGATCATCATCATCACGAATAGATTTTATTCCACAATCCAGCTTTTCTGTGTTGTATTAAAAATCTTATCATCAGAATTCAGTTCGCCGATTAAAAGCGGAGAAGCAGGATTGTGTAATTTCATATTTTCCAGAACAAGTCTGGAATCTGCATTTGCATAACAGTATCGGCACAGATGAGCACAGGAATTGTAAACTCCAATATCCCCGTTTAAAAAACAGGCACATTCTTTTCTTGCAGAATTCTTTTTAGGAACTTTAAGTTTTTTACCAATAGCATTTTCGAGTACTGCAACAGTCTGACAGCCGGAACAGTCCGCACCAAACCGTTCGAGTTCCCTTCCTTCGGCACAAGGACGCAAAGTCATTCCATAATTAGCGGCAATTTCAACAAAAGCTTTTCCAAGAGTAAGCCTCTCCTCTTGAGTCACCTCGCGGGCTTCGGGAAAATTACGTTTCACCTTTGGATATAAATCTATGAAGCTGATTACGGCAGTCTTCGTTGCGCCACAAAGCCTGCGGGCAATATTTTCAAATGCCTTAAGATGATATGGAATCGTATATTTTTCGGAGATAAAAACCGGATCATAACGCCAGCCGACTTTTTCCGGTCCAAGGCGTTTTCCAAGTTCAATAATGCCGTCTGCGACATCAACCTTTTGCGGCACATTAGGCTCAATTTCTTTCCCATAAGGTGTGAGCGAAACATACCACCACTGATTATATTTTGAAAGCTCATTCCAGAGTTCCTGATTTTTCAAAACCGGCAGGGGATTTTTAGTACAGAAAGTAATCAAATCAACAATCTGAGGATTAAGTTCATAGCGCGAAACAGATGAAGGATAAAAGGGATTTCTAACCATCACATACCCTTCTTTAAGCCGGTTCAAAAGCCAGAGAGAATAAAATGCCGGAATGTCTGTTCGCTGTCCTGTCTGGATTATCATTTTTCTACTCTACAAGAACTTCATCCCCAGACCGAACATAACTCAACTGCCCGCCCATGATTTCTTTCATCTGATTGAAAACTGGAAGGCCCGTGCAGTGGCAGGTTGCAAAGTGAGATTTATAGGATTTGAGGCGATTTGCGATTTCTGTGATTTCGGCAGTATCTGCCTCGGAGAACTCGGTGCGCTTCATAAGATGGAAACCGCCGATTACGAGATCTGGAAGTGAGGCCGGGCCAAACTTCCGTTCAAGCGTTTCCATCACATTCAGAATGCCGTTATGCGCACAGCCACAGAAAAGGATTTTCTTTCCGCCGGTTGTCAAAAGCAGATTCTGTTCGTGGTGGAATTCATCCTGAATATACTGTCCGTTGCAAAGCTGACGGAGACGCTTGTTTGTAGAAGGCAGCGGAAAGGTACGATTATCAACAGTAAAAAGCTGAAGCTCATCATCAATTTTTGTGTCACCCTTCAGAAGCTGAACCTGGGGCAGCGAGAGAATCTTTTTATCAATCCCGATATAGCGGAAGCCCTTATCTTCCCCGTCGAAGGCATAATATTCACCACCGGCATTACTCTGCATGTAAATCTTAGTACGAGGATTAATTTCCACAAACGGCAGGATTCCGCCTGAATGATCATAATGTCCGTGGCTTAAAATCACAGTATCAACAGAAGTCAAATCTACACCAAGCTTCTGGGCATTACGAATCACAAGCTCGCTCGGGCTTGTGTCGAACAAAAACCTATGGGCTTGGGTTTCTACATAAAACGAAAGTCCGTGAGCCGCCTCGCAGCCGCTATCGCCTGGTTCATTTTCTACAAGATTTATAATCCGCATTTCAGTTTCCATTTTTCTTATTATATCATATTATATCAGCAGATAAAAAAGGGGAAACGAATGCTGTCATTTGAAAGTGATTATATTGAAGGTGCACATCCAAAGATTCTGGAGGCACTGGCAAAAACAAATATGGGAAGTCTTTCGGGCTATGGTGCCGACGAATATACAAAAGCTGCAAAAGAAAAGATTGCAGCTGCCTGCGCTTTGCCAGATGCACAGATTGCTTTTTTGACTGGCGGCACTCAAACTAATCAGATTGTAATCGACACCATGCTTCATCAGTATGAAGGCGTTGTTGCAGCTCAGAGCGGACATGTAAGCGTCCACGAAGCCGGAGCCATTGAATATACCGGCCGAAAAGTTCTGACACTCCCCTCTCACAATGGAAAAATTGACGCCGCAGAACTTGATTCCTATATTTCTGATTTTTACAAGGATGGAAATCACGAGCACATGGTTTTTCCGGGAATGGTCTATATTTCTCATCCAACGGAATACGGAACCTTGTATTCAAAAACAGAAATGACAGAGATTTCAAAAGTCTGCCGAAAGCATAAAATCCCGCTCTTTCTCGACGGGGCACGACTTGGCTACGGTCTTATGAGCAGACAGTCAGATTTGACTCTCCCTGATATTGCAGAATTTTGTGATGTTTTTTACATAGGCGGAACTAAAGTCGGAGCTCTGTGCGGTGAAGCCCTCGTTTTTACAAAAAAGAATATGCCTCTTCATTTTGAACATCTGGTAAAAAAACACGGTGCTCTTCTGGCAAAAGGACGACTTTTAGCAATTCAGTTTGACACACTCTTTACTGATGATTTGTATTTTGAAATCAGCCGCAATGCAATTGACCGCGCAGAAGAATTAAAGTCTCTCTTTACCAGAAAAGGCTACAAGTTTTTTATGGATTCTCCGACTAACCAGCAGTTTGTAATTCTTGAAAACAATAAACTCAATGAGCTTCAGAAAAAAGTAAAGTTTGCTTTCTGGGAAAAATACGATGACACTCACACGGTCGTAAGATTTGCAACAAGCTGGGCAACCACAAGTGAAAAGATTTCAGAACTGGAAAAAATATTATAAAGATAAGCTGACATTTATTATCAGCATCTTTATTCAGTAATCTCAATCTGGTTTCCTTCAACAGCCACGATGCAGCTTTCGTAATAGCCGTCGCCGGTTGTTCGGGGACCGCTGACAACTTCGTAGCCGTCGGCCTTAAGTCTTGCAGTTAGAGAATCAACTTTTTCCTTGCTGCCAAGACTAAAGGCGACATGAGCGTATCCCGTACGATTCAAATGTTTTTCATCATCTACAAGACCAGGTTTAGTCATCACTTCTAATCTGGCACCATCTTCAAAAGAAATAAAATATGAGCGGAAATCCGTCTTAGGATTGTGATATCCGTTATTCGACTTTCCGCCCAAATATTTCACAAAGAAATCTCTGGCCTTTTCTAAATCATTTACATAAAGTGCAATGTGTTCGATTTTCATATCTGTACCCTCATTTCAGATTCAGCACCATTCCGCTTTCATTTGCAGTAAAGCCCAGCTGAGTATAAAGGAATCGGCCCTGTTCCGTTGCATCAAGGCTTATTTCCGTACAACCTTTTTTGCGGGCTTCTTCAATGAGCATGTTCACCATCTTTTTGCCGATTCCCTGCCTCTGGTATTCTTTGTTTGTGTAGACATTCATAAGATGCGCTCGTTTTCCAGTGGGATGGTCAAACGTTGGCATTATGTTTATGTAGCTGATTGAAGCACAGCCGATTGCTTTTCCACCATCAATTGCAAGAACTGTAGTCTGATTACCGTGAAGAAAATATTCGCGGGAACAGTCCACAATAACTTTATCAAACACGGCATCCGCACTCAGGTTATTCACAACGCGAAGCATCTCAAGCCGGATTTCCATCAAAGTTTCTATATCATTAGCATTTGCTTTTCTGATTTCCAATTTATCTCTCCATAAAAAACTCTACCTGCTCTCCAAGCGGTCCGTAGCAGAATGCCATTCGAATCGGATACACAGGATCAGAAGGAATATCTTTGTTGTTCGGTTCAATAAAAAGATCGTAGCCGGCAGCTTTTACCTTCGCCGCAATTTCATCAACATCATCTGTAAGAAGCGCCATATGACGGATTGCGCCAAGGCAGTGAGTTCCATCTGCATTGGTAAAAATCTCGAGCAGGCCGTTACCCGTATCAATCATCATACCCTCAGCCCACTCGCGTACGATTTTTAAGCCAAGTAACTCAATATAAAACTCGCGAACCTTAGCAAGCTCTTCTGCCGTTCCACATTTCATTGAAATGTGATGGATTCCTTTAATCATTTTTTTACTCCCACTTAAAATTCATTTCTTTGCAACGACTGCAGGCATCTTCAAAACCAAGCTTTTTATACAGCGGATATCCCATAGGGGCTGCCTTGAGTTCGAGAAAATCAAGATTCTGAGTTTTTCCAAAATCGATAATCTGTTTGATGATATTGCCTGCAATTCCCTGGCGTCGTTTTTCTGGAAACGTATAAACATTCATGATATTTCCGGTTCGGCCATGAGGAAATCTCGGATTCGCAGGCCTTTCCTGAATCAGCAAAAAAGCAATTGAAATGATACGCTCTTCTTCCTCTGCCGCAAAAACATAACAATCGCGGTTCAGATGGTTTTTAAGATATTCCTGAAGCTGTGCCTGAATTGTCGCTTCCATTTCCTGAGTCTGCGGACCAATGTCTTCGCGGATAAATTCCATACGACATCTTATAATTTCTTCAAGTTCATTCAACTCTGCTTTTTTGTAATCAATCATTTTTAACCTCTTGATTTATTATAGCAGAGACTTTTGTACAAGACACATTAATCTTCTTTTATTTCAGTCTATACGCCCCCTTCCCGATTTTTTCTGTCTCACCACAATCGGTAAGTTCATTCAAGACCCGCTGTAACTGACGCGGGCTGCAGTGGAGCTGGAAGGCTGCTTTTTCCACTCCCCTCAAAATTTGATCAGGACATTTATAATGCATATATGCAAGGAGTCTTTCTTTCAACGAAGTAGGAACGGCCTCTTTTTTTGTAACTACATCCAGGATTATAGAAGAAGATTTAGCTATCATTCGCAGGAACAAATTATTATCCAAAAGCATTTCCCGATTCTCATTCATCAAAAAGGAAAGACAGGTTACTTTCTCGTTAGCCTCTGCGAAAACTCCAGCATTTTCAATATCAAATAATTCCGACACACCAATAATTACATCTGATTCAGAAGAAGCCAGAGAATAAGAACTTCCATCATTACGGATAAAATAAATCGAAACCAGTCCGGAAACAACAATCTGAAACAATTCATTTTTTGCATCTGGAGCACTAACAAACTCGCCTGTCTCATATTCAGTAAGAAAAAATCCCCCTGAAAGTTTTCCATCCAATGCTTCCAGAACTTCCCTATATCGGCTATTTGAGATTGCAGCAGAGATTTTTGCTTTATCGTAAATTCTTTTCATAAAAATCCTCAACAGGACATATGTCCGGTTTGATATTTTAATTTTAATTTACAATAAACATACTTTCAACAGATTTTTTACAGGAGGCTGATTATGACAGTTTTTGAAGAAAAAAATATCCAGCGTGCAATCATTAAGCTGGGAATTCCTGCCATGCTTGGCAGTCTCGCAACTCTTATTTACAACATGGCCGACACCTATTTTGTTTCCCTCACAAAAAGCTCTGCACAGATTGCAGCAGTCACCCTTTGTATGCCGGTCCTTTTGATTATCATGTCAATTTCAAGTATTTTCGGAATGGGTGGAAGCAGTGTCATTGCCCGCCTGCTTGGCGAAAAACAGCACGAAAATGCAAAGCGCACAATCACTTACAGCACATACCTTATGGCACTCTCAGGAATCATTGTTCTTGTGATCGGCTTGGTACTGCTCAAGCCTATTGCCAGTCTTGCAGGTGCTGATGCAGAAAACATGAGCTTCACCTGTGATTATCTTTTCTGGATTTTCCTTGGAGCTCCTTTCATCATCCTTTCAAACGGACTTGTTCATATTTTCCGTTCAGCCGGATTAATCAAACAGGCAACAACCGGAATTATTCTTGGAAATGGAATTAATATTGTTCTGGACTGGGTATTCATCGTTCTTTTGAATATGGGAACAGCAGGAGCAGCCCTCGCAACTTCAATCGGATTTTTCTGCGCAACAATCTACTTATTCTTCTGCATGTTCATTGAAATCTTACACAAGAACGAGCTCTTCTCTCTTTCACCAAAATATTTTAAGGTAAAACCCCAGACAAGAATTGATGTAATCAAAATCGGAATCCCAGGTAGCCTTATTACAATCATGCTCAGCGTTTCAAACATCGTACTCAATAACTGCATCGGTGGTTACGGTTCAAATGCGGTTGCAGCTTACGGAATTGCCTTCAAAATTGATACCTTCCCTATTATGCTCGGCGTAGGATTGAGTCAGGGAGTTGGACCTCTGCTAGGCTACTGCTACGGTGCAAATCAGAAAGACAGACTCAAAAAAGCAATGACTTTCTCTTCCCTCGATGGAATTATTCTTGGAGCAATCTTCACTGTTGCCTTCCTCTTATTCAGTCGTCCTCTGGTTTCCATCTTCTTACAGGACAGCGAACTGATTGAACTTTCAGCCCGCTTCCTTAGAGTGCTCTGCCTATCAGCTGCTTTCTTGGGAATTGTGAACATGGTCACTGCATACTTCCAGGCACTCGGAAAAGCAAAGAGCTCACTCATAATCACAATGCTCCGAAACGTAATCCTCTTTATTCCGGGAGTTCTCATCCTGAATGCCCTCTTTGGAATAAACGGTGCCATTGCAGCTCAGCCAGTTGTAGAAATCATCCTTACTGCCATCTGCCTTTTGATGATGAACTACAGTCAGAAGAAAGAAGAAAAACTGATGCTGAAAACTCAGGCTGCATAACTGACTTCGTCCTCTTTTTGTAATCAAATGTTTGCCAACAGGAAAACACTATGGCAAGCATTTTGATTAAAGACACAACCCGTGAACAGCGCGAACTCAATATGGAAGCCAACTGCGGCTTTGAAGTAGCACATACTCGCTGCGCTCGTTTGCATGAGTAGAAATTATTTAACACGCCGCTTTCGCGGCTGGCGCATCCGGAAGAAAGAAAATCCGGCTGCAATATGATTTAATCTGATATATAAGAGGACAAGAAAAATGGTAAAGCACATAATCTTATGGACATTAAAAGAAATGAGCGATTCTGAAAAAGAATCTGTAAAAGCCGGAATACGTCTGGTCAAGGCACGCTTCGCTTAAAGCCTTGACTCAGCCGTTTTTAGGGTTTGTAATAAACCCTAAATCAAAGAAGGTCTCGAAGGCTATTCAAAGCATCACCCCGTCAAATCCCGATTTGTCATCGTCTATAAAACCGCAAGATAAAATTACAATCAAAATCTTACACCAGGTTCTTACAAAAACCAATTAGTATTTGACTTATAGATATGCGGATTGTATAGTCAATTTTAATAATCCTTGAGCTTCATGATGAATGCTTTTTTGGCATCACCGTCAAAGCCCAGGTTTCTGTAGAACTGGTGGGCTTCTTTCCTGAAGCTTGCGCTTTCCAGAATCACCTTGTAGCAGTCTCGCTCGCGGGCAAAGGCAATCGCCCTTTCCATAACTTTTCTGCCCAGTCCCTGGCCTCTGTAATCCTTGTCGGTGACAACGTTTTCGACAAAGCAGGCGGAGCTTCCAAGCCGGGTGAGGTTCGGGATTATAAGGCAGAAACAGGTCGAAATGACTTTTCCGTCCTCGACCGCGCCAAAGTATTTAATGTTTTTGTTGCCTTCAATTCCGCTTTTCCAAACCAGGCGAGCGTCTTCCACCGAAAAGCCTTCGTTCGAGCCGTCAAGCTGCTCGTACAATTTTATCAGCGAATCCAAATCGCCTTCGTTCAATTCTCGAATTTCCATAATTTATTACTCCTCAGTTTATTCCGACTTTGCCTTAAGCTCCAATGCCCTTTCTAATGCCCAATTCTGCATTTCAAGATACATCTTGCCGCTAAGCTCGTCATAGTCAATCCACATAAATTTGTGGTCGCTTTCCGTCGGCTCTGAAATTTTCTCAGCTAGACTTCCCGCATAATATGTTTGAATCGGATGGAAATAGCCGATTGTCTCATGCAGGAAATAGGTCTCGGCAGAACAGATTTTTTCTCCGACCGCCGCTTCAAAACCAGCTTCTTCCAGACACTCGCGTTTTATGCATTCGTTGTGGCTTTCTCCTTTTTCGATTCCGCCTCCAAGAAAGAAAAATCCCTTGGGTGTTTTTACTATTCCCACCTTGCCGTCTTTTACAGGAATCAAATAGGCACCTTTCCTGTCAACATATTCCGCATTTTCCTTTGCACCGAACACTTTATGCAAAGACATGTTTTTAAAATCTAGGCTCATGTGCTTTTCGTAGTCGTCAAGTTTTATTTCTTCCCACGGATTCGCCATTTTTATTCCACCTTCACTTTATGCATTATCCTCAGCCTTTGCGCCTCGTTCGCCGCAAAGCCGAACTTTTCATAGAAAGGAATCTTGTCAGGCATTGCACAAAGTTCGACGGCAATTTCCGTTCCCTCCGCGCCGTTGGCGTTAATGTATTCAAGAATTTCGCCAATCAAAATTCTTCCCAAACCCCTTCCCTGATAGCCGGGATGGACAACGACATCTTTAATGTAATAGCACAAACCCTTGTCGCCAATCGCCCTTGCCATCGCCACAATTTTTTCGCCGTCGAAAATCGACACCTTGAAGAGCGTGTTTTTCATCGCAAGCTCCGTCTGCTCCAAAGAAGGCGGCTCGCCCCACACGGATTCCCACAGAAAAATGAATTCCTTTGCGTTAAGCTCGTTGTATTTTATTGTAAAGCCATTCTCTGTTTTCTTGGTTGTCATTTTTCACCTCACTTCAATTTTTTTTTCATACACGCGGGAGCTTTCGCCGTAAATACTTTGCGCTTCTTCGCGGAAGGCAAAGCCGTATTTTTCGTACAGGCCAATATGGTCTGTGGAAACGTAAAGCGCGCTCTTGCCTTCCTCTTTTGCAAGCCGTTCCGCTTCTTTGAACAAATCATGTATATAAGTTTTTGCCGCTTCAATTATTTCTTCATTCATATTTTCTCTATTCTTTTTCCAAAACAAATCTAAACACTTTTACATCGCCATCCATCTCAGAGCCCTGAATTTTAAAGCCGCATTTTTCTGTGTAAAACTTTACATTCTGACTTTTATCAGCAGGCGTAACCAGGGTGAATTTCTTCCAATCCTTGTAATATGATTTTGCAAATTCCATGGCAGCAGTTCCAATTCCTCTGCCCTGAAACTCTGGAATCACACACAAACATCCAACTTCAAACTTTCCTTTCTCGATTTCTTTGCAGGAAATGCAGCCGACCGCTTTGCCGTCATTCATAATCAGAAATTTAGGATAATCAATTATCGACTTCTCCATCATCTCTTTGCTTCTTCCATACGCAGGACACTCGCCGTATTTTATGAAGTCCGCGTAAAACGAGGAATTGTAAATTTCTACGAGCCGTTCAGCATCCGAAATCTCGGCTTTTCGAAAATCAATTTTCATATTTTATTCTCCGTATGCTTTCCGTGACCGTAATAGATTGTCCGCTGCCCTGCATATCTTGGAATTTCATTTTGATAAAGCAAAAACTGGCTTTCAAAATATTCCTTATCAATCATGATTGTGTAATAATTCGGAAATTCGACGGCCTTGTCTTCGTGGGGGATGTTGGGAGAGACAATAGAGGCAAGATAATAATTTTTCTTCAGTTCGATTCTTGGGGGAATCAAGAAATCATCCGTCCCGAATTCTATTATTATCATATAGGACGGATGAACATGCTGTTCTTTTACGGCAAATTCGCAAAAGCCCATCGACTGAATGAAGAGGGCAAAATTTCTAAATGCATAGCAGTCAACATTCTTTAAGTTTGACTCTGTAATCGAATCTCCGACTAATTTTTTAATGACTTCCATGTTTTTCATTCCGCTTCCTTGCAATTTAAGAGTATTCTTTCCAGCAGCCCCTCGAATCGGATTATTTCATCATCAGTAAAGCCCTTGTAGAAAATTCCGTTCATTTTACAAAGTCTGCCATTTCCTTTTCAAGAAGCCTGAACACGTTGGCGATTAAGAATCCGTCGGCAACAGCGTGATTGAGGCGAACGGAAACAGGCATCAAAAGCCTGCCGTTTTCTTCGCGGTATTTTCCCCAGTTGACGATTGGAAGAAAATACGGATAGCCGTCAGGAAGCTCGATGTTCAGTGAGTCGTAGGAAAGCCAGGAAATGTAGGATGCGTCAAACCAGTTGGGATGATTTGCGGCATCAAGTCCGTAGTCCCGGGTTTTCTTTGCCTTTTCAACGTCTTCCAGCGCATTTTTATAGAAAATTTCGTAGTCTTCGCTGTAAGTTGTATAGACCGGCGTACAGGTTTCGGTATCTTCGTGGAAGACATACTGAATCGGATTTATCCTGTCGTAGCAGATGAGTTCCTTTGTCTGCCAGAGATACGCCATCTTGTAATCGTCACGCGAGTTGAGCACTTTTGAAAGAATGTAGAGAAAGTTGATGTAGAACTTTGTGTCCTTCGCCTTTGAATATGCGACAAGAGCCGTAACGTCGATTCTTGCCGTGATGGATGTGGAGCACTTACAGTCTTCCGTAAAATGACGGTACACGCCCTTCCTGTAATACGTTTCCTGATTAATTACTTTGTAGTTCAATTTTAGTCCTCCTTAAAACTATTCAAGCTGTAGCCGTGCCGCTTCTGCTGCGTGAATCAAAGTTGTGTCGTAAACCGGCAGAACGCTGTCTTTCTGGCTGATGAGCATTCCGATTTCCGTGCAGCCGAGGATTACGCCTTCTGCACCAAGCGCCTTCATCTTTTCAATAATCAATTTATACTTTTCGCGCGACGAATCAATAATTTTTCCAAGACAAAGTTCGTTGAAAATCACATCGTCAACAATCGCAATGTCCTCTTCGCAGGGAACAAGGACCTCAAGTCCTGCCTTAACAAGACGTTCCTTGATAAAGTCCTGAGTCATCGTAAAGCGCGTTCCCAAAAGCGCGACCTTGCGGCGGCCGTCCCTTTTTATGACATTCGCAGTCGCGTCCGCAATATGAAGAATCGGAACGTTGATTTTCTTTTCAATCTGAGGCACAAGCTTATGCATCGTGTTTGTTGCAATTACGATGAAATCAGCGCCGGCTTTTTCAAGTCTTTTGGAAGCTTCCGCAAGAATTTTTGCGTTGCCATCCCAGTTGCCTTCCGACATGTTTTTTTCAAGCTCAGCAAAATCAACGCTGTACATTAAAATTTTTGATGAATGAAATCCGCCAAGTTCTTTTTTTATAGTCTCGTTAATAACCTGATAATATGTAACCGTGCTTTCCCAGCTCATTCCACCGATTAATCCAATTGTCTTCATACCTTCTCGCGTCTCCTGAATTCCGCATTTTTAATTTCGGATTCAGTATATGCCAGAATGCTGTGACTGGAAATAAAAAACACACAAGATGCATATTTTACACGATGAAATGCAATTCTTTTTTCACGTCTTGTGATAATATACCAGCTATACTTACGGAGGCAGATATAGAAATGACTGTTTTTTTTGATTTAGACAGGACACTGATGGATTTTGAGATTGGCGAAGACATGGGAATTAAAGCCGTGTTCGATACTTATAACGACGAAATAAAAATGGACTATCCTGAATTCCGCTTAAAATGGAAAGAAACCGCACAGAAGGCTTTTGACGAATATTCAGCCGGACTCCATACATTTGACGAACAGCGGCATCTGAGGGTTAAAAGAATGTTTGAGATGAACGGCAGCATCCTTGATGAAAAAGAACTGGAAAAAAGATTCCAGCTTTACTGGTCTAATTACGAAAAGGGCGTTACCTTATTCCCCGATACGCGCGGCATTCTTGACAACCTGAAAAATCATAATATTCCGACAGGCCTTATTTCAAACGGCGATCCGTCAAACCAGTACTGGAAGCTCAACAAGGAAAATCTTAAAGAATATTTTGATCCGATTATTATCTCGGGCGAAGTTGGCGTAAGCAAGCCTGATCTTCACATTTTTGAAATTGCACTCGAGCGAGCCGCCACCAGCAAAGAAAGCTCCTGGTATATCGGAGACAGCCCGGTTCACGATATTGAGCCGGCGTTAAAATTCGGGATGAATGTAATTTACCTGAACCGCAAGCTTGATGGCGATGCGCTTATCTGTCATCAGGAAAAGCCTGCATATTTTGAAGTCGGCTCGCTTAATAAAGCCTGGAAAATTATTGAAAATAATAAAAAATAAGGCAGGTCTTGAAGGCTTCTGGTATTATATTTTTATCGGAGCATTTGAAGCATCTGCGATTCATTATGCGGTTGCAAAAATTTTTGGGCCACTAATTTTTGGAAGGGGCTGGTGCGGATTTGCCTGCTGGACTGCAATGGTGCTTGATTTTCTTCCTTACAAAGTACCGGAAAAATCAGCAAAAAAGCCAAAGCATATCGGATGGATAAGATACGTTCTGTTCGCATCTTCATTTATTTTTGTAACAGCATTATTTTTGACGCATGTGCCCGATGGAAGTAAAGATTACAGATAATTCACGCAAGCGAGTTAACGGAACTGAATGCATTCTTTGCATGGAATGTAAAAACATATGTCCGAAAGAAGTGTTATATTAATGAACTAAAAAAGCAAAAAGGAGAAATTCAAAATGAGCAATACAATTGAAGACAGCTTAACATTGCTTGACGAATCATACATTGAGCAAATGGCGGACCTTTTTAAGAAAGCATTTGCAGGCGAACCATGGAACGACGACTGGAGCGACCGCACTCAGCTTTTGGAATATGTAAAGGAAATTTCAGGCGGATACAATGCACTCAACTACGGTATTATCCGCGACGGAAAGCTTGCTGCAATGACGCTCGGAATGGTCCGTCACTGGTGGGAAGGGACGAACTACAACATCGAAGAGCTTTGCGTTGACCCGGCTCTTCAGGGACAGGGAATCGGAACTCGTCTTTTAAAACTGGTTTCAGAAGAAATAAAGAAAAAAGGGTGCCACGGAATTTTCCTTCAGACTGACAGCGATAAGCCGGCCTTCAAGTTTTATTTGAAAAACGGATTCAACAATCTTGAAACTCATGTAAGCCTGTACAAGAACATTTTGCAATAGAAAAATTGCGTACTAAAAAAACTTACTCAGACCGAACTTGGCAAAGCATAAGCTTTACCCGGAGCAGGAAGCAGAATCATAAAGCAAATAAAAAGCAGTATGATTGCCGAAAGAATGCAGATAGCCAGACGAATCATATTTTTCACGCAAGCCTTCCTTTATCCAGCATTTTCTTTATATCCCGAGATTTTTTCTTGCTTCGTCATTGTTTATGGTGACCATTCCGACGGTCTTGCAGTTTTTGAGTTGAGCGCAAGAACCGCATGTTTCCATCTTTTTTGACTGGGCGCATTTTTTTATCTGGCACATGCTTTCGCAATATGGCGTTTTACGTCCGTCCATGCGGCAGCCGTCGCAGTTTATCATTTCCGGTGTGATTTCAACGCCGTTCAGTTCGCTCCAGTATTTCGCAGTTTTTTCACGCAAAGCCTGGTCGTTGTTTTGTGTGGCGATGTAAGCGTCGCATTTTTCGCAGTCTAAGCCGCAGTAAGCAATAAGTTTTTTCATAATAGTACCCCTTTCTTTTTGATTCAATTATAGTACAGGAAGCGGAGAAAGGGATTGTTTTTCAGACAAGATGCATTTTTTCAAGATGAAATGCAATCAGTCCAAACTCATTCCGCTTCCTTGCAATTTAAGAGTATTCTTTGTGATAATACAAAAGCCAGCCAGTCTGCCACAAGTCTTCTTTTACGCTCTGGTCGGTAACTTCTTCGATTGTTCCGCTCGCGCAGATTCCATATTCATTTTTTCCATAGATTCCTTCCACTTACAATCCTAATTCATACAAATAAAAATCAGTCCAGCCGGTGTTGTCGGCAAACCAATGCTGCTTCCCGCAAAATACAAAACCAAGACTTTCGTACAGTTTCTGAGCAGGAAGATTTGAAGAAAGTGCGTCAAAGCGGCAGGCTTTCATTTTTTTAGTCCGTCCAAGTTCCAGCGCAGACTGAATCATTTTCTTTCCGATTCCTTTTCCCTGAAAATCCGGCATGATTCCAAGAATATGAAGTACCATCACCTCGTCATCATTTGCCTCAACCTGCCATTTTACAGGATGATAATCTTCTCCCTGAGAGAACGTGATTGCGATCACTCCCGCAAGATTCCCATCCTCCATAAACAGGTACATGTTTCCACCGTCGATGTACATTTGAATCATTTCGTCGGTTGGATGCTTTCCGTATTCCCAGCGGGCGTATTCCTTCATACTCGGCGTGCGGTTAATTATGTCGATGTATGCCGACTTTATTTTTTCAAAATCCGAGGCAGATGCTTTTACAAGATTATTCATGCGCTCCCCCGACAGCCCAGTTTTTTCATTTTTGTTTTCTCTCCTTCCTATATCTCAAAATCCGCTCGGACTTCCAGGATGCTGCGGCTTTCCTTCAAAATTTCTTTGAGGCGGGAATCCAGATCGCTGTGCAATTAAAATTTTTTTCATGCAAAGCGAGTCGGCCATGGAAACATAAGGCCCGTAATTCTTTATGATTTCAAATCCGAGCTTTTTATACACATGGCAGGATTCTTGCAGCAATTCGCCGGTCTCAAGGATTATATTCTTAAAACCAAGCTCCTTTGCCCAGTTAATCAACTCCTGAACGAGCCTTGTTCCGATTCCATGCCCCTGAAATTTTTCTCGCACAAAGATTCTTTTGAGTTCTACGGCATTTTCTATATCATCGTAAGTATATTCTCGCAAAGCTCCCGCCCCCACAACTTCATCGCCCGAATAAACGACAACAGCTTCTTTTATATCATCAAGCAGATTGTATTGGTGATATTGCTTACGCTCGACAACCCTTCCAAGCCGCCTGTCTAAATCCAAATCCAAAAGGTAGCAATTTTCTATAAAATCACTATCGTTGCCGGAACATCTTTTCATTCGACAGTTCATTTTTACTTCTCGCTTCCAAGAGTTTTAATCAAATTTTGTACTTCTTCAAGCTTAGGCGGATTGAGCGGAAGCGGGAACCTTGAAATTGCAATGCCAGAACATGCGCTTGCAAACCGAACAAGTTTCTCATCGCTCATTTTGTGAAGCAGGCCGTACACACATCCAGCCTTAAATGTATCTCCGGCTCCCAAAGTGCTTCTGACTTCAACAGAAAAAGGCTTCATACGGTGGATTTTGCCGCCTTTTCGCCCATAAAGCATTTCACCGCCACCCTGAGTGATAATCGTGAGGCCTTCGCTCTCTGCCTGCATGAGTTTCATGATTTCTTCGGCAGACATTCCCTTGTAGTGCTGGGACGTGCATTCTTTGGAAACGACGTTGATTGCCGAATTCTTGTGCAAAGGCGAATCATGAGGGCTGTCGATTGTGACATAAGGCACGCCAAGTTTTTGGCAGAGTTCAGCCGCTAGCAATGTTTCAGAACCAAAGAAAGGGTCTATTGCAGCGACCTTACAGCCGGCGATGTCTTCTTTTTTGGGAACGCTCCACCATCTTTTCCCACTCGAAAAAAGTGTCTGGAATCTTCCCATCGGTGAGCGAACAAGCCCTGCGATCACAACATAATCCATAACGCCCTTGTCATCCTCTACAAAATTGAGAAGCGACAGGTCAACGTTCTTTTTTTCATAAAAGGCTTTGAGCATGGGCGCGACTTCTGTACCAATCCATGTACCGTCCATGCGAACCGAAACGCCAAGAGAATCAAGCACTGTTGCAGCAGTTCCAGTCTCACCGCCCGGAAGAAAATACTGATCTTTGATTTCAGAATATTCGTCAGGCTGCAAAAAACCGCCTTTCAGCAAGAATGAATGAGTTCCAAGCACTTGTCCGAACAAATAAGCTTCCATAACTTTTCTCATCTCCCCTGTTTCAATGAAAATTTAATTTAAACCACCGCGCAAAATCCTGAACTTTGTCTGATTTTCCCAGATTTGACAGAGCGCAGGAAAATTTTTGTCCGGCTCCAGCATTAGTTCTGCAAGCTTGTCCAGTTCATCGAGTTCTTCTTCGCTCAATTTAAAATCCTTAAATACAACATATTCCGGCTGATGAAGAAAAATTATTTCCTCGTTCATAAGGCAGTGAAAGTCATAAAAAAGAGCGCGTATTGCAGCCGCAAGTCCGTAAGTAACCGGCCAGGAAGCAAAGGACACCTGTTTTTCGGAAAGTTCTCCCCGGCGGAGTTTTAAATATGCCTGACCGCCTGTGAGATATCGTTCTCGAGGAATATTGTTTGGATCAAAACTGATGTTGGGGTCAAGGTGAATGTCTGCATCGGTCAAAATCCAGCAATCAGATTTTTGATCGTACCATTCCGTAATCCAGTGGTCCCGATTTTCACCATCTTCCTTGATGTAAGGCGCAAATCCGCTTCGAACACGGGCTGGAATTCCTTTTGCTTTTAAAGTTGCAGCCAGCATGATTGCCTGACAGCGGCATGTGATATGAATCTTGTCCTTTGCGCTTCGATTTACCGAATATTCAGGGTTCAGACGCAAAAGTTCAGCAAACATGCTCAGGGCATTTGGAAACCAGTCTTCCTCAAAATTAAGGCGGGTCAAAGGAACCTGGCTCAAATCTCCCCAGAAACCATCTTTTTCCATCCTTGTCGCAGGATTCAAAAGTCCTACAGGATGAATTGTCTGCTTTCTCTGTAAAATGCAAAGCTCATTGATATCATCAGGAAGATTTCTGGCAAAATCCCGGTAAAGTCCCAGTTCTGTAAAAGGGCTTGTTTTTTTGTAAAATTCGCAGATTTCCTTTTTCATTTTTTGCTCCCTATTTTATTACCTCATCCTATTCAATGTCGTTTCACCATTCCGCGCGAACTTCAAGAATGTTGCCGCTCGTATTTAGAATTTCTTTAAGCCGCGCGTCCAAATCAGTGTGGTTGTCGCAGTAATCTTTTTCGCCAAATTCAGGGCGGGCGGGAAAGGCAAGAATTTCTTTTTCGAGACTGAACTGAGCGTTTACCCCGGCTTTGTTTCCGCGTGCATCAAGGCGAATCCATTTTTGCAACGAATCGATATAGACAGTGTTCAATGCATGGATAATATAGCCGTCGCTTGCATCATCGGCACGTGTCAGATACTGGTAGCTTATTCCGCCAGGTATTTTATTTGCACGAAGCAGGGCTGCGAGCAGGCATGATTTTGTCCAGCAGATGCCGGTTCCGTTTTTGAGCACGTCGCTTGCCTTTTTTGAGACCACGGTGAGCCTTGCGTCCCAACTGTGGGGAATCTCGTCGCGCACAAATCTGTATGCCCTTTCGATGTAGTCCACCTCATCAGAAGAAGCTGCTTTCAGTTCGTCCGCTTTCTGCACAAGCAGCGGATTTGAAAAATCAATACAGTCCGTTTCCCTTAAGAATTCAGATAAATCTTCCATTAAGCTTTTTCTCCCTACCTGTTCTCTTCAAGAATCCTCAGGCCGTCTTCGATTTCCTCGCCAAGGACTTCCTGAATTTTCTGGAAATTCTTTTTCTTGTGAAGGCTGTCGAGAACTTTCAATAATTCCTTTTTGCCGTGTTTTTGTATGAAAAGAGCCATCGCCCTTATGGCGTTTGTATCTTTGCCCAATGAGTAAAAGCCTTTTTTGCAATCATAAAGCTCGTCGCATTCATAGCAGCCGTCAAGGCCTTTTTCTTTGCAGCAGGCTGTGTTGGGGCATACACCGTCTGGGGAACAGGTCGCGAACGAACAGGTGTTGTAAATTGTCCTGCACGAACCGCACCAGGCCGTAAGAAAACAGTGATTGCAGGAAAGCCCGCAGCAGGCAATCTGGTCTACGCCTTTTTTTGCCTCCTGACACAGCTTGTTTTTGATTCGACGCATTGCTTCCACGTGCATAATCCAGTGGCGGGAAAATGGCATCTGTATCAAGCCTTTTACATTTTTACCGCACCAGAAATCAATCAGCCAGGAAGCAGAATCGTCGTCACTGACGCACTCGCCTGCAATAAGTCTTTCTTTGTCCTCAACCGAAAACTTCCGCTTTAAGTCTGAAAATCGCAGGCTCTTCAAAAGCTCATTTGTGGAATCCATCACCGCCTTGCAATAGTCATAAAGGGCTTTTACGTTGAGCTTTTTTGAAAAATCAATCATCGCCTCGCCGGCAAGCTCGTTTCCGGTTGTAATAATCGGGCTGCTTATTTTCTCTATCCAATTGCTTTCAAAAAGAATCTGCCTGTTATTCAAAATCAATGTGTGAGCTACAATGTCTTCGATGCGGAAAAGATGCCAGAGCGACCATGCGAGAGTTGAATTATGATTTTTGTCGCCGTGACCAAAGGGAAGCTGATAAAAAGCTACCGGAGGAAATGTTTTTACAATAGAAGTAATCTGCTCAAACAAGTTGCCGCGTAATTCAAGAAGAAGATTTATGCCTTCAGAGAAGGTCGCTTCCTTAGAAATGAGAGTTTGCATTTTTTTATTTTTTTCTGACCATTCTTTATCCATGTTAAGCTCCGTTATAAATATTCATTAGTAAGCTATAAAATCCTTCATACCAAAAATCTCCCAATCATTTAATACTGGCATTATATATAATAGCTTTATTAAATAGAACGGCTTTCAGATAAGATGCATATTTGTACAGATGAAATACAGTCGGCAAAAAGTAAAAAAGTATAACCCGTCTGCCGTATGACAGACGGGAACTTTCATTACTCTATCGGAAGCTGAATTTCTGTAAGCCAGTCGTCAACAGAATCCTTGTTCCAGATTCCGTCGATGTAACATTCGCGGCTGAGTCCTGCGATTTTGTAGCCATTTTCTTCGGCATATTTCATAATGAAAGCGTAAGCCTCGCCAATCTGATCGTAAGCTCCTTTATGGAAAATGCTTAAGACTTTTACGGCAGGAAGTTTTTTGAACTTGATATTCTCGCTCTCCTGTCCAAAGTCGGTAACGGCTTCCACATGGCGGATAAGAACGTTGTTTTCCCGATATTCGCCATCTGGGTATTCACAGAATTCGTAAGGCGGTTCCGCACAGTTTAGGTTTGGATTGAGCTTTTTGAATTCTTCGCCAATTGCAGGAATTACATGCATCATATCTGAATATTTTGCGAGTCTTTTTTCCGCAATGTAGACAATCTGCTCCGGGATATTTTTTACTGTAACCTGATACTTCATAGTAGTTTTCTCCAAAATATGTTTGATAATTGAAAGACGGACGTCAATTTCTTTTTGCTGAACTTGGAGTTGCAGGGCTTTTTCTTCAAGGATTTTGCGCGCATTATTTCCTTTAAAAATTGCCTTGATTTCTTCAATCGACAAGTCAAGCTGGCGGTAAGATTTGATTTTTGCCGCCTGCCTCAGTTGTTCAGTCGTGTAAAAGCGGTATCCCGTCCATTCGTCAACGGAAGCAGGAATCAGAAGGCCTTCCTTTTCGTAGAATCTGAGTGCCTTTACAGTCATCTGACACAGCTTTGAAAACTCACCGATTTTCAGCATAAGATTTCGTCCTCCAACTGATATGAAGTCTAAGTTATCCCTTAAGGGGAGAGTCAAGAAAGATTCTAAAATATTCTGAGAATTTTTTCATGCATTTCATCGCTCAATCCATGCATCTTGTCTGAAATCAGTTGTTCTTCATAGAAAAATATCATAATAATTATACAAGGAAATATGATTAAGATAGATGATTTACAGCTTATAGGCTCCGGTGCAACGGCAAATGTCTATTTATATGACAAGAACAAGATCATTAAGTTATTCAACAATGATTATGACATTAACGCTGTTAATTATGAAGCTAAAATCGCACAAGAGATTAATGACTCATGCATCACTGCGCCAAAATTTTATCAGACAATTATAATCAACGGGCAAAATGGTATAGTCTATGAATATGTTGAAGGTGAATTACTGTTTTCCCTGCTGGTAAAATCTTCCTTGCCGCAAGGCATAAAGCTGATAAAAAAATTAGCACAAACCCAAATCAGCATTAATCAAAAAAGAAATAACAATATTACAAGCCAAATTGACCGTTTTTCCTATCTGATTAATAAATCAACTGGAATAGAATCATACAAAGATGTCCTGATTGAGGGCTTGAAATCAATAAAACAGGATAATTGTATTTGTCATGGTGATTTACATGCGGGAAACATAATAGTAAACAGCTCAGGTTATGTAGCGATAGACTGGATGAATTGTTATGCAGGAAATAAAGAAGGCGATTTGATACGAAGTTATTTGATGTTAGTTTCGCCATATATTCCTTTTCCCGCCGGAAGAATCATAAGAATATTGTTCAGGATTTATAAAAATATACTTGGTCATGTTTATATGAATGAGTATTTGAAACTTACCAAACTGAAGAAAAAAGAGCTTAGGAAATGGTATTCAATAATTGCCGCCTCACGATTAGCTGACAATATTCCTAATGAAGAGAAGTGGTTAATAAAAATCATCAGGAAGAACATCAATTACCTAAAAAAACTTCAACCGAGGGTTTGAAATATTTTCTGTAAATAGTGGAGTAGAAAACAAATGATCAGAGAAGTAAAAAGGGAAGAAATACCGGACTGTGTAAGCCTTATAAAGAAAGCATTTTTGACCGTTGCAGATGAATTTGGATTTACGGAAGAGAATGCACCGAGATTTACTGCATTTGCAACCAATATGGAATCATTCTTGGAGCAATCTTCACTGTTGCCTTCCTCTTATTCAGTCGTTCTCTGGTTTCCATCTTCTTACAGGACAGCGAACTGATTGAACTTTCAGCCCGTTTCCTTAGAGTGCTCTGCCTATCAGCTGCTTTCTTGGGAATTGTGAACATGGTCACTGCATACTTCCAGGCACTCGGAAAAGCAAAGAGCTCACTCAAAATCACAATGCTCCGAAACGTAATCCTCTTTATTCCGGGAGTTTTCATCCTGAATGCACTCTTTGGAATAAACGGTGCCATTGCAGCTCAGCCAGTTGTAGAAATCATCCTTACTGCCATCTGCCTTTTGATGATGAACTACAGTCAGAAGAAAGAAGAAAAACTGATGCTGAAAACTCAGGCTGCATAACTGACTTCGTCCTCTTTTTGTAATCAAATGTTTGCCAACAGGAAAACACTATGGCAAGCATTTTTCATTAAAGTAGTACTTGAATTATCTGAGAAATAGAATAATTCAAGTACTACTCAGTTATAACCTAATCCATGGTTTTGTTTCATATCGTAAGTTTTCTGCATTATTTGCTGCATTGCTTACATCTATCTGATAAGAATTTGTACTTGAATATCTTTTTTTCCAATTACTAATATTTTCAAACGTAACAGATGTTAATACTGAACAACCATAAAATACACAATCGTAAGTATCATTGCTTGAATAGTTTAACAATTCCTGCACTCTCTTCCCAATCGTTACCGCTGTCAGAGAGGTACAATTTTTGAACGCACCTTGTTCAACAGTTATTGCATCAATCGATACAGCAGAAAGAGTAGAACATCCCATAAAAGCAAATTCTTTTATTGTTGTAACATCAACTATATCAACAGTATTGAGATTAATTGCATAACCAAATGCATAACTTCCTACTGTTATAATGTTCTTGAGAGTTACACTTGTAAGCGTTTTATTATTACCAGAATAATCACCAGCTGTTGAAGAACCAAACGAATAAGCACCAATAGTATTTATGTTTTCCAGATATACAGTTTGCAAATTCTGACATGAACAAAAGGCATTTGTTCCAATAGTTTTTATATTCTTTAAGTGTACGGTTTCAAGATTTCTACAATAATTAAATGCATAGTTTCCAATTGTTTCAGGACCAATAATTTCAACCGTCTTCAAAGCATCACAAGAACTGAAGGCCCAAGTTCCTATTGTTTTTATGCTACTTGGTATTGAAATCTCCTTTAATCCATCACAATTATAAAACGCATAGCTGCCAATCGTTGTCAGGCTAGAAGGGAAAACGACAGATACAAGTTTTTTACAATCCTTGAAAACAGAAGTATTGCTGCTTGCAGGACTTATTGTTACCAGCCCCTGAGTTTCTGACAAATCGAGAGTAATTTCAACATTTGATTTTGCGATTTTAGTCGCCAGGCTCACAAGTGTCGTCTGTGAAATATTACCAGTAACTTTTACCGTAAAAGCATCTGTAAGATTAGATAAGTTTAAGTCTTCAACTGTTGAAGCTGTAGCTGTGATTCCATAATACCACTGAGCATATAAAACCAAATCACTATCGACAGAGACAGTTTCCTTATTTTCATAAACAACTTGGCCATTACTACTCGTGGCCCATCCATTGAATGTATATCCAGGCTTATCAAATGTATTTGCTTTTATTGTCTGTTGAACCCCATAATAGAAAATCTGGGAAGTCATCGTTCCACTGGCACTGTTAGCATTAAAAGAGACTGTATATGTATTTCTGTCATAATAAATCTTTACAACAGAGTTACCACTCTCATTGATAGTCACTTGTGAAAATGACTTAGCTGTAAATCCTGTATAAGTTTTAGCTGCTGCCTGTGTTTTCTCCCCTGTTTTTCCAGACAGATTCTGTGTATCACCAGTTACGAGTTCATAGTTATTTCCGAGGGAAGTTGTCTGCTTATAATGCTGTACTTTGTAAGTAACTGTTTTAGGTTCGTTCCAAACAGCATACAATGTAATATCACGAGAAGTTTCAAATTTTGACTTATTAGAATACTCGACCTTACCCGATGCGGACGAAGACCAGCCGACAAATACATAACCAGTATTTGAAAAACTGTTTTCTGTTAATGGCTGAGGACATCCATAGTAAAATTCCTGAGTAATTGCCTCTCCAGTTCCACCATTTGAATTAAATGAAACAATATATTTTCTTCTAATATAATATATTCTAACCACTGTTGAGCCGTCTGCAGCGATCTTAGTTTGAGAATATAAATCTGCAATAAAACCATCGTAAGTTTTTGGAACAGCTTGAGTTAATGAATCTGTTTTACCTGCATGATTCTCTGATTCAACATAAACATATGATTCGAGGTTAGTCTCAAGTGCTGTATTCTGCTTGTAATGTTCAACTTTATAAATAGTATCTGTATTTGCAATCCATTTTGCATAGAAGGTCGAATCAGATGTTAATACATATGGAAAAGAAATCTGGTTCTGCAATTCGGATTCTTTATACCATCCTAAAAGAACATAACCAGTTCTTATAGATTCAGGTGCGGCACTAATTATTGCGGTATCCAAAGCAGTAACTTCACTTCCACCATTTGTTTCAAACTGAACATGGCAGATCTTTATCCACTTTGCATAAAGCGTAATTGATTCAGAAAGATAATATGGAAACTGGATTTGCTCTCCGCCAAAATCTGAACTCTCATACCATCCGACAAAATAATATCCATCGCGAGTTGTATCAGGAGCTGCTGTTATTACATCTGTCTTATAGGCAGCAATCTCAGAACCTCCATTTGTAGCAAAATGTACTGAATACTTTTGAGTCCACTTTGCATAAAATGTAGTATCCTCAGCAGGTTCATATGGGAAAGATACAGGTTCCCCTGAAAAATCAGCTGACCGATACCAGCCGCTAAATGTAGCATCATTTTTTTGAGTCTCAGGTGCTTTTTCAATTTTACAGGAACGGAATGGTTCAATCTGAGTTCCTCCGTTTGTCTCGAAAGACACTTCATATAACTGAACTTCATCTATGAGAAGAAGATTCTCACAGGAAGAAAGAATAAGTACGAGCATTACTGAAAAAGCTGACATAACTGAAATAATTGATTTTCTCATAATACAACCTCCACACCCTGTTCTAGAATCTCATTCCTACATACATTCCGCATCCAAAAAGATACGGATATCCAAAACGTATTTCCGGTTCAATATAGAAATTGTTTAAAGCAAACCTGTATCCGATTGAAGCACCACCATTAAATGCGGGTTTAATATTTGAATTAACAAAGAACAACGAAGTTCCTGCCTGAAGTTCAGTATAAATACCAGTAACAGGCTCTCCCGTAAGAGAGACAATATAAAACCTGAAAGTTCCCAATGCTTCAAGCGTTACTAAATCATTATTCTTCTCATACATGTCATAACTAGCCGCAGCTTTTGCACCAATTGATATTTTTCTCCATGGACTGTAATCAAAAGCAAAACCTACGGACGGTGATATAAAATCAAGAGAGTTTTTATTTGCCTCTACAAGAAGACCAAGAGATACTTTCTTGTAATTTGGAGCTCTTCCTAAAAGCTGTTCTGTTTTCTGAGAGTACTGAAACTCATATGTTCTTCTAAATAGATATGCTCCTGTTTTTACATCAAGCATTCTTACACGCAAAATATAACTGCTGTTAAACTCCTCCAGTTTTCCAAAAACAATGAATCTGGCGCCAAGTCGTTCTGCTACCGAAAGAATTGTTTTCTCACTTGCAACTCCTGAATTCTGAAACTTCAATTCTTTTTCTACCTTATCCATATGCTCACGGGTTACAATCTGGAGCAATCCATCTTCTGCAAAAATAGAATCTGCAAGCTGCTCGCGAATATATAAGGTCATGGCCTGGCTTGGGCTTTCAAAATCATCAATAGCCAAAATAGATTTCGCATCGCATTTCTCTGTAATATCAACTGCTGCCTTTGTAATAGCACCATCTATTGTTGTATTTGCGAAAAGCAGTCCTGAAAGCAAAAATGAGATAGTTAAAATGATTATTCGTTTATTCATAGATACCACCTTATAAACACCGCGTTAGCGGTCGTACAGGATGTACGAAATCGCAGTTTTGCCAACGGCAAAATCTGCATATTAAAAA
>NZ_AJGU01000021.1 GCF_000260795.1 Treponema sp. JC4
TTTTTATTTGTTAGAACTTAGCTTTACGCAATCTAACCTGTTCTATATCTTCACAGATGCCGATAATCGAAGAACCGTTAAAAACAAAGCCGAAAGGGTTTGTTTAGGTTCATCGATAGAAAGGCACGCGAGCCCGATTAATCGGGCGAGTCATTAACTTGTTAGAACTTAGCTTTTCTCAATCTAACTTGTTCTATATCTTCACAGAAAAGCTGTCTCAAGTCATTCAATCCCAATGCCATCAAAGCCATGCGGTCAATACCAATACCCCAGGCAAGAACCGGAACATCAATTCCCATAGCGCGGGTTACTTCTGGACGGAAGATTCCCGAACCACCAAGTTCGAACCAGCCCAAAACCGGGTGTTTGATATGAACTTCAATAGAAGGCTCTGTGAACGGGAAGTAGCCAGGAACGTATTTTACTTCTGTTGCACCGGCAATTTCTGTAGCGAACATCTTAAGCATACCAAGAAGATTGCGCAGGTTTGCATCCTTTCCAACGATAATACCTTCTGTCTGGTAGAAGTCAGAAAGGTGAGTTGCGTCTACCTTGTCGTAGCGGAAACAGCGGGCAATACCAAAGTATTTTCCAGGAATTGTTGCCTTGTGCAGCTGATGAGCAGACAAAACAGTTCCCTGAGAGCGCAAAATCAGGCGGCGGGTAAACTCGTTATCAAAAGAATAGTTCCAGCCGCGGCTTCCAGTATTTCCACCTGTTTCGTGGGCAGCCTTAACGTTGCTCAAATATGGTTCTTCAATAAATTTTGCGTGAGTAGGATTTTTAATGCGGTAAACATCGTGAATATCGCGGGCAGCGTGGAACTGAGGCATGAACAAAGCATCGCCGTTCCAGAATTCAGTTTCTACAAGCGGACCGTCAAACTCTTCAAATCCCAAAGAACAGAGCTTGTCTTTTACAGATTCAAGGAACTGAACATAAGGGTTTGTGCGTCCAGGAATAATACGAGCAGGAGGAACTGCAATGTTGTAACCACGGAAAGTACCGTTTTTCCAGTCGCCGGTAGCAAGCATTTTTGGTGTGATTTCACCAATTTCGTTACCTGTAATTCCAGCCTTTTTAAGTTCGTCTGTAACCTTGGCAAATGCTTCTGTAAGCTTGTAAGTTACAGTTTCGCGTTCAATCATCTTGAAAGGAGAATCGCCGGCACCACGTTTTTTAGCCAGAGTTGAAATTACTTCAACTTCGTCAGCGCTCAAATCATCCTTGTTTAAGATTCCGTCAGCAGCGGCAGCACCCTTCTTAATAATTGCAGAAGCCTTTACTACGCGGGCAGGAAGCTCAGCGCCAGTGTATTCAGCCTTCTTTTCAGCATTCATCTTAAGAACGCCTTCCTTAGAAAGCGGACCGAATGCAGAACCAATGTCTTTATTTTCAATTGCAAGGGCAGCGGCAATTTCCGGCAAAGCGTGAGCGCCGTTGTCGCGGAGGTAATTTACCATGCGCTCTTCAACAGTTCCTGTTTTTGCAAGAGCCTTACCCAAGTCTGTGATTTCGTAATATGTGTGAGGAGTACGGCGGATTTCCTTAAGAAGCTCTTTTCCACCCAGCCAGCTGAATGCCTGGTTAGCGTGACCTTCTTTATAATCCAGTTCCTTCTGGAGTTTTTCTGAAGTAAGTTCATCCTTGCTCGTATATTTGAGCAAAACTTTAATTTCAAGCGGATGAAGATTTTTGATGATGTTTTTGATATCCATTTTTTAGATCCTGTTAAAAAATAAAACCGACAGCCTTTCGACTATCGGTTTTATTCTACAATATTTCACATAAAAACTGAATAGGTAGAAGAAGTTTATTATTCTTCAGAAGCAGTGTTATCTTTTGCTCCGCCTTTTACAGTCTTCATATTGCTTTTTTCAACCATCTGAACATAACAGAAATAAACTGTGTATTTTCTTTTTGGTTTAGCATTCTTATCGATGTAAGAACTTTCCTTTGGAGACTGAAGATATTTATATTTTGTATATCCATGCTCTTTCTGGAAATCCTGGAGAACTGCAAGAACAGTATTCATTGCTTCACCCTGATCATATGATGCAAAGCTTGTTGTATAAGTTACACGAACTTCGTCATACATAGGATTGAATTCAAGTTCAACTTTTGCATTCTTATCTACAGTATGCTGATTTTCAGGAACAATCTTTATTGTTTTTGTTTTCTGCTCTTCATATCGTTCTTCAGCAGACATATTTTCAAAGATTTCATCTGTTTCCTGATCAGCAAAAACAGAACCAGCTACCAAAAACAACGTTGTAAGAACTAATAATAATTTTTTCATGCAAAACTCCTCAATAATAGTTGAATTGTTGTTAAATGCTAACTACGTATTTTAGTACGTTGTATACTTAATAATTCTATCGCGTTCTAGGAAAAAATCAAGAAATATCGCATATTGACCTTCCGTAATTCCCACAAGAGGAGGATTGCGGATTAAGACAGAGCCGGAAATTTCTTTCGGCTTATTTTTGATTTCTGCACGGTATCGCGCACGGACAGCTTCTTTTAATGCATTCCTTGCGGCAGTTTCAATCCCTTCAAAACCATCGGAAATCTTTCCAAGCCCCCGCCCCTTAATCACAGGATTTTGAATTCCACTCCATAGCTTATAATTTTGAATCTGATAATCAGAACGGTCATATTCGCACCAGACAGTTACCTTATTTTCTTCAAAAAACTGATCTGAATAGCGGAGTTTTGCTTTATCATGTTCGGTAAAAGGAACTTCCGGAAGAATTTCCAGATACTCTTCTACCCCTCTAAGTTTATCCGAGGGAGTGTAAACAAACTTCCAGCCGTTAACCATTCCTTCCATCAGAAATTCACTCAGATTTTTTATTCTTGTTCTTGTGTAAGAAAGCATGTCATCACTTTTTTCATAAAGTCCCGGATAGGCATCAAGTTCTGCCCAGACCGCAAACCTTATTGTCCTCAGATTTATAGGACTTTGTGCCAGCAAAAGTGAAAACTGAAGGGCCAGCAACGCGAAAAAGAAAATTCTTTTCAGGAAGCGCATCTTTAATTTCATCTGTAAGTGTCCCGCCAGATTTTAAGAGGATGGATTCCCATTCTGATTACAAAATAAAGCCAGGCTGCAAAAAATCCAAAAAGATGAGTCATATGGGCTACACCCGAAGCTGGATTAAACTGACTGAAAAATTCAATTGCGGCATAAATTAAAACCAGCACGGGTGCAGGAACCGGAATTAATCCCCAGATAAAAATTACCGAGCGGGGAAAGAAAACTGCATAGGCGAACAAAACCGCATACACAGCGCCACTGGCTCCCAAAAGACGCACACTGTACTGTCCGGTAAAATAATAAACTGCAAAAGAAAAGACACAGCTGAGAATTCCGCACAGTAAATAAAAAAGAACAAATTCCTTGCTGCCAATTGCTTTTTCCAGCTGCAGTCCAAAAACCAGAAGACCCAGCATATTAAAAAGAATATGACGTATGCTTGAATAATCGTGCACAAACATATAAGTCACAAACTGCCAGTACATATGATATTTGTAAACTGCCACCGGATTCATAGGGCCGTAAATATAAATGTACTGTGCAAGTTCTCTGTAAAGCTGTGCAATTCCGTAAACTGCAAAATTTAAAAGGATAATAAAGATTACGCGATGTTTATATTCGTATCTGAACGGCTGTCTAAAAAAGATTTTTCCCATTTGCCTATTATCGTGAATTTTCAGACTTTCTGTAAAGAGTTACGCGGTTTCGGCCTTTACTTTTAGAAATATAAAGCGCCTGATCAGCCTGATTAACAAATTCATTAGGTGAATTAACAAGATTGTCACTTGCATCAAAAACTGAAACACCGCAGGAAATTGTTACATGGAGATGCAGGTTATTATAAATAAAATCGTGAGTATCGATTGCAGCCCTGATTCGTTCTGCAACAAGAATTGCTTCTTCAGTCTTTGTATTTGGAAGAAGAACTGTAAACTCTTCTCCACCATAGCGGCTGGCTGTATCACTTTCGCGCAGGCTTTTTCTGATAATATTTGCAACTTCAACAAGAACGTAATCGCCGCATTCATGACCGTAGGTATCATTAAAGTTCTTAAAGAAGTCGATATCGAACATCAGAACGCCGATATTTTCATTCTGCAAAAAGGCCTGATCAATTGCTTCAGAAAGAATATTAAAAAAGTAGAATTTCAGTTTCAGGTGAGTCATCATATCTGTTGATGACTGCTCGATAAGAGCCGCATTGTTAATTGCCACCGACGCAAGACTTGCAATCGACATAATCTGATTCTGCTCATATTCGGTGTAGGAAACATCGTCTTCAATTGCAATTCTTTCCTGCAAAATCAAAAGGCCGTTCAAGTGAGTCTTCTGAATAAGAGGAACAATAAGAGTTGGAGAAAGAGCCTTCAAAGTTTCAAGCGTTTTCTGATCTTCAATCAAAAGCTTAAGTTCATCAAAAGTAATAGGCATCTGAACGTCCAGAAGCTTTTTAGTGATTGGTGATGAAACCGGAATAGAAGGTTTGTCGTTGTCGTCAAAAAGATCTTTAGCAGTTTCGAGTACGTAATTTTCGTTGGTAATTAAATCGCGTACAAAAATTTCAGCACCCAGAACGTGCATCTGAGCCATACAGATATAAACAATAGATTCAAGAAGGTTATCAAAATCAAGATTCTGGCAGAAGGATTTAGCAATATCGAGCATCTGCTCAAGGTCATAAATCTTCTTTTCATACTGAAGTGACAAATCAAGAGCATCAGTCTTGTTTTCTAAAGAGGAAATTTTGTTTTTTTCTTCACTAATGATATCGCTGACTTTACTTCTTCTGCTCATTTTTTACATCACTAGTATTAATAATAACATAGTTTTTCATTATCTCAAAAAATATTTTCCAATTTTGGAACTGATAATCTAACAAATTTGTTCTGTCTTTGTTACGGGAAGACATAAGTAAAACCTTTAAATTCTGAATAATTTCGCTTGAAGGCTTTTTTGCATCTGCAAGAAGCTCTGCCAGCTCCCGGTGAAGATTCCAGAGGTTCGTTACATGAGTCTGCAGCAAGTCATGAGCTTCATTATTTACAGTGATAACCATTTTTTCAAGACGGCTGTAGAAGGATTTATCTTTTCTACTGTCTTTTATGTAGCCTTCCATAACTGCAATACTGTTCTTTTCATTCATAGAAAAGGAATTTTCAAAGGCATAAAAATCCTGATCTGCATTAATTGCCGCATAAACAATCTGAGAAAAAGAAGTTTTATAGGTTGAGTTATTAAAAAAGCCTTCAATTACAACATCATCAAGCAGGGCTTTAACCCCATCGGAAATGTACTGTTTTTCAAAGGTCTTAAGAACTCTGATAGGCAGAATCCACTGGAAAGACAAAGGTGTTTCTGCCTGAAGTTTTTCGCTGGAATTCTGATTGTAACCCTGAACACTTTCCAGTCCTGTTTCGGGGAAGAGAGTCTGAATTTCCTGAGTAAGCTTTTCATCCTGAATTTCAGATTTAATGCGCTGCTCGTCAGAATCAAATTTTGACTGCAGCATAGCAGCAAATTCCTGGCGGGGAGAACCAGTATACTGGGCAACGGCAGGTTCGTAATTCGGGTCAGCCCTAAAATAGCGGATAATTGCCTTAAGTTTTTCAGGCTGAATAACCTGCTTTATGATGTAATTTATTTTTTTTAGATTTCCAAGAATAGCATTTTTTTCTGCCGGCTCAAGATCAGCCCCTTTGCGGAGTCTATAAAGGGCAAGAACTGCAGCTCCAGTAGAATTGGACATATTCAGACCGTAAAGCTGATAATACAAATCTTCCAGAAGGTTTATTGCTTTTCCTACATCCACTTCTGTATAAGAAGGAGTATAAGTGCTGTCTGCCGGAACAAAATTACTGTCAAAAAGCTGCATAAAAGGTATGTAATTATAGTGACACAAATCTACCAGCTGACGAAGGATAAGAATATCGTGGTCAATTTTTTTGAACTGTTCTGAATTAAGGTCTTTTAAGATTTTATCAAGAAGATGGCGCTGATGAATATAAATTCGCTCAGCATTATTAAACTCTGCAAGGACATCATCCTTACGGTTCTGAAACTGAAGTTCCGAAACTATTTCCTGATCTTCTGCATTATATCCTGTGATTACTAACTGGGCTTCAAAACGGTGGCGGCGAGGCAAATCATTTGTGCTGACTGTTTCTATAAAAAGACGGTCAAGAACTGCACTGTTTTTATAAAGGGTAAAAACTGCCTCTCCAAAATTCGGCTGCAAAAAGCCTGATTTACAGATCATTGGGGAAAAGCCCTGAATTTCAACGTCCATCTTTTTTAAAAGCTGCTTTCGCTGAACTTCCGGTGAAGAACGTCTGAAAATTGAATCAAATATATCAATAAATGTTCCAATTAAACTCATTCCCTAAATTTCCCCAATAAACTCAAAATATCCTTATAGTACAAAAATACTAAAGATTTTGCTTTTATTCTACTTTATAATTGGCCATTTTGCGAATTTTCCTTTTCAAAAGACTGTAAAACAGGCTGGAAAATCTTTTTGTAATCTTCAACCGTACTTGCGTGAACAATCTGAAGGCGAAGGGCTGCGCCGTTGTGAATGCCTTTTGAATAAGCGGCAAAACGCTTTCGCATTTCCATGCAGGCGTGTTTTTCTTCTGTATCTTTAACAAGGCGTTCAAGCTCGGCAAAGCCTGTTTTTATGCGGACATCCGGCGGAACAGGTTCATAACTTCCTGTCTGAAGAAGGCTGGTAGCGTCCCTGAAAATAAAAGGATTTCCCATTGCGCCGCGGGCAAACATAACCGCATCAGCGCCGGTTTCTTCCAGCATTTTTTTTGCATCTTCCGGCTTAAAAAGGTCTCCCGAACCGAAAACAGGCACCGGAATGCGGTCTGAATGGGCCTTATTCCACTCGCCCACGTATTCTACCAGGGCTTTCATTATGCTCCAGTCAGAATGACCTTCGTAGCCCTGAGCGCGAGTTCTCGGATGAATTGTAATTGCACTTGCCCCTGCTTCCAGTGCCGCCTGAGCCGCTTCCTTCCAGGTAATCTGGAATTTTTCCCAGCCAGAGCGGATTTTTACGGTAACAGCGCGGTCGCCGGCAGCGTCTACTACAGCCTTGGCAACTTTATAGAGCCTGTCAGGGTCACGTGTTAAAGCGGAACCGGCACCTGTCTTTACGATTTTAGGCACCGGGCAGCCGCAGTTTATATCAATACATTCGCAGTTTGTTTTTTCAAGAACGATGTGAGCGGCCGCATTCATAATGTCCGGCTCCGGCCCGAAAATCTGCACGGAATAGACATCTTCGTTGTAGGCGCGGCGCATCAAAATCTCTGTTTTAAGGTTCTTTCGCACCAGGGCTTCGGCACTTACCATTTCGGTATAGGTAAAACAGGCCCCGTTTTCTATGCAGACAGAACGGAAGGCCATGTCGCTGTAACCGGCAACCGGCGCAAGAAAGAGATTTCCTTTGAGTTCAATGTTTTTAATGCGTACAGGATGATACAGTCCCACCCAGGTCTCCTGTTATTCTGTAGGCAGATTGAAAGCCTTACAGCTGTTCTTCCAGAGCTGAACGCTGAGTTCTTCCAGATCCATATCCAGCATTTCTGCAAGGAAGCGGGCTGTAGAAGGCAGCATATTTGGCTTTGTGCGCTTTTTCTCGCGGAATTCAGCAGGAATCATAAATGGACTTTCAGTTTCAATCAAAATGCGGTCAACCGGGATGTTCAAAACTGTCTCGTGAAGGTTTCTTGCATTGCGGTAAGTAAGGTTACCTGCAAAACTGAACCATACGTTCATATCAAGACATTTTTTTTGCATAAGCGGCATCTTCCGAATAGCAGTGGAAAATAGCACCGGCATCAGGCAGACGCTCTGTCAAAACATCATAAATATCTTTTCCTGCATCACGGTTATGAATAATTACAGGCTTGTTGTATTTCTGAGCAATTTCAAGCTGGGTAATAAAAAGCTCAATCTGACTTCTCTTATCACCAAACTGCTTGTAGTAGTCCAAACCAGTTTCACCAACTGCAACTACATTTGGCAGGGAAAGAGACTTTTCGATTGTGTTAATCCAGTCCGGACCAGGATTTGTAACTTCAGACGGAGCTACACCAACAGCGTGATAAATTCCACTTACAGACTTGAGGGTAGCATAAACCTTCTGAAAATCCATAAGAGAGTTATTAATGCTTATAATGCGGGTTACTCCAGCCTGCTTTGCCTGCTGAATTACACGTAATTGTTCAATAGGATCATCGTATATAAGCCCGATGTGAGCGTGAGTATCAAAAAAATTCATGGCTTTCTTCCTAGAAAAATTGTGATGAGAAGAGCGAAAAAGTTTTTTTTAACGCTTCTTTTTTAATTATTTATATAAAGATAACACAGGTTTTTCTACTCGTCAACGTAAATCCTTCCGATAATTAAACAGTAGAATTTATAAATGCAGAATGCTATAATTTTGTGATTTATTATTGAAGATAATGAGGTCTAATATTGCCTAAAACACAAAAAGCCATGAAAAAGATGGAAAAGCGGGCTGTCTCGAACCTTGCGCAGAATTTCTCTTCTGCCTTCCGTTCAATCGGCTCTGCCTTTGTTAAACTTTTTCGTATTTTTGACAGCAAATTAACAATAATGATTGTTCCTCACTCACAGAGCAAAGTCCTGAATTTTCAGACTAATGTATTCGCCCTTTTATTCGGACTTTTGCTTTTTATCGGAATCCTTGTTTCTTTCTTCTATTTCAATCATCATTCAATTTCTGCAAACATGCAGATTAACAGCCTTACAGAACAGAACCGCGCAACCCTTGCCAGCCTTGATGAACTTCGTGATGAAAATGCCAACCTTTTCCAGGCAGCAAAACGATTCCAGACTTCACTCTCACAGAGTCTTTCACTTTTAGGAATCTCTCAGGGTGAAAACACAAACAATTCTACAATTTCTTCAAGCGACCTTTCATCAATGTTTAATTCTACAGAAATTGCAAAAGGAACAACCCGCGAACTTGCTGATATCCGTGAACTTACTTCTTACCTTGAAAACTCAATTGAACCAATCGAGCAGGTTGGTAAGATGCTTAAAACCCAGCAGAACCTTTTTACAGAAATTCCTAGTATCAACCCTGTAAAGAATCCTAACGTTCACGTTTCAATGCCTTTCGGTCCTAACGTTCACCCGCTTAACGGAAACTGGTACATTCACAAGGGTATGGACTTTTCTACCTGGCGTTCAGGTGACCCTGTAATGGCAACTGCCAGCGGTCAGGTTGTAACTGTAGGTTTTGATAACAGTTTTGGTAACTTTGTAATCATCAAACATAACCACGGTATTTATACACGTTACGCACACTTAAGCTCATTCAGAGTAAAGCGCGGCCAGCTTGTTGACCAGGGACAGATTATCGGAAACATCGGTAACACAGGTATTTCTACTGGTCCTCACCTTCACTATGAAGTTCACATCGGTTCTGATGTAGTAGATCCTGCAAAATACATCAACATAAATCTTCAGAAGTAGGCTTTTATGGCATTCAAAATTGACGACATTTCAATCAACACAATCATTGGTGGCGGTTCGGCAATTCAGGGAAACATAAAAGTTAACGGCTTTGTCCGCGTAGACGGCGATATTGACGGTAACCTTGATACAGACGGAAACATCATTATCGGTGAAAACGCAAGAATTCGCGGAAATGTAAATGCAAAGGCAATCATTGTAGGTGGAATCATCCTTGGTGATGTTTTTGCCAACGAAAGCGTAAAACTCCTTTCAAAAGCCGCAGTTGTCGGAGACATTGTTACTCACAAAGTTCAGATTGATGATAACGCCCTCTTCCACGGAAACTGTATCGCAGTAAAAGATGATGAAGAATACACACGCCTTTCTTCAGAATTCCTCCAGTCTAAGGCAATTAAACAAAAGGCAGCGCTTTAATGGCAGAAATTGATTCTTTAGGAAGTAATTTTTACTATGCCGGAGTTCAGAACTCCCAGAATCAGGCGCTGAAAAATCAAAAGGCAGAAAAAGCTGAAAAAACAAAGGGCTCAAAGTTCACAGATTTTATGAAGGGCACAAAAGCGGAGGAAACTTCTTCTCCAAACGGACTGCCTGCTGAAATTCAGACAATGAACATTGATGAAGCGGTTATCTTTTTGCGAGACCGCGTAGACAATGCAGGAAACGCCCTTTCAGAAGAACTTTCAAAAGAAAATCTTGAAAATTTTAAGGAAGCCGTAGGGCAATTCATTAAGTATATTGTAGATAATAACTTTGAAGTGAATGCCCGCAAGCCCCGCCGAATGCAGATTGTTTCTCCGACAAACTTTTTTTCAAACTATTCACTGCCGGCACATCCTAAAGACCCGAAAGTTCAGATCAATGTAATCAATGAAAAACTTGATAACCTGACACGTGATATGCTGAGCACCCAGATGAATAACCTGAAAATTCTTGCCCAAGTCAATGAAATCAAGGGTTTAGTTGTCGACTTGCTCCGCTCCTAAATGCTATAATTCTACACATTAAAGTTGGTAAAAAATGAGTGATATTTTTGAAAGTGATATAGACGATCAGACAGAAAACCTTTCTGAACTTGAAGATGATGAGGGGATTTCTGATACTTCCGAATTAACAATAGATACTCCCCTATATAACCTTAAGCTGGATTATTCCTGCGAAACCGTTTACGCAAAGGTTCCGGAAAAAATCAATCTTAAGGCTGGTGATTTTGCTATTATTCCTACCCGCTACGGTAAGGATATGGCCCGCGTACTTGGAATTGCAAAAAAACCAATGGGAATCAAGCAGTCTGATATTGTAACTGTTGAACGCAAGGCAAACGAAAAAGATTTAGAAAAACGCGCAGAACTCAAACAGAAGGAAAAAGATGCCTTCCCTATTTTTAAGGAAAAAGTTGCCGCTCACAAGCTTGAAATGAAGCTGGTTGAAGTTCACTTTTTAACAGAAGAATCTAAGGCCCTTTTCTTCTTCAGCTCTGATAACCGCGTAGACTTCCGCGAACTTGTAAAAGACCTTGTTTCAATTTTCAAAATGAGAATTGAACTCCGCCAGATTGGTGTACGCGACGAGTCCCGAATTACAGGCGGACTTGGAATCTGCGGTCGTCCTTTCTGCTGCCACGGTGTTTCTGATAAACTTCGACCGGTTTCAATCAAAATGGCAAAGGACCAGAATCTTTCGCTTAATTCCATGAAGATTTCCGGTCAGTGCGGACGCCTTTTGTGCTGCCTTTCTTATGAATACGACTGGTACAACGAAGCACGCCGAAAACTGCCTAACGAAGGAGTAAGAATTTTCTACGACGGAACTGATTTTAAAATTTCCGAAGTAAACCCTCTTACTTCAATGGTAAAAATGATTGGCGAAGACGGCCGACTTCTTGAAGTTAATGCTAAACGCTTTTATAAAGAAAATAATCGCTGGAAAATTAATTAATCACACCTTTTTTAACTAATAACACCTTTTTATATATTGAATTTACTATAAATTGGTTTATAATTGTTAACGTATGATTTATATAAAAAAATGGCTTGAAAATTACGGTGAACTCTTTCCGATTGCAGACTCGCAGATTGATTTTTTTCAAAAACTAGGCAAGGAATTTACTTCTCCTGCCAAATTTGTAAGCCTTGAATGTGGCACGGCTTTACTTGCCCAGGAACTTCTGATGCACAATTTTGATGTTACTGCCACAGACTCTTTTAAAGAATTCATTGATTTAATTAAAATTAAAACAGCAAATACAGAACCAAAAATTAAGGCCTTCAACCTTTTTCCACAGGACATTGGCCGCTACCTTGGTAAAAACTTCTATAATATTATCTATTTTGGTGATTACCGCGTTGTTTTTATGCGCGACAAAATCTACATTTCAAAACTTATGATGGACGCAAAGGCAATGCTTACAGACGGCGGCTATCTGATTTTTGATTTGATTAATTTTACAAAATTTGACTTTTCTAAAGACGAAATACACCTTCCAAAGAAAACTTCTTCCAGAGCAAGCCTGCATTCCTGGATTACAAAGGATAAGGAAAATGTAACTTACCTTTTGAATCAACAGGTTGAAACTTCCAATGGAAAAATTATTGATGAAGTAAAAGATGAGCCTATTACTCCTATCAGCCTTGAATCTTTCCAGAAATTTGCAAAGGAATTAGGTTTTTCTTCATTTAATTTCTACGCAGACTACAAAATGAATCCGCTCACTGCTGATTCTGAAAAGATTGTGTGTGTTTTGAAGAAGTAAGCGAAAAACCGTATTTTCCCAAAAAATCTCATTTATTGTAAAAGTCGCTTGTTTTCATTAAAATAATTATTATGAAAGCAAGTAGAACTATAATCTCGACACTGCGCGAAGCTCCAAATGACGCAGTTATTGCAAGCCATCAGCTTATGATGCGCTCTGGTCTTATCAGAAAACTTGGAAACGGTCTTTATGTTTATATGCCGCTCGGCTACCGTTCTTTAATGAAGGTTCAGAAAATTATCCGCGAAGAACTTGATAATGCTGGTCTTTTGGAAATTAAACCTACAGTAATTCAGCCAGGCGATTTATGGCGTGAATCTGGCCGCTGGGATAAAATGAGTGGAGAAATGCTTACTGCTCAGAACCGTCAGGGTCAGGATATGGTTGTTTCTCCAACAGCCGAGGAAGCTTTTACAGCCGTTGTTCGTGACGGACTTTCTTCTTACAAACAGCTTCCATTTACACTTTATCAGATTAATACAAAATATCGTGATGAAATCCGCCCTCGCTATGGTGTAATGCGTGGCCGTGAATTCACTATGATGGACGCTTACTCTTTTGATAAAGATGAAAAAGATTTGAATGCATCTTACGACAATGTAGCAGCCGCTTACCGCCGCATTTTCAAACGTATGGGACTTAACACAATCAGCGTAAAAGCTGACACAGGTTCTATGGGTGGTTCTGGTTCAGAAGAGTTCATGGTAGAAAGCCCTGTTGGTGATGATACTTTGCTTTTGTGTCCTAACTGCGATTATGCAGCAAACGTAGAAAAAGCTGCCTGCGCAACAGAAGCTCCTTTGAATAACGAAGGAAAGCCTCAGGTAAAAACAGACCTTCCATATGAAGAAGTTGCTACTCCAAACGTTTTCAGCATCGAAGACATGGAAAAATTCTTCAACGCAAAGCCTACAACTTTCTTGAAATCTCTTGTTTACAAGGTTTACAACAGCGCTGTTGGCCTTACAAAACACGAATTCTACAAGAATGCAGAAACAGTTACAGAAGGCGGACAGACTTATATCCCTGAAAGCTTTGTCTGCGTAATTATCCGCGGTGACCTTGAAGTAAACGAGGCAAAACTTGCTGCTGAACTTAAAGCCAGCGGTGCAGAACTTGCAAGCGATGAAGATGTTCTTAAATATTCAGGTGCTCCACACGGATTTGTTGGTCCTGTTGGAATCAAAATCCCTGTAATTGCAGATAAATCTACTGTTGATATGCACGACTGTATTACAGGTGCCGGAAAAGCAGGTTACCATATTACACACGTAGAACCAGGCCGCGATTTTACTCCATTCATGACTGCAGATGTTCGTACCTGTAAAGAAGGCGACAAATGTCCTGACTGTGGCGGAACTTTCTACATGAAGAAAGGTAATGAGCTTGGACATATCTTTAAGCTTGGAACAAAATATACAAAATCAATGAACGTAACCTACCTTGCAGAAAACGGAAAACCTGTTACACCTCTTATGGGTTGTTACGGAATTGGTGTTGACCGTACTCTTGCAAGTATCATCGAAGGTCATAATGATGATAAAGGTATCTGCTGGCCAATGAGCGTTGCTCCATATCAGGTTGCAATCATCCCTATTCAGTACAAGGGTCAAATGCAGGAAGTTGCAGACAAACTTTACGACGAGCTTACAAAAGCCGGCGTAGAAGTTCTTCTTGACGACCGCAACGAACGACCTGGTGTTAAGTTCACAGACTCTGAACTTATCGGTTACCCTGTTCGCATTATTGTTGGTGACAAGAACCTTCCTAACGTTGAATTTAAGATTCGTACAGCAGAAGCCGCAGAAATGGTACCTGCAACAGAAGCCGCTAAAAAGGCCGCTGACTATGTAAAGGAAGAATTGGCAAAATTAAATAATTTTTAAAATTTATTCTATTATGTAAAACTGGCGCTAAGGAGTGTAGTGTGAGGCAAAAACACTCCTTAGCGCCAGTTTTACATTTGTAAGGATCACTTATGAAAAAATTATTATCTTCATTTTTTACCTTTATTTTATGTGCAGGTCTTTTTTCAATGCCTGTTTTTGAATCATATATCCCAGATACCTCCGGTGAATTTGTTTACTATCAGGATAAATCTTTTGAACGCGTAAGTTACGTGGGAATCCTTTATTATGATGATGAAACCTTTCAGGTACGCTATTATGCCCCAAAAGATGAAACAAAGTTTTTGCCGGAAAAAGAAATCAATCTTCTTATCTCTGTAAATCCAGAGGCTGACCACTGGGATATGACAGGGGAACGTATTCTTACAAGCATCAGTCCTGATCCTGCAAGTGATGATGCCCAGATTGTAAACTACCTTCACGATTTACTGTATGAATTTTCTTCACGCAGAAGCCACCGTCCTGTTATCAATTTCCAGAATCAGGAAGAAGAAAGCTTCTTTTCTGATTTTGTTCAGTTTGGCGGAAACGTAAAAGTTGTTTACGACTGCGTTGTACCGCTTTTCAATATCCGTTCGATTGAAGATACAAACGGTCAGAAAGTTTTTGCCTGTATAACTATTGGTCAGATAAAAGACACAAATGACCCGACTTTTGAAGATTTTAAAGGCTTTGAAGCAGTTGAAAATGCAGATGAAAAGAAAGTAAAGGCATACAGCAAGGCAAAGACTCTTAATGCAGCTTTCCAGAATCAGCGTCTTACTCTGGATAAAAACTGGAATCAGCAGCTGGAAAACTTCTGGACTTTGAACGAGGATTCTTTAATTGCCCTTTCTGCAATTCCGTCTTTTTATGAAGATGCTGATAAAAATAACTGCTTTATCATCAGAAAACTGCTTTTGAGTGCCAAAGATTCTTATACAGTGTTCAGTGCCACAGAATATTTTATTAATACAGATAAAATTAAAATTGTGTCTAAGACTGCCCAGACAAACTCAAACCGCATGATTTATAACACAAAACTTCTTTGTAAGAATGAAAAAAATAAAAACCTTGATTATTTTTCAATTGCAACTTACGAGAACGCCTACAAAGCAAATCAGGGGTATTTTGAAAAAATAGTAAAATCTTATAAGAACTAATTACAAAAAAAAGTGGGACGCAGGCGGAAATTAAGGGGGGACCCGCGAGGGGGTGATACCTTGATTTACGCCGTCGCTGGGACCCGCTTTTTTTTGTCTTTCAATTTTAGAAGCTGTTTTTATTTAGTGGTGAATCTATTCTAATCCCTTCTTCACCAAGGAATTGTTTTTTCTGCCCGTTAATAAGGAACTGCACGCTGCTGACTGTTGAAAAGTTAGTAGCTGTGTAGACAATCTGCATAAGCTGATTAATCTGACCTACTGTACCTTCCTGATTAAACTCAAAATTATCACTGAAATTCAGGTAGGCAACGCCGTTACTTACGCGAGCACCAAGCAGTTTTGTTCCTTTTGGAATAAAACTTGTAAGGTTTCTTTCTGCAGCATTAGAGTAATCAGGTCCTGCAAGCAACAGATTAATTGCTGTCGTTAGCGGAGAATCATTTTTTGGAACTGAACGTTTAATCATTTTGCGGACAACAGATCCGTCTGCATCAATAACTGTAAAACAAAGCTGAAGTTCTGTTTTTGTTACAGGCTTTGGAGCAGGGGTCGGTTTGTTTTCAGTTTTTGCAGGCTGCTCAGGCTTCTTTAAAAGCTCTTCTCTTTTTGTTTCTTCCTGTGCAGTTAAATCTTCTTCTACAGCAGGGCGGTTATAGTCTGGATTCTCCTCCTCGCCCTTAAGTTCATTTATCGTAATTTTTGAATCGTAATTTTGGCTTTCAGCTTTAGTCTGCTCTTCTGCAGAGCCGTCTCCGCCTTCAGGATTTCCTTCACCTTTAAGATTCAAGATAACAGCGTCGCCGTCTTTTGTTACAGAAGGCTTAGGCTTTCCCTCCTGTTCGCTGATAAAAGTAGGAGTATTTCCAAAAACTCGGTCAAAAAATGCGGTTTCTTTAAGGTTATTTGATATCTGATCTTTTTTTACAAGGAAAGCAATAAGGATTATTAAAAGGGCAAGCGCCACGCAGGCAGCACCAAAAAGGTTAGCCTGTTTTTTCTTGTTATTTTTTGATTTGTTATTCTGATTATTACGTAGCATGATAATTAATTATCGGTTAAATAAAAAAAAGGTTTAGAGCATAGCCCTAAACCTTTTTCTATTAGATTTATTTTGCTAAATATTCGTTGATTGCAGCAGCTGCTTGTCGTCCTTCGCCCATCGCTAGGATTACAGTAGCGGCACCAAGAACGATGTCTCCACCAGCCCAAACTTTAGTGTGGGAAGTTGCCTGTTTTTCATCAACAGTGATGTGACCTTTGTTATCTGCATTCAAACCAGGTGTTGTTTTTACAAGAAGTGGGTTTGAACCGTTACCAAGGGCAACAATCATAGCATCACATTCAACGTCGTGTTCACTGCCTGGAATTGCGACAGGAGAACGGCGGCCAGAAGCATCCGGTTCACCAAGCTCGTAAGAAAGACAGCGTACTCCGCGAACCTTTCCTTCTTCGTTTCCAAGAACTTCTACAGGGTTTTCAAGGAAGCGGAACTTAATTCCTTCTTCTTCTGCGTGAGCAATTTCTTCAAGACGAGCTGGCATTTCGTTGCGTGTACGGCGGTAAACAACATCAACAGTTTCTGCACCAAGGCGGAGAGCCATGCGGGCAGCATCCATTGCAACGTTTCCGGCACCACAAACAACTACGTGTTTTGCTTCGTAAACTGGTGTCGCAGCGTGTTCTTTATCGTAACCCTTCATAAGGTTAGCGCGTGTAAGATATTCGTTAGCAGAGAATACACCAATCAAGTTTTCGCCAGGAATGTTGAGGAATTTTGGAAGACCTGCACCTGTTCCTACGAAAGCAGCGTCAAAGCCTTTTTCTGTAAGAATCTGTTCCAGAGTATTTGTACGGCCAACAAGGAAGTTCAATTCGAATTTTACGCCGATTTTCTTAAGATTGTCGATTTCTGACTGAACGATTGCTTTTGGAAGACGGAATTCAGGAATACCGTACATCATTACACCGCCGGCTTTGTGAAAGGCTTCAAATACTGTAACTTCGTGACCAGCGCGGGCACAGTCAGCAGCAACTGTAAGACCTGCAGGACCGGCACCGATGATAGCAACTTTCTTGCCGGTAGCTTTTGCACATTCTGGAAGAGCAACCTTACCGTTTTCGCGTTCCCAGTCAGCAACAAAGCGTTCAAGACGACCGATTGAAACAGCTTTTTCTGCGCTCTTGTAAACTTTACCTACAGTACATTTACCCTGACACTGTTTTTCCTGAGGACAAACACGTCCACAGATTGCAGGAAGAAGGCTTGTCTGCTTGATGATATCAACAGCGCCCTTGAAGTTTTCTGCAGCAATTTCCTTAATGAAAGCAGGAATATTGATGTTTACAGGACATCCTTCCATACAGAAAGGCTTAGCACACTGAAGACAGCGGTTAGCTTCTACAACTGCCATTTCCTTTGTGTAACCAAGAGCAACTTCACCCATTTCGCGGGCACGTTTTTTAGGATCGCGTGAAGGCATTTCCATCTGAGGAATTGCATTGCGGTCTTTTGCAGTAAGTTTACCGCCGTTAGCAGCAAGCAGTTCCTTGATTTTGTTATATTCTTTTACGGCATTTTCTGCCAATTGTTCGTTTGTCAAATGTTCAGCCATTTTTGTCTCCAAAATGATTTTTACTTTGCAAGTGCGTCAGCCTGAGCCATCATCTTACACTTGTGATAATCTTCCTGCTCGCGAGCCTTGAAAGACTTCATACGGAGCGCCATATTATCCCAGTCAACCTGGTGAGCATCAAACTCTGGACCGTCTACACAAACAAACTTTGTCTGACCGCCAACGCTTACACGACAGCCGCCGCACATACCAGTTCCGTCAATCATGATTGTGTTCAAAGAAACTGTTGTTGGAACGTTGTATTCTTTAGTTGTAAGGGAAACGAACTTCATCATAATTGGAGGTCCGATTGCGATTACTTCTGCTGGAGGAGTCTGGCTTTCGCAAGCTTCTTTTACAGGAACTGTAGATACACCCTGGCGGCCGGCAGAACCATCATCTGTCATGATGATAACTTCATCAGCAATAGCCTTCATTTCATCAACAAAAATCAAAAGGTCTTTATTGCGGGCACAAATTACCATAATTACTTTATTTCCGGCTTCTTTGTGAGCCTGAACGATTGGATAACAAGGGGCAACACCAAAACCGCCGCCAACAATCATAACAGGACCGTCTTTCTTTTCAATAATAGAAGGATTTCCAAGTGGACCAAGTACAGCAGGAAGTTCGTCACCAACATTTTTGAGGGAAAGAAGATAAGAAGTTTTTCCAACAGCCTGGAAAACTAAGGCAATCCAGCCTTCTTTAGCATTTGCATCTGCAATTGTAAGAGGAATTCGCTCACCGAATTCTTCTTCAACCTGAACAATTACAAACTGTCCGGCTTTTCTGTTACGTGCAATCTCGGGAGCTTCGATTTTCATGTAATTTACGTCCTGAGACAACTGACGTTTTTCGATAATTTTGAACATGTAGAGCCTCTTATTAAAAACTTTAAACTCATTTTGACATAAAAAAAGCAAAATGTCATTAGTTTAAGGAATTTAATAGGAGTAAATTTATTAAGTGGGATTAAAAAAAAGCCGGGTCAAGCCCGGCAATGAAAACTAATAACCTAATTTAACTGCTACAAGAGCACCGACACCGCCGCCGGAACAGCTGCGTACAAAGTCTGATGCCTGAGCATTAATTCCAACGGAAAGTTCAAGGAGTCGAACGTTAAGAGAAACTTCTACCTGATGGATGAAAAGCTGCTCATAATACTGGCTTGAAATAGTTGTCTTTAAGATGTTGAAAACATCTAAAGTTGCACCAAGGTAGTATTCTGGGAAGAATTCAAAAGAATCTTTATCATCTGTAAATGGATGACGGAAGCCCATTCCTGCTCCACCTCTGAACCAGAGCCATTTTCCAAAAGGAGTAAAATCAGCAGAAAGTCCAAATTTTAAAGGTCGGTTGATTTTGTATGAAACAGTCTCTGTATCAGAAGCTTTTGAATCAAAATCATGAGTTCCTTTATCACCGTTGATAATTCTATCTACTGAAGTATTAAAGCTGAGGGTTGTAGTGCGGACAGTCTTGTAATTCAAAGTACCAGGAACGATTGGAACTCTGGCATTTCCTGTAAGCTCCAAGAAATCAAAAAGAGGATAAGAAACAGCAGCGGCAAAGTCAAAACCAAGACCAGCCTTAAGCCCCTTAAATTTGTCGTTTGTGTCAACGGCACTGTAAATCTCAATATCACTTGAATAATTTACATCAAAAGTTCCGTCTTCAAGGTTTTTCATAGTAAGAGTACCATTTGAAGAACCTGCGTGAACTACTGGAATAAAGAAACATGGTTTAGCAACAATCTTAAAATCTTTGATTTTAAATCCTACTGCAATTTCTTCATAAACAAATACATCAAGATTTGCTTTCTGAGAAATTGAAATTGTTTCGTAGAGGGAATTTCCATGACCGATATAGTCAAACAAGTCTTTTGAAAAACCTGCAGTTGCAGAGCTTTCTACACCAGTTTTCAAAGAAACCTGAAATTTTCTTGCATCAAGGTTTAAGCTGAAAGTAGGATTTGTATAAAAACTCATATCAAATCCATTATCTGGAACACGATCTGCAAGCTGGCGAAGATCAATAACGAGATCCTTTTTAAGAACATCGCTCATCTGCACTGTGTTGTTAGAAAGTCCAAATGGTGTTTCGATTGCAAGTTCAAAATAACGTTTATCGAACCAGTTATAAGCAAAGGCAGAAGCTGCCAGCATAGAAATTGCTAAAACAAAAGAATAAAATTTTTTCATATCTGCCTCTCCTTAAAATTTGATAGTATTTCCGTTTGTGGAAATCATAAGTGCCATATTCAGATCAATAGTAATGTCACGAGGAAGGGTAACACTGGACATATTTTCAATTTCCAATGCAACAGTTGGCTCATATGGATACTTTTCAAGCATACCCTTTAATTGTTCACCAGTTACATCAACTGAATCTTGAGTTATAGACGCAGTTTCTGAAATATAAGGCACTGTACTTTTTATTACATATCTGCTTGGATCAGCAATGACAGAATTCTCAACAATAAAAGGATTTTTTCTGGTCTTATAACTAATGACTACCTTCTCAATAGCATCAAGATATTTTTCAATATCAGAAATATCTGTAGCCTTATCGCGGCTGAAAATATCCTTATCTTTGTCAGATAGTTCCGATTCTGATTTATCTGCAATACCTTTAGAAAGACTTTTTAAGTCAATTTTTAGAGGTAAACCATCAGATGAAGCAATTGCAAATTTTAGAGGAAGAACCAGACACATTTTAATGTCTAATTTTGTAATCGGATCTCCAGTACATGTAAGCTTATCAGCATCAATATCAATGTAATATGTAAGATTCTGCTTTTCTGAAGTATTAGTCTTATTATTATTTATAAATGAAGTCATATTTGTTGAATCATTTATACTGCTAGGTTTTGCCGAAATATCAGTTACAACAACTTCTTCATCGTCTATTTGTTCCTTTGCTAAATTAGGAAAACTAGCAAATTTCATTGCATACTTTTCAGTTTTACTTTTTCCAATAAGCCACTGATTGTTATCAGCATTTTCAATTTTAATACTACCGTTTAATGGACTAGCATCAGTTTCTACACCTGAAGGAACATCACAGTACATATAAACAGCCAAGTCTGCAAAATTAACTTTATCTTTGAATTCCTCACCCAAAACCTTAAAAGAATCAAAAATTGTACTTACTTTCATCTCAATTTCTGTTGGATTAGCTTCATTATCAAAACTCAATGGTATAGTTATGTTTAACTGGGATAAAGCATCTGCCAGCGTAAGTCCTTTTAAAAGTGAAAAATCATAGCCATCCAATTGTAAATCAATTGAAGCTACATCAACTGTCAAAATAAACTGACGAAGGTTTTCATCTTTCTTTCCTGGAAAATAATCGTAAACATCTGCCAGATTATCGAAAAGTTTACTAACCTTAAAATCGTCCTTTAACTCCTTCTTAATATCCCCGATCGAGAAATTATAATCTGCGTCGGTTTTTACACTTACGGATTCCGGGATTGCCATGTTACAGGCTGTAAAAAGCAAGGCAAATCCTGCAAAAATAAACAATAATTTTTTCATAAACCCTCCTGAAAAAATAAAGGCTATACTTATCAAATCTGCGATAAGTATAGCCTATATAAACAGATAAAACAATTGAAAAGCCAAATAATAATAGGCTTATAAATATCTTATGCTTTAAACAAATCTATCTCCTGACCAATCTTTGTAATTGAATCGGCAACCTGAGTTGAAATTTCTGAAAGGGCGGCAGAGGTCTGATTCATACTCTTTGCACCGGCAGACATTTCCTGCATGCTTTCCTTAATAACAAGAGTTGTATTCTGAAGGTTCTGAACTTCGCTCAGAATCATCTGATTACCCTCTTTCATTTCGTGGGATGCTGTTTTAACTTCAAAGGTGTTGTCGTTCATAATCTTGATAGAATCAAGAATCTGCTTAGAACCGGTCTGCTGCTCTTCCATTGCAGAACGAATCTGGCGGACAAGTTCGTCGGTAGCGGCAATAAGTTCACTTACCTGGGCAAAACTTTCCGAAGTTTTAGCAGAAGCTTCAACAACGCCATTAATGGTCTCTACAATCTTATGCAGCTCGGCACCAATCTTCTTTGACTGCTCGGAAGAAGTCTCGCTCAGCTTGCGGATTTCGTCAGCAACAACCGCAAATCCCTTACCTGCCTCGCCGGCGTGGGCTGCTTCAATTGCGGCATTCATGGCAAGGAGGTTGGTCTGGCTTGCAATGCTGGCAATAGCATGGTTAGCGTCCTGCAGGGTTTTAGACTGCTCTGAAACTTCAGAAACCTGACGGTTTACAAACTGCTGCTGCTCAATTCCGTTTCGTGAATTTTCTTCAAGCTTTTCAAAAGATTCTGCCATTTTTTCTACAGAAGCATTTACAGAAGAAATATTTCCAATCATTTCTTCAACGGCAGAACTTGCAACCGAAACTCCGCTTGCCTGCTGTTCAATCATGCGCTCAAGACTGTTGATATTTTCTGCAATCTCGGCAACCGCAGCGGAAGTCTGGCTTACAGCGTTAACCTGGCTTCCTACCTGATTTCCAACGCTTTCTATATTAGAAAGAATTTCTGTAATGGAACTTGATGCGTCATGAACGCTGGCTCCAAGGCTTTCCTGAACATCATTAAGATTTTCTTTTGAACACTGAATCTGGCTGATGATTTCCTGAAGCTTTTCAACAAATTTATTAAAGCCGGTTTCAAGGCTTCCGATTTCATCATTACTGTCTACAGGAAGACGCTGGGTCAAATCGGCATTTCCAGAAGCAATCTGGTTTACAGTCTTATCTACAGTTTTAATAGGACGAACAATTCCGGTAGCAAGGACAAAGGCAATCAAAAGTGAAACAACAACTCCGACTATAGCCATTGTTGTAATGATAAAGATTGTCTTTTTTAACATTTCAAAGAGTTCAGAAGATTTTCCTACTGTAACAAAAATCCAGCCGTTAGATTTTTCAATAGGTGAACCTGCAAGATAATATCCGCCGCCAGCCTTCAGATCAACAAAGGTTGAACCAAGTTCAGATTTACAGCTTTTCAGAGCAGGATAATCATTGAAGAAGTTTGCAGTAAGGATTTTTGAAGCATCTTCATTTGTAAGATAATCACCGTTCTTATCAATAATAAAGGAAAGGCCACCCTTAGAAAGACGAAGCTTCTGAACAACTTCATTCATTGTGTCCAGCATGATATCAATTCCGACAACGCCTTTTAAGAATCCACCTTCTCTTGCGGCCATTGCAACTGTTGTTACCAGAGAACCTGTTGTTTCATCAACATATGGGTCAGTCAAAATAAGGGCACTTGCTTTTACGGCAGCAGCATACCAGTCGCGGGTTGATTTATCATAATCATTATCTGGAATCCAGCCGTCACTGGAAATAAAGGAACCGCCCTGATCCATTGGCACTGTATCTGCAAAATAAAGACAATAAATAGAAGGATCATCTTTAATAAGTTCATTAAGTTCCTGCTGCTGGTGTTCAACGCTGCTTGTCGTGCGAAGGAAAAGACCTGCAGTGTCGCGGACAATTACACCAGGTTTCTGCAAAAAAGAATCAATAGAAACTGAAGCCTGCTGAAGCTGTGTATTGGCTAATTTTGTAATATCTTCCTGGATTCCTTTAATCTGGGTAACCAGTACCGGGATAGAAATCAAAAGAACTGAAAAAATTACAACGAAGGCATAACTCAACAAAAGTTTTGCGCGAATTTTTTTCATACAAAGAACCTCTCAAAATTAAGTATAATTATTACAAAACTTTAACTATATCTTAATAATGATAAATCCAAAAATTACATCTCGCAAGTTTTTGCTTATATAATGGCTTATAAACTCTTTTTGTAGAGCACACTCGGACGGCCGCCGGTTTCGTAATTTATGCTTTCTTCAACCTCTCCGCTGCCAACCAGAAAGTTCATATAGCGGCGGATTGTAACTGAAGAAAGTCCCACTTTTTCTGCAATTGCTTCTCCACTGAACCAGCCGTCAGGCGAAATATTTTCCGTAAAATAATCGCGGATAAGTAAAAGGGTTTTTTCCTGAATTCCCTTAGGATATTCTTTACTGGCAATTTTTGTAGAATTTGTGATGATATTGTCTACACTGGTCTGATTTAAGATTGCAGAATCCCTGAAGGCCTTGCGGTTTGCAAGAAATTTTTCCAGGGCAATCTGAAAGCGTTCATAGGCAAAGGGTTTAATCAAAAAGTCGATAACTCCAAGATGCAGCGTATCCTCCAGTGTGGCAACATCATTTGCGGCGGTTACCATAATTACTTCTGAAGAGATTTTCTTCTCACGGATTTTTTTCAGGGTTTCAAGGCCGTCCATATCAGGCATGTATACGTCAAGAATTACAAGGTCTGTTGGATGTGCTTCAAGAAATTCAATTGCGTCTTTTCCGTTACGGCAGCTTCCGACAACCTTAAACTGCTTGTTTTTGCAGACATACTGCTCGTTTATCATTGCGACCATAGGGTCATCATCTACAATTAAAACCTTATAAATTTCCTGCATTATCCGGCTCCTTTGACTTATTAAAAGTTACCATAAATGACGTGCCCACGCCAGCCTGACTTTCAAAGCTTATGTTTCCGCCAAGACTTTCAATCAGCTGCTTTGTGTGATAGAGTCCAACTCCCCGTCCCTTTCCCTTGGTTGAAAATCCGTTATCAAAAACCTTATCCTTATTTTCTTCAGAAATTCCGCAGCCCGTATCATCCACAGTGATTAAAAGTTCGCCAGGCTGGGTAAATACACCGAATTCCAGTTCCCGCAAATCAGAACTTGAAGTGTTCATTGAATCTAGGGCATTATCAATAAGATTTCCCACGATTGTAACAAGGGCTTCAGATGGAATATCGATGTCGGCACTTTTAAAACAGATATCTTCACGCAGGATAAAGCGTACGTTACATTCAGAACTGCGGGCAATTTTTCCTATTAAAAGGGCAGCAAGAGTTGCGTTATCAACCGAATGCATTACAACGCTTAAGGTTTCGCGCTGAATAATTGAAATGTTTTCTATATATTGTACTGCCTTTTCGTACTGACCAATCTGAATAAGACCAAGAATTACGTGCAGTTTGTTTGTAAAATCGTGGTTGTTTGCCCGCATTGAGTCTACAAGGTATTTTGTTCCGGCAAGGTCTTCCATCAGCTTTGTGTATTCTGTCCGGTCGTGAAGGATTGCAACCGCACCAACATTCTGACTCTGGTCTCCGGCTTCTTCTTTAATAGGAATACAGTCAATCAGCACCGAAGTTTTATTGTCGATTGTTTCCTGAAGGCCGAAAACCGATTTTCCGTCATTGATTACAGGAAGAAGGAATTTTTCGGCAAAAACATTTTTCTTTATCAGGTCTACCTTTTCGTCAGTTCCGTCACAATTTAGGATTTTTTTTGCCGCATTGTTGGAAAACTGAATGTTTGCATGGCGGTCAACGGCGATAATTCCATCATTAATAGATTCAAGGATGTTATCGCGGATTTTAAACATTGAAGTAAAGGCATCGGGTTCAAAACCAAGCAGGCGTTTTTTAATTTTATGAGAAACCGTGCGGGAAAGGAAGAATTCTATGAGGATTGCTCCCAGCGTGATTGCCGCAAAAAGCATGATGGTCTTAATTGTAACTGAGTGGATTGTGGTTTTAAGTACGATTGCCATTAAAAATCCGTCGTAGTTGCCATTTTCATCAAAAAGGGCATAGTAGGTACGGCGCTGAGGGCCGGAAGGTCCGATATCACTTTCTGTGTAAAAGCCGTTTTTATGCTGGGTAAGATCGGGCACTTTTCCGTCATAAAGGGTTCCGATTAAAGCATGATTTGTGTGATAAAGTCTGATGTGCTCTTTATCTACTATAGAAATAACGTCAACTTCGGGAAGGCTCTGTTCAACTGAATCAAAATAAGAACGTAAATCCTCCGGAGAATAACCGCGGGTAAAAGAATAAAGACGGGAAATCAATTCCGCTGTATTCTGCAGGTTGAGATCGAAGGCCTTATCGTGGGCATTAACGTTGATAGCCGCCCCTCCAAGACTGAATAAAATTGTAATTATGATGATAAGAAGAAGATGGGTATGCTGAATTTCTTTTCTGAGATTATCTGCTGATTTAGTTTTCATACTATAAATTTACCACATAATTCTGCCTTTCACAAAGAAGAAGGTCTTTTTAAGGCTTTTTTAAGCCTTTTTAAACTAAAAAAAATGAAAAAAAGTCTGAAAATATTTTTCTTTCTTTCAAAAAATTGTGATTTTTTTTGAGAAAGTTATACTAGGGTCAAGATTAAAAAATGGTAAAGCTAAAAAATTGCTGCATCGCAATTTTTCTTAACGCTTTGCTATATAACACCGCCCGCTCTGACCGGCGGGCTTACACAGGAGTTAGATAAAAATGTCTTTAGCACCGATTTTTGAAAGCCTTATGCTTATCTGTTTTGGTTTTTCTTGGCCTTTGAATGTTCTTAAAGCTTACAAAGCCCGCACAGCAAAAGGAACAAGTCTTCCATTCATTCTTTTGATAATTACTGGTTATGTTGCCGGAATTATTGCAAAGTTTTTGAACCATGCAGTTGGTTATGTTCTTGTTGTTTACTTTTTGAACCTGACAATCGTTACAACAAACCTTCTGGTTTATTTCAGAAATCGTGCACTGGATAAGAGAACAGCAGTTATCAGCTATCCTAAGCGTGAAACATTGGGAGCTTAAGCTCATTATATAATTGGTAAAGCTAAAAAATTGCTGCATCGCAATTTTTCTTAACGCTTTGCTATAAAACATGGCGGGCTCTGACCGGCCCGCCTCCACAGAGGTAACATATGAAAGCATTTGATTTTGATTTTTACAGATTTCCTAAGGCTGAAAAAGCAAAGGACATGACAGTTTTGTTTGGAGCAAGCACTGCAAAATATATTCCTACAGAGGAACTTTGCAAATCTTTCGGTTTCAACTTTAAGATTGTAAACGCAAGTGTTGAAAATCTTTCTGTTAAAAATGCAAAAGTACAGTTCAAACTTGCAGCTGAATCATTTAAGGCAGAAGCTGTAATTGTTCAGCTTGGTGAAAACGATATTGAACTTTTCAAATCAAATCCAACAGAATTCGATTCTCTCTATCTTGATTTCATTTCTTACCTCAAATCTGTTGACTCTAAAATGAGAATCCAGCTTGTTTCTGTAGGCAATCCAACTGCCAGCCAGACAGTAGGCGATATGAACCGCCACATCAAGGCAATTGCCGCTTCTGAACGCTGCGAATTCTTCAACATTGAAAGCGCAAAACTCTGGAAACCATGTTCAACAAGTGCTGCCGCTTCTTTTATGTACAGAATCGGTTTTGACAGCCAGCTTACAGTAAAACATCCGCTTTACGACACTGCAAAGGCTTTGTTCAGCTATCTCTATTCAGAAGATGCTATTGTTGAAACACACAGAAACGCTTCTTAATTAGTCCATTTGGATTTATAATCCACCAACATTAATAAAACCTTTCCCCAGGTGTAAGTTTTGCATCTGGGGATTTTTTTATTTGACACGGGAAAATAAATCCGCTATATTTTTGCTAGTTTTAGTGTGCTTTTGCGCGCGTATCTTTATAGGGAGCTGAAAATGACTTTTAATTTTTCCTTTAAAAGCTTTAACTTTTTCTCATTTAGCTTTTTTAGCTTTGCATTGTCAGCATTTTTTAATGGTAAAGATATAGCGTTTGGAGGTAAAAGCACATGGAAAACAGAATTACAAAGAAAAATAGAAGAATAAACTCAAATACAGCGTTGAATCATCTGATTCACACCGATATGAAGGCGATATTATTCTTGCTGGGATTCGATAGTAGAAGCCATAGCAATGATAATATCGCTTTTTTTGTCTTTAAATACTTTACCTAAAAATGGCTTCCGGTCGTAGAGCATTGGGCAAAACCTAGGGAGCGACGGCTTTAGCCGGTAAAACGCTCCAGTGGAGCGTTTTAAGCGAGTCTCCGAGCAGCTATGCTGCGAAGGCGAGATAATGCGCTACACAGGCAAGGGATTGTAGGGGCGCGAAGCGTTGGTAAGCAGCTTGCTGCGTCCAATGAAGCGATAGCGGAACCCCGAAAAGCCCGACCGGCCGCCGGAGGCGGACGGATGCCCATAAAAATCAAATTCAGGAGTAATAATTATGGAAACAAAACCTTACAAATTAGCAAGCAGAGAATATAAAAAAGAAGATACAGTTGTGGAAATTCCTAACAGCCGCGGGCAGATTGTGCGGGTTGGAGGGCCTAGAATCGTGACGATTGCGGGACCTTGCGCGGTGGAAAGCCGGGAACAGATGATGGAAATTGCGGCGGCGGTGGCATCAAGCGGGGCGGTTATGCTGAGGGGTGGCGCCTACAAGCCTAGAACTTCGCCTTACTCTTTCCAGGGGCTGGGCGAGGAAGGACTCAAATACCTTCGTGAGGCCAGCGACAAGTACGGACTTCCGATTGTGACCGAGATTGTAGACACTTCGCTTGTGGACGTGATGGAAAAATACGGCGTGGATGTTTATCAGATTGGCGCGCGAAACATGCAGAACTTTGAGCTTTTGAAGAAGGTCGGGGCCCTTGGTAAGCCTGTAATTTTGAAGCGCGGTCTTGCGGCTACAATTGATGATCTTTTGATGAGTGCCGAATACCTGCTTTCCAGCGGCACCGAAAAAGTAATTTTGTGCGAGCGGGGCATCAGAACTTTTGAAAAGGCTACCAGAAATACCCTTGATTTAAGCGCGGTACCGGTACTCAGAAGCCTGACTCACCTTCCTATTATTGTTGACCCGAGCCACGCGGTTGGAATCCGCAGTATGATTCCGCAGATGGGCCTTGGCGCCATTGCCTGCGGGGCAGACGGAATTGTTGTTGAAGTTCATAATCATCCGGAAAAGGCTATGAGTGACGGACCTCAGGCTTTGCTTCCGGAACAGTTTGATAAGCTTATGCACGATGTAGAAGCTTTTGCGCCGGTTTTGGGAAAGGCTGTTGCCCACATTCGTGATGACGAAGCGGCTCACGACAGCCACGCGGTAGTTAAGACTAAAAAATCGGAAGAGCCGCACGAAGTAATCTGTTCTTTCAGCGGAAAGCGCGGTGCTTACGCAGAGCAGGCTATCAACCGCTACTTTGACGGCGATAACGTTAAGGCTCAGGCAGAAAATTCTTTTGCAGATATTTTCCAGGCTGTTACAGACGGTAAATCTGATTTTGGTATGGTTCCGATTGAAAACAGTCTTGCCGGAACAATTTACGAAAACTACGATAACTTTACCCGCTTTGCTGATGTAGAAATTATCGGCTCGATTACGCTGAACGTACGTCATGCCCTGCTGGGTGTAAAGGGCGCCACTCTTGCTGATGTAAAGAAGGTTTATTCGCATCCTCAGGCTTTGAGCCAGTGCAAAAAGTTTCTGGACTCTCACGCAGACTGGGAAAAAATTGACGCTGTAAGTACCGCTACTGCCGCAAACAACGTGCGCGACTGGAACAGCAAGGAAAATGCGGCAATTGCGAGCGAAAACAATGCCGCTTTGTACGGCCTTGAAGTTTTGCAGGAAGACATTGAAAATAACCCTGGAAACTTCACCCGCTTTATGGTGATTGCAGCCAAGGATAAGCATCCTGCAATCAAAATCCAGTCCAGCAAGCCGACAAATGCCACCTTTATCTTTAAGACAAAGAACGAGCACGGCGCCCTCTACCGAACTCTGGGCGTTTTTGACAGCCACAAGCTAAACCTTACCCGCCTTGAATCCCGCCCGATCGGTGGTGAGCCATGGAAATACTGGTTCTTCGCGGTTGCCGACATTAAGGGCAAGAAGGATGTGGAAGAAGTTATGGCGGATTTGAAAGCGGTGACTGAAGAAGTGCGCGTATTAGGAATATATTAGAGACGCTAGTATAAAAAATAGCGCGAGGGAGCAGTTCGTGGTGCAAAAACACTCTGATTGTTGCGACCGCGTGAGCGGTCAATTCTATAGTTACTTTGCAACAATCAGCGTGTAGCGCATTATTGCGCGATTTTGCACCATGAACTGCGACCGGAAGCTATTTTTTATGTTAACTGATTCTTTAATTGTTAAAATCCTTAAAATACGTTAAATTATATTCCCGTATGAAAAAGGGATTTGATAACGATAAATATCTGAAGATTCAGTCAGAGCACATTAAGGAAAGAATTTCGAAATTTGGCGACAAATTATATCTGGAATTTGGCGGAAAGTTGTTTGACGACTATCATGCGTCACGCGTTCTGCCGGGTTTTGAGCCGGACTCTAAGCTTAAAATGCTTATGCAGCTGGCAGATGTTGCAGAAATTGTAATTGTAATCAGCGCAGTTGATATAGAAAAGAACAAGGTGCGCGGTGATTTGGGAATTACATACGATAAGGACGTACTGCGCCTTCGTGATGAGTTCCAGAAGCGCGGACTCATGGTAGGTTCTGTCTGCATCACTCATTATACAGGTCAGGAAAGTGCAAAGGCCTTCCGTGCCCGCCTTAAGAAAATGAATATTAAGGCTTACTATCATTATACAATTCCGGGTTATCCGTCTAACGTTGCCCTTATCGACAGTGACGACGGTTACGGAAAGAACGATTATATAGAAACAACTCGTCCGCTTGTTGTTGTTACAGCCCCTGGCCCAGGTTCTGGAAAAATGGCAACCTGTTTGAGCCAGCTTTATCACGAAAACAAGCGCGGAATTAAGGCCGGATATGCAAAGTTTGAAACTTTCCCTATCTGGAACCTGCCTCTCAAGCACCCTGTAAATATTGCCTACGAAGCTGCAACTGCCGATTTGAACGACGTAAACATGATTGACCCATGGCATCTTGAGGCTTACGGAAAGACAACTGTAAATTACAACCGCGATATTGAAATCTATCCGGTTCTGGATGCAATTTTTAAGGGCATTTACGGCGAAAATCCTTATAAATCTCCAACCGACATGGGCGTAAACATGGCCGGTCTTTGTATTTATGATGATGATGCCTGCCGTGAAGCAAGCTTTCAGGAAATCATCCGCCGCTATTACACTGCTACAAACCGCTTTGCGGATGGAAGCGGCACAGAAGAAGAAGTAAACAAAATCAAGCTTTTGATGCAGCAGACAAACATCACAACTGATATGCGTAAGGTGACTGTTGCGGCTAAAGAAAGAGCTTCCCGTGCGGAAGGTCCTGCTTCGGCAATCGAGCTGGAAGACGGAACAATTATCACTGCCGAAACTTCTCCACTTTTGGGAACAAGTGCCGCCCTGCTTTTGAACGCAACAAAGCACCTTGCCGGCATTGACCACAAGGTAAAGCTTATTCCAGCCGAAATGATAGAGCCAATCCAGAAGATGAAGGTAAATTACCTTGCCGGAAACAACCCTCGTTTGCACACAGACGAAGTTCTTGTTGCCCTTGCCATGCTCAGCCGCGATGACGAAAACTGCCGCAAAGCAATGGAACAGCTTCCAAAGCTAAAAGGCTGCCAGGTTCACGCCAGCGTTATGCTTTCCGAAGTTGACCGCAAGATTTTCAAAAAACTCGGCGTTGATTTGACTTGTGAGCCGGTTAGTAAGAAGCAGAAATCGTTGATTGGATAATTAACTGGCTGTATGCCATTATAACTACACTGAATATACTGAAAAGAATAACCCCGCCAAGTGTCATACCAAAAGGCGGGGTTATTCTTTGTATTCTACTAAAATTCTGAAGGAAAATAGAAAAAAACGAAGCAGCAAGGATGAAAAAGTTAAAAAGGAAAAAAGGGAATGCCAATAAATCCTGATGAGTACTGCAAGAATCTGTATTACAAAAATAATTAAGACCTGAGATGTAAATTTCTTTTTATTGCTGTATAAAATATTTTTTGTTGCTGCATATAAAATCATTTGTTGCTACAACCGAAGTCATTAGTTGCTGCTAAAGACTTCGGGAATTGCTGTAAACAAAATCTTTAGTTACTTCTAATGATTTTGTTAATTGCTGTAAATGAAATCATATGTTGCTGCATATAATTTCATTTATTGACGCATATTGAGTAAGGTCTTTTTTTCCAGTTACACATAAAACTATCCTAAGTTATAGTTTTCCCCAAAAAAAATCTCCAAAATTTCCAATCTTTTTTTCCGAATTTTTGTCAAAAACGCAAAGGTTAAAAATCTTCTCTACAATTGTAAGTATAAATAACCTTTGCTACTTAAATTTTTTCAAAATTTAAGCTTCAAATTTTGTCAAAACGTGATAAAAGGCGGGAGTGTATAGATAAGGAATTATTTTTCCAAATCATTCTATACATGAGGTATTCAGTATGTTTTTCTTAAAACGTAAGTACAAGGATTCAGTTTTTACAGATTTATTCGGAAGCGACCGCGACGGTAAAAAGAATTTTCTTTCGCTCTACAATGCCCTGAGCGGCAAAAATTACAGCGAAGATGATGTAAGCATAAGGCGAAAGATTATCGACCAGACGCTGTATAAAACCTATAACAATGACGTAAGTTGGGAGATTGACGGCAAACTGGTGGTTCTTGTTGAACATCAAAGTACAATCAACGAGAATATGCCCTTTCGTTGTCTGGAATATGTAACACGTATTTATGAAGGAATTGTGCCGCCAAGAAAACGCTACAATAAAAAGGCATTTAAGCTGCCAAATCCGGATTTTTATGTTGTTTACGTAGGAAAAGACAATTATCCTCAGGAAAAAGTGCTTAAACTTTCTGATTCATTCTACACAAAAGACAGTTCAAAACTCGACCTTACGGTAACAGTTAAGAACTGCTCAGATTCTCAAAATTTGCCGTTTAAACAAAACTGTGATATTCTTAAGCAGTATTGCGAGTTCATAGAGATTGTAGAAAAATACTATGACAAGAAAAATCCAAGAGAGTCTTTCAGAAAAGCAATTTATGCGGCAATAGATGAAAATATTCTTGTTGATTATCTGGACAGAAAGGCCCGGGAGGTTATAAATATGCTATGTGCAAGATACAGTTATAAAACCGATATTGCCGTTCAGCGTGAAGAAGCCGCAGAAGATAGGGCTGAAAAAGCTGCCATAAATCTTCTAAAAATGAAGTTAGGCACCGTTGAACAAATCGCGCAGGCTCAGGGACTTACTGTCGAAATAGTTCAGGAACTCAAAGCACAGCTGGAAGCAGAAAAAAAAGTAACCAGCCATTCCGTGTGAAACAACTGCTTACCTGCTTTCTCATAAGAACCTCTTACCGGGCTGGTAAGAGGTATTTTTTTTTGGGGCAAAACTTCAAATACCCAAACGCATTTCGCAGTTCCCTAACGGTCAGTTCCCGCCTTTCAGGCGGGAACCACTTCGTGCTGCTCAATTCTTGAGCCGGGGGAATCTTAAAAGTTAACAGTGCCACCCTACCTATTAATAGTCTTTTCCTTGAAATTTCCTCAAAATTCTCAAACTTTTTTCCAAATCCATTTCCGATTTTTTATAGTCTGCAACTAGTGTATATGTAAGGAAATAATACAAACTACAGGAGGGCATTATGCCGGAAATTAAACCAATTGAAGAACTAGAATACAGTGACGATTTTATGTTTCATCAGGTGATGAAGGATGATAAAATCTGCATCGGGGTACTTGAACGGCTTCTCAAAATTAAAATCGACCACATTGAGCGTGTCGAACTCGAAAAACCAATCAAGCCATATTATCAGTCAAAAAGTATAAGGCTTGATGTCTATATAAAGGACTCAGACCGTGTTTTTGATATAGAAATGCAAACCAAAAATTATGATAACTTGCCATGCAGAGTCAGATACTATCAGTCAATGATAGATGTAAATGCACTCTTAAAAGGACAGAAATATGAACAGCTGAATGAAAGTTTTATAATTTTTATTTGTAAAGAGGATCCAATAGGAAGAAACTTTCCTATTTATACCTATCTGGAAACCTGTCAGGAAGATAAATCTTTACTTCTTAATGACAGAACTCATAAATATTTTTTTAATGCAGAAGCAGCAGACGATGTAAAAGATGTTGAACTCAGGGCATTTCTGAATTATATTAAAACAGGAACGGCTTCAGATGAATTTACAAATAGAATTGATTCAATTGTTGAAGAAGTAAAACATAATGAGGACGTTAAGGAGCTTTATTTGTTTGAATCTATTGTAATTCAGGATGCAAAATCGGAAGGCAGAGCTGAAGGTCTTGTTGAAGGCGCCCAGCAGAAAGCCATCGAAACGGCAATAAAAATGCTAAAAAAGAATATGGAGCCACAAACAATTGCTGAGTTTGTTGATTTGCCTGTCGAAAAAGTGCAGGAGCTCAAAGCGCAACTAGCGGCAGATAAGAAATAATTCCTACCTGAAAACAAAAATTACTTAGTACAAACTACAAAAAAAGCCCTGTTTCCTTGGCCGGCGGGTAGACTGGCGGGAGGAAACAGGACTTTTTTTTAAGTCACAAGAAGCAACTTATAGGATGCAGCCTTGCAACCTTGCCCGAGGAGAGCGGGCAAGGCAGTTTTTTTTACTGCAGGGCGGCGGTTTCTAGGCCGGTTTTGGTTCCGTAGCCTAAGAGGGTTGAGGCCAAAGCAGAAATTACCCAGACGCATTTCACAGTTCCCTATCGGTCAGTACGTGGCTCCAGCCGCGTACCGCTTCGCGCTGCTCAATTCTTGAGCCGGCTTCTTTTTCCAGTTATCTATTAAACTCTCCTAAGGTATAGTCTTTTCCAAAAAATTCATCAAAATTTCCAATCTTTTTTTCAGAATTTTTGTCAAAATCGCAAAGTCAGGGGGAGTGTATATATAGATTGTAAAATCAAATAAAAAAAGGAGAAAAAATGACTGAGAAAAAAAATCAATCAGAAGAAACCCGAGCAAAAGAAGAAGAAACAGTTCTTACCCCTGAGCAAGAATGGAAACAGGCAAACATCTCTAACAACTTTATCTTCTACCAAGTCATGCGGCATAATCCTGATGTCTGCAAGGAACTTTTAGAGATTCTTCTAGAAATGGAAATTGACAGCATCGAAATCAGAACAGAAGAAACAGTCGAAGTCGATTTTGGAAGCAAATCAATAAGAATGGATGTCTATGCCAAAAACAATAAGCAGGCTTTCAACATTGAAATGCAGACCGTTAATACAGGCGATCTTCCTGAACGAGCACGTTACTATCAGGGAATTATGGATGTAGACAGTCTGCAGAGTGGTCAGAAATATAAAGCTCTAAAGGATTCATATGTTATTTTTATTTGTCTCACAGATATCTTCAAAAAAGGACTTCCCGTTTACAGTTTTGAAAACCTTTGCCGTGAAGACACTTCCATTCAGCTAAAAGACCGTGCAGTAAAATACTTTTTCATTGCAAATAACTGTGCTAAAATATCACGTGACGGAAAGAAATTACTTACAGAAAAGCAGCAGGCTTTTCTGAGCCTTGTATCTGGAAATGCTCCGTCTAATAAGTTTACAGAAAGAATTGCTGCTCTTGCAGAAGATGCAAAGCATAATTCGCTGTGGAGAAAGCAATATATGGATTTGATCAGAGAACTTACAATTAAATATGACAGCGGCAAGGAAGCTGGTATTGCTATCGGACAGGAACAAGGCCGTCAGGAAGGCGCTCAACAGAAAGCCATTGAAACGGCAATAAAAATGCTAAAAAAGAATAAGGATACACAAGAAATTGCCGAGTTTGTTGATTTACCTGTCGAAAAAGTTCAGGAGCTCAAAGCACAGCTGGAAGCAGAAAATAAGTAACTAGCCATTTCGTGTGAAAGGACTGTTTACATACATTCGCATAAGAACCTCTTACCGCTTTGGTAAGAGGTTCTTATATTTTTTGGGGCAAAGCTGAGACTTCCCAGACGCATTTCGCAGTTCCCTATCGGTCAGTACGTGGCTCCAGCCGCGTACCGCTTCGCGCTGCTCAATTCTTGAGCCGGCTTCTTTTTCCAGTTATCTATTAAACTCTCCTAAGTTATAGTCTTTTTTAAAAATTCTTTCAAAATTTACAAACTATTTTCCAAAATTTTTGTCAAAATCGCAAAGTCAGGGGCAGTGTATATATAGAGAGTTAAATCAAAAAAGGGGGCCTATTAATATGGCAGAGACAAAAACATTACCAAATCTAGAAACAACAGACATCGAGGAGAAAGCGAAACGCGACTACAAAGATACGCTTTTCCGCTACATCTTCAAAGGAGAGGACGACAGAAGCAAGAGATGGCTTTTATCTCTTTACAACGCACTGAACGATTCGAATTACACAGATATTAATGATCTGAAAATCACAACAATCCAGAACGCACTATTCTTAACTATGAAAGATGACCTGTCATTCCTGATCGATGGGGAGATGAATCTTTTTGAACATCAATCTACAGTAAATCCAAACATGCCACTTCGCGGGCTTATGTATTTTGCAAGGCTTTATCAGTCATACTTAGCCGGCAGAAAACAAATGCTTTACGGTAGTAGTCAGGTAAAAATCCCTGCACCTAAATTTGTAGTTTTCTATAACGGCACAACAAATCAAGAAGACATAATAAAATACCGTCTCTCTGATGCATTTGAAAAGCCGACTACAGAAGGCGAATTTGAATGGACAGCTACAGTTTTAAACGTAAATGCCAATCACAATCCTGCACTTCAAAAAAAGTGTAAAGCATTGTATGATTACAGTAACTTCGTTGCTAATGTCCGTAAAAGAATTGCAGACGGACAGGAAAGGGACGAAGCGGTAAAAGCCGCTGTTGATGATGCAATTAACAACAAACTTCTGGACGGCTTATTCGAAGAGCAGAAATGGGAGATTATTGGTTTGATGTTAGCCGAATTTGACCAGGAAATATACGAAAAAACAGTCCGCGAAGAAGGCAGAGCTGAAGGACTAGCGAAAGGCCTTGTTGAAGGTGCCCAGCAGAAGGCCATCGAAGCTGCCATAAATCTTCTAAAAATGAAGTTAGGCACCGTTGAACAAATCGCACAGGCTCAGGGGCTTACGGTCGAAAAAGTCCAGGAACTCAAAACACAACTGGAGGCAGAAAAAAAGTAACCAGCCATTCCGTGTGAAAGGGCTGTTTACCTGCTTTCTCATAAAAACCTCTTACCGGGCTGGTAAGAGGTATTTTTTTTTGGGGCAAAGCAGAAAACCCCCAGACGCATTTCGCAGTTCCCTATTGGTCAGTACGCGGCTGTGGAGCCGCGTACCGCTTCGCGCTGCTCAATTCTTGGGCCGGGGCTGCTTAAAAGTTAGAAGTACTACCTTACCTATTAATAGTCTTTTCTCAAAATTTCTTCAAAATTTCCAAACTTTTTTCTCAAATTTTTGTCAAAACGCCAAAGTCAGAGGGATATTAACTATAAGGAGTTAATATTACAATTTGGAGAAAATTATGACAGAGAGAATAACAACTTATGAAAAAAAGCCGGTGGACAAACTGACTTTTACCGACGATGGAATGTTTCAGGAAGTTATGCGCAACCCTGAAATCAGTGCAGAACTTGTGGAAAGGCTTCTGCATATAAAAGTTGGACATGTCGAATATCCAGAACTTGAAAAAACCATTAAGCCCTTTTACACAACGAAGGGAGTTCGTCTTGATGTTTACTTGCAAGATGATGACAAAATTATCGATGTAGAACTACAGTGTTACCCTCAGGAAGCATTAGGTAAACGTACACGATATTATCAGTCGATGATAGATATGGACAGTCTTATGAAAGGCCAGGATTATCCGGAGTTGAAGGAAAGCTACATTCTTTTCATCTGTAAACAGGATCCTTTCTTCATTGATGAAGAAAATAACATTTCTTATGGTCTTCCATGTTATACCTTTCAGAATGTCTGCAAAGAAAATGCCGAAGTAAATTTGAATGACAAAAGTCTAACTGTGATTTATAATGCTAGTGCATACGAAGTAGCAAAGGATGAAAAGATAAAATCCTTTTTGCACTTTATAAGTACGAACGAACCTGGAAAAGATGATTTTACAAACCGTCTTTCAAGGCTAGTTGAGAAAATCAAAGATAACGAAAAATTCAGGACTGATTACGCCGCTATGAATTTACACGATAGAGACATTCAAAGAGCCGCAAAAAAAGAAGGCAAACAAGAAAAAGCTATCGAAGCTGCAATAAATCTTCTTCAATTAAATAAGCTTTCAGTTGATGAAATCGCGCAAACTCTGGGACTTACTGTCGAAAAAGTTCTTGAACTTAAGGCGCAGATGGAAGCAGAAACGGCTCAAAAATAAGACTTTTAAGAATTAAAATCTAAACCTGCATTTAGAAAATAAAAAAGCCCCGATTTTCTGGTCTTTTTAGACGGGAAAATCGGGGTTATTTTTATGGCGCAGCTTCACCTTCCCAGGCGCATTTCGCAGTTCCCTGACGGTCAGTTACCGCACAAAGTGCGGTAACCGCTTCGCGCTGCTCAATTCTTGGCGCGGGGGAAACATCCAATAAAAACACCTGCTATTCTAATATATAGCTTCTCTTAAAATTTTCTTCAAAATTTCCAAACTTTTTTCCAAATTTTTTGTCAAAACGGCATTGTCTGAGGGAATTTATAGGTATGGAATCTAAATTCCAAAACAAAAAAAAGAGGTACCTTTATGACAGAAAAAACTTATCATCAGAAGCCGGTTGACGAGCTTACTTTTACAGACGACGGAATGTTTCAGGCGGTCATGCGAAATCCTGACATTTGCGCTGAACTTGTGGAGCGTCTTTTACACATCAAGGTGGGACACGTTGAATACCCTGAACTTGAAAAAACAATCAAGCCGTTTTACACAACAAAAGGTGTCAGACTCGATGTATATCTTAAAGATAATGACAAAATAATTGATGTAGAAATGCAGTCCTATCCTCAGGATGATCTGGGAAATCGAACCCGCTATTACCAGAGCATGATCGACATGGACAGCCTTATGAAAGGGCAGGATTATACGGAGTTGAAAGAAAGCTACGTTCTTTTTATCTGCAAAAACGAACCGTTTTATAAAGACGCCGAAAATAAGAACCCGTATGGTCTTCCATGCTACACATTCCAGAATACCTGCAAGGAAAGTAATGAAGTTAATTTGAATGACAAAAGCCTTAAGGTGATTTATAATGCAAGTGCATACAAGCAGGAAAAAGACGAAAAACTCAGAGCATTTCTGCACTTTATAAGTACAAATGAACCAGGCGAAGATGATTTTTCAAAGCGTCTTTCCAAAATTGTTGAACAGACAAAGGATAACGAAAAATTCAGGAGTGATTACGCCGCTATGAATTTACATGACCGTGATATAATGAGAGCCGCTAAAAAGGAAGGCCGTGAAGAAGGCGCCCAGCAGAAAGCCGAAGAAGCAGCAATTAACCTTCTTAAAATGAAAATACTTTCCGACGAACAAATCGCGCAGGCTCAGGGGCTTACAGTCGAAAAAGTTCAGGAACTCAAAACACAACTGGAGGCAGAAAAAAAGTAACCAGCCATTCCGTATGAAAGGGCTGGTTACACGCATTCTCATAAGAACCTCTTACCGGGTTGGTAAGAGGTATTTTTTTTGCCTTGCGGCCTTCCCGCACAGGGGAAGGGGGCTTTTTTAGTACAGCAATGCGGTCTGGAGACCGTTTTTTGTTCCGTAGCCAAGCATTACAGACTGAATGTCTGTTTCACCATCTTTAAGACCGTTTGTCTTTTCGCCGACACCAATAGTGTAAGTCAGGAGTTTTGTAGCAAGCGAAGTTGGAAGTACCTGAACTTCCCAGTCACCGGTAAATCTGTCGTTTGTAACACCGTCTGTAAAGTGACCTGTTGAACTAACTGTAACCGGCCATGCAACTTTTGCCATACCAATAGCACTTGAGTAGTAAGAAATGTACGGTACGTAACGAGTTTTATCTTCGTTACCTTCTTTGTAAGGAAGAGTCTTTGTACTTGTTTCTATACTGATATGCTCACCGACAGACAGATAAGAGTCGACCATACAAACATCCGGTGTAGTGTCATCGTATGATGAAAGATATGCATACTTAAGCTTATTACCTGCACGGTAGTAAGCAATATGGATACCGCCGGCAGCATCTACAGCAAGGTCACAGTATTCTCCTGCATAGTCGGAGTCAATAATTTTTTCAGCTGACCATGTATTACTTGTTGGGTCTGTATTGTATTTATACTTAAGAGCGTTACCAGAGTTCCAGCAAACTACAGCAGTGCCAGCTCCTGTAACACCTGTTGGAATTACACCAACTGCTGCGTATTCACCAACATTTGAAGATCTATCAATAATTTGGGCATTCGCAGCCGATGAGTTTTCTCGGTTTACGATTCCATAAGATTCAAATTTAATCTCCGTATCATTCTCTTTTGATGCTTCGCCATATCTAAATACAATTCTTGGAGAACTTGAATCAAAATAGACAGTATACATCTTTGTTTTATTACTTCCTAAAGTTGCTATCTTTGGATTTTTTATTCTTTCTGCAAAGAACGTACTCTCGTCAAGCCCAATACAACTTTCTAGAGCTACTGCATTATAACCTTTTGAATAACCAAAATTCATATTAGACGAAACCATATCAGCTAAGGCATAGAATTTATAGTTTGCATAACTATTATGAGTTGGCATATTTCCACGTGCAGCACTATCACCATTTTGTGCACCAGCATAAATGTGACCAGAAGAATCTATTGCACATGCAGTGGCAAACCATTGTGAATATGAATAATCAAGGCGAGTATTTGTAGAATTACTTGTTCCATTTTTTCTGTAATAGTAAACAGAATCACCACCTCTATCATAAACAAATCCTACTGTCTGATTTGCATCTTTACCAATTCTGAATGATGGATAGCGAACAGTTGAAACTCCAGTCAATACATCATTCATTCCCCAAACCCAAACCCTACGGTCATCATTGAGATTGTTGTTGTTTGTATCGTTTGCCTCACTATTATATCCCTCATCATTGCTATTCTTATTGTTCAAAGATTTTAAACTACCTACAGTAACTTCAATGTCACCTGAGTTTGCGGTTGTTGGAACATTAAATTTCAATGAATCGTAAGAATACTTATCAACTGTTTCAAAGGTTGCAGGTGTGAGTTTTTCATTTGCCTTAGTACCTACGGAAGTTCCGTTGAAAGTAATTTCGGCAGTGTCTCCGGCAAGATTCAAACCGTAAATCTCACATTCTTGTGCATCACCTGTTTTACTACGCTGTACAGGATAGTATCCCTGTGCAGAGCGGTTGAATACAGAAGGCTTACTTGAATATGCCTGATCCAGGCGGGTACTTACACCCATGATATAAGGAACCACATCCATTCTGTAACTTCCAGTAAGATTTCCTACAGTTGCAGTTTTTGAGTTATTGGAAACAGTTACTTTTACTGTACCTGAGAATGGCAGATTATCTCCAACTTTTCCTGTAACTTCAGCGTCATTTGCAGTATACACCGCTTTACTTTCATCTGATTTCCATTTTGGAGTTCCGCGGTCTGTTGCTGTGGCAGTTACCGTTACGTTTGCTGCAGTAACTCCAGAAATTTTTTCTGTATCAAGATACAAAATCCAATGAACAACATGACCATATGTTTGGGTTGTATAAGGAACTTCATCTGTTGCTTTCTTTGTTATACCATTTTCTTCTGGATAAGCAGTAATTATACCAGTATCCATCAAATCCTTATAAGTTGCATGCTTAATTTCTGCAGCCCAGCCTTTTGTTCCAATCTCGCCTTCATCAGTCAGCTCTTCAGCAATAGTCCATGAACCTTCATTATAGGTAGCAATTGTTTCATCAGTAGTTCCAATACCTCCTGTTGTAGACATTGCAGTTCCGAATTTCACCTTAATTTCTTTCAGAAGAGAATTATCTTTTGCAATTCCTTCAATTTTAATTTTTCCAGAAACTTTAGGATCGCTATCAAGTTCGTCATCAGCAGCAGAATAACCAGATGAAAGAGCCCACTCTCTGGCAATTTCAATATGTCCAAGCTCCTTACTCTGCTTGAACAAGCTGTTATCTGTAGATGAAGTCCAGTAGAATGGCAAAATCCAGTTTTTAGCTTTTTCTTCTTCTCGTAAAGCAACATTAAGATATACATTCAAGGTTGCATTATTTGGTACACTTGTCTTTGTTACTCCTGGAGTTGAATCACCAAAATTAAAAGTGAACTTATTAATTCCTTCTGGAATAACCTTATTATCCTTTCCATCTTCTGTTCCAATAAAATGTTCCAATAGCAATTTAATTGGCCTGATAAGGGTTGCAATAGTATCTGTTGTACCCGTTGCTATTTCAATTTTATTATCATTGTCAATAATTGTTTTAGCAGTTCCTACTGTTCCAGCTGTTACAGGTGCTGCACTATAAGTATAATATATTTTTCCATTACCACCTACTAATTCAGGCTTTACTTCAGTATAGCCCTTTACAGTAAGTACAGTAGTCTGATTAGAAGAGTTTGTTGCAGGGAAAGTAGCTTCGTTTACTGGTCGTTCTGTATCACCATTTTCATAACCTTTTTCATATCTTCCACTGTAAGTTGTAATAAATTCTGACTCTTCGACAGTTCCATTACCATCTTCATCTGTACCAATCTTCATACCGGCAATACGAGGTGCATTATTAGAAACCACAAAACCTGTTGATTCCCATGTAGAATGATTACCAGCCTTATCAAAGGCAACCATATGCAAAGTAATAGGACCATCAGGAAGGTTCTTTGAGTTTATTGCAGCATCAAAAATCCATTGCGTTCCCTGATTATTGAAGGTTTCTGTAATTAAGTCTCCATCATCAGTTTGACGTGTTTGATAATAACCATAGCCATAAGCCTTTGTACTATCACTGTAATCTGTTGAAGAACCGTTCTTTTCTCCTCCATTATCAATTACATTACAAACTGCAAAATAAGCTGTTACGTCAGTTTTGTCCTCAAATGAACCATTTATACCAACCGTATTTGAAGATACTGTATTAATCAAATATATTGCGCCATCAATTTTTACAAGACCTTTTGGATGAATATTCGGTTTCTTTGTTCCTGTATAAGTAAACGCATTAGATGTTATATTTCCAGAAAGTTTATGCCAATAAATACCATCTTCGAACACAAGAGTTGGATTTGATGCCTCTGATTTTCCCTTATAATTTACAATCATGTTTCCTGTATTCACATCATCATAAGTTGAATCATTTTCCAGGTTTGAATGATAAATCATTACATCAAATAAATCGTTTGTTTTTGAATCTTTTTCACCTGTGTGCTTTGCATAAGTATCTGAGTTAAGTTCACTTAAACTATATTCAAGATCGCGAGTAAAGTAGAATGCAATACGTTCAACTCCAGTTTGAGCTACCTCTCCAACCTTATCTTCTGATGCAATAGCGCCAAAAGTATAGAAACCACTTGAATTCTGAACTTTTGTATTTAACTTTATAAAACTGTCGTTTCCAGAAGTTGTCAATACAGGAGGCTGATTATCATAAACAACATTATACTCAGGTTCGATAGAAATAGCCCCAGAGGTTTTGTTTTCTGTTACTTTTAATTTTGCTTTAGACTTTCCTACACCTGCCTCGTTTCCAAGAGGAATTGAGAACTTATAGTTTATTTTTCCTGTATAAGTAGAATCTGTTTCTTTATTA
>NZ_AJGU01000022.1 GCF_000260795.1 Treponema sp. JC4
GAGGCTGGCCATGAAATAAAAAAAACTGAAAATAAATTATCTTCTGTAAATTTCTGAAGAAGAAGGTTTTTCAGATTGCTGTCTTTACTTGTTTTTATAATATAATCAAAGTCAGAATTATATTGATCAAATTCATCTGTATATCTGATTGCCCCGATTTTTATTCCCGGAAAACTTTGTCTTAAAAAGGGTAAACAATAGGATAAGCCTGGTTCTGTAATTAAAATAGAAGAGGGGGTAAAAGGGCATTTTAAATTATTGCAAAATCTTTGAGCTTCTTTTACTGGAGAATATGCTGAATGAAGGAAAAGAGAGTTTACTTTTACAGTCTTAACTCTGTCTTTTGAATCTAAATATTCAAAATTCAATTAAATCACCTTCAAAAACTCTCTTGCAGCAATATCAGATTGTGCCTGTCCTAAAAAGTTCAGGCCTATTAATTCTGCACTGTCATCAAAGACGTTTTTTAATAACTTTACCAGATGACTATGTAAAAGTTCTGGCACAAATACAGACTTTGTTGAAAAAATTACGTTTACAGCGGTTTTTGAACTTTTTGAAACTGCCGAAGGAGAAGAGAAATAAAAGGTCATTCGGTTTAAGACTTCCTGGGTAAGTGCATTTTCAAATATATCACGTACATCGCTGTCGTCTTTGATATTTTTTGCGCAAAAATCTTCTATGCTTTCAGAAAAATCTACAGAAAGCATATAATTTTTGTTTTCTGGAATTAGTTTTGTGTAATTTTGAATTAGAGATATAGATTTATATTCCTGAATAAGGGAAGAAGTCAGATTTTTGTTGCAGATAAAAATCAAAGAGTCTTCTGTAAGTCTGCAAATGCTGACATGATTAATTTTATCTTTAATATTAAAAGAGAAAAACTGCAAAAGCTGGGTAAGACTTGCGTCCTCTTTAGAAAAATTGTAAATCCTTCCTAAAACAGGCGTAAGACCGTCCCAAAAGGCTTTTGTAGAGTCAGAAAGTAAAATTGATTTACCGTCAAGTCCGTAAGAGTTTTTGCAGAAGAAGAAATCTGAATAAAAAGAGAATTCGGAAAATATTTCAATTTCATTGTTTTTAATGAAATTGAAATATGAATTACCCTGCTTAAAATTCTGTAATGATTCTATTTTACGCAAAAGTCCTGAGTTTTGAGAAGTTAAGTCCATGATTAAGACAATCCCAATTCAGAGAATAACTTTTTGTATGTAACAAACTCATCAGATTTTGCGAATTCCATGATTTTTTCTTCCGGAAGGTTTTCAAGAAGCTGATCCATGTAAAGCAAAACAGATTTAATGTCGCGTTTCAGATCATCATTAGTTGTTTTTTCAGAAGTATAAAGACTATCCTGCTGAATGGCATTTTCCTTATCAGCATTAAGATAATCAATATTGTCCTTTGAAATATTTGTATCAAGATTGTCTACTTCCGCAAACTCTGTAGAAATTTCGGCAGGCTCTTCTTCTAGAGGAGGCTGAGAAAGAAGTTTATCAACTGTAGGAATATCTTCATCTTGTGAAGAAACTTCAGCTTCTGTTACAGAAGTTTCTTCTTCTACAGGTCCTGCTGGTTCTTCGATAATATTGTCAATTGTATCAAAAGAAGGCTGGTCAGCAGTCTCTTCTGTTTTTGTTTCAACGACATCAACCTTTTCGAGGTCAGAAAGAAGAGTTTCTGTTGTATCAAAATGCTCTTCAAACAAGGTATCTGGAGAATCAAACTGTACTGTATTTTCTGCACTTGTATCAGAATCTGTATCATTGAAGATTGTTTCTGTTGTTTCAAAAACAGGTTCGTTATCAGCTTCAGTAACTGCTTCATTTTCAGCTTCGCTAACTGGCTGGCTTACAGCTTCCACTGCAGTCTCGTTTTCTTCAACTTCAGCAGTATTTTCTTCTGCACTTGTATTTACAGAATCCATAAAGTCTGTCTGGTTTGACTCAACAAAGATTTCCTCGTCTTTTGGAATTGAAATTTCATCTGGAAGCTCTGTTTCTGCTTCATTTTCTTCGTCAAGCTGGATATTGTTGATATCAGGCTCTTCAAGGTTCTTGTCATCAAAATCAAAAGAGAGATCTTCAGAAACTTCTGTTTCTTCAGTTTCTTCTGTATCATCCAGAACAGGTTCTTCTGTTATAGCTTCTTCAGAAAAGTCTGTTACAGCTTCTTCAGAAAAGTCTGTTACAGCTTCTTCCGCAACTTCTTCTGTTACGTCTGAACTGCTTTCTGCTGGAACTTCTTCTGTTACCTCTGTTGTTGTCATGATGTTTGCAAGTTCATCACCTGAAAGAGCAATTGTTTCATCACCATCATCAGTAAAGAAGCCGCTGTTGTCCGAAGCTACATTTTCTTCTTCCTGTGGAAGTTCAAGATTTTCTTCTGCAGTGGCAGGGGCTTCGTCTTCAACTGTTTCAGACTCGGCTTCAACAATTGATTCACTGTCAATTGGAATCTGTGTCAGTTCATCTGCTGAAAGTGAAATGGTATCATCTTCATCATCAGAGAAGAATCCGCCTTCATTATCAGAAGTTTCTTCAATAACAGGTTCTTCTGTTTCTGTATCATCTAGTCCTTCAAAAACTGATGTGTCTTCCAGGGTAATTTCTGCTTCATCAACGACAGGCGCTTCATTTTCAGTTACAACAGGCTCTTCAGTTACTGGAGCTTCGCTTTCTTCTACGGCTGTTTCTTCAATTACCGGAGCTTCATTTTCTGTCACAGTTGCTTCTTCAAAAACAGGTGCCTGGTTTTCCTCTACAACCGGTTCTTCAAATACTTGAGTTCCGTTTTCTTCTACAGCTGTTTTTTCAGTTGCCGGAGTTTCATTTTCAGTTACAGCAGTTTCTTCAATCACAGGAGCTTCATTTTCAATTACTGACGCTTCTTCAAATACTGGTGCACTTGCTTCTTCTTTTACAGCGTTTGCTTCTCTTTCCTTAACTTCATCAATTTCAGATTTAAGGTTGTTGATATCATTTTTAAGACCGGTAAGCTCAGCCATAATCTGCTGCAAAATGCTTGTTGTTGCAGGATCCGGCTGTGCAATAGTCTGCTGTGGTGCAGCTGCAGTTTCTGTAGCCGCTGTATCTTCTGCTGCTTCCTCTTCAGTTTTAATTTCATTGATTACAGGAGCCGAAGAAAGGGTATCTTCATCACCTATAGAAAGATCGTAGTCAACAACAGCATCCGAAGCCTTTTTCTCTTCAACATTCTGTGTTACAGGAGTTTCTTCTGCATCAGAATCAATTCCAAAGTCAGAAAGGTCTACTTCCTCTGTTGAAACATTAGAGGTGTCTGCAACATATGGTTCATCTGTATCAGAGGTAGAACTTGTTTCTTCTGTTGTATCTGATTCAAATTCTTCTGAATCATCAGCTGTGAAATCAGAAAAATCATCTTCAATTTTATTATCTTCAGTTTCAATTGTATCTGCAGAATCATCAAAAGAAAGATCCATATCAAGAACAGGTTCGTCTTCAATTGTTTCTTCTGCAGGGGACGGAGTTTCCTGAACTTCAACTCCAAAATCACTTGTGTCAATAAAGTCATCAAGAGAGATTTCTTCTGAATTTCCAGAATCAAGTGGGGCAGAAGGGCTTTCTGTATTTGCTGCGGCACCTGGTTCTTTTCCTGGCTCGTAGCCATTGTTTCCGCTTGCGACTGAATCATCAGAGAAACCGTCTTCAAGGAAGTCATCAAGAGAGATTTCCTCTTCTCCAGGTTCAAGCTGAACTCTAGGAGCTTCTGGTTCTGAACTTTCAGCTACTGGTTCATCTATAGAATCAAAACTGATTTCTTCAAATTCAAGATCTGAATTACCGTCTTCTGTATGAATTTCAATTTCATCGCTTGGTGAAGAAGGGGAAGTTTCTTCATTTGCAATGCTTCCAAATTCTGAAATATCTACATCTGAAGATGTATTAACCATGTCTTCAATTGCAGGCTCTTCAAAAACACTTTCTTCTGTAACAGAAGCTTCTTCCGCAGGAGAAGTCTCTTCTGTTTCTGAAGGTTCGTCAAAATTTTCTTCAATTGATGCTTCATCAAAAACAGGTTCTTCTATTTCTCCAACTTCAAGACTGTCGATTTCTGTATCACTTTCTGTGTCAGCATTTTCAAAAGCAGCATCTTCGGGGAAATCATGTAATACTACTTCATCTGTTCCGTTATCATTTGAAATTTCTTCACCATTAGCAAACATCATAGATTCATCTGCTTCTTCTTCAACCTGAGTTGTGTTTGCAATATTCATAAGTTCATCAGCAGTAAGTGTTGAATCTTCGTCTTCGGCGAAAGTATCAGAAGAGCTTTCTTCTACCTTTGGCTCTTCAACACTCTCATTTTTAAACATGTCTGAAAAATCGGAATCATCAAATTCTGGAATGTCTAACATATCATCTGAGGTATTTTCTGTATTTGTATCTGTAATATCTTCTGGCTGCTGTGAGTTATTTTTTACCCAAACGCCGTAACTTTCTAATTCGTTAGTATTTTCATCTGATTTACTCATATTTTTCCCCTTATAGAGTATAAATTCCGCTATTTAATTATCGGTAGAAACGCTTAAAAAAAATAGAGAAATATAAGTTATTCTATTATATCACATAAATTTTGAATTGGATAAAAAAAATTGTTAAAAAGTTTAGCCGGCTTTTACTTCTGTAAGCTTTATTTAAGGCGCTTTATAAAAGAATGAACTTCCAGTGTAGTTAAAAACTGTACGATTCTTTTGAGCATAGTGTCTTTTTCTGAAGGAAAGGCTTCTTCCATTTTTTTTCAGTATGTCAGAAACTGTGTTATTTCCGTCGATGCAAAGCCACAACTTACTGCCGTAAGTATCAAGAGCAATGTTACTGAATCGAGGACGTTTGAAAAATTTTTGTGCAATGGTATTGAAGAAACCCTTGTTTTCCATTTTGATTTCAACAATACCGTTTTCTTTCTGAGTCCACGGACGGTCTTTATTTTGAATAAAGACCAGATCCATGTAATTCGCAGAAAGTTTTTTAGTTTTCTGCTTCATCAGATTTATTTCTTAATTTTCTTCTTAGAGAATACGTAGAAGAGGGCCATCAAAGCAATAAAGAAGATAAGTCCTCCTGCATTTCCAAGCTTTCCGCCCATATCAATTGTAGAAAGTACAGATACTCCCTTAGAAACAGGAATTATTGCAAGCAATGCAAGGATGATACCCATGAGACCTTCACCGGCAATAAGACCTGAACCGAAGAGAACTCCGTTTTCGCCGGCTTCTTTTCCAGCTTCGCCTTTTTTGTCGAACCATGCGCGCAAAAGACCACCGATAAAGATTGGTGTTGAAAGGTGGATTGGAAGGTAAAGTCCAACTGCAACTGGAAGAACTGGAATACCGATTACTTCAATTGCGATACCGATTCCTGCACCTGTAATTACAAGACCCCATGGAAGGTTTCCGCCCATAACGCCTTCTACTACAAGCTTCATCAAAGTAGCCTGTGGAGCAGGAAGTTCTTTTGAACCGAAGCCCCATGCCTTATCAAGAAGGAACATGATTCCGCCGATAGCGAGGGCTGCGGCAACAGAACCAATAAGTTCACCAATCTGCTGATTTTTTGGTGTTGCACCTACAATGTAACCAGTCTTAAGGTCCTGAGAAATATCACCTGCCATACAAGCGATGATACAGATGATTGTTCCGATACAGATTGCAGAAATCATTCCTGCAACACCTGTGTGTCCAGTAGACTTAAGAAGGGCAGTTGCAATAATCAAGGTTGCAATTGTCATTCCAGATACAGGGTTATTTGAAGAACCTACAATACCAACCATGCGGCTTGAAACAGTTGCAAAGAAGAATCCGAAAAGCACGATGATAAGGGCACCAAGCAATCCTACAGGAATAGCTGGAAGCAGCCAGATTACAACTACAATAATAAGTGCAAGAATAAGAAGGAATTTTGTTGAAAGATCGCGGTTTGTGCGTTCTTCAGTAGCTTCCTTGTGACCAAAGCCGCCTACAGCTTTTTTGAAAGTCTTAATGATTGTAGGAAGTGATTTGATAAGGCTGATAATACCACCAGTTGCTACGGCTCCGGCACCAACATAACGGATGTAGTTACTCCATACACCCCATACACCAAGTTCATTTACAGGAACCTTTGCCGGTGCAATCTGAATTGTGCCGCCAAAAAGATTGATTAATGGAATTGCAACGAACCAGCCTAAAATACCACCGGCAAAAAGGTAGGCAGAAATTTTCTTTCCGCAGATAAATCCAACACCTGCAAGAGATGGAAGAATGTCTGCACCAAAGCCTGAACCAATTGATTTAATGCTCCAGTCAATTTCTGAAGGGAAAAGTTTAATTCCGTCAGCAATAAATTTATAGAGAGTAGAAATTCCAAGCCCTGAGAATACAAGCTTAGATTTTTCTCCGCCTTCTTCACCTGCAAGAAGAACTTCTGCACAGGCAGTTCCTTCTGGGAATGGAAGCACACCGTGTTCTTCTACAATAAGGGCAGAACGGAGTGGAACCATGAAAATAAGACCAAGAATTGCGGCACAAAGAGAAACTGTAGCAATTACCCAGAATGAAGGCTTAGAAATAGCGTTGCTTTCTTTTGCCCACATGAACAAAGCAGGAAGTGTAAAGATTGCTCCTGCAGCCAGTGATTCTCCTGCTGAACCGATAGTCTGAACCATATTGTTCTCAAGGATAGAATCACGCTTCATAATGATTCTGATAATTCCCATTGAGATTACGGCAGCTGGAATTGAAGCTGAAATTGTCATACCTACGCGAAGTCCCAGGTATGCGTTTGCAGCACCAAAAAGTACTGCAAGAAGGATTCCAAGCACAATAGAAACCGGAGTGATTTCCGGAAGAATTCTATCGGCAGGAATAAAAGGTTTGAATTTTTTTTCTTCCATAACGATTTATAAATCCTTTATATATAGAAATTTTGATAGCCTTACTATTATATCACAAATTGTTATTAAGTTCTAATAATAATTTTTTATATTCTCTCTGCAAAAATCCTTGTAGAAATTACTATTGCCTGCCGATATTTTAACAAATGAAATGTGCAAAATACTTGTTCTCAATTTTTGTTGGAACAGCTATCTATGTTTGTTTGTCTCTCTGCTTTGGCCAGAATGGAATGCGCTGTTATAAACAGCTTGAAGAGCAGAAAATACTTCTGAGCAAACGGACAAGTGAAATTCAAAATATAAATACAGAATTGACTCTTGAATATTCAGCCCTGCAGAATGATAAGGCTGTTATTTCTGCTTATGCACGTAAACTTGATTATGTAAGTGACGGCGAAAAGCTTGTAAAAATTACCGGCTTAAAGCCTGCTCAGACTACCTTATATGATACAGGAAGCCTTCTTCGTCATGAAGATCCAGATTTTCTTTCTGAAGATGCTTGTAAAATCATCAGTGTTTTTATTACAATCCTTTGTCTTGGAGTAATGTTCCTTTTTGATGTAAGTAATGGTAAAATCTCCCTTAAAAAAGAACGTTCCCCTATGATTAAAGGAATTCCTGTATATGATTTTAAACAAATCTGATAAAAACTCTTCTGAACTTTGTATTAATGCACTTAAAAAGGGAAGTATTGTAATAATCCCGACTGATACCGTTTATGGCTTTTCCGGCCTTGTTCTTCCCGGAAATCCTCTTGACGGCGATTCAAAAATTAAAGCAATAAAGGGAAGGGCAGAAACAAAGCCTTTTATCCAGCTGATTGCAAGCCCTGAAGATATCAAAAAGCATACTGATGATAAAATCCCGGAAAATCTTCTTTCTTACTGGCCGGGGCCTCTTACAATAATCGTAAACAATAAAAATGAAAAAAGAGACGGACTTAAAACCATTGCCTTCCGATGTCCTGGAGATGAATGGCTTAGAAAAATTATAGCCCAGGCGGGAGCACCTCTTTATTCTACAAGCGTAAACAGAAGCGGTTTTCCTGTTTTAGATAGCGAAGAAGCAATTGTAAGTGAATTTGAAAAAGACGTTGATTTAATAGTTCTTGACGGTGATAAAAAAAATGCCGTGCCTTCTACAATTGTAAGTCTTGCTGACGGGCAGGTAAAGGTGCTCCGCCAGGGAGCCTTAAAAATCTAGTTTATTCTTGTCCAGGTAACGGGAATGTCGGCATAACTTACATTTCCTGCTTCTGAAATGAGGGTGTGTTTCTGTCCTGTAAGGGTGTTTGAATCACTTGCAGTAAGAGTCCATTCAATAGGAGCTGCATTTACGGCATGTTCCAGTGCTTCCTGTCGCGAAAGTTCTGGGAAATATGAAGCATTTGATTTTTGATTTTGTGTAATGGTTATTTTCTTTCCGGAACTTTCATCCAGCTTAATTATGATATTCATGCTGGCACCATTGTTGAAAATCACAAAGCCTCGGCCACCCCTCATAATTACAACCTTATTAAGTCCGTTTTCTGCCTTCCAGGTGCCGGAAAGGAACTCAGTTGAAACTGCAGTTTTTGAAGGAGGTAAGGCTTCCTTTTGTTTTGAAGATGTGTCGTCAGGAGCATCTCCCCCCTTAGTAATCAAATCACTTAGGGAAGTTTTTAAATTATCCTTTGGTTCCATAAGGATTTTATAAAAGGAATCGTATTCTTTTGTTCTGGTAACTTCAGAGCTTTCGTAAACAATGTGAAAAACTGTAATCCATTTATCAGAATCATCTTTCTTGTTTATTTCTGCAAAGAAAGTTTTTTTCTGGGGGGTAAAGGCTGTCTTATCAAGATTGTCGTATTCTTTAAAGGTGAATTCAGCTCTTCTGTCGGTAACAGAAAAGCCTTGAATTTCTGAAAGCTGAGTATAATAAAGGTCGCTGGTCAGCTTTGCCATATTCATATCAAGATCATCAGAAAAAATACCGCAGTAATCTATTTCAAATTCCTGACCAGAACAGAAGAAAGCTGTAAAGCCTGTTAAAATGAGAAAAATGAAAAAGAATTTGAACTTTTTTAATTTTTTCTGCAAATTCTGTCCCCGGTTAATTCTATCCTCTTAATCTTTCCGAAAACTCCCGCTGAATATCACGTTTTACATCACGGTCTTTAATGCTTGCCCGCTTGTCAAACTGCTTTTTACCCTTGCAGACTCCCAGTGTTACTTTTACTCGGCCCTTTACAAGGTAAAAATTCAGCGGAATCAGTGTAAATCCCTTTTCTTCAACCTTGCGGGTCAGACGCTTGATTTCTTCTTTGTGTAAAAGAAGCTTTTTTGGTCTGTCCGGATCGTGGTTAAAAATTGAAGAATACACATATTCCGATATATGAAAGTTTTTAAGCCAAACTTCATTATCTATAATTTCGGCAAAAGAATCAGGAAATGAAATATTTCCGTTTTTTACTGATTTAACTTCGGTTCCTACAAGCTCAAGTCCGCACTCATAAGTTTCTTCTACAAAGTAATCAAATCGGGCTTTTCTGTTGTCAGCAATATATTTTCTTTCATCAGCCATAATATGAAATTATATAATTAAATCAGTTGGTTGTAAAAGCACTTTATATGTGATATTTTTATTTAAAAAGATTTTCTGAGGCAATCATGAACGATAAATTATTGCATTATTCTTATTCCCATAAAGTTCAGACCAATAAACGCATATTTTTTACAATTTTTAATGCAGTTTTTTTATTTGTAATTCTGAATCTTATTCTTGCCTATGTATTTTTTCCTGTTCATCAGACTTCAGTTTCTATGATTCCTGATATTGAAGAAAATTCTCTTGTAATGGTTTCTCCCTGTTCTAAAAAACTGGAACGTGGTGATATTGTTCTTTTGAAAGCAAGAAAAAGTCTGCAGCTTACAAAATTTCAGCGTCTTTCAGATATGTTTGTACGCTTTTTTACCGGACAGCAGATTTCTCTTTTTGAAAAAAATAATTTTCCTGGAACAAACAGTCAGCTTCGTCGTGTTGTAGGTCTTCCTGGTGACAGAATTTACATGCGCGATTATGTTTTGTACGTAAAACCGGCTGACGGAAAGTATTATCTTACAGAATTTGAAATTGCAAAAAATCCCTACAATGTTACCTTTTTTACAGCTCCTCCGGAGTGGGATTCTTATCTTGGTGTAAAAGGTTCTTTTGATGAAATCCTTCTTGCTGACAATGAATACTTTGTCCTTGGAGATAACAGAAAATCAAGTGATGATTCCCGCCTTTACGGTCCTGTAAAACTTGAAAACGTGCGTGGAAAAGTTTTTTTGTGCTATTTTCCATTTAATAAGTTCCGTCTCTTTTAGGTTCTTTTTGTAATGAAGGTTTCTGAACCTGCTCTTTACATTCATATTCCTTTCTGTATTTCAAAATGCCATTACTGTGATTTTTTCAGTCTTGGCGGTAATTCTGCTGTTTCTGATGCTTATGTAGAGGCCTTGTGTGCTGAAATAAGGGAGCGGGCAGAGGCGGCTGGTGTTGAGAAGTGGACTTCTGTTTATGTTGGAGGGGGAACTCCAAGTCTTTTATCCTGTGAACAGCTTGGAAAAATATCAGATACGGTAAAAAAATCTGCCTTTCTGGATGCTTCCTGTGAGTTTACAATTGAATTAAATCCTGATGATATTACAAAAGAACTTTTACAGGCTCTTGAAAATTGCGGAATTAACCGTATTTCTGTCGGCATTCAGTCTTTTTGTGATAAGGCTCTTAATTTTTCAAGGCGCCGGGCAGACAGCCTTAAAAATGAAAATGCCCTCAAGCTGATAAAACAGTTCTGGAAAAAACGCTTTTCTGTGGATTTAATCTGCGGGCTTCCTTTTGAAAGCCAGGAATCCTTTTTGTCTGGGCTTGAAAAAGCTATTTCCTATAATCCAGATCATATTTCCATGTATTCCCTTACTTTTGAAGAGGAAACTCCTTTTGGAAAGCTTTTAAATCAGAATAAACTCGATTATGATTTTGAGTTTTCTGACAGTCTCTGGCTTATAGGCCGCGACTTTCTGGAAAGTAAGGGCTATTTACAGTATGAAGTTTCGAATTTTTCTAAGCCTGGCTTTGAAAGCCTTCATAATTTATGTTACTGGAATCATAAAAGTTATATAGGGGCTGGAAGCGGGGCTACAGGTACTTTGTACTTTTCTGATGGAAGTGCCTTTCGTTATACAAATAAAACTGACATCGCTGAATATATAAAAGGACCTCTTAACTGCAGCCTTGATGAAAAAATAGACACAAAAACTTCGGTAATTGAGTTTTTTATGATGGGGCTAAGGAAAATCAGCGGGGTAAGTGAAGGTGCTTTTAAGCTTTCTTTTGGAAAGAAAGCCTCTTTTTCTGAGAGTGTTAAAGAGTTAGCCCTAAAATGGCAGAAAAAAAACTTATGTCAGGTAAATTACGGGGGAGACGGAGAGAAGGGGGATTTTTCTTTTACCCTTGGAAAGAGCGGAATAATTTATTTAAACCGCTTTATTGTTGAACTTTTGTCTCTTTTGGAAGGGGAATAGTAATTGTAAAGCAGCTTCCTTTCCCTTTTTCGGATTCGACGTCAATTTTCCAGCCGTGAGTTTCAATGATGTTTTTAACAACCGAAAGTCCAATTCCCATTCCTTCTTCGCGGCGGGAATTAGAAGCCCTGTAGAAGAGATCAAAAATATTTGCAAGGTCAGATTCGCTGATTCCAATTCCTGTATCACAGATTTTTACAGTAATTGCATCTTTTATTTCTTCTGCGCAGATTTTTATTTCATCGCCTTCTTCTGTGTATCTCAGAGCATTTCCGATAAGGTTTTCAAAAACCCGGTTTACCAGCTGCTCATCATAAGGAATTATATATTCGTTTGGAAGATTTATGTTACTTGTAAGCTTTCTGTTGAATACGCTGATTGTACTTTCTGCATCGTCTGCAATATGTCTTATGAGTTTTACAATAGGCTGTGGAGTAAGGGTTTTTCTTATATCACTGTTTTCGAGTTTTACAAAGTTAATAAGGGTGTTAATCATGTTTTCAAGATGAGTTGATTTTGACTTTATAAGTTCAATTGCTTTGATTCGCTCATCTTTTCCTTTGATTACCCCGTCAATTATAGCTTCTGTATAGCCCTTGATTATGGCAATAGGAGTTCTTAAATCATGACTTATACCCATGATGAATTTATATTTACGGTTTTGAGCACTTACAAGTGCCTGTCTCATGGTTTCAAGGCTGTTTGAAATTGAAGTGATTTCATTTGTTTTTATTTTTGCATCGCTGATAATTTCAACATCAAGGTTTCCGTCTGCAATCTGGCTCATCTGCTTCTGAATGTTTATGATTGAACGGAACATGTTGCGTGAAATTTCAAATAGTATTATGACGCTTATTGTAACAAGAGTTCCGATTATGATTAAAAGAGGCAGTAAAAAATCTCTTGCCTTTCTTTCAGGGGGCTCTTTTTTGGGGAAACGGGTTACAAGAATGTATCTTTCATCATCAAAAGTATGGCTGGTAAACTGATAGATGTATTGACTGCTTGCAGACTGAAGAAAGGGTACCATATTTGAATTATTCAGTTTTGTTCCAGCCGGTATTCCTTTTATTGTTGAAATTATAACTTTTCCTGTTTTGTCGAATAAAAAGGAGTCCATTTCCGGTGGTAAAAAGTTAAAGCTTTCAGAGATTTTTTCCTGATTATTCTGGGGAAAAGCTTCCTGCTCATGCTTTTTAAACACTCTGAAGGAAGCTTCATCAGTTGTCGTGTAATGACTTTTAGAATGAAGATAATTGTTTACATTAATGAATAGAACGCATAAAACCGGAATTGCGATGATAATTGCAGCAAGAAGATTTAATTGTTTCTTTAGAGTCATATATACCGCCTGTAATCCGGCCTGTAATGTCTTACTTAATTATGCAGTCTGGATTGAATACGTAGCCTTTTCCAAATACTGTTTTAATGTATTCCTTATCAGAGCCTTCTGTGTGAAGCTTTTTGCGCAGGCGCTGAATGTAAACTGCAACGGCAGTAATATCGCCGAAGTCTACCTTCCATACAGCCTGATAAATCTGTTCAGGAATAAGGGTCTTTCCTGCATTTTTTACAATGTATTCAAGTACTTCGTATTCCTTTGAAGAAAGAGGAATCTTCTGGCTTCCTTTTTTCAAAACACATGAGTTCAAAAGAAGGGTAAAGTCATCAAAGCGGATTGAATCTTCTGCTTTTGCTGAAGCTGAAATCTGGCGGCGGAGATTTGCATTTACGCGGGCAACCAGAACACTTGGTGAGAAAGGTTTTGTTACAAACTCATCAGCTCCAAGTCCAAGGCCTTTAATCATATCTTCATCAGCATCACGTGCTGAAAGAATCATTACAGAAGGTTTTTCTGCTTCTGTAAATCGTTTGCTAAGTTCATTTAAGAAATCAAAGCCGCTCATTCCAGGAAGGTTCAAGTCAAGAATAATCAAATCTGGTTTGCGGTCTTTGTCAAAATTGGCAAGTGCATCCTCTGCGTTGTAAAAAGCTTTAGTGCCAATTTCTGATTTTGAAAGATAAAGGCAGATCAACTGCGAAATTGATTCTTCATCTTCAATTACATACACGTATGGAAGTTTGCTCATATCACTCATAATAAAGATTATAGTAAGATAACAGTAAAATGTGTAATAAATTTTTGTTAATCGTATCTAAAAATGTAAAAAATAAGAGGTTGAAATATAGAAAAAAAAGATTATAATTTTAGATTATGTAGGAAAAGAAAAATTCCGAAAATTAAAAAGTATGATTGAAGTTATGCGTTTGGATGGGAAAAGTTACTGGGTAAATCCACACATGATAGAAAGTATGGAAACTAATCCTGATTTAACATTAACAATGTTATCGGGAAAAAAACTCATCGTAAAGAATTCTCCCCAAGAAATCATCGATAAAATTATCTCATACCGTAAAAAAGTCGGTTCTAGCTGGCAAGAGGTGTTGTAATGGATATAGCTACTATAATTGGTATTGTTGGTGGTGCTGTAATGATCGTCATGTCGGTTGTTACTTCTGGTGGTACTTTGGGAGGTATTATCGATATTCCTTCTGCAGCCATGACAATCGGCGGTTCTTATTTCGCCATGTTCATTGCCGCTCCTTTAAAAAACATTCTGGCTCTTTTCAAAATCATGGGACGTGCCTTTAAAGTTCCTGATTTTGGTGAAAAAAATATCGTAATCAATATGCAGGCACTTTCGGAAAAAGCCCGCCGTGAAGGTATTCTTGCCCTTGAAGACGGACTTGATGATCTGGAAGACCAGTTTATGAAAATGGGACTCCGTCTTGTAGTAGATGGTACTGATGGTAATATTATTCGTGCAGTTATGGAAAACGAAATGAACCAGTGTGAAGCACGTCATATGTACTGGGTAGGACTTATCAACGCCTGGGCCGGATTTGCTCCTGGTTTTGGTATGATGGGTACTGTAGTAGGTCTTATTGGTATGTTGAATAACCTTGAAGATAAGTCATCCCTCGGTCCTAACATGGCGGTTGCTTTGATTACAACACTTTACGGTTCCATGCTTGCCAACTGGCTTATTACTCCCTTCTCTACAAAACTTCTTGCCCACAACCAGCAGGAAATGCGTGCAAAAGAAATGGTAATTGAAGGGGTACTTGCAATTCAGGCTGGTGAAAACCCTCGTATTATGGCTCAGAAACTTCTTACTTATCTTGATCCTGTAACAAGAAAAGCAATTGAAGCTGATGTATTGAAAGACTAATCAGGGGATAAAATGGGAAAATCGAAGGAACCTGAAAAACCGTCGGCTGCCTGGCAAGGTACCTACGGTGATATGATTACACTGATGCTCTGCTTCTTCGTAATGCTTTATGATCCGTCAGAAATCGATATCACTACTTTAGCAACAATTACTCAGAACCTGCAGATGAACGAAACTGAATCAGTTTCGGGCGGTCTTTCCTTGTCTTCTGGTAAACTTTCCGATCTTGGTAATATGATTAACTCCCTGCCTTCTCTGGAAAAGGGACGTTCTTTAGGTCTTGCTAAAAAGAAGGCAGTAAGCCTTTTTGCGCCGGATATTAAATCAAGCAGAATTACAATTACAAGTGATGAACGCGGCCTTATCATCACTCTTCTTTCTGATAACTTTTTTGAAGAGGGAAGCGCGGTTTTAAATATAGAAGAAACCCGCGATACTTTGCTTCGTCTTGCAGACTTTTTTAAGTCTCCTGAAGTTGCAAACCGCCGCTACAGAATAGAAGGACATACAGATAATACTCCTGTTCCTTTTGGTTCGGAATTTACAAGTAACTGGGAGCTTTCGGCTCAAAGAAGTATTAATGTTCTGCATTATTTGGCCGATTATGGAGTAAACGAGAACAGTTTTTCTGTTGCTGGTTACGCGGATACTCGTCCTAAGTTTTCTAATGAAACTGCTGAAGGGCGTGCCTATAACAGACGTGTAGATATAATTATTCTAGACGAGGGACATTTTTAATGTTACTATATATAGAGATTTGCTGGAGGGGAAATGGCAGATAACGACGATATCAATCTGGATGACGGTGGAGAAGCATCTTCATCATCTTCAGAGAAGAAAGGCGGCCTGGGAGGTTTAGTTTCAGGCCTTTTAAAATGGATTATAATCGGTCTTGCTGCAATTATTGTAATTGTTGTAGTTGTTGTAATTACAGTTAAAATTGCAAGCAAAAATACTTCTTCTATAACTGCAATCCCATCTTCAGAGGAATATGTATCTGGTCAGCGTGAAATTTTTGACTGGTATACTTCTTTGGGAATTATCCAGACTTCAACCTGTGATGATCCTCCTGCAACCGTTCGTGTGGATGTGGCACTTGCATATAAAAAAGATGATAAGGCAACATCAACAGAAATTACACAGCGTAACGTTGAATTAAAGGCATTTTTGCGCCGCTATTTCAGCAGCAAAACTGCTGCGGAACTTAGAAATCCTAACAACGAAGATGCATTGGAAAATGAACTTAAGAACGGCATTAATGATAAAATCTTAAGTTCTTCTAAAATAAGAGATGTTGTGTTCCAGTCGAAAGACGTTATAGAACAGAATTAAAAAAGGTGGATTGTGAATGAACGAGGTTCTGTCACAGGACGAAATTGACCAGCTTCTTACTGCCATCAGTTCGGGTGATTCCGAAGTTGATGACTTTAAGCCGGTTAATAGTGCCCGCAAAATTAAGATTTACGATTTTAAGCGTCCTGATAAATTCTCAAAGGAGCAGTTGCGTACAGTTTCGAATATGCACGAAACTTTTGCGCGTTTAACAACTACTTCTTTGTCTGCACAGCTTCGTTCTCTGGTTCACGTTCACGTAGCGTCGGTAGATCAGCTTACATATGAGGAGTTTATTCGTTCTATCCCGACTCCTACAACTCTTGCCGTAATCAATATGGACCCTCTTAAGGGAAACGCCGTTTTGGAAATTGACCCTGCAATCACTTTCTGTATGATTGACCGTCTTTTTGGTGGACGAGGAGCAATTTCTGGTGGTGGTAATAAAAACCGCGACCTTACTGATATTGAACAGGAAGTAATGGAAGGTGTAATCGTTCGTATTCTTGCTAACATTCGTGAAGCATGGACTCAGGTAATCGACTTGCGCCCTCGTTTTGCCCAGATTGAAACAAACCCTCAGTTTGCGCAGATTGTACCTCCTACTGAAATGGTCGTGCTTATTACACTTGAAACAAAGGTCGGTGATGAGGAAGGAATGATGAACTTCTGTATTCCTTACCTTGTTCTTGAACCTATTATTTCAAAGCTGTCTTCTCAGTTCTGGTTCTCTTCAGTCCGCAAGAACTCTACTACACAGTATCTTGGAACTATTAAGCAGCAGCTTACAGATGTAAATATGGATGTCGTTGCAGACATCGGAACTATAAATCTTCCTATCCGTGATGTGCTTAGCCTGCGGGTAGGTGACGTTGTGCGTCTTTCTACTATCAAAGTTGGTGACCCTTTGACGCTCAGCGTTGGAAACAAAAAGAAATTTTACTGCCAGCCGGGTGTTGTCGGTAAAAAAATGGCTGTTCAAATTACAGGAAAAATGGAAAACCAGGAATCAGACGATTTTGAAGAGCTTTCAGTAGAAGGAGACGAAACTTATGAGTGATGGTGCTATCTCACAGGATGAAATTGACGCTTTGTTATCAGGCGTTTCAGTGGACGGATTAAATGCTTCTGGTCACGTAGGAAACGACCCAACTCATCATTTTGATATTCCTACTCTTCAGAAAATGGCTGATGATTTGCAGCCTAAGACTGAGGAAAATATTAATAAATACACTGGCGCAACCTTTAAGGTAGATAAACCTTATGTTGAACAGGCTAACCGTGATATCGTGCTTTCAAAAATCCCTGAAGTGGTAGTTGGAGTAAATGCTGACTATACAGCAGGAATTAAGGGAAATCACCTTTATATCATGTCTCCTGAGTTTGCCCTTAAGCTTTTTGCCCTTGTTGGCGGAGAAGCTGCTGCAGAAGTTGATGATATGGTCTTGTCTGTAGTAAGTGAGTTTGTTGCTACTCATATTGCTGCAGAAATTAACATTCTTGATGCAACAGGAAAGGCTAGCGGACTTGCAAACGCAACTCCAGAAACTGTAAATGACTCAAAAGCTGTAATCATGTTCCCTCAGGGGGATTTTGTTCTTGCAAGCTATCCTATTACTCTTGAAAGTGAAGCCTTTACCTTGTGGGAATGTATCGGCGGAGATGCTGCTGAAGGCATGACAAATGCTTTAGGCGGTGGAAAAGAAGAACCTGCTCCAATTGGAGCTGTTGATATGGGCGCTGCTGCAATGGGCGGTATGGCTGGCGGAATGCCGGGTGGTGCTCAGATGGGCGCAATGCCAAATATGGGCATGAACATGGGAATGGGAATGCAGCAGCCTATGGGCGGTATGCAGATGGGCGGAATGCCGAATATGGGTATGGGAATGCCTATGGGTGGTATGATGCCTAATATGGGTATGAATATGGGAATGAACGTTCCTAATGTTCAGCAGCTCCAGTTCCCTAATCTTCAGAACGGTGTAGCAGGTGGTGAACAGGGTAATATCGGTCTTATCATGGACGTATTCATGGAAATGACCGTAGAACTTGGACGTACTAAAAAATCCATTAAAGATATTCTTGGAATGGGTGAAGGTACAATCATCGAGCTTGATAAGCTTGCCGGTGAACCGGTTGATATCCTTGTAAACCATAAGGCAATTGCCAAGGGAGAAGTTGTAGTTATTGATGAAAACTTCGGTGTTCGTGTAACTGAAATTCTTTCTCCTCAGGAGCGCGTTAACGAATTGAACTAAAAATAAATGACTGTTTTGGGGAAAACAGTTAATAAATTGAAGAGAGACTGCCAGCGGTCTCTCACAGGGTGGGTATGACATTTAAAAAACTTCTTATGACTGCAGTTTTGCTGACTGCGGTCTGCTTTAATTTTTATTCACAAAGTTCTGAACAGGCAGATTCTTCTGTTCAGACAGAACTTTCTTCTTTTGAAAATAATACTAACTATTTTAATAATTCTCCTTCAGCTAATGCACCCGCTCAAGTTCGGAATCAGAATGGAAGCGGAATTGGACTTTTTATCCGCATGGTTTTTGTGCTGGCCTTTGTAATTGCCCTTATTTACGGACTTTTATGGTTTATTAAAAATAAGACAAACGTTGTTAAAACCGATGATGAGTTTTTAAGACGGGCTGCTTACATAAATATTGCTCCTGGTAAAAGTGTAGAAGTAATCACACTTGTTGACCGTGCCTATGTAATAGGAGTTACCGAAGACGGAATTACCCTTCTTGGCGAAATTGATTCAAAATCAGACGAGCAGACCGCCCAGATGATTAATGCAATGAACCTTCGCGCCGACCAGACCCAGAATACTAAAAAACCTTTGAATTTTACTGATGTTATGGATATGTTCCTTGCCAAAAAAGGTAAGGTAAAGAATGTATTCAGCGATACAGAAAATCAGGTTGATCAGATTTTTAGCCGTAATAAGAGTGAAAATGGAGAAAATAATGAAGAGTCTTAGAATTATTCTTTCCTTATTAGTAATTTTCTCTTCTGTTACACCGGCATTTTCTCAGACTGTAACAAATCAGGGGACTCAAAACAGAAATTTTCCTCAGGGGAGCACGCAGGGACGGACTGAACTTCGTAATGATGCCAGACAGCCTGTAGTTCCAAATGTTGCCGTGCAGATTACCGAACCAAGATCAGGCCGGGAAGTTGCATTTTCTGTCCGCCTTCTGGTTTTACTTACTCTTTTAACTCTTGCGCCAAGCATTTTAATTCTTACAACCTGCTTTCTGCGTTTTTCAATCGTTCTGGACTTTATTAAACGTGCACTTTCCCTTCAGCAGGTTCCTCCGACTTCAGTTTTAAACGGAATTGCTTTTTTTATGACAATTTTTGTTATGTGGCCGACTTTAAGCCGCATTTATAATAACGCCTATAAACCAATGAGTGATGGAACTATAGGAATAGAAGAGGCTTTTACTCAGGCAGAAACTCCAATCCGAGAGTTTANGTTTATTCAGATGGAAAAAGATACCTCATACATCAGCATGTTTATGAATATGGCCCATCTTGAAAAACCTGATACACCTGCTGATGTTCCTACTTACATTCTTATTCCGTCTTATATTCTTCACGAACTTTCTGTAGCTTTTAAGATTGGTGTACTTTTGTATATTCCATTTATTATTGTAGATATGGTCGTTGCCAGTATTTTGATGGCAATGGGTATGATGATGCTGCCGCCGGTTCAGATTTCCATGCCGTTTAAGCTGATTCTCTTTGTTCTTGTAGACGGCTGGGGCTTACTAACACAGCAGCTTTTTGTTTCGGTACTGCATTAGCGGATCAGGCCGGGAAACTTATTGTGAGGTAAAGTAAAATGTCAGCAGGTGAAGTAAATGTTTTGATGCGCGGGGCCGTTGTTCAGATTTTGCAGATGATTCTGCCGGTTTTGGGACTTGCCCTTATAGTTGGTCTTATTGTAGCTATTTTTCAGGCTGCAACTTCAATTCAGGAACAGACACTTACATTTCTTCCAAAATTTGTAGTAATTATTCTTGTAATTGCTCTTTTGGGTGGCGTAGCTTTTACTTCTTTAGGTCAGTACACCGTTCTTTTATTTAATCGTATTCCGGATTTTGCAAAATAAAAGGAGCTTTTAGGACTGATGTTAAACGAAATTCTTTCAAATGCACCAGTTTATCTCCTGATTTTTGCAAGGGTTATGAGCCTTATCGTAACCCTGCCGCTTTTTTCTATGAGGGCTGCTTCTCGAATGTCCAAGGTGGCACTTGCAGGCTATATTTCTTTTTTTATTTACAGCACACTTGATTTTTCCTTTTACGATTCACTGATTACTTCTGACCAGGTTTTCAGCATGGAGTATTTCCTTCTGATTGTGGGAGAAGTTCTTCTTGGTATTCTGATGGGCTTTTATGTTTCCATCATTTTTGCAGCCTTTTCTTCTGCCGGTCAGTTTATGGGTTTTCAGATGGGACTTTCTGCAGCCTCTTCTTATGATGCCATGAGCCAGGTTGAAAACCCTCTTATGGGACAGTTCTTTAACCTGGTTGCCATGCTGGTATTTTTGCAGACAAAGTTTTTTCAGCGTCTTTTTTTAGGCGGCCTTGTTTCAAGTTTTAAGACTCTTACCGCATTCAGTATCGTTACTTCCCATGAACCGATTGCAAGATTTTTACTTGCAGGTCTTACAAAACTTTTTGCCGACGCTTTGATTATCGCTCTTCCTGTTATGGGAACTCTTTTTTTAATTACAATCTGTACTGGTCTTTTAACAAAGGCTGCTCCTCAGATGAACCTTCTTTCTGAAGGTTTTCCGATTATGATTTTAGTGGCTTATTTTGTAATTGCTACAATTATGCCAAACCTTATAGATTTTTTTGTCCGCTCTTTTACCGGCGGTTTTACTCAGATTCAGAATCTCCTTACAGAGATTAGCGGCGGAGGAATTAACTAATGGCTGCAGAAGACGAGGGAAGAACCGAAGAACCGTCGGAATACAAACTTGAAAAAGCCCGAAAAGAAGGTCGTGTTGCCAAGAGCAGCGAAGTCAGTGGTGCCCTTGTGCTTCTTTTAAGCGTACTTACTTTGATTTTTCTTTCAAAATGGCTTTTAAATCAGATTATTACTGCCTTTATTTATTTTTTCAGCAGAACCGGAACGGGGGAAATGGGAACTTATTCTATGGTCGCTTATTTTATGACTACGGTTGTAAAATGCATGCTGCCGGTTTCTATTGTCGGGGTTGTGGGCGGAATCCTTGGAAATATAATTCAGACCCGCGGTTTTGTTTTCAGCCTTAAGCCGATTGAACCAAAGTTTTCTAAAATTGTTCCAAAGTTCGGAGAATATTTTAAAAAGACGATTTTTTCGGGAAAGGGACTTTTTAACGTTGCAAAATCGGTAGGAAAAGTTGCGATTATCGTTACTATTGCCTATATCTACATCAGAAAAGATATTTTTGTAATTATTGATATTATCGGAAACGGCGATGCCTTTGGCGCTCTTGCAAAGGTTGCAAAAATGGCAGCCCAGCTTCTGATTATCGTTTCTATTCTCTTTCTTATAATTTCTATTCCTGACTACTTTGTTCAGAAGCGCGATTTTATGGAAGAAATGAAGATGACAAAGCAGGAACAGAAGGAAGAGTATAAAGAAATGGAAGGAGACCCTGAGGTTAAGAGCCGCCTCCGCCAGATGCAGCAGCAGCTTTTACAGCAGAATATACCTAAGGCAGTTGCCGAATCTGATGTTGTTGTAACAAACCCTACGCATTTTGCAGTTGCACTAAAAATGGACAGGGAAGTTAATGACGCGCCAGTGGTCAATGCCAAGGGTGCCGACGAAGTTGCTCAGACAATCAAGCGGTTGGCAAGGGAAAATAATGTTCCTATTGTAGAAAACCGTCCACTGGCCCGCGGATTGTATACAGAAATTGAAGTTGGTGATATAATACCTGAAACGTATTATAGGGCAATTGCCTTAATTTATTCGCATCTTGAAAAGTTTCAGGATTTAAAAAAATAGTAGATTGCTAAGGGTGGGGACTTAATGGCAAACGAAAAAAGGGGAAATGTTTTAAATTTTATTCAGCAGAATGCTGTTGCTGTAGCAGCCTTAGTGGGCGTTTTTCTAGTAATTTTACCAATGCCTCAGCTGCTTATCGACTTCTGCATGATTTTAAACATTGCTGTTTCTGTAATTATCCTTCTTGTAGTTGTAAGTACCCCTCGTGCATCAGATTTTGAAACCTTCCCCCGTGTAGTCCTTTTTGCCACTATTTTTTCTGTTGCAATTAATATTTCTTCAACCCGTCTTATTTTAAGCGGAACAATGGGCGCCGGTCACAGACTTGCAAATCAGAGCTTTATGGTTCAGGCCTTTGCAAATATTATTGCCGGAAGTGATATCGTAATCGGATTTATTGTCTTTGTAATCCTGATTATCTTCCAGATTCTTGTAGTTACAAAGGGTGCCAGCCGAGTATCAGAAGTTGCAGCCCGCTTCAGTTTGGATTCCATGAACCAGAAGCTTTTTGATATTGATAACCGTTTGAACAGCGGTGCTTTGAGCCCTGATGAAGCAGAAATTGAAAAAGCTAAAATCCGCCGCGAAATAGACTTTTATTCTGCAATGGACGGTTCTTCTAAGTTTGTAAGCGGAAACGTTAAATTCGGAGTTGTCGTTACAATCGTAAACCTGGTCGGCGGCCTTATAATTGGAGTTATCCGCAATTCAATGGGATTTGGAGAAGCTGTTTCTACCTATTCAATCCTCACAATAGGTGACGGCCTTACTTCTCAGATTCCTTCTCTTATCATTTCTTTTGCAACCGGTGTACTTGTAACTGGTACTAAATCTGATGAACCCTTTGATCAGAAACTTATCAAAAACTTTACCCGCGATGGTCAGATTTACCAGCTTGTGGGAATTGGTCTTGCACTTTCAGGTTTTGCCCTCCGTAATAATACTCAGGTTCTTCTTATTCCAATCGGTCTTCTTTTCTTCTGGATGGGACTCAGTATTTCCCGTCAGAAAACAAAAGAAGCTGTTGCTGCAAAACAGCAGGCAGAAGAAGCTAAAAAATCTGAACAGACAAATCCAATAGATGATTCAAAAACTCTTGAGATGCTGGATCCTCTTTCGCTGGAAATTGGTTATGCCCTTATTCCTCTTGTTAACAAGGAAAAGGGTGCTGAACTTCTTGAAAGAATTACCCGAATCAGAACTGAAGCCCGCCTTGATATGGGCTTTAATATCCCGAAAATCCGTATTCAGGATAACATGACCCTTGATCCTAACGACTATTCTTTCAAAATTCAGGGAATAGAAGCTGGTCATGCAAATATCCGTCTTGGCTATCTGATGTGTATGGATACGGGTGCCGTAATCAATAAAATTGAAGGTGAGCATACAAAAGACCCTGCCTTCGGAATGGATGCAATCTGGCTGCCGGAAGACCGCCGTCAGGAAGCAGAAAATGCGGGTTATGTAGTTGTAGACCCTCCTACAATCATTTCTACCCACATTACAGAAATTATCCGCTCTCATGCGGCAGAAATGCTTGACCGACAGGCAGTTTCAAATATCATAGAAAAGGTAAAGGAAAAGAATCCTGTTCTTATAAACGAAGTTCTTGATGTCGCAAAACTTTCTTACGGTATGATAGAGCGCGTTCTTCAGAATCTTCTGGAAGAAAAAGTTTCTATCCGTAACTACGTTAAGATTCTTGAAACTATGGCAAACTACGCTTCTGTCTGCCGTACTTCCTGGGAACTTACAGAAAAGGTTCGTGAAGCACTTGGCCTTCAGATCTGTATGCAGTATGCGGACCCTGCAGATAAGAAACTTCGTGTAATGCGTCTTTCTGAGCCTTTGAGCGAGCTGATTGCTTCTCATGCTTATCTTCCGCCTGACGGTTCAAAACCATATCCGGCCTTTGACCCGGTTGACCGCCGCAAGTGGATCCGAGCCATAAGCGACAGTCTTTCAAAAGTCAGCAATATGGGGCTTATGCCGATTATTCTTTGTGTGCGTGATGTTCGTCAGCTGGTTCGTGCTTCGCTTGAACGTGAGCAGCCTGGAGTTGTTGTGCTTTCTGATATGGAAATCCTGGCTGCCGGTAAGAATGTAGATACTGAAATAATTGCAGAAATCAGGTCTGAAGACGAAGTTTAGAAAAAAGGAAAAGGGAAAAAAGGTTTATAAAAAATGGCTTACGAAAGAGAGAATATTCAAAAAATAGTAGCTGATACTTTTGATGAATGCAAAGAAAAAATTTCCAGCATGTATGGCCGTGACTGGGTTTATAGAGGACATGATAATAAGCTTATAAAATACGGGCCTTTTAATCTTTTTAAGAAATGGGGCGTAGAAACAAGGTATATTGTCGGTCATTCTGAGGCCTACTCAGATGCAAAACCTTCTAAAAAGAGTGAAGAAGAAGCTGAATTTGACAAAAATAGAACAGCCCTTCTTGTACAGTCTCTTTCAGCTCAGCTTACAAGTCAGCTGACTCAAAAAACTTGAAGAAACAAAAAATGAACTTTCTGCCCAGATTGCTACAAAAACAGGCTCTTCTTCTGATAATCCTGAAGCAATTGTAAAAATTGAAGATTTACTCTATCAGAATGATTTTTCAAAGGATTACATAGAAGAAATTGCTGAAAAAATCCGTGCTAATTTTTCTCTGGAACAACTTGAAAATTTTGATTTAGTTGAGCATAAGGTTGTAGACTGGATTGGAGAGAGCATTGAAATTGCACTTCCAAAAGTTCACAGACCTCCTCATGTTGTAATTATTGTAGGTCCTACCGGAGTTGGTAAAACTACAACCCTTGTAAAACTGGCAGCACAGTTTATGCTTGCTTACCGTAAGGATGAAAGAAATCAGGGCCGTCGTCCAAATTTATGCTTTATTACAACCGACTTTATGCGTGTTGGTGCCTTGCAGCAGCTTGAACGCTTCGGCGATATTATGAGCTATAATGTTCTTAAGGCTGAAAAAACAGAAGATTTGAAAGTCCTTTATGATGAAAATAAAGATAATATGGATGCAATCTTTATTGATACTTCCGGCTGCAGTCCTAATGATGCAACTCATCTTGCCCAGATGAAGCTTCTTCTTGATATTCCTCAGATGAATCCGGATATTTATCTGGCAGTTACAGCTTCATCAAAAGCCCGGGACCTTGAAAATATTTTCAAAAATTATGAACCATTCGGCTATAATTCTGTAATCATTACAAAAAGTGATGAATCACTGCAGTACGGAAACGTAATCAGTGTTTTGCATAAAAAACATAAGGCTGTTTCTTATATCACAAACGGCCAGAATGTAACCCAGGATTTAAGACAGGCTTCAATCGTTGATTTTTTAATCCGGCTTGAAGGCTTTGATATAGACAGACAACACATTGAAGGAAAATTTGGAGGAAAATAAAAAATGGAAGAACAGGCAGAAGGATTGAAAGAACTAATGGAAGATAATTTTCCTTCCAATGATACAAAAGATTCCGGCGAAAAATCTGGTGGAAAGAACCATAATACAAGAATTATTGCCGTAACCAGCGGAAAGGGCGGTGTTGGAAAAACTAACTTTGCCGTAAACATGGCAATTGCCTACGCCCAGCTTGGTAAAAAGGTTATCCTTATTGACGGTGACCTTGGTATGGCTAACGTAAACGTGCTTTTGAATGTTGTGCCTCAGTTCAACCTTATGCACGTAATCAATAAGAAAAAAACAATGAAGCAGATTATCCTTGATACCGAATTCGGTATTAAGTTTATTGCCGGTGCAAACGGTTTTTCAAAAATTGCCAACCTCAGCGTAGACGAGCTTGAATACTTTGCAAAACAGTTTTCTACACTGGGTAATGCAGATATTATCATCATTGATACAGGTGCTGGTATTGCAAATAACGTTCTGCAGTTTGTTGCTGCAGCTGATGAAGTTTATGTTGTTACAACTCCAGAGCCGACAGCCATCACCGATGCTTACGGAATCATTAAAATCATCACGACAGAAATTGTTGACCGTGTTGTAAATATCAAACTTATTGTAAACCGCGTTCATTCAGCAGATGAAGGAAAGCGTATTTCAGAGCGAATCATAAATATTGTAGGGCAGTTCTTAAATTACAAGGTTGAATATCTTGGCTGTGTTTACGAAGATCCTATTGTACAGGCTTCAGTAATCCGTCAGAAGCCTTTCATCGTTGTAAATCCTACATCAAAGCCTGCTGTCTGCCTTAAGCACATAGTAGGACGAATAGAAAAAACTGAACCGGAATATAACGAGGGGGTTGCAAGCTTCCTTAAAAAATTCCTTAGTAAGAAGAAAAAAGACGATATGTAAAAATTTTTCTATTAATTTTATATCTTATGGTGTATAATTAATAGGGAAAAAATGTTAGGAGGGGAAAATGCAGGGTATAAAAATCTCACTTAGTTTTGCAGCATTTGGATTTATTTTGTCCTTGCTTTTCGGTTTTACCTCCCACGCCGCTTTTTTAATCCTTTTAATAAGGGCTTTAATCATTGCATTAGTATTTGCAGGTCTTGGCTTTGGCTTTTATTTTCTTGCAAACAATTTCTTAATGGACGATGCCGATTCAATGGATGTGTCAGAAACTTCTCCTGCTTCAAATCCTCAGGTTGGAACTAAGGTTGATTTATACGTTCATGATGAAGAACTGGATGCAGATGAAAACGGCAATGCATATGTTGTAGATGATTCTTCTCATCAGATGCTTAATAACTCAGATTTAAGAAGTACAGGCTCAATTTCACGAGCTGCAGTTTTTGCTGCTGCTCCTTCTGCGGCGGAAGAAAAGCCTGCAGTTCAGAATGCCAGTGACGAAGTTGCATCAGCTATGGCAGAAGCCAATGCAGGGGCGGCTCAGTCGGCTGCAAAAGTGCAGGGCCCGGCCCCGGCACAGACTGAAGAAAGTGGTGCTGCAGCTGAAGAAAGGCCGGCGCCTTCCGACAATGCCGGGGCTGGTGCTTCATCATCAGAAGAATCTGGCGGACTTGATACTCTGCCGGATATGAGTTCTTTTGTAATGGAAAATGCTTCTTCTTCGGAAGAAAATGGAGAGAGTGCTGTTGAAAGCGACAGCTCATATACTACTACTGTTTCATCAAGTCATAATGACGGAAGTGAATTAGGGGTAAAAGATGCTGAAGTGATGGCAAAAGCAATCAGTTCGGTTTTATCAAGGGAAGAAAGTTAAGGATATAGAGGGGTAAGGTATGCCAGTAAATGATACTCAGGAAGAAGATGACCTTTGGGAAGAATTCAAAAAGACAAAGTCTCCGGCCTTGCGTGATAAATTTATAAGACAGTATATGCCTCTTGTAAAATATGTTGCCGGCAAGGTTGCTGTTGGAATGCCTAACAGTGTTGAATTTGATGACCTTGTAGGATTTGGTCAGTTTGGTCTTTTGGATGCTATTACAAAATATGACCCGGCAAAGAATGTAAAGTTTAAAACTTATGCAGTAACCCGTATCCGCGGTGCAATTTTTGATGAACTTCGTCAGATTGACTGGGTTCCTCGTTCTGTCCGCCAGAAATCGCGCGAAATTGAAGATGCAATCGTTTCTCTGGAGTCGCGCCTTGGACGTACTGCAACAGATTCTGAAATCGCAGAAAGCCTTAATATGAGCGAAGATGAATATCACCGCACTATTATGAAGGTTTCTGGTACAAGCGTGCTTTCTTTGAATGATGTATGGTATTCCGGTGATGATAACGACAATATGTCTATCGGAAACAACATTGAAGCTCCTTCAAGCCTTAATCCGGATGTTATTGCTGAACGTGAAGAAATTAAAAAGGTAATTGCCCAGGCTATCAGTGAGCTTCCTGAAAAAGAAAAAATGGTAATTGTATTGTACTACCACGAAGATTTGACCTTTAAGGAAATCGGCGAAGTTCTTGAAGTAAGTGAATCGCGTATTTCTCAGCTTCATACAAAGGCAAACCTGCGTCTTCGTGCTAAGCTTACAAATCTTAGAAAGGGAATTATCTAAGACTGGGGCGATGAATTATGGTTACCCTGGAAAAAATCCGTGCAGAAATGAAATCTCGGCTGGATACAGACCAGCAGCTTCATAATGTTGATGTTCACGCTGATACTATTGATGAAGCACTTGCTGATGCTGCCGTTCAGCTTGATACAAAAGTCGGTAACCTGCAATATGAAGTTATTGAAAAGGGGAGTGACGGATTCTTAGGAATTGGTAAAAAGCCCTGGAAACTTAAGATTTATCAGGATCCTTCTACCGTAAAAAAAGTTCAGAAACTTGCTTCGGAAGGTCTTTTTACAGACGACGAACTGGAAGATACAGAAAAGACTGTGGACAGAGACGGAATGTTCTATGTACGTCACTTTGGTTCGGATATCATGCTCAAGATTGTTCTTCCTCTTGGAAGCGGCGCTCCAATTCAGCTTCGTGAAGTTCTTGATGAAGTTAAACGCGAAGATACTATTTCTTTTGACGAAGACGCAATTAAAAAATACATTAAAAACGGTACGGATAACGAATATCAGAAGGTCGGTGACTACAAGCATGTTCAGGCAGGCGACGTTCTTATTGCCGTTGATATTGCAAAAGACGAAATGTCTGGAACCCTTATTGTTTCTCCTCCTGCCATGAGCGGTCAGGAAGCTTCTGTTGAAGCTATAAAGAGAGCATGCTTTCAGCAGGGAATTCTTGCAGACTGTGTGCTTGAAGATAAGGTTCGTGAATTTGTTGATTCTCCCGTTTACAATACTCCTTTTGAAATCTGTCATGCAGTTATGCCGGTTGACGGACATGATTCATATATTTCCTATAACTTTGAAACGGACCCTAAAAAGCTTAAGCCTAAGGTCAGCGAAGAATCAGGCAGAATTAACTTTAAGCAACTTAACCAGATTCAAAACGTTATTGCAGGTCAGCCGCTTGCAACTAAAGTTCCGGCAGAAAAAGGTAAAGGCGGTAAGACTCTTCTTGGTCGCTGGCTTGATGCAAAAGACGGAAAAGATACTGTAGTTCAGCTTGGTGCAAATACAGAGTGGGACCGCGACGGAATTACAATCAAGGCTTCTATTGACGGTGAAGTTATGATTGTAAACGGAAAGATTACTGTTGAACCTGTTAAATATCTTGATGCAGTTAATGTTAAGACTGGTGATATTAAATTTGTTGGTACGGTTATCATTAAGGGCTCGGTTGAAGAAGGCTTCCGCGTAGAAGCAACTAATATTGAAGTAAACGGCATTGTAGATAAATCTCATCTTGAAGCAACCGGTAACATTATTGTAAGCCAGGGTATTTTTGGTAAGGGTGAAGGTTATATTAAGGCCGGAAAATCTCTCTGGGCTAAGTTTATTAACGAGGCCACCGTTGAAGTTGAAGAAAATGTCGTTGTAAATGACAGTATCATTAACTCTAATGTTACTGCGATGAAGAATATCATTGTGCGGGGTAAGAAGGCTCAGATTCTTGGCGGACATCTTCTTGCAACAGAGGAAATCTGCGCTAAAAAGATTGGTTCCCCTGGTGGCGGTACAGAAACTATTCTTGAAGTTGGTATTGATCCTCGTGCTAAAAAACGCCTTGAAGAACTGCAGAAAATGCAGTCTAAAAATACAACTGAATACGAAAAACTTGACCTTGATATCCAGACTCTGGAGCAGCAGAAAAAGCTGCGTAAAAAGCTTCCTCAAGATAAGGAAGATAAACTTTCTGAATTTAAAGAAAAACAGCAGCAGCTTTACCAGGAGCTTGAGCAGATAAATGACGAAATTGCAGGCATTCAGGCTCACCTTAAGGAACTTAAGGCAATCGGTAAGGTTAAAGCTGAAGATACAGTTTATGCCGGCGTAAAAATTTATATCCGCGACGCGCTTGATGAAATTAAGATGGATTGTAAGAAGACAACCTTCTTCTACGATGATGCTAGTAAGCTCAGTAAGCGCGGTGAATATGAACCTCCTGCTGCTGACATAGGAATGCCGGATGGGTATACAGCCGATTGATCTCCAAACAATGTATTCTCAGCTCTCTAATCTTTCCAAGACTATGGCGGCAGGCCAGCAGGCTCAGCTTACGGAGGCTATGCAGCAGCAGAATAATATTCAGCGCAGTCTTGAAAATGCCAGCAAGGTTCAGCAGACTCAGACAGAAAGGGCTGATGCAAATTCTGTTGATAAAGATGGAAGAGGCGGAGCTGCGGCTTTTGGCGGAAAAAAGAAAACGGTCAGAAGGAAGAAGGGGATGGTGAGAACAGGACTAATGATTCACAGACAGGCTCAAAGTCTGGTTCACCATATATAGGAACGATTATAGATATAACAAGGTAACGGGGTAAAGTGTGGCTGCTACGATTGCAATAACCTTAAGTTTAATTACAATAGTTCTTCTTTTAATTTTTCTTATCCGCTTTAAAAAAATTTTCTCTACTGAAAATATCATTGAAAAAACAAAGTCCTATATGGACAGAATGATAAAAGATATTAACGGACAGGCAAACCGGGACCTGGATTTGATTAATGAATCTTCAAGAAGACTGCGGGCACTTTTAAACGAAACTGAACATAAAATGGAACAGTTCCGCGAAGCAAGCAGACTTTTACAGAATGCAATTGCCGAAGCTGATAAAGTCAGCAGGCTTAGCGGAAACAGCCCTTTATATGTAGAAAATAAAAATGTTTCTGAAATAAAGCCTGTAAGAAAACCTTCTGTTTCTAAAAAAATTGTCGTGCAAGAAAATAATACTCCTTCTCTTTTTGATAATCAGGCAATTTCTCCTGATTCCTCTTATGAAATTGTAAAACCTCAGCAGAGTTCTCTTTTTGATGCCGAAGAAGAGACTGCTAATAATAATCCTATTTTAGATGATGTAACTAACGTAATGCCCGATGGTTCTGCTTACAAACATGTGCCGCTAATTATTACAAAAGTCTTAGATGAAGAACCAAGGGAAAGTAATCAAAGTCAGACTGAAAACAAAGTCAGGCAGTTTAATGGTGCAGCAGCAGGTAAAAAAGAATTTTCAGAACAGGTAATGGACCTGTTTAATAAAGGTTTTCAGATTGAGCAGATTGCAAATGAGCTTTCCTGTTCAATTACTGAAGTTCAGTTTGTAATTGATATGGGATTATAAATTCCGGAGGTTTTATATGAAGATAGATAAATCAAAATTTGGTCTTTTGTCGGACGGTACAAAAGTAACCCTTTATACCGTTTCTAACGGTGACATGCAGTTTTCCTGCACAGATTATGGCTGTACAATCACAAGCATAATCTTAAATGACAAACTTGGTAAAAAAACAGAAGTAACACTGGGCTTTTCTACATTAGAAGGCTATGTAAACAACGACTGTTATTTTGGAGCCTTTGTAGGCCGCTTTGCAAACAGAATTGCTAAAGCCCAGTTTACTGTAAACGGTAAAAAATACGACCTTGATAAAAACGACGGACCTAACTGCCTTCACGGTGGTTTTGACGGCTGGCATAAAATCGTATGGGATTCAAAAATCATTAAAGGAAAGAATGTTGCTGGAATTCAGTTTTCCCGCCTTTCACCGGACGGGGAGCAGGGCTTTCCTGGTAATATGATAATTACCGTAACTTACCTTCTTGATAAGAATAACAACCTTACCTGTTCTTATACTGCAAAAACAGACAAGGCAACTCCAGTAAACTTTACAAATCATTCTTACTTTAATCTCGCAGGCCGAGGTCAGGTATATGATCACGTAATGCAGATGAATTCCGCATACTATCTTGAAGTTTCTCCAAAACTCATTCCTACAGGAAAGCTTCTTGAAGTTGCTGGAACTCCTTTTGATTTTAATACTCCTAAAACTTTGGGACAGGATATTGATCAGATTAAGCCTGGCTATGACCACTGCTATGTAACAGAAGTTTACACACCAGAAACAAAAACTTCCGTTCCTCTTGATGATTCAGACCTTGTTGAATTCTGTAAAGTAACTGAGCCTGTAACAGGACACGAAATGCAGGTATTCACAAATATGGTCGGCTGTCAGCTTTATACCGGAAACTTTATTCAGGACAAAGTTGGCCGTAGCGGTAATAAATACAATATTCACGACGGTTTCTGTCTTGAAACTCAGGTTTTCCCTGATACACCAAATCAGAAGGACTTCCCGACCTGTATTCTTGAGCCAGGTCAGACAATGAAGGCAAAAACCGTTTATTCTTTCAAAATTTAGCCCTTTTATTCTCAAATTCAGTTTATCGCGAAAAAAAGTGTAATTCTTAAAACATTTTGTTTGAATTATACAGAATTCGCGTATAAACTTTATATATTACTAATGGAAATTATTTTGCGAGGTTATGATGGACGTACAATTACAAGAACTGATTGATAAGATCAAAAAAGATGGCGTTGCAACTGCTGAAGCTGAAGCTGCAAAAAAAATTGCAGAAGCTGAAAAGAAAGCTGAAAGTATCGTTGCAGATGCTCAGGACAAGGCTGCAGAAATCATTAAAAATGCAAAAGCAGAAACAGAAAGAATGGAAAAAGCCAGTGAAGAGGCTATCGTTCAGGCTGGAAGAAATATGCTGCTTTCATTTAAGGATTCTCTCGTAGCTGAACTTGATGGACTTATTCAGGCAGAGACAGCAAAGGCAGCAACAAAAGATGTCCTTGCAAAACTTATCCCTGAAACAGTAAAAGCATGGGCAAAAAACAGCGATGCTTCAGAACTTTCTGTTCTGCTTGCTGAAAAAGATTTGAAATCTTTGGAATCTGCCCTTACAGGCGACCTTAAAGCTGAAATTTCTAAAGGACTCGAAATCAAGCCTGATAAGACTTTGACAGCCGGCTTTAGAATCGGAGTTAAAAACGGCGCCGCATATTATGATTATTCTGCTGAATCACTTGCAGAAATGTTCGGTGCATATCTTAATCCAAAAGTTGCAGCACTTATGAAAACCGCTGCAAAAGGAACAGAGTAGTGGCATATTATTATTTGGTTTCACAGTTACCAAATATCTCTGCTGCAGAAGGAAAATCAGCTCTTCCTTTAAATCAGGAAAGTTTTAAGGAATTGTGCTGTCGTTTTCTTTCCGAAGATGAAAAATCAGTTGTCGGTTCGCTTTCGCTTGTTCCGCCAAAAGATGCTTCATCTACAGGTTCTGTCTTTTTGGATACTTGGTATGAAAAAGAAAGAAGCCTGCGCTATGCTCTGGCACAAATTCGTGCTCAGAAAATGAAAAAAGATGCTGCTGTTCTTCCTCCAGGCGTTACTGCTGATATTATTCAGGCAGCCCGCACTGCAGTTGGAATGGACAGTCCTTTGAGCGCAGAACAGTTTCTTTTTGAGTACCGAATCAGACTTCTTGATGAATTAAGACCTCTTGATTCGTTTTCGGTGGATTCAGTTTATGCGTACGGAATCAGGCTTTTGCTTGTAGAACGCATGAAAAAGTTTGATGCTGAAATTGGTAAAACTTCTTATCATAAAATTTATGATAATATTCTTGAAGGGGATAAATAATAGAAATGACGGATACAAAAGCTAAGGTAGTCGGCATTAACGGAAACATGGTAACAATCCAGTTTGATGGCGAAGTTTCCATGAACGAAGTAGGTTACGTTAATGTTGACGGAAAAAAACTACGAGGAGAAGTAATCCGTATCCGAGGCAATAAGGCCCAGATGCAGATTTTCGAAATGACACAGGGCATTAAAGCCGGTGACACTGTAGAACTTGTCGGCGATCTCCTTTGTGCAGAATTGGGACCAGGACTTTTGGGACAGACTTTTGATGGTCTTCAGAACCCTCTTCCTCTGGTTGCAGAAAAAGCAGGCTTCTTCCTTGAGCGCGGTGTTTATGTAGATTCACTTCCACGCGATAAAAAATGGGACTGGACTCCAAGCGTAAAAGAGGGCGACAAACTTCTTCGCGGAGATTCCATCGGTTCTGTTCCGGAAGGACCTTTTACTCATAAAATTCTTGTTCCTTTTGATTTACTGGGAATGTATACAGTTAAAAAGGTTACTCCAGCCGGCTCTTATACTATTGAAGATGTAATGGCTGTTGTAACTGATGAAAAAGGTAAAGATCACGAACTTAAGATGGCATTCAAGTGGCCTGTAAAACGTGCCGTTGACTGCTATGCAGAACGCCTTGCTCCATCTGAGCCAATGGTAACTCAGGTTCGTCTTATCGATACCTTCTATCCAGTTTCTAAAGGTGGTACTTATTGTATTCCTGGACCTTTCGGTGCCGGAAAAACTGTACTCCAGCATACAACATCACGAAATGCCGACGTTGATATCGTAATCATCGCTGCCTGCGGTGAACGTGCGGGTGAAGTTGTAGAAACAATTAAAGAGTTCCCTGAACTTAAAGACCCTAGAACAGGACGTTCTTTGATGGAGCGAACAATCATCATTTGTAATACTTCGTCAATGCCTGTTGCTTCGCGAGAAGCTTCGGTTTATACGTCTGTAACTCTGGCAGAATACTACCGCCAGATGGGACTTCACGTTCTTCTTCTTGCAGATTCTACATCACGCTGGGCACAGGCTTTGCGCGAAATGTCTGGTCGTCTTGAAGAGATTCCTGGAGAGGAAGCTTTCCCTGCTTACCTGGAATCTTACATTGCGGCCTTCTACGAGCGTGCAGGTATTGTAAGATTGCGCGACGGAAAGGTTGGTTCTGTAACAATCGGTGGTACAGTATCTCCTGCCGGCGGTAACTTTGAAGAGCCTGTAACTCAGGCAACTTTGAAGGTAGTAGGTGCCTTCCACGGACTTTCACGTGAACGTTCAGATGCACGTAAGTATCCTGCCATTGACCCTATTATTTCATGGTCTAAATACAAATCAGTTATCCGTGAAGAACTGGTAAGCTATGCCCGCAAGGTATTCCTGCGCGGTGTAGAAGTAAACCAGATGATGAAGGTAATTGGTGAAGACGGTACTACAACAGAAGACTACATCGAATATCTTAAGAGTGAATTTATTGATGCTGTTTACATGCAGCAGAACTCTTTTGATGAAGTTGATGCCGCTGTCTGCGTTGACCGTCAGAAATATACTTTTGCAAAAGTTGTAAAAGTAATCGGTTCTGATTTTGACCTTGCTGATAAAGATGCTGCCCGCAACTTCTTCAACCAGCTTCGTCAGAAGTTCCTTGACTGGAACTACACAATCTGGAACACAGATGACTTCTACAAGGCAGAAAAAGACTTTGATGCCCATTATGCTTCTGCAAACGGTAAAGTTCGCGATGAAGTAAGCGCAATGCTTAAGGATGGTGAATAGTTATGAACAAAGTTTATAGTAGAATCGAATCCATCGTCGGAAGCGTAATCACTGTAAAAGCTGATAACGTAGCTTACGGTGAGCTTGCAGAAATCGAAACTCGTTTTGGTAAATCACTTGCCGAAGTAAATAAAATTGAAGGTGATGTAGTAAGCCTTCAGGTATTTGCCGGCGGACGCGGTATTTCAACCGGCGACCATATTAAATTCCTGGGCCATCAGATGAAAGTTTCTTTCTCTGATGATCTTCTTGGACGTATCTTCAACGGTTCTGCAGAACCTCGTGATAACGGACCTGCCCTTACAGACAGTCTTGTTACAATCGGTGGTCCTTCTGTAAACCCTTCAAAACGTATCATGGCTAAGCGTATGATTCGTACCGGTATTCCGATGATTGATATGTTCAATACTCTGGTTGTATCTCAGAAGCTGCCTATTTTCTCAATTTCTGGTGAACCTTACAACCAGCTGCTTGCCCGCATTGCCATGCAGGCAGAAGTTGACGTAATCGTACTCGGTGGTATGGGTCTTAAATACGATGACTACCTCTTCTTCAAAAAGACTCTGGAAGAAGGTGGGGCTTTGAGCCACACAGTTATGTTCATTCATACTGCGGCAGACCCAACTGTAGAATGTCAGAAGATTCCTGACCTTTCTCTTGCAGTTGCCGAGCAGTTTGCCCTTAAAGGAAAAGACGTACTTGTACTTCTTACCGATATGACAAACTTTGCAGACTCTATGAAGGAAATTGCCATTACACAGGAGCAGGTTCCTTCTAACCGCGGTTACCCTGGAGACCTCTACTCTCAGCTTGCAGCCCGCTACGAAAAGGCTGTTGACTTTGAAGGTGCAGGTTCTGTAACAGTTCTTGCCGTTACAACAATGCCTGGTGACGACGTTACTCACCCGGTTCCAGATAACACAGGTTACATCACAGAAGGTCAGTACTACCTTAAAGGCGGTCGTATTGAGCCGTTCGGTTCTCTTTCACGCTTGAAGCAGAACGTAAACGGTACAACTCGTGATGACCACCGCGGACTTATGGACGGTATGATTCGTCTTTACTCAAGCTATAAAGACACCCTTGAAAAGAAATCAATGGGATTTATCATGAGTAAGTGGGATGAAAAACTCCTTACTTACGGAAAAATGTTTGAGTCAGAGATGATGGACCTTTCAAAGAATATTTCTCTGGAAGAAGCTCTCGATCTTGGATGGAAAATCCTTGCAGACTGCTTCGAGCCTGAGGAAACTGGTCTTAAATCATCTTTGATTGAAAAACACTGGCCAAAGAAGTAAGCGATTATTTGTGAGGTAATTGATGGCAAAGATTAAGCTGACAAAAAATGAGCAGAAGGTCCAGAAAGATGCGCTTAAAATGTATAACCGCTATCTTCCGACCCTTGTGCTTAAAAAACAACAGCTTCAGACAGAAATCCGCACAATAGACCAGAAGGCCAGAGAAGTCCGTGCTGCAAGAGCGGCGCTCGAAAAGGAATTCGACGCATGGATTGCAGTATTCGGAGAAGAAGAGGCTTTTAAGCCGGAAATGGTTACCGTAAAAAACATCAAAAAAGGATGGGGTAATATTGCCGGTGTAGCAATTCCTATTTATGAAGGCGCTGACTTTTCACGAGGGGACTACGACTTGTACGAAACCCCATTGTGGATTGATATGGCAGCCGACAGAATGGAAAAGGCCCTTTCTTTAGACCTTGAAGCCGAAGTTCTTGATGAACAGGTAAGGCTTCTTTCAAAGGAACTCAGAACCACAACACAGCGTGTAAACCTGTTTGAAAAGGTTAAGATTCCTGAGACAAAGGCTAATATCAAGAAAATATCTGTTTATCTTGGTGATGAGCAGGTTGCGGCGGTTGTCCGAAGTAAAATATCAAAGAAAAAGCTTCAGAATAATTCCGAAGAAGAACAGGAGGCAGGTAAATGATTGAACCAATGAAAAAAGTCTCTCTTGTTCTCTTAAATAAGGAACGTGAAGAGGCTCTTGTTAATCTTAGAAAAATCGGTCTTGTTCACCTGGAAAAACTTGAAGGCGCAAGTGAAAAACTTTCTGCCTTTAAGGAAGCCTCTGCGAATGCACTGGTTGCTGAATCTGTTTTAGGAGAAATTAAGGCTCCTAAGGCTAAAAAAGGTATGGCGCCGGCTCTTTCTGATGAAGATACTGCAAAACTCTGTGCAGACATTGTTGCTAAATCAGAGCGTAAAAAGCAGCTTCTGGAAGAAATTTCTGCAGATGCAACTGAGCTTGACCGCTTTAGCGGCTGGGGAACTGTTACAAACGAAGATTTTGAATACCTTATTACAAAAGGCATTCAGCTTAAGATGTATGAAGTTCCTGTAGAAAAATATAATCAGATAGACGAACAGATTCAGACAATCCTTGTAAATAAGGATAAAAAGACTGCACGCTTTATGATTATAAACGGTGGTGAAGGTCGCCCGGAAAATCTTATGCCCGAAGCATTTGAAGTTCCTTTACCACGAATTTCTACAAAGCTTTTGGAAAACGAGATAAAAGCTGATGAAAAGAAAGTTTCTGATATAGAAGCATTCTTTGCGGCAAATGCAAAGTATCTTCCGTCAATTTCAAGTTTTAAGAAAAATCTTGAAACCGACATTGAGTTTGAAAACGTAAATGCCGGAATGGAGCGTGAAACTTCTGGTGACGAAAATGACCTTGCATGGATCAGCGGCTATGTTCCAGCAGCAAACCTTGAAGAATTTAAGGCTGACTGTGCTAAGAACAACTGGGCTCTTGCTTATGCAGACCCTGAAGAAGATGATGTTGCCGTTCCTACAAAGCTTAAGAACAACAAGTTTGTAAGTCTGATTTATCCTCTTACAGACTTTTTGGGAACTGTTCCTGGCTATCATGAATTTGATATTTCGGGCTGGTTCTTACTGTTCTTTACAGTATTCTTTGCAATGATTTTTGGAGACGGGGGCTACGGTGCACTTGTCCTTGTTCTGACACTTTTACTTATGCTTAAGTCAAAAGCGTCTGGCAAAAAGGTTGCGCCTGTATTCGGTCTTATTACGCTGGTTTCTATAGCAACTATCGTTTGGGGTGCCGTAACCTGTACCTGGTTTGGTATTCCTGTAGATATGCTTCCAGACTGGCTTAAAAATCTTTCTATTCCTTGGATTTCTTCTGCCTATGAAGATACTCTCTGGCAGGTTCCTTGGGTTAGCGAGGTTGGTGGTAAGGCTGTAGGACTTACAAAGAGTCAGAACCTGCAGATTTTCTGCTTCTCTCTGGCACTTATTCAGCTTGCAGTTGCACATATTAAGGCGGCAGCAAGAAACATCAGCCTTAAGAACGGCTTAAAGGCGGTAGGTGATATTGGTTCACTTATGCAGCTTATTGGTATGTTCTGGGTTGTACTTTCTATGGTTGTAAATTCTGATGTATTCCCAATGCTTGGCTACATTGGAACTGTTCCTGTGGGTAAAATTGAGATTTCTCTGATTGCTGCGGGATTTGTTCTGAGCTTTGTATTTGCCAACTATGAAGGAAGCATTGGAGCTTCTATCCTGGAATCTTGTAAGAATATTATTTCGGTTCTTTTGGGAGTCGTAAACGTATTCTCTGATATTGTTTCTTACATCCGACTTTGGGCTGTAGGTCTTGCCGGTGCTGCTATTTCTAATACAGTAAACACACTTGCAGGTCCAATTCTTGGACACGCAGTTCTGTTTATTGCGGCAATAGTGCTGCTGGTATTTGGACATGGTTTGAACATGATTCTGAACCTGCTTTCGGTAATTGTACACGGTGTTCGTTTGAATACACTTGAATTCTGTACACATATCGGAATGGCATGGAGCGGAACAAAATTCAATCCTTTTGCGGAGAAAAAATCTTCGTAAAAAAAAGCCGTCGTTTGGCGGCATATACTTAAGTTATTAAATCTGCTTGGGCAGATAATGAAATATTAAATTAAACCTTGCGTTTGCGGGTTAAAGGAGAAAAATATGGAAATTTGGGGTTACATTGGTGCTGCTGTTTGTATGGGTATTGCTGCTATCGGTTCAGCAATCGGAATCGGAATCGCTGGTCAGGGAGCTATCGGAGCCTGGAAACGTTGTTATGTAAACAATAAACCGGCACCATTCATCCTCACTGTATTTGCCGGTGCTCCTCTTACACAGACAATTTACGGCTTCCTTTTGATGAACATCGCTTTGAAGCCAAAAGTAATGAGTGGTGAAATGACACCTGGTTTTGCACTTGGTCTTGGTATTGCTTCTGGTCTTGCTATGTGTTTCTCTGCAATCGCACAGGGAAAAGCTGGTGCTGCAGGTTCTGATGCTCTTGGTGAAACTGGTAAAGGCTTTGCTCAGTACATCATGGTTGTAGGTCTTTGTGAATCTGTTGCTTTGTTCGCAATGGTATTCTCTTTGATTGCTTAATAATTAAACTATAAACACCTAAAAAAAACAGCTCCCAGTCGAATCTGCGGATTGCAAAACCGCGCGATATCGCGCTACACGCTGTTTGTGTTAAAGTAACTATAAACTGTTGCTGACTGTAGTCAGCAACGTTCACAAACAGAGTGTTTTTGCAATCCACAGCTTCTCCTTCGCGCTTGTTTTTTTTATTTTAATTAGTTATTATTAATAATCATTTTTTCCTCCGCTACGCTTTTCCTTCTTTTTTAATCTTTTCCCTAAT
>NZ_AJGU01000023.1 GCF_000260795.1 Treponema sp. JC4
TATTAGTTTTTTATATATCAAGAAAAGTCGTTTTATAATTAATAAAAATTGATATCTGATAAATTTTATCCTAGCTCAAGATTCAAATTTATGCAAATTCTTTAAATGAAATTACTAATTTATATCAAATAATTATGTTTTTAAGAAAGTTTATAACAATAAAAATTGTGATAAATTTATAAATATATGTTAAAAATAGGCTTTTATACCCAAAATAATCGATTTCTTAGAATATTCTTAGGTTAAATAACGAAAAAAGTTGAAAAATAACAAAAATAATGAAAATTTATGTTGACTTAGCTGAATAAAGCATTTTATCATAAATTTAAAAGGTTTTTATCAAGAAAAGTCGTTGTTAAGTACCGAAAGGTGTTGATATAAGTATGGGCGCAATTTGTGCCCGGTGGAGGTAAAAAGATGAAAAAAAATGTTGGAAAGTGTAAGCTGCGGATAGCAACTTATATTTTGGGTACGGCACTTTTATTTGCAGGCTGTGATCTAAGTCTCAATAATGAAAGTGAGCGTTTGAATGAAAATGATGAGACATCCATTGCAAGACAGATGCTGAATTCTGGTGTAAGTGTTCAAACTTTGCTTAATGCTGGTGTAGATGTACAGACTCTTCTTGCTTCAGGTGCAGATTTATACAACTCTGGAAATACAACTGATGACTGGCTCGGAAGTGATGAAAAAGGTTATCTTTTGAACGTGTCAAAAGTTGCATCTTCAACTTATATTACAGATGACACAACTTACGGAAAGGTAATTGATGCTTATGCTGCACAGAGTACAACAACAGCTCCAGATATAACTGGTGCAAAAATTACTGCTTCAAATCCACTTGCAGGAACTGATGCAACTTCTGTTACTCTTTATGCACGTGTGAAGAATGCTGAAGGGCAGAATGGTTACGATACTTTATTAGGTTTCTGTAAAGCAGGTTCCGAATGGACTTACTGTGGTATCTATGAAAGTGGAGCTATTCATGCAAATTCAGCCGGTTACTTTGATGATATGGCTAATCTTTGGACTGATGCAAACTGGCATACTGTCGTTATCGTAATGAATGAAGCTACTTATAGTTTTTATATTGACGGAGTAGCAAAAGTTACAGAGGGAACAATTACTGATGGCTCAAACTGGGCAAATACATATTGGAGTGCAACTGCAGATACGTTCAGTGTCGGACCTGGTTTGATTTGGGCTGCTGGTTATGTTGATGAAGGTGCTTACATTTCAGACGTAGCCTTGTTCCCACGTGCACTTACTGCTGATGAAATTGCAGCACTGGAAGTTGAGTAATTTTTTGAAATTAAATAATTAGAAATTTAAGGATAGTAATATTATGAAACTTAATAAAATAATTACAGGAGCAGCACTTCTTTTGTGTGCAGCTTCTATTGGAGCTCAGAGTTTAGAGCTTCATGGTGAGGTTGATGCAACCGCTTATGGTGTAGGACAGACTTTTTCAAAAACTGGTGATGCTGATTGGGATCATACCGATGCAAGAGCAGGTCTTGAAGATGACATTGAAAAAAGTTTTTATCGCGTTGATTTAAAACTTAATGCAGCAAATTTTGAATTTAATCTTGGATTAAAACTTCCTCTTAATTTAAATGATGACAGCGAATATTACACTGATTATACAGATTCCTATGATGGTACACCTTTTTATCAGGGTAATATGAAAGTTCAGTTCTTCAATCAGCAGATGAATGTATTCCTTGGAAAATTTGAAGACTTTAATGCCGGTTATATTTTTGACGGCTATGTTCTTGGAAGTCAGAATATCCGTAATCTTGCAGACCGCAAGGAAGGTCAGTATTTTACTGCAATTGAAGTTACTCCTTATATCATTCGTGGTCTTCGCCTTCTTGCTGGTATCCCTATTCTTCCGGTTGGCGGAAATGGTGTTCAGAATGACCGTGAATCTAACCAGTGGAAAAATCTCTATAAAAAAGTAAAAGTTGCTGCTGGTTACGAGCTTGAAGGGGTAGGAAAATTTACTGCTGGCTGGAGACCTGGAACTTATTACACAGGTGTTAAAGCTTATGATGCTTCTTCAAGTACATCTGCATTTTTGGATAACTACTTTGGCGAAGCTTTTGTTCAGGCTGATTTGACAAAACTGTTTGATACTTTGGGGCTTGGAATTAAGTTCAATGTAAGTTATGACTTCCGCTACCGTGATGATGCATCTTATAAATCATTTGGAATGTCTAATGGTGCTCTTTCTTACGAAACAAAAGAACATTTTGCTGCTGCCCATTATTTCGGACTTTCAGCTGATTTTAGCGAACTTATTCCTCTCAGTGAGCTTAGTCTTGCTGCAGAAAGCCGTACCTTCTATGCAGATGATGACTACATCGCAAGTGATGAAAAACTCTTTATGCAGCAGCTTGGTCTTTCTGGAGAGTGGAATTTCTCTGGAACAAAACTTTGTGCCGGCCTTGATTTTGTAGGAAATTATGCTCAGGATGCAAACGGAACTGCATTTACATATTCAGCTTCTGATGGCTATGCAGCTATTTCTCGTGATCACTTTGATGATTTGCAGATTGGATGGAACAATATGCCTTCTACCTGTGCTCCTGCTTCAGGTGATCCTACAAAATATATTGGCTTGTACTTTGCTCCTTATGTAAAGTACAACTTTGCAAACGGTTATGCTAAAGCTGGTATTGAAGTTTTGTACTCTGCCGCTATTGGCAAGAATGATACAAATACTGCTGTTAGTTACCGTGTTCCACTTGGCCTTGTGTTCAACTTCTAGAACGGAGGCATAAAATGAAAAAAAATAAGATTTTGATTTCTATGCTTGTGTTTTTGCTGGCAATTGCTTTTTCCGGCTGCAACATGGAATTAAGAAGTTCTCTGGGGGATGAACTGGAGACCTTTACTGAGCAAAAACTTACTAGTGGAACTATTGATATTAGTGACAGTGTAAGTGTTATAGGAACTGTACAAAAAAGTGCCTGTAACGAAAACTCTACATTTTACTGTAGTGGTTTTAAGGCTGGTGACGGCGTTGCTGTGAGTTTTAATATGTTAAATACATATGATAGCGACTGGACAGATGTTTTAAAAACTGTGCAGACAGTAATCAGACTTTCAACAATGGATTATAAGCCGGATGGAACTTATAAAGATAATATCTATGAAGCCGCTGCAAGTGTGGGAGTTGATTTTCCAGACTATAGTACAGCCGCATATCAGATTTATTATAACAAGGCTTGTTTTGTAACTATCAGTTTTAATACAGACGGATCTATTTGTTTCTATCAGAATGGAAAACTGGCACTCACATATGCAGCTTCTACAACTTTTAATGGTGGTTCTGTCAAAGTTGAAGATGAAAATGCGGTATTCATAAGTGATATTACTGCCGGAGAAACTATGACTACAGGTATTCAGATGAAAAATCTGTATATAACACAGGCTTTGAATGATACAAATGCCGCTTTGCTTTACAGCTATGATGCGGCTCAGGACTAAGGGGGCAGTGAAATGAAATTGAACAAAATTATTTTGGGTGCTGCGGCTCTTTTTGCTGGAACTATTTCATGGGCACAAAGTGTTACGCTTCATGGATACAATGATTACACTGTTTTTGGTGTAGGTCAGCAGTTTGCCCGCGAAGGAACTGGAGACTGGGATCATACAGAAGCTTCTGCAGAACAGGGGTCCTTCTATAACGGACGAACAGAATTGAACTTAAATGCAGTTGCTGCAAATTTGAACTTTAATATTGGAGTTCGTCTGGATAGCAGTCTTGGAGAATGGTATAACCTTTATTATGATTATAACACTGCTACTGCTGTAAAGTATGCAACCATGTTTCATCAGGCTAATTTAAGCGCAAGCTTCTGGAATGGTCAGATTGTTGCCTATACTGGAAAATGGGAAGAGTGGAATTGCGGATATATTTATGGTGGTTACGCTTTAGGTGCCCAGAATATCCGTGATATTGCAAGCCGTTCTGAAGGGCAGTATTTTACAGGTATTGAATGGATTCCAGTTTTTAATCCTCTTACAGGATTTAGAATTCTTGCGGGTCTTCCTTTGGCTCCAAACTATTTAGATGAAGATAACTGGAATATTCTTTACAAAAAGACAAAGCTTCACGCTCAGTATCGCTGGCAAAAATACAACATTGTTGTAAATACAGGCTGGCATCCTGGTGAATACTACACCGGAGTTGATGACGATAATGCACGTACTGCAACAAATACGTATTCTAAGAGTGCATTTGGTGAAGCATACATTCAGTTAGATTTTCCAACTTTGTTCCAGTATTTCCGCTTTAATGCAAGCTATGATTTCCGTTATCGCGATGCAGAAGCAACAAAGTTTAATGGAGATGTTGAAAGTAAGTTTGCAACAGCTCATTACATAGCATTTTCTGGTCAGACAAATGTGATTCCAACATGGACATTCAACTTTGAAGACCGCTTGTTCTATGCAGATGATCATTATATTGCTGCAAATACTAAGCTGCTTTATAACATCACAGGTTTAGCCGCAATTCATGCCATTCCAAGTACTTCTTATAAGATTGGTTTAAATACAAACATCATGTTTGCATTTGATAACAATGGAAAAGCATTCAGCACAAGCGGAAGAATCAGCTCTGGTTATGCAGACGATTTATCAATGGGCTGGGACTGGATGCAGGCTTGTACAGAAGCAACTGCTGATGGAGGGCTTGGAAAAACTCTTGAGACAGGAAAACCTGGAAAATATTTTGGATGCTATGTATATCCATATTTTCAGAAGGATTTCCAGAATGGATACTTCCAGACTGGTGTTGAAATCCAGTACCAGCGCTTTGAAAGTGCAAACACTGTAGACGGTCTGGTTTACCGTGTTCCTTTCAAGTTCTGTTTCTGGTACTGACGACGGCGTAAGTAAAATTACAGCCGGCGGTTTGTCTACTGTCGTCTTAACCAATTCTGCTCTGCGGAATTGGTTGTGGCGGCGGTTATTTTTATGATTTTTAGACGGATTTTTTTTATATGAAAAAAATAATTCAAAGTGCTGAAAAAGCCTTTTATTCTGCTGCAGCAGGACTTTTTGTTTCTTTACTGTTTTTTTCCTGCGCCTCTTATGACAATTCGTCAGACAGCAGCTCTGCTTCAGGTGTGATTGCAGATTATGTAAAGACAAAATATTCAAATGGTACTTCTGATTCAGGGCAATCTCAGAGCAACTGGAAAATGGCAAACTGCCACGATCCAAAACTTTTCCAGGATGATGACGGCACATACTATGTATATTCAACCGATGCTTCAACTGGAAATATCGGATATACAGGTTTAAATGTCCGCTATTCAAAAGATCTTGTTAATTGGACTGTCAGCTCAAAGTCCTGTATTCAGGGCTATTGGGATGAAGATTTTCTGGCATGGGAAGGCTTTACAGCTTCTTCAAATGAGACTGTGCAGAATAATACATCTTATACTGCTTCAAGCTGGGCACCAACAGTAATTAAGCAGAATGGACTTTATTACATGTATCATGGTGTAAATGCTGATGTAGCTCATACTTCCGGTACTAACTGGGCTTCTTCCATCGTACTTGCCATTGCTTCAAGTCCTCTTGGACCTTTTTATCCTGCAAGCTATGTTTCAAGCTATAGCGGCAGTGACAGCAATGTGAATGCAATAAAGACCAAACTGGAAAATCTTGGCGTAAACTACAGCCAGAACTTCCTTGTACGCTACAGTGCAATGAGCGGAAAAACGCGCACAGCAAATTCTTCTCTTGATGGAAATGAGATTGATAATCCTGATTACAGCGATTCAAATAACAGCCGTCTGGGCTGCATTGACCCGGAATTTGTTTTCGATATTTCTACAGGAAAGCTTATGGAATATACAATCGGAAGTAATATCTGCTATGCAATGATTTACGGTTCATGGCTTTATGGTATCGGTTTAATCTATGTGGATGCAATAAGCTTAAAGCCTGTTGCAAACGAGGCTTTTTCCTATACCGACAGCAGTGAGAACTCAGTTTCTGTTACATTAGGCGATGAATTGGATATGAGTCTGGATCAGGCAAATAAACTTGCTTACCCGTCAAATTCTTCTGCCTATCACCTTATTGGAACCCGCATTGCCGGCGGCTACGGAGCAGGCTACGAAGGCGCCCAGCTCTTCTATAACAGTGAAACCGGTTATTATTATCTTATTACTTCATGTGGTGGCCTTGATTATGAATACCGCTGTACAGTCAGCAGAAGTTCTTCAATTGAAGGTGGGTATGTGGATGCCGGCGGACAGAGCATGCTCCTGACCAGCAGTAATGCCAGTTCATACCATTCATATGGTTCAAAGATTATTGGAAGTCATGTACTTTACAATGAATATTCATTCAGAAGTCAGGGCGGACTCAGCGTGCTGCGAGGTAATAATGGAAAAATTCTCTTTGCCTGCCATTCCCGCACCAATTTCCAGTACGGCTATTACTTCTACCTGCAGATTCATCAGATGTTCTTTAACGAAGACGGCTGGCCGGTTTTGAATCAGAATGAGTATTACAGTGACTTCAGCGATTATACTTCAGATGGTACTGAAAGTCTTACAAAACTTTCTCTAGATGATATTGCAGGAACTTACGATACAATCCTTACTGTCCGCGGTTCAACTTCCGGTACCTTTACATCTGGTATGAATGAAAGTGCAAGTGTAGCTAGTCTTGAGGATGCAGAGCCTACAGAAAGTAAGACTATGAAAATTGCCAGTGACGGCTCAATCTCAGGTTCTAATTACTCTGGAATTGTAGAGCTTTCTTCTGACGGATACAGTGCTGTTATTACCCTTAAAGACGCCAGCGGAAGTGAATTGGGAACTTTCAAGGGATACTTTATGTATGCTCTTGACTGGGCACGAAAGGGCAGCAGGGTAGACAGATATACAATCACCTTTACAAGCCTTTCAAGCACCGAATCTGATGCAGAGGCTGGTGAATATTTTTGGGGTAATAAACGCTAGAATTTAATGTTTTTGGGAAGTCTTGATTTTTTTAAGACTTCCTATAATCTGTAAGCAAGAGATGATTATATGAAAAAGAGAACTTTTTATGCATTATTTTTTACAACTCTGTTAAGCTGCCTTGTTATTTCCTGTGCCTCTCTGCCCCAGGTTAACCTGACAGATTATTCTCCTCTTGCTGTGGCAACGGTTTATGCCAATACCGGACTTCCCTGGTATGAAGAAGACCGTTCTTCAGCATACGATGTACAGCAGACTGGGGATGGTCTTATAACCGGCATTGTAAACAGGGCAATAGACAGTAAAAACCCGGAATATACCCTCACTCAGGAGCGCATTGACGGCGCAGAAAAGTCTCTGGCTTCAGCCTTACGAATGTGCGGAGTTTCTGTAATTCAGCCGTCCACAAATCCTGATTTTTCTTTTTACAAGAAAAACAGCAAAGCTTCCGGTGGTGTTTTTTCAGGAACAAGTGCAGCTGCCACCGGTTATCATATGCGGACAAACGCAAGCCGGGCTCTGGCAAGAAAAATTTCCCAGGAGGCCGGGGCAAAATCCATTCTTTATGCAGCCTTTACCTTTCAGAAGGTTAAGGTCAGTGATGACGGACTTCATATAAAAGGCCTTACTCCTCGAGTAAGCTTAAAAGTGTTTGCCTCTGATGCCTCTGGAAAAATAATTTTGAACAGTGAGTATAAGTCTAACTGCCGTGAATGGGTTTCTTATCGCACTGGTGATGTTTACGATAAAGAAGAACTTTGCGCTCTTATACCTTCCTGCATTAATGATGTGGTTTATCAGTTTACTTCAGATTTCTGTGAAAAAATAGAAGGTGTTGAACCTGTTTTAGAGGATGAAACATCGGCCCTTGTTTCTGATGATTCAGCTTCTGCGGCTAGCAGAAAAGCTCGTGTTACGGCAAAAAGACTTCTGAACAGTGGCTTTACTGTTGAAGAAACTGCTGAACTCACAGGACTTTCTGAAAATGAAGTCAATAAACTTTTAGAAGAGAATTAAAAAAAATCTTCCTCCGTGTTTTGTCCTTCTTTTTGCGCGGTGGAAGTAAAAATAATTAAAAATAACTTTGCCGTGACTGTCTTGTTCCTAATCCTTTTGTGCAGTCACGGCTTTTTTTTGGATAAGGGGAGGAATATGAAAAAAATATTTTTATCTATAACAATTTTGCTTGTGGGAGTTTCTTTAATGTATGCTCAAAAAATCAACTTAGAAAAAGATTCCTTGTTTGAAAAATCACAAAGGCTTGGACTGGAATATGTTTTGGAATATGAGCCTGACAGAATGCTTGCCCCGTGTTACAGGGCACTGGGGAAAAATCCTTGTGCTATAAATTATGGCGGTTGGGAAAACAGACAGATTCAAGGGCACATGCTGGGACATTATTTAAGTGCCCTGAGCGGCTTTTATTATCAGACTGGAAAACAGGATGCAAAGGAAAAGCTGGATTACACAATAGACCTCATAAAAGAGCTTCAACGAAAGGACGGATATTTTGGAGGAATTCCTTCAGATTCTTTTGATAAAGTTTTTTATTCTGGCGGTAATTTTGAAGTTGAACGTTTTTCTCTTGCAGGCTGGTGGGTTCCCTGGTATTCAATTCATAAAATTTACGCAGGTCTTATTGATGCTTATGTTTATGGCGGTAATGAAGATGCTTTACAAATTGTATTTAAAATGGCTGACTGGGCTATAAATGGTACAAAAAATCTAAGCGATTCTTCAATTCAAAAAATGCTTACCTGTGAACACGGTGGAATGTGTAAAGTCTTTGCAGATTTATACGGTATTACAGGAAATAAAAAATATCTTTCTGAAGCTGAACGCTGGATTCATCATGAAATAATTGATCCTGCTTCAAAAAAAGAAGATAAACTTCAGGGGTATCATGCAAATACTCAGATTCCAAAATTCATAGGAATTGCACGGCTTTATGAGCTTACTGGTAAATCTGAATACAGAACTGCCGCAGAATTCTTTTTCGAAACCGTTACAAAAAACAGAAGCTATGCAATTGGAGGAAATTCTAAAGGTGAACATTTTGGGCGGGAGTTTGAAGAGCCTTTAATGCGCGATACCTGCGAAACTTGCAACACATACAATATGCTGGAGCTGGCAGAACATATTTTTGCATGGAATAAAACTTCTGATATTGCAGATTTTTATGAAAATGCCCTTTATAACCATATTCTTGCTTCTCAAGATCCGCAGACAGGAGCAAAAACTTATTTTGTGAGCATGCAGCAGGGCTTTCATAAAGTTTACTGCAGTCATGATAATGCAATGTGGTGTTGTACCGGTACAGGTCTTGAAAATCCTTCCCGTTATAATCGTTTTATAGCCTGTGATTTTGATGATGTCCTTTATATAAATCTCTTTATTCCTGCAACTGTAGAAACAGAGGATGGCTGGAAGGTAAAAGTTGAAACTGATTTTCCATATGATGCTGCTGTAAAAATCAAGGTTCTGGAAAGGGGAAAAGAAAATAAAGGCTTGAAAGTTCGTAAACCTGGCTGGGCTGATAAGATGGCTGAAAAGGCTGGGGAAGACGGATATATTGATTTTGGAAATCTTTCTTCTGAAAGTGAAATTGAACTTAGTCTTCCTATGAAGCTTAGTATTTATAAGGCTAAAGATCACTCTGGAAATTTTGCTGTAAAATACGGACCTTTGGTGCTTGCAGCCGATCTTGGAAACGAAGATTTACCAGAAGATATAGTTGATGACCATCTGATTTATATGAACGTAGGAAGTAGTGAATATGTTGAAACTGTAAGACAGGATTTAAAAAGCCCTGAAAAGTGGATTAATCTTACAGATACTGCAAAGCTTGTTTTTACAATGCAGCCTGATTCTGAAGATTCGGAACTGAAATATATTCTCCGTCCTTTTTATGATATTCATCATGTCTATTATACTGTCTATTTTTCTTCACAGAAGCAGGAGGAAGATGAGAGAACAAAGGCTTTTAGTAAAATTACTCTTGATTTTATTGAATGTGGACGCCAGCAAAGTGAGATTGAACACAAGTATAAAACTTCGGGGACTAAAATCGGTTATTTAAACGAAGTTGACATGAATTATAGGGTGTTTGAAAGTAAAGATTCATATCTTTCATATAAATTAAACTGCCTTTTAAATCAAAAAATCAAATTAGTAATTAGTCTTTATGCTAAAGATAAGGGAAGTTTTTCTGTTAAGTGTGGAAAAGATTTAATTCAGACTTTTGAAGCTGATGGACAGGGTAATGGAATTAAAGATATTTATATAGATCTTCCGCAAAAGGCTGTTAAATCTAAAAAGGACTTTGTAATTTCCGGAAGTTCCGGTATGAAGATTTTTGAAATCCGTGCCGTAAAAGCTGAAAATTAAAAAAAACAAGGGGATGTCTAATTAGACAGCCCCTTATTTTTTTGTGGAAATTAATAATAAGTCTTCAGCACAATTCCCTGGTCGTAGTTTCCAAAACCTTTTCCAAAGATATTCATGCCGCCTACATATTGTGAATCTTCTTTTACTCCGATTCTGACGCGGATTGAATGATGGTCCTTCAGGTGGATGTCTTCAAGTTTTACGTCAGAAACTTTCATGCCGTCAATAAAGCTTCCTTCGTTGTTAATTGAAAAGTGCTTGAGCAGTCCGTAAGCGCTTCCTTCCGGCTTCCACCAGTCAGGAGTATATTTTCCCTGATGGTCGCCGTAATCACCAGGGCATGTCCAGGTAAGGATTTCAGTTTTGTTAATCCAGATTGTAATGTCACTTGGCCAGTTTGGATTTGTTCCCGGAGTTTCTGATGAAAGTTCCATGCTCAGCTCAAGTTTTGTAACTTCGCGTGGGTCAGAAAGGGTATTGTTAGGAAATTTATATTCAAAAGAACCTGTTGTACACCACAAAAGTCCTGCTTTCATGCGTTCAGGATTTAAGAATGAGTCTGGTAAATCAAGCATACCAATGATTTTCTGAGGAGAGCAAAGACCGCAAGGCGCTGATACAGAATAATCGGTAAAAAGCCCGATAGGCATTTCAATTTCAACAAAATTCTTCTTTGTATTTTCCGGCTCAGGGAATTTTACAAGAATTTCATTAAAAGCCGGTGAACAGATTTTCTGGTTTCCTTTTTTTGCTTTAGCGGATTCCGTAATAAGAAGACCTGCTTCTTCAAGAATAGAAACGTTTGTTGCAACCGTAGACTGGGGCTGCTTCATGGTTTCTGCAATTTCATTAATATTCAGCTTTTGTTTACGCAAAAGTTCCAGCATCTGGATTCTTGGTTCACTTGCCAGTGCTTTTAGTACGTTTAAATCTTTCAGCGGATTTATGATGAGAGTTCTCTCTGCTTCTGTTACTGTTTCCATAGTACAATAATACTACCTTGAAAATAAATAATCAAGAAAAATCGTTATAAAAACATAGTATTAAATCAATAAAAATGATTAAGTATTAAGAAATATAACAATAATTTACCTTTACAACCGGTTGCTTAAGCAATATACTGCAAATAAGTTAGTTGCAAATCAAAAATAACCGATAAAAAACAATAAAAATCAATTTACGTTTTGCAACAGTTTTCAGGAGGAAATATGAACAAAAAATTTCTGCTTGCTTCGGCTGCGGCCTTTACTTTTTGTGCAGGTCAGTTTTTTGCAGAACCGCTCGAAGCTTATGTTCGTTCAAAGTATCTGGGAACCGATAATCCGGTTCAGGGGCAGTGGGGCTCTTTAAATTGTCATGACCCAAAAATCTTTCAGGATGACGACGGTACTTATTATGTTTATTCAACTGATGCTTCTATTGGTGGGCGCGGAAGAAAAGGTCTTCAAATCAGAAAGTCAGAAGATCTTGTAAAGTGGGAATGTCTCAGCGATTCTGCCCTGCAGGATTACTGGGACGAAGCATGGATGGAATGGGTTGGTTTTGATGATGAAGATGAAGCTTCTTCCTGGGCTCCAACTGTAATTAAGGCTAACGGGCTTTATTATATGATGCATGGAATTATTACTGACCGTGTGAGTAAAAATTATCCTACAGCGGAAATTACCCTTGCAATTGCTGATAACGCTGAAGGTCCTTTTTATCCTGCAAAGATTGCTGCTGAAAACAGCGATAAAATTGCGGCGGTTTTGAAAAAACTTGGAGTTGAATATAAATCGTCTGGAGTAATCCGTTATTCAATGCAGGAAGATTTGTATGAGGATTTTTCTTCTGATAATGAAAACTCCAATACCTGTTATAACACCGGTATTTACAACACTCAGACTCAGGAAGATGGTGATTCTGTAGGCTGGCTTTCCGGTTTTGGTTGTATTGACCCTGAATTTGTGAGTGATGTTGCGACTGGAAAATTGATGGAGTATAAGGTAAAAGGGCGTGACTGTTACGGTCTTACTTATGGTTCATGGAAGGGTGGAATTGCCTTTATGTATGTGGATAAAGCTTCGTTAAAGCCTGTAAATCCTTCCGACGGAAAGGTGATTGAATATACTGCTGATTCTGTACGAGGCGCTTTTGGAACTGCAATTGGCGGCGGCTATGGCGCTGCTTATGAAGGTGCGCAGGTAATTTATAATTCTTCTACAGGATACTATTACCTTTTTGTTTCTATGGGAAATCTTGATCATGACTATCGTGTAGGAGTCGGACGCAGTAAGGAAGTTACTGGTCCTTACCTTGATGCTGGTGGAAAAGTAATGCTCCTTGACGGGCTTACTTCATCATATTTTCATACAATCGGTTCAAAGATTAAGGGAGCTTTTCAGTTTGGAAAAACCGGTAAGCCTTTCCGCTGTCAGGGAGGACAGAGTATCATGCGGGATCAGGAGGGGAAAATTCTCTTTGCCTGTCATGCCCGTACAAACTTCCTGCCGGGCTGGTTCTTTTATCTTCAGGTAAATCAGATGTTCTTTAATGAAGAGGGCTGGCCCCTTCTTGATCAGAATGAATATTTTCCTTTGGAAGAAGGTGAAAAAACTTCTGAATTTACAATGGAATCTGTGGCTGGAACTTATGAAGTAGTTCTGACTGTACGTGATAATAAAACAGGACCTTTCAGTGGTTTTGCTTATGGAGAACCTGTAGATGCAAATCTTGCAGATGCAAATCCTACTGTATCGAAAAAGATTGTTATAGATGCTGATGGAAAAATTTCCGGAGCTTATTCGGGAAATCTTGAATTAAACGGGAATGATGAAGAGGGCAGACAGTATATTACAGTAAGTTTAAAGGATTCAAAATCTTCTGATTTAATCGGAAATTTCAAGGGTTTTGTATTTGATTCTTACGACTGGAATGAAATGACAGGTAAAAAAGCTAGAAAACTTTCAATTTCCCTACTGGATTCTGAAAAAACTGGTGAATATCTCTTTGGAAATCGTTCTGCACCGGCAAAAGCTAAGAAGGGTAAGAAGTAATAACGGTTTGTTGTATTAATAACAATAATTTTCGATAAAAAACGTAAAAAAATGTTAAATATCGAAATAAGTTGTTGACAACGAAAAAAATCGGTATAAAATTAAAGTATAATTAAAAAATATGTTTTAGGAGGACGTATTATGAAAAAGACTTTAGCCGCTATTGCTGCCGGCTTGCTTTTTGCAGGAGTTGCTGTTGCTGATGAAATCACTTTGATGATTTATGCACAGCCTCAGGAAAAAGAAATTTTGAATCAGGTTATCGACCGATTCGAAAAAACACACAAAGGTACAAAGGTAAACTTTATTACTTCAACTCAGGCCGAATATGACCAAAAAATTCAGGCTCAGCTTGCTGCTAATCAGCTCCCTGATGTTTTCTACTTGGGACCAGGTGCTGTTCGTCTTTATGTAGATAACGGAAAAGTTCTTGACCTTGCTCCATATGTACAGAATGCAGAGGGTGTAGACTTCTCTGATCTTTACGAAGGTGCAGTTGACTGCTACCGCTATGATGGCGCAATTCTTGGACAGGGAAAAGAAATCTGGGCTTTGCCAAAAGATTTCGGACCTTTTGCCCTTGCTTATAACAAAACAATGTTTGAAAAAGAGGGGATTCCTCTTCCAAGCAAAGACGTTCCTTACACATGGAAAGAATGGATGGATGTAAATGAAAAATTTACAAAAGATAAGAACGGTGACGGTCAGGCTGATCAGTTTGGAACTGGTTTGAACGTTCGCTGGTCATTCATTCAGTTCGTATGGGGAAACGGTGCAGATTTCCTTGATGCTACAAAAACAAAGGTTGATATCACAAATCCAAAATTCGTAGAAGCTTTGCAGTTCTGGGCTGACATGACTCTGGGTGGAACAGTAATCGACGGTAAAAAATACGGTCCTGTAACACCATCTGCTTCACAGGCTCAGTCACTTGATACATACCAGCGCTGGCTTAAAGGTGAGCTTGCCTTCTTCCCAGCAGGTCCTTGGGACTTGGCAGCTTTCAACAAAACTTTGAAGTTTGAATATGACCTTATTCCTTGGCCAGTTCACACAGATAAAGCTTTGACTGCTACATGGCGTGGTGGTGTTGGTTATGCTGTTGCTGCAAACGCAAAAAATCCAAAGGCTGCTGCTGAACTTGCTTTGTTCCTTTCTGCTGATAAAGAAGCAAACAAAATGTACTGCGATAAAGACCTTCAGGTTCCTAACTTGAAGTCTATGGCTGGACGTTATGTTGCAAAGGGAAGTCCTGCTAACCGCCAGGAATTTTTGAACATCATTTCAAAAACTGGACGTGCATGGCCTCAGGACTTTACCTACACTGCAGACTGGTTTGATGAGTTCTTCATTGGTATTCAGAAGGTTCTTGATGGAAAGATGACTGCTAAAGAATACTGCGAACTTGAACAGCCTAAGATGCAGAAAAAGCTTGATAAAGGTCTTGCTCGCGCTCGTAAAGGCAAAAAATAATATCTTGTCAGAAATCTGACTTGATTATAAGCGTTTTTGGCGTCGTTTTTTATAAGATTTATGCAATTTTTTAAGGACGACGCCATTATTTTAAACTTTTTTAAGGAAAAAAATATGTTAATGGCTAAAACTGAAGTTAAAGAGACGGTTTTAAATACTAAAAAGAAATGGAATGATGAAGCAAGAGCCGGGCTTCTTTTTGTATTGCCACCAATTATCGGCTTTTTGCTTTTCACAGCAGTTCCATTTCTCTTCTCAGTTTATGCCAGCTTTACCAGCTGGGACTCTATGACTGATCTTACATCTCTGTTCTCAATGGACGAAATCGACAGAGAGTATTTTTATATTGGTTTTGAAAATTATAAGGAACTTTTTTCAGACGGCGATTTCTGGCGCGCTCTGTGGAATACCTTTTTCTATATGATTGGAATTCCAATCGGAATGATCTGGGCTTTTGCACTGGCTGTTTCTTTCAATAAAACAATTCCAGGTGTAAAAGTATTCAGAGTTATCTATTACATTCCGGTTGTAAGTTCTATTGTTGCAATTTCTCTTTTGTGGAAATGGCTTTATAACGGTGACTATGGTCTTTTGAATCAGTTTATCCGTACTGTTTTTGGTGTTCAGGGACCTAACTGGCTTGAAGAAGCTCATACTGTAAAGCCTGCTATTATGGCAATGTGTGTATGGCGTGGAGTTGGTGGTACAGCTCTTCTTTACCTTGGCGGATTACAGAATCTTCCTAAATCATATTTTGAAGCTGCTGTAATTGACGGCGCAAGTAAGTTTACAATTTTCAGAAAGATTACCTGGCCGCTTGTTAAGCCTATTTCCTTCTTTATTGTTGTAACTGGAATTATTGGCGGTGCTCAGATGATCGTTGAGCCTCAGATTATGGCTCCTAACGGTGGTACAGATTACAGCGCAGGTACAATCGTATTCTACATCTGGCAGCATGCCTTTGGTTCTGCTGATGCAAAAGGTTACGCATGTGCTGCAGCCTGGGTACTGGCAATCATTATTTTTGTTGTAACCGCAATTCAGTTCAGATTTGGTCCTACAAGCGACAATTATCTTGAATAGGAAGGGGGATAAAATGACTACGACTTTTACTTCGACAAAATATAAGGGAATCAAAAATTCCGAAATAAAATACATGGACGCATTCAGAACTTACTTTTTCCTTGTAATTGGTGCGTTTTTGATGATTATTCCTCTTATCTGGATGCTTTTTTCAGCACTAAAGACTCCGGCTCAGTTCCTTACAACTCAGCTTTCTCTTGCCATGCCGGAAAATCCTCAGTGGAAAAACTTTACTCAGCGGGTTTGGGAAATGAACCCGAAATTGCAGCTTGGTATTTTGAACTCAATCATCATTTCCTTTTCTACTATTATTGTAGGTTCCTTTGTTTCGTCACTGGCAGCTTTTGCATATTCTAAACTTCATTTTCCTGGAAAAAATAAGCTTTTCCTTGCAGAACTTGCCACAATGATGATTCCTTTTGCTGTAATCATGATTCCTCAGTTTATCATGTATGCAAGAATCGGCTGGCTTAATACCTGGTATCCTCTTATGATTCCGGGAATGCTTGGTAACGTAAGCATGATCTTCTTTTTACGTCAGTACATGAGCGGTATTCCAACATCTATTGTAGAAAGTGCCCGAATTGACGGTGCCGGTTTCTTCAGAATTTACTGGCAGATTATCCTGCCAAATGCAAAACCTGCAATTGCAGCTCAGGCAATTTTGTGGTTTATGGGTGCCTGGAACGATTACTTTGCACCAAGTATTTATCTTAATGAACCTAAAAAGCTTACTGTTCAGGTTATGATCAGTCAGCTTAACGCAATGTATGCAATTCAGACAGACTATCCACTGCTTTTGACAGCATCTCTGATAGCTCTGCTTCCTGTTCTGATTATTTTTATGATTTTCCAGAAACAGATTATTGCTTCTGTTGCTATGACAGGTTTGAAATAGGGTGCTTTCAGGCGGTTTTTATGGCTTTGCTGGACGTAAAGGGGTCGGTTAATGTTCACGACCCTGAGATTGTAAAAGAAAATGGCGTTTACTACAGATTTTCTACAGGGCAGGGTATTGCTGTTGCAAAATCTGTGGATTTAAAAACTTGGGAAGACTGTCAGCCTGTTTTTAAGGAAAATCCCTTATGGACTTCTAAGGCTATTCCAGGCTCCACCTGGTTCTGGGCTCCGGATATCACTTTTCACGAGGGTGAATGGCGCCTTTACTATTCTGTAAGTACCTTTGGAAGTCAGAAAAGTGCAATCGGGCTTTGTGTAAACAAGACTCTGGATCAGTCTTCGCCAGATTTTGGCTGGAAGGATTTAGGCTGCGTGCTTCAGTCCGACCAGACTTGTGCTTATAACGCAATAGATCCCGCTGTTTTTTCGGATTTTGATGGAGAAGCTGATTATCTTTTATTTGGTTCTTTCTGGGGCGGACTTTTTGCAGTGCCCCTTACAAAAGAGGGCTTTGTTGTAAAAGATGCTCCTGTAACGAATATTGCAACGCGAAATACTCAGCCAAATCCTGTTGAAGGCGGCTTTGTTTTTAAGCACCAGGACTTTTACTATCTTTTTGCTTCTTATGATTTTTGCTGCCGGGGTACTGCTAGCACCTATCATATAGTCTGCGGAAGAAGTGATAAGCCTCTGGGACCGTATCTTGATATGTTTGGAAAGCCTTTTTTAGAAGGCGGCGGCGATACCCTGCGGGACAGTTTTTCTTTTGACCGCTGGGCAGGACCGGGACATAATTCTGTTTTTAGAGATGATGACGGAAAGATTTATCTTGTTTATCACGCATACGACAGAAGTGACGATGGAAAAAGTGTTTTACAAATTGAAGAATTGTTTTTTGAAGACGGATTTCCGTCTGTAAAGGAATAGATTATGAACTACATTGATTTGAAAGAAGAAGATGAAAAAAAGCCCCTTATAATGCAGAGGGCTGATCCATATATATATTATCACACAGACGGCTATTATTATTTTACAGCCTCAACTCCTGAATATGACAGAATTGAAATCCGCCGTGCCTGGTCAATTAAGGCGCTTGCAGATGCTCAGCCTGTCGTTGTGTGGAGAAAGCATGCTTCTGGTCCTATGAGCTGGCATATCTGGGCCCCTGAAATTCATTTTATAAATGGAAAATGGTACATCTATTTTGCCGCTGGCCGCAGTGAAGATCCATGGTGGATCCGTTCTTATGTACTTGAAAACTCAAGCCCAGATCCATTCTGTGGACAGTGGGAAGAAAAAGGGCAGATAGAAGGCCAGTGGGATTCCTTTATGCTTGATATGACTGTCTTTGAAAATCAGGGCAAGCATTATGCAGTCTGGGCTCAAAAAAGAAAAGAAAAAACTGAAAATTCGGCTCTTTATATTGCACAGATGGAAAATCCCTATACCTTAAAACTTCCCCAAACTCTGCTTACTCTTCCTGAGTTTGATTGGGAATGTCGGGGTTTTAAGGTAAATGAAGGTCCTGCAATCCTTAAACGTAATGGAAAGATTTTTCTGACCTACAGTGCAAGCGCTACAGATGCAAGTTACTGCATGGGACTTTTGAGCTGCGATGAAAATGCAGACCTCCTTAATTCTGCGAACTGGAAAAAATCAGATAAGCCCCTTCTGGTGACAGATGAAAAAACTGGAATTTTTGGTCCTGGTCACAACTCTTTTACAACAAGTCGTGACGGAAAAACTGATTATCTGATTTATCATGCCCGTCCTTATGCAGAGGTAGACCTTGATTTTGCCCTTTATGATCCAAACCGTCATACCTGGGTAAAAAAAATAAATTATGATAAAAATGGATTTCCTGTTTTTCAATAAATTTTTAGGGGAAAAGTATGAAAGAAACTGTAATTGTTGATGTAAATAATAAACTTTCAAAAATTAGTCCTGATATTTACGGACATTTCAGCGAGCATCTTGGCAGATGTATTTACGGCGGTTTTTGGGTTGGGAAAAATTCTGATATCCCAAATATTCACGGTTATAATAAGGCTGTTGTAGAAGCCTTTAAGGAGCTTGATATTCCAAACCTCCGCTGGCCGGGCGGATGTTTTGCGGACGAATATCACTGGATGGACGGAATTGGTCCTTTAGAAAAACGCAAAAAGATGGTAAATACTCACTGGGGCGGCCTTACAGAAGATAACTCTTTTGGAACTCATGAGTTTTTCGGACTCTGCGATGAGCTGGGCTGTAAACCCTATGTGTGTGGAAACGTCGGAAGCGGTTCTGCGCGGGAAATCAATGAGTGGATTGAATATATGACCCTTGACGGTGTAAGCCCTATGGCAGATTTACGAAAAGCCAATGGCCGTGAAAAACCATGGAAACTGGATTATTTTGGTGTTGGTAATGAAAACTGGGGCTGCGGCGGAAACATGAGGCCTGAATATTATGCCGATTTATACCGTCAGTATCAGACTTATGTGCGTCAGTACGGAGATAATAAGATTTTTAAGATTGCAGGTGGAGCCAATGTTGATGATTACAACTGGACTGAAACTCTTATGCGTCTTGCAGCTCCTTTTATGGACGGTCTTTCCCTTCATTATTACACCTATGAATACCGCTGGGAAGATAAAAAATCTGCAACCGGCTTTGATAAAGAAGGCTGGTACAGAATCATGCGTAATGCCTTCCGTATGGAGGAACTTGTACGCCGCCATTCAGAAATTATGGATAAGTATGATCCTGATAAGCGTATTGCTATGGTTGTTGATGAGTGGGGTAACTGGTTTGCGCCAAAGCCGGGTACAAATCCAGGCTTCCTTGAACAGGACAATTCTGTCTGCGATGCTGTAGAAGCGGCAATTATCCTTAATATTTTTAATAATCATTCAGACCGCGTAAGAATTGCAAATCTTGCCCAGGCTGTTAATGTCCTTCAGGCTCCAGTTCTTACTCAGGGTGATAAAGTTGTACTTACTCCAACCTGGCATGTCCTGCATCAGTTTAAAGGTCATATGGGAGGAACCTTGCTTGGAACTTCTGCAGCTTATGCTTCATGCGGAGTTCAGAATGTATCTGATTATAATGCAGGGCTTCGTGGAATTCAGAGAAATGAAAATATTATGGTGCCTGGTCTTAGTGTCAGTGCTTCTGTAAAAGCTTGTGATAAATGCGGTAAAGATAGATATCTTGTTACTCTTGCAAATACAGATTGCGAAAGTTCAAAAGATGTTGAAATTACCTTTGCTAATTTTGCCGGAAATCTTGATGAGGTAAGCGCAAGCCTTGTAAGCGGTGACAAGATGAACACAATAAACAGCTTTGAAAATCCTGAACTTGTTACAGAAAAAGCCCTTAGTGTAAAAGTGACTGGAAAAAATTCTTTGATGATTACTATGCCTGCTCATTCAGTTGCGGCAGTCAGTGTAAAAGCGTAAAATAAGAAAAAATTTAGAAAAGGTTTTTAAGAGGGGAATGTTATGAATACAAAAGTTATCATAAGTAAAGATTTTAAGGTGGGCGAGGTTGATAAAAACCTTTTCTCTTCTTTTGTTGAACATCTTGGACGTGCGGTATATACCGGTGTCTATGAGCCGGGACATCCACAGGCAGACGAGCAGGGCTTTCGTAAAGATGTAATTGATATGGTAAAGGATTTGAAAGTTTCTCTGGTACGCTATCCGGGCGGAAACTTTCTTTCAGGTTACAACTGGAAAGATGGTATCGGCCCTAAAGAAAATCGTCCACGTCGTCTTGACCGCGCATGGCATACAATTGAATCAAACCAGGTTGGAATTGATGAATTCTATGACTGGACTGTAAAGAGCGGAACAGAAATTATGGGAGCCGTTAACATGGGAACAGGCACTGTTCAGGATGCCGGTGACCTTGTTGAATACTGTAACTTTGACCGTGATACCTACTGGAGTGATTTACGCCGCAAAAACGGACACGATAAGCCTTTTGCAATTAAAACCTGGTGTATCGGAAACGAAATGGACGGTCCCTGGCAGATTTGTCATCTAACCGCCGATGATTACGGTAAAAAAGCCCGTGAAGCAATTAAACTGATGAAGTGGACTGATGAATCAATTAAGACTGTTGTCTGTGGTTCAGCGTCTACAAGTATGCCGACTTATCCTGAATGGGATAGAATTGTTCTAGAGCACACATACGACCTTGCAGACTATATTAGTATTCACCGCTATTTTGAAAACTTTGGTGATGATGATGAGTTCCTTGCAAGTTTCTATGACATGGATCAGTTTATTAAAACTTCTGTTGCGACCTGTGATTATGTAAAAGCTTTGAAGCGTTCAAACAAGGTTATGAATCTTTCTTTTGATGAATGGAATATCTGGTATCAGCAGAAAATGCAGCCTCATCCATGGATGGAAGCCCCTCGTATTCTTGAAGATCATTATTCTCTGCTTGATGCTCTGGCCTTTGGCGGAATGGCAATTACTCTTTTGAATCATGCAGACCGTGTAAAGGTTGCCTGCCTTGCTCAGCTGGTAAACGTAATTGCTCCTATTTTTACAGAGCCTGGAAAGGGTGCTTATAAGCAGTCAATTTACTTCCCCTTCAAAGATATTTCTCTTTTTGGTCGTGGAACTGCTTTGCAGCCTGTTGTAACTACCGGTAAAAAGATCATCGAAAAGTACGGTGAAGTTCCAAGTGTGATTTTTGCTTCTGTTTTGAGTGAAGATGAATCTGAAGTTACCGTTTTTGCCTTGAATACAGATAAAAATGATTCAAGCATTACAAAAATTGATTTGAGCGGTGTTGGAAAAACTCAGATGTTCTTCCGTACTGAGCTTTGCGGAGATGATTTAAGTGCAACAAACAGCCTTGAAAATCCTAGGGCTGTTGAACCAAAAACTGCAGACTTAGTGCAGGGGGACGGCAGCATTTACGAAGTTGAGCTTAAAAAAGCCAGCTGGAATGTGCTGAGATTTAAAATCGCCTGATAGTAGTGTAAAAACTCTCGCAAAAAGCTATAATGTAGCTATGTCTAACACAGAACTTTCTCTGCCCGAAAATCTTTCGGGTATTCATATTCATTTTGTTGGTATAAAAGGAACTGGAATGGCAGCCTTAGTGGAAATTCTATTCCATAAAGGAGCTGTCATTTCCGGAAGCGACGTTAGTGAGCGTTTTTATACTGATGAGATTATAGAAAAACTTGGGCTTAAGGCTCTTCCTTTTGGGGCTGATAATATTACTGACGAGGTTCAGTATGTAATTTATTCTTCTGCCTACAAGCTTGATAAAAATCCTGATTTGATTGAAGCCGTTCGACGCGGTATTCCATGCCTTTTGTACACACAGGCACTTGGCTCTTATTCAAGCCGCTCTTATTCCTGCGGTATCTGTGGGGTTCACGGAAAAACTTCCACAACAGGTCTTACGGGAACAATTCTTAAGGAAATTGATTTGCCTTCGCAAATTCTTGCGGGTTCTATTATCAACTCCTTTGGAAATACCTGTACCTATACTTCGCCTCTGGTAAAGGAAGCTGGCGCTGGGGCAGACGGCAATTCAAACATCTTTGTTGCCGAAACCTGCGAATATCAGCGTCACTTTATGTCTTTCTGTCCGCAGAAAATCATTCTTACAAGCGTGGAGCCTGACCATCAGGATTATTACCCGACCTACGAGGATATCCGTCAGGCCTTTGTAGATTACCTTTGCAAGCTTCCGGAAGGTGGCGATGTAATTTACTGTGCAGATGATACTGGTGCCTGCGACACAGTAAGCATTGCTTCTAAGCTTCGCCCGGATTTGAACTTAATTCCTTATGGAACACGGGCTTCTGGGGATTATAAGCTTACTTTTGGCAAAGTTGAAAACGAGCGCAATAATTTTACTCTTTCTCTTTTTGATGGAGACTTTGCCCTTAAGATGCCAGGCCGACACGAAGTAATGGATGCGGCTGCTGCAGTGGCTCTAGTTTGCCAGATTCTTAAAACTTTTGGCAAAAATCCTAAGGATTATGTAGAAAATATATCAAAAGGTCTACTAAAATTTACAGGCGGCAAGCGCAGAAGCGAGATTATAGGCCGTTTTACAACAAAATCGGGCAATGATGTTATTGTAATCGACGATTATGGTCATCATCCGACGGCTGTAAAGACAACTCTTGCGGGCTTCCGCGATTTTTACAAGGGCAGAAAGCTGATTGTTGATTTTATGAGCCACACTTATTCGCGAACTCAGGCTTTGCTTAAAGAGTTTGCGGAAAGCTTTGAAAGCGCGGACGAGGTTATCCTTCATAAGATTTATGCCTCTGCCCGGGAAAATATTGCAGATTTCAACATTACAGGCCGCACGCTTTTTGAAGAAACTAAGAAAAATCATCCTTGTGTTCATTATTTTGAAGAAATTTTAGACGCAAAAGATTTTGTTCTTTCTGAGCTGGAAAAGGCACCGGAAGAAAAATATCCTGACGGATATGTTTTTGTAACAATGGGCGCCGGCGATAACTGGAAGCTGGGAAAAGCAATTTTAGACTAAATACGGGGCGTTGCGGGGTGTCCCCGCTAGAAGGGGTAGCGAGCAACGCAGTGCGAGCGAGGGGAAGGCTTTCCCCGACAGGAGTTTTTTTATGGTAAGCATGACAGGATATGGTTACGAGGAAGTTTCATCGGAGCAGGCGGTAGTCAGCGTGGAAATTAAATCGGTTAATTCGCGCTTTCTGGATTTGACAATCAATCTTCCTCCATATTTGAATCAGCTGGAAAGTTTATTCCGCGCAAAAATTACAGAAAAGGTTGTGCGCGGTAAGGTTGATGTTTTTATCCGCGTAAAAGAGCTGGAAAGTGATGCGGAAATCTTAGCGGATATCGGGGCTGCAAAATCATATCTTGCTGCAATTAAAAAGGTTGCGGAGGCTACCGGCTATTCAACAGAAATTCCTTTGAGTCTTTTGATTTCTCAGCCTGGTGTTTTGAACTCCAACAAATCTTACGATGTAGAAAAATACCGCGCCATGATTGAACCTGTTTTTGACGCCTCCCTCAAAAAGTTCATTGCTGATACAGAGCGTGAGGGCGCAAATATGAAGGCAGACCTTGAAGCAAAGCTTACTAAGCTTGAAAAATGCGCCGCCTTCTTTAAAGAATTGCAGCCAAAAATGGAAGGCTATTTTAAGGAAACTATAACAAAGAAGTTCAACGAACTGTTGGGCGAACAGGCAGATCAGAACCGCATTATGACAGAAACTGCCGCAATGCTTGTAAAATACACAATTAACGAAGAAATTGTCCGCCTGCACAGCCACTTAGCCGCAATGCGAGCCGAGCTTAGCAACAATCCATATCCTGGCAAAAAACTTGACTTCCTCTGCCAGGAAGCCAACCGCGAAATCAACACAATCGGCAGCAAAAACCAGTTTGCAGAGGTAGGTGCAATGGTAGTGGAGGCAAAGGACTCGCTGGAGAACATCCGCGAACAGGGTAAGAACATTGCATAGTAAGGTAGACTGTGAAAAAGGCGTAGCAGGGTTCGGCTCTTGCGGAGCATTGAAGGCGATTGTTTGCATACAACGCGTAAGAAAGATACAGAGCAAGCATAGCTTGCGTCGAGCCTTCACCGCGGAGACAAGAGACGGTTCCTGCGAAAGCCTTTTTCACTGTTAACATTTATATTTGCAACTTTTTTTACTCTGTAGGTGTCTAATTCTACAAAGAGGTCTTTATGATGAATAATATTTCACCTGCTGCACAGGTAATCGTATCAATAATTCCGATTGTAGGATTAGTTCTTGTTTTTGTATTGATTTTCTTTGCACTTTTGTGGCATCACCGTGAAGTAAAGCTGCAGATTAAAAACGGAACTTACGCTCCTTTTGAATTCAACTGGAAGGCTTTTACTTATTTAAGCGGACTTTCTCTTGTAGCTGTAGGAATTGTACTTTCTCTGATGTTCTGGGCAATCAAAGGACTTTCATGGGGACTTTTAGGAGGATTAATTCCATTTGCCTTTGGAATTGTCTTTCTGATTTTTTATAAATTCCTGAAGAATGAAAAATAAACTTACGGAAGCACAGAATTTAGTGCTTCTTCAAAAAGAAAAATTTCTTGTACGTCAGGCTCTTCACAATAATGCCGACGCTTTTTCCCTGCTTGTTGCAATGAATAAAAAGCGGGTTGAAGCAGTCGGCAGAAAATTTTTTAACGACATAACTGATATAGAAGATTTTGTTCAGGAAGTTTTTATTAAGGCATATAAAAATCTTTCCAGTTTTAAGGGAAAGAGCCTTTTTTCAACCTGGATTACCCGCATTGCCTTTACAACCGCAATAAATCAAAAAAAATCATTCAAAATTACAGATTCCTTTGAAGGACAGGAAGATTTTTTACCTTCCTATTACGACAGCCCGGAAAACGAACAGATAAAGGCTCTTACAAGAGAAGCAATTAATGAGGCTGTTCAGACCCTGCCGGAAAATTATGCTGTCTGCATAAAAATGTTTTTCTATCTTGATATGAATCAGGAAGATATTTCGGAAATGACAGGTATTCCAATAAATACCGTAAAATCAAATATATTCAGAGCAAAAAAAATACTGAGCGAAAAGCTTGGAGGTCTATTATGAAAGAAAAATGCAGTCACATTATGGAAAAATTCTACGAAGCCGACAAAAATCAGCTGCTTTCTCCATCCGTTTCTTTTCATCTTCTTACCTGTAAGGAATGCCGTGCAAGGGTAAGGCTTCTTACTCAGGCAGAAAAACTTGCCTCACAGGAACTGAAGGAAAAGGTTGATGCAGATTCAGAAGAAGTTACTAGAATTGTAAAGCTTGCAATGCAGAAGCAGAAGGATTATATCAAGGTTTCCTTTACAAGCTGGGGAATCAGTGGCTTTTTCCTTCTTGTATTCTGTATTCTTTTGAGTTTTGTTTCTAACGGAACAAATCCATTGATTGAATTTGCTGCAAGTATTTTTTCTGGCCTTTTGCTTTCTTTCTACATCATGTCTTTCATCGGTTCTAATCTTGATATTTTTGTTAAGAAAACCAGAAAATTTAATGCAGGAAGTTTGCTTTCTGTGTAGAAATCGCTATAATTTATTTTGCTATTAAACACCGGCTGCTCTGACCGGCAGCTTTACACAGGAGCAAGTATGTCATACAAAATCAAAAACGAACTTCGCGTTGCAATCAGCGGAAAATCTGGCTGTGGAAATACTACAGTTTCAACTATGCTTGCAGATGCATTAAAAATTAAGCTGATTAATTATACTTTCCGTCAGCTTGCGGCAGAAAAAGGACTTACTCTTGCTCAGGTTATTGAAAATGCCAAAACAGACGACAGCTATGATCAGTATGTAGACAATCATCAGGTTGAACTTGCAAGGGCAGAAAACTGTGTACTGGGAAGCCGTCTTGCAATCTGGATGCTCAAGGAAGCTGATTTTAAAGTTTACCTTTTTGCAAGTGATGAAGTTCGTGCAAAGCGTATTTTAGAGCGCGAGGGCGGAGACCTTGAAGAAATTAAAAACTTTACTGCAATGCGCGACAGTGAAGACAGCCGCCGCTACAAAAAACTCTATAATATCGATAACAATCAGTATGACTTTGTAGACCTTTTTGTAGATACATCAAAATACAATCCGGAAGAGATTGTAAAGCTGATTTTAGACGAGCTTAAAAAGAAAAATCTGATTACAGAGTAAAAAAAAGGCGGCTTGTGGGCCGCCTTAATTTTTATACCTTAAATTTCCTTACTGCGTTTCCAAGACTTGCAAGGTTTTCGCTATTCTGGTGAGTCAGTTCATTTACATTATTCATTGACTTGTTAATGCTTTCAATACCGATACTCATTTCTTCCATACTGCAGGTAATTTCTTCTGTAAGGCGGCTTAAATTGTCCATCTTTTCTGCAGCCTGCAGGGTTTCACTCTGCATGATATCGCCGCCTTCCTTTACGTGAACGGTAATATCATTAATCTGCTTCATTGCTGTAAGAACCTGACTTCCGCCTTCTGACTGTTCCTGCATAGCGTGCAGAATAGTTGTTTCCTGCTGAGATACCTTCTGAATGTATTCAAAAATCTGATTGAAAATTTCCTGCATGTGTTTTGCAGATTCAGCAACCTGATCAATAGATTCGCTTACTTCTTTAAGGTTTGTAGTAATCTTCTTACCCTGATTGTTTGAGTCTTCTGCAAGTTTTCGGATTTCGTCTGCAACTACGCTGAAGCCTTTTCCGCTTTCGCCGGCATGGGCAGCTTCAATTGCTGCGTTCATGGCAAGAAGGTTAGTCTGGCTTGCAATATTCTGAATTACGCTGCTGGCTTCAAGAAGAATCTTTGACTGCTCCTGAATCTTAAGGGTTGCCTGTACTGTTCCGTCGATGTTAGTTCTTCCCGCATCAGTTGATTTTTCAAGTTCACTGATAGTTCCGCTGTTTTTATTCAGGATTGAAGTTACAGACTGAATATTTGCAACCATTTCTTCAATTGCTGAAGAAGATTCAATTACACTAGAACTCTGAGATTGAATTGTTGCAATAAGGTCATTTACGCTGGAAGTAATTCGCTGCATTGAAGTTGCAGCATCCTGAACGTTAGTTCCCTGCATCTGAACCTGGCGGTTAACGCTTTCGATATTTGAAGTAATTTCGTTGGCAGAAGCCGCTGTATCATTCATGTTGTCGCCAAGTTCCTGACCATGATGGGTCATCTGCTCAGAAACATCTTTTACCTGGCGGATAGAATCCTGAATTTTTTCAATTGTCTTGTTGAAGTAGGTGTACATCTGGCCAAGTTCATTCTGATTCTTTACATTCATGCGGACTGTAAGGTCACCGTCGCCCTGGGCAATGTTTTTCATTGCGGCAACTCCCTTGTTCATTTCCTTTACAACGCGGCGGATAATCAGATAGGCAAGGCCGATTACAATAATCAGGGTGAAGGCAAAAATAATCATTACAATTGCACGGATTCTTGCAGCGGCAGCTCCCACTTCATTGTCTGGAACCGTTACTCCCAGGTACCAGACTTCCTTTGCGCCTTCTACTGTAAGAGGTTTGTAAACTTTAATTACGCTGACTCCGTTATCTTTTGCAGGATAACCGAAGGGGGTAAGATTTGTTGCGGCTTGTGTAAACATAGAACCTGTAGTGCTGTTTGTGTAGTCCGGATTAGGCTGGCCTTCAAGGCTTTCATCCTTTGTAACGGCAATAGTTCCTGTGTGAGAAGTGAGGGAAAGGTAGCCATTTTGGAAAATCTGAGCATCTTTTAAAAGGGCAGAAAGGGCATCAAGCGACATGTCAACGCCCAGCATTCCGACAGTCTGATTCTGTCTGTTGTGGATTGGGAAGGCAACGCCGCAAACCCAGATTTCTTTTCCGCCGACTTCATAAAGGTTTGGCTCAATAAGAATACCCCGGTTTGCCTTCATAGGCTCTTCATACCAGAAGCTTCCTTCATAATCTGTAAGGGCACAGCAGGCAATTTCCTTTCCATCGTTAGTCCAGTAAGGAATAAGACGGCCTGTTTCATCGTAAGTGTCGTCATAATTTGCAAATTCAGCATCACGACCGTCCAGCATGTTTGACTTAAAAATACAGTAGGCGTCTACAAGACCTGGATTAAGTTCAAGTGTATGTTTTAAAAGATTGTTAATATAATCGCGGCGGTTGTTTTTAGGAATATCTTCAAAGCCTTCAATTGAAGCCTGAAGGGTTTTTGCAATACTGAATTCATTTGAAAGGATTTTTTCGGTACTTTCACCATAGCGGGCTGAGGTCATATCAAGATACTGAATTGAAACCTGCTGAAGTGAATTATCTACAGACCGTCTGATAAAGATGGCACACAAAGTTAAGAGGATAAGAAGTACAGCACCAATAGAAATTGAAAGCTGACGGCTGATGCTCTTTGTAAAAAAGTTTGTCATAGTAAATCTCCTGTGTATCAGTAATATGGCAACTTTATTATTAAATAAAATTATAAAATAGAAAAATTTATCTGTAAAATTATTTCTTCTATAGATAAGGATTTTTTTATAAAAAACTGCTATATTGTTGTCATGGAATTGTACTTAGTTCGGCATGGCTTAACAGTCTGGAATGCTGCCGGAAAACTTCAGGGAAATACTGATATAGAACTTAATGAAGCTGGACGCGAAGCTGCCGGTCAGCTTGGAAAAAAACTTGATGACCTTGATTTTGATGTCATTTATTCATCTCCCTTAATCCGCGCCTATGAAACCGCCTGTCTTATCCGCGGTCATAAAAATATTCCAATTATCCGCGACCAAAGGCTTAGAGAGCTTTCTTTTGGAGAAAAAGAAGGAGTCTGCTACACAGAATGGAACAGTCCCGAAAGTCCCTATCACTATTTCTTTACAGAGCCAGATAAGTATTGTCCGCCTCCTAAGGGTGAAAGCCTTGAAGAGCTATGTTTGCGTACAAAAGATTTTATTCAGACGGTTCTGGAAAAGGACTGGCAGAAATTTAAGAGGGTTATGATTGTTGCCCACGGAGCCTTAAATAAAGGAATTATGTGCTATCTTGAAGGAAATGATAAGGCTCACTTCTGGGGAAAAGGCTTACAGAAAAACTGTCAGGCTTCGATTTTTGAATATGACGGCAGCAAGTGGAGAAAACTTACTGACGATTAGAATGCTGCGGGTTCTGACCGGCCCGCTTACACATATCAAATTAACTCTTCCAGTCCCTTGTGGCTTGAATAAGATGATTCTGAGCCCTGCTGCAAATCGCTGTTCCAGATTATAAAATTGTTTTTACCGCCTTTTTTTACGTTGTAAAGGGCATTATCGGCGCGGTCAAAAAGCTCTTCGTAACTTGTTCCGTGTTCCGGATATATAGAAATTCCGATACTTGCAGAAATCTCTACATATTTATCTTCATTAAAGTACATTTCGTTCAGAATTTCACAGAGGTCAGAAACCTTTTCGTTTAAGTGCATGATACATTCGCTAAGCGGCATGTTTTTATCAAAAATTACAAAGGCAGAGAATTCATCGCCGCCGATTCTTCCAAGAAAATCCTGAATAGAGAAAATCAGGGAAATCTTTTTTGCCGTATCACTGATTGCTGCATCACCCATGGAATGTCCCAGAGTATCGTTTATCATTTTAAAATTGTCCAGGTCAATAATTAAAAGGGCGCAGGTCTGTTCTGTATTTTTTGCAATATGAGCGCTGACTTTATTTTCAAAACTGCCCTTGTTTAAAAGTCCTGAAAGAGAATCGTATTCAGCCTTATGCATAAGTTCCTGTTCTTTCAGCATCTGCTTGTTTACGTTTGTAAAGGAAGCAAGGCTTCTTACAGGCTTATGATCTTCATCAAAAATAGGGAGGTTTTTAACCCTGAACCAGTTGTATTCGCCATCGGAGCACATAAGACGGAATTCGGCCTGGTATTCCGTAAAATTGTCAAAGGCTGCTTTTTTCAGTTCTTTTATTACGTGCTTATCATCATGATGAATGTTTTTTGTAAATTCGGCAAAGGTTGCGAAATCTGTTTTCTGAAGGCTTTTTCCAAAAACAAAGTTTGTATCGCCGCTGTAGGAAATGCTTTTTTCAAGAAGATTAATATCAAGAACTACAGATTTGTTGCTGTCGTAAATTTTTGTAAGTCCTTCGTTCTTTGTTTTTACAAGTTCAGTTTTTCTCTCTGCAAGTAAAATAAGCACAATTGAAAGAATCAAAAGAACCGACATTATTGCAGAAAGCCCTGTCGAAATCTTTTTTGTAACTGAAATTCGGGCATCAATGTCATCAGTTTTAATGATAGTAAGAAGATACCAGCTGTTCATATTCAGCGGAGTATAGGAACAGAAGCGTCTGGCGCCATATGAATAGTATTCCAGAATACCTTCTTTTTGATTTCTCAAATCCTCTGAATATTTCATAAACTGACTTTCACTGCAGCATTTGTTTTTAATTAAAAAGATATTAAAGTTGTTTCCGAAGAGGTTTTTATTTTCTGTATTTGTAAAAATGATGTGGCCGTTACTTTCAACAATCATGAAAAAGCCTTTTGAATTCTTAAAATGGGCAGAAAGGGTATTGTTCAACTTTAAGAGGTTCATTATTCCGCAGACCATTCCGCAAGTCTTATCATCCTTAATTACCGGAACTGAAAGAATGAAGGAGGGGAAACGTCTTGAATCTATTGCCAAAGTTCTGGAAATTGTTCTTGTTCCAGAAAACATAGTCCGCCTGAAATAATCTGTTTTAGATACGTTACCAAAGCTCTGTCCTTCGTTCCCAAAGGTTTCTCCGTCTTCATCTGCAAAATAGAGGGTTGAAAAGTCGGTTTTATTTGAAAAATGCTGAATAAGGGCGGTGGTAGCCTTATCATTTGTGGTGTCTATGTAAGAAAAGCCTTCTGCAATAGCGTCAAGAAGGTCAAAGTTTTCCTGAATTTTTAAGTCAAAGAGGGTGGAATACAGATTTGTTGTCTCTTCCAGTGAAGTCCAGGTTAAACTTTTCATAATACGAGTAAGGGATAACCTGTATGCAATCATAGAAAAGGCGAAGATTACAACTGAAAGCGAAAGTAAAATTATTTGCAGCGTCTTGCTTTTTTTTAGCCCCATTGCCATTCATATAATTTTACTACCAAAAAAAATATCCGTAAATAAAATTTTACATCTGAAGTTTTTTGATTTTTTCAAAGGTTTTTCTGGCGTAGGCTTTTACCCGGTCTGGATTTGAAGCGTAAACAAAGTCTGCTAGAATCTGCTTTCCTATTGTATTATAAGCATTTTTTCCCATAAAGCGGCAAATTTCGTAGACGGCGTCGCAGAAAGAAACTATTATATCTTCATTCCGCTTGTTTAAGTTCTTTGCCCGTGTCTGAATTGCAGATAAAACCAGATAGTCAGGGTCATAGGCGCAGTTTCCGTATTCTTTTAAGGCGGTTTTTAATACTGCCGTACTTTTTGTGTGGGCTACAATGTCGGCAACTTTAATCGTGTAATCTGAACTTGCAAGAAGGGGAATCTGACTTAAAATGACAGAAAATTCCTTTGTATTTGCCTCATAAATTGAATATTCTTTTTGAGTGCCGAACTGGGCGATATTTATATCTTCTGAATAGGCATCAAGAATATTCATAAGTTCAGAGGAATAAAGGATTTCCTTTTCCCCGTAGTTTCCTGCCCTTAAAGCTTCTATTCTTTCTTCGCTGGTAACCTCTTTGTTCTTTCTGATATCTGTATTTATGCCGTTCAGATTATAGAGGGCTGCAGTAGGGCTTTTTGCAGATTTCTGTCCGATTTTTGCTTTCTTTGCGGTAAGACCTGATACCTGCTGTTCTTCATTAAAATAATAGTATTCCAGAGTCCAGTTATTTTTACAGATAAGGGCGTGTTTTTTGTCGTAAAAAAAAGCGTAGGCATAATCGCGGAAGTGTTTTTTTATGATTTCCTGATCTTGTGAAAAGGAGAAGGCAGGGGGATTTTTGTTTTCTGTATCCAGTTTTCCAAAAGGATTGATTTTTAAAAGGCCGGGGTTTACATCCGAACTCTTCTGCCACTTTTTTATTCCGTTAATTCCATAACAGGCAATCTGGTTTTCGTTATAAACATAGATTCTGCCGTCATCACCGCTCAGAACTTTTTCCGGCTTAAAATTGATTTCTGCTTCCCAGAGCCTGAGTCCGCTTGGGTTTATAAGGCTTACGGTATTATTAGAATTGTCTGAAAGAAGAAGAAATTCGTAATCGAGGGGAAAAATCTGACATTCTCTTGGATGCGAGACTTCCTTTTCCCAGAGTTTTTTTCCTTCGTAGTTGAGACAGTCTATTTTACGGGCGTCTGTAATCACGCAAAAGCCGTAATAAAACTTTGCAGGCTCAGTCAGCACTTTACCCGAAAGAACAGTCTGCCAGAGCATTACAGGCTTTTCCAGGGATTCGGTTTCCTCAGAAAAAAGGGAAGAAGAGTAAATCAAACATATCAGAAGGAAGAAAAACTTTTTCATTTTACAAATACCGCAAGACTTTCTATATGGCTGGTGTTAGGATAAAAATCAAGAAGATAAATCGCTTCGAGCGAATAGCCGGCTGCAATCAGTTTTGCGCTGTCGCGGGCGTGGGTTGCAGGATCGCAGGAAAGAGAGCGAATCTGAGGAATTCCGCTTTTACAAAGATAATCGCAGACTTCTTTTTCCATTCCGGAACGCGGCGGGTCAATTACGCAGGCATCAAAGTCGCCGCACATAGAAGCGCAGTTTTTTACCCAGTTTGCGCCGCTGAGTCCGTAACTTACGTGGCCTTTTCCTGCCATATTCTGCTCAGCAAAAACAAGGGCGTCTCGGTTGTGTTCAACTAAAACCACCTGATTAAACTTGTCTGCAAGGAAGGCTGAAATTGAACCGCAGCCTGAATACATATCAAGGACTCTTTCTCCAGCTCCAAGGGTGTCACAAATCAGTTTTACAACTTTTTCAAAAACAAAAAGGTTAGACTGGAAAAATCCGCGAACGTCAAAGCTTAAATTCTTTCCACCAATGCAAACGGTAACTGTATTCTTTGGAGAAAGCATTGTTCCGCTAAAATATTTATTTTCCTTAAGTTTAAGCTTCTTTTTAGAAGAGCCTTTTACTACAATTCCGCTTTTTTTGCCATCGCCTGATTCGTCAGCAACTATAAGTTTTCCGCTGTTCTGGCCGTTACTTACCATAAAAGAGCTTCCAAAAAGGTGAGTGCGCCCTTTGCCCCGTTCTGCTGCCGGAGTTTCTTTAAGCCATGCGTTTACAGGTTCTTCTGCGCAAAGGCAGTTTTCTACCGGAATAATTACGTTTGCATTTTTCTGGCTGAGTCCCCCGTCGTTGAGCTGGAAGCGGCAGCGGTAATTTGTGTCGCGGTCGTAAACAATTTCTACCTTGTCAGAAATATCAATGCCGTTCTGCAGGAAAATATCTGTCAGCATCTGCTTGCGAAGTTCCCGCTGGTAAGCTGGCTCAATGTGCATCATATTGCAGCCACCACATTTTTCGTAATAAGGACATGCTGCTTTTACCCGGTGCTCACTTGGCTTTATGATATTTACAATTTCTGCGTTATTATAATCCCGCTTTTCTTCTGTGATTTTAATTTCCAGCTCTTCACCGGGCATAGTATATGGAATAAAAACGGTTTTTCCGTCGATTTTTGTTAAAGTTTTTCCACCAAAAACAATTTTATCTGTTATAATATTCATATCTTAATTTAACATTTTGGAGAAAGTATGACTACTAAGAGTGATTTCCAGACTATGAGTGACGGCTTTGAGCTTTGGGTTACTAAATGGATTCCTGATGAAGTTGAAAATATAAAGGGAGTTGTTCAGCTCCACCACGGACTTGCTGAGCATTCTTTAAGATACGACAGACTTGGTTCTGTTCTTTGCGAAAGCGGTTTTGCCCTTGTTGCTTATGATATGCGCGGTCACGGACGAACTGCAGAAAATGCAGAAAAAAAAGGTAAGGGTAAGTTTGGAAAACTTGCTGATAAAGACGGATTTAACCGTGTTGTAGAAGATCTGCACGAAATGATTGAAGCCGATAAAAAGGAATTTGAGGGTAAAAAGTATTCCTTCTTGGTCATTCTTTCGGTTCTTTTATTTCTCAGGGCTTTATCGAAAAATACTCCACTTTGATTGACGGCTGTATTCTCTGCGGAACTGCAGGTCCTATGCCTTCTCTTGTTGCAGGCGGCTGCTTAATGACTGCTCTTGTAAAAGCTCTTTGCGGTGGAGATTCTATTGTAAAGGTTCTTTCAAATGCTTCCTTCGGCTCTTATAACAAGCGCATTAAAAATCCAAAAACTGAATGTGACTGGCTTTCTGCCAACGAGATGAATATTCAGATGTATTATGATGATAAGTGGTGCGGAATTCCTCTTACAACTTCTTTCTTCTACGATATGACTCATGGTCTTAAGCAGATTCATAAGAGTGCCAATATCAAAAAAATCTCAAACGACCTTCCGATTTTCTTTATCTACGGTTCAGAAGACCCGGTCGGCTCTTACGGCGCTACAATTAAAAAGCTTTATAACATCTACAAGACTAACGGCGTAAAAAATCTTTCTATCAAGAGTTACGAAGGTGACCGCCACGAAATCTTCAACGAGAATGATAAAGATATAGTAGAAAAAGATGTGATTGAATGGTTAGAAAAATTAGTGTAAGACGCGCAAGGTAGCAGAGTATGTGGCAAAAACATTCTATTTTTGTCTGCCGCGCTAGCGGCGCGTTAATAGTTTCCTAACAAAAATAGCATGTAGCGCCTTATGGCGCGGTTTTGCCCCATACTCTGCTACCGGGAGCTATATTGAAATTTACACCATTTTCAAATAATATAATCACATCGTGTTATATCGTTATGGTACTGATAAGAATGGGAAGCTTGTAAAAAAAGCCGTAGTTTACACAAAATCAGAACATCTTATACCACATGCCAATATCGATCCTGACGCCCTTCAGATTATCAATCGTCTGCGAGATGCAGACTATACCGCCTATATTGTCGGCGGTGCCGTCAGAGATCTGATAATTGGTAACAAACCAAAAGATTTTGATATTGTTACAGACGCGACCCCATCAAAAATAAAGAAAATATTCAGAAATTCTCGCATAATCGGACGTCGTTTCCGTCTTGTTCACGTTGTATTTGGCGAAAAAATCTTTGAAGTAAGCACCTTCCGCTCAATCTGCGATGGTTCTGTAGGTAACGCCTTTGGAACAATTGAAGAAGACGTTCAGCGCCGTGATTTTACTTTAAATGCCCTTTACTACGATCCTGTTCAGGAACAGGTAATCGATTATGTTGGCGGCATGAAAGATATTAAAAAGCATGTCCTTCGTCCGGTTATACCGGTTGATAAGATTTTTATTGAAGATCCTGTGCGAATGCTTAGGGCAATTAAATATTCTGCTACAACTCATGCAAAAATGTCCCGAAGTCTCCGCAGAAAAATCATAGCATCTTCGGCTCTTTTATCGCAGGTTTCTCCTTCACGCCTTACAGAAGAAATGCTTAAGATTTTGAATAACTCTCATGCTTCTGAAATTATTGCTGAAGCTTTGAAGTGTGATCTTTACATGTATCTTCAGCCGTCTGCAACAGCCCTTATTTACGAAAGCCGTGCCTTTGAGCGCAAATATATGCAGAGCATTAAAATGCTTGATCAGCTTAACCAGCTTGAAAGTGATGCCCGCCTTGGCAAAAAAATGGTCTTTATGATTCAGGATTTTGTTGCAAGCCTTACAGACTGGAAAGGCGAGGTGGAAGGAAAGTCTTCTGTCAGCGAGCTTTACGCAAAAACCTGGACAGAATGCCGCAATTTTGTACTTCCTATGAATCCTGTGCGCCGTGAACTTGAATATGCTGTTAAAGCTGCCCTGCAGGCTCAGGGGGTTACAATAAAGCTTACAGAAAAGGAACGCCCGAAAGATAAGCCTAAAAAGAAGGATAAGGAAAAGGCTGGAGAAGAAAAGCCAAAGTCCAAATCAAAAGGTAAAAAGAAAACTAAGAAATAAGAAGATGCCGGTTTAAATGACCGGCCTTATTTTTTAGGCGCTTTAAGTTTTACTCCGAATTCACCCGGGCTTTTTGCCTTGTCTTCCTTCTTTTCCCGGTTTTCCATTGAAATTTTATCGATGATGATATTTACGTCTTCAATAAGAATGCCAGTAAAGGATTCAATTTTATCAATAATATACTGCTGAAGCTTGTGTACTTTTCCTGTAAGCTGGGTTCCAAAGGGTACGTCAATTGTAACAATCAGCTTGTAGCCCCGGTTATCTTTTTTTACAGAGATTTTCTTTACCTTTACGTCAGGAGAACATTCGCTTACGCAGTGCATGGTCATCTGGGTAAGGGCAGCTTCTGAAATTTCAATGCGGCCTTTTTTAGAAAATTCCGGCTGCACGATTGATTTTTCAATCATTTTTGTGACTTTGTTCTTTTTATTTTTGAAAAGGAAGCTGCTTTTTCCAATCAAGTCGTGAAGGGAATTAGAAAAAATTGTAGGGTATTTCTGCTTTACTTCAATAGAAGGAACAGGAATTACGTGTTTTCCCTCTACATGGCGGGATTTCTGAGCCTTTTCAATATCTTCTGCGCTGGAAATATCTTCAATATGAATGATTTTCTGAGGCTGGGGAAGCTGAAGTCGCATGGCGATTTTTGTAACCATCTTTTCTGAAGTTCCAATAAGAAGAATCTTTTTTATGTGAGTTTTACGTAAAATTTTTGCAACAGAATCGCGGTGTTCCTTGTCATCAAAAAGGGCAACCCTGACAGCGCCCATGTAGGTTTTTTCTCGTTTTGCGGAACGGCCTGCAATAATTTTATCATCCTGGATTAAAAGACCGTCATCAATAATGGCTCTGATTCCGTACTGCTCCATAAGGCCTTTTGAACGGTAACTTTTTCCCGTTCCGCTTTCACCAACAAGAGCATATACCATTACAGGCTTAAATTTTTGTGCAATATTTTTAATCAAATCAGCCATCAATTTATTATAACTCCAATTTTTGATTTTCAAAAGTAATTAAACCTCAAAGTCATTGATGTTACATTCTTTTAAAATTGATTTAAAAGCTTCGGAAAGGGGGATTTTTATTTCATCCGCAAGCCCGATTGGATTTTCGGGGAAGGTAAGGCTGAAGGCCTGTAAATAAAAATCTCTCTCCGTATTTATTATTGCCTTTCCGCCATAGGCTGTATCTCCTAAAAGCGGATGCTTGTGCAGGGCAGCTTGCGAGCGGATCTGGTGGGTACGCCCGGTTTTAATGTCCATCACGGCTAATGTAACCTCTCTGTTATTAAAAACTCCGTGGGCGACTGGGGTTACTGTAGTAAAGGCTTTTTTTCCCTCTTCTGAAGCCTTTACTCTATGAAAAGCTTTTTGATTTCCTTCTTCTTTTTCAAGCCTGTCTTCCCAATCTTCTTTTTTTGCTAAATTTCCTTCCAAAAGAGCAGCGTATTTTTTCTGAACTGCGTGAGTCTGAATGTTTTTAGAAAACCATCTGGCGCCTTCAAGACTCATGGAAAAGCACAGAAGACCGGTGGTTTTTCTGTCCAGCCTGTGAAGGGGGCCAGGACGGAAGGAAAGAGAGGCATCTTTTCTTGTGCTTTTGTAGTATTCGCAGACTTCTTTTTCAAGTGAGCTGTCATTTCCGTGGACGCTGACATCATAATCTTTGTCAATAATTAGAAGATGCTGGTTTTCAAATACAACTTTTAAGCGGGGAGTTGCCTTATAAGACGCGACGCTTGCGGCGCCTTCATCATCAGTTTTTTCAGCATTTAAAATAAAAGCTGCAATCTGAATCTGGTCATTTTCCATAACATGGGAATCATTTTTCGCCTTTTTTCCGTTGATTTTGATAAGGCCTTTTCTTATGTATTTATAGACTTGTGAAAGTGAAAGTTCTGGCGCAAAAATCCTGATGATTTTGTCTAATCTGCGGTCGTTGTCGTTTTTTGCTGCCGTAAAAGTCTTAAAATCCATAAGAGCATAATAGCAACTTTTCTAAAAATACAGTAGTAAATTTTGCCTTCTCGTGTTAAAATATGTAAATCTTATGAATCAGAATTTTTCTGCCGCAGAGAGCCTTATGACGCTCCCGGCTCTTATAGATCAGATAAAAGGCTTTATAAACAATCCCGTGTGGCTGGCCTGTATTTTCAGCTGGCTTATTGCTCAGTTTATAAAAACGGGAATCAACTTAGTTTATGGAAGAATTCGTTCTCTTCCCAATCTTTTTGAAAATCTTATCTGGAAAACCGGTGGTATGCCTTCCAGTCACTCAGCCCTTGTTACATCGCTTTGTGTTACAATCGGCTTCCGCCACGGTATTGATTCTGATATTTTTGTTTTTTCACTGATGTTCTTTTTTGTCGTTATCCGCGATGCTTTTGGCGTAAGGCGTTCTTCTGGTATGCAGGCTAAAAAAATCAACGAGATTGGAAAGGAACTTCAGAATAAAAAATATATTTCTTCATATTCACAGCTTAAAGAAGTACTTGGTCATACTCCAATGGAAGTAATCTGCGGCTGTATTCTTGGATTTTTTGTGGGCTTTGCTTTTTCAATTCTTGATTAAAAGCAGACTGTAATTAAAAAATGAAAACAAGTTTGAAAATTGTTTACACCATAGCTTCTATTCTTTCTCTGCTTGTGATTTTTACCTTTCGCTCTGTTCCTCAGGGGAGATTGTGGAAAAAATACAGTGTGCTTTATGTTACGGCTTCGGCTCCTGAAGAAAGTGTAAAAAAAGCCCTTTCTGCTAACGGAGTTGATCAGTATGCCTGCTATACTAATCAGTATATTCCGCTTGCCTTAAAGGAAAATTCCCCGGAAGCTTCTCTTCTGCGGCTTTCTGCAAAAGATTCTTACCTTACAAAACGTCAGGCTTTCTTTTTTGATAAATCTCAGGCCTACAAGCTTTATTATGCACCTGCTGAATATAAGGCTCAGCTTGAAAAAACTGCGGCTGCCTTAAATCAGAATAAATTAAATGCAGGAATTGATTCAAACTCTACATATCCTTTTTTAATTCCTCTTTTTGTACTTATTTTTTCTCTTGTTTTATTTGGCTTTGCAAAAAATAAAGTTGTTTATGCTATAGGCGCTGTATATTCTCTTGTTTTTGCCCTCTGTAATCCCTTTTATCCGGTAGCAGCTTCTTTAATTATTGTTCTTCTTTTCTTTTTTGTAATGTCAAATTTGTGGAAAAGACAGGGTGTTTTTGAACTTGTCCGACAGAGCAGAATTTTCCTGGTGC
>NZ_AJGU01000024.1 GCF_000260795.1 Treponema sp. JC4
AATTTCTGCGCCGCAATGATTTACGATGCAGGCTTCCTTGGAATTGATCCGGAACTTCTTGCTGCTACAAACCTTACAGAAGAGCAGAAAGAGGCTATTAAAGAGCACGTTAAACTTGCAGAAAAACATCTGGAATTCGTTCCAAAGAAATTCTGGTCTGTATTTGAAGATGCTGCCATGAAGCACCACGAAAATATGGACGGAACAGGTTATCCAAACGGACTTAAGGGCGACGAAATCCCACAGATTGCCCGCCTTATCCACGTTGCAGAATCTTTCGTTTCACTTTCAAGTAAACGAAATTACCGCGAGACCATGGATAAAGAGACTGCCATCGCTAAACTCCGCGAGCAGCCTCAGTTCTACGACCCAACCGTTGTAGACGTTTTGGATCAGATTGTATAGGAAAAAATAGCTGAAGTTTGGTAAAGGCAAAACCAGAGCAAAGGTTCGCGTTTTGCGAAGCATTGAACGCTGGAAATGTATAATAATTTCCAATCAGCGTTCTCGGCGTAGCAAAATGCGGTTCTTTGCGTAAGGTTTTGCAATTTTTTTTACTTAACTAACGAAATTTTTTGCCGATACAAGAAGTATGATAGTTCTACTTTTTGTACTCGGCTTTTTATTTATAAACGTACCAGCATTCGCACAGGAGACCTCTTCTCAGAGCGTAAAACCTCTCTATCAACTTCCCGACCGCGTTGTGCCTCTTGATGAAAAGGATTCAAGCCTTTCAAACTTCATCGTTGGCTCGGATAACGGACTTTTTAAAATCACTTCTAATAATAACGCAATTCCTCTCTGGACAGAGGGACGAGTAGACCAGATTGTTCAGGTAAATCTTGCTACAGAAAAAAAGCATCTTACTCCCTGCTGGATTATGCGCACTACAAAGGGCATTATTTTTACTTCCGACCTTGAACACTTTGAAGAGCGCAACGAAGGACTTTCCTTCCTCACAATCAAAAAATATAAGGACAAGCAGACTTCTCTTGAAAAACAGATTCAGGAGCTCAAGGATATCTGCGTAAACCCTGTTAACAACAATCAGATTGTAACCGCCACAAAAGACAATGTTTTCTACACAAAAGACGCAGGCCGTTCCTGGAAAGCACTCGGTTCAACAAGCCGCAATACCCCGGGCGTAAAAGCCGTTGCTGTTGCTACAATTCAGGGCGAAACAGTTGTATTTATGAGTCATCCTATTTTCGGACTTTCCTACACATTCCCGGACAGAAAAAATCCAGTCTGGACAGATGTATCTGCCGGTTTTGAAATCATGCCTTCTCTCAGCTCGCCTGATGAAATTGCAGACATTCTTCCTATAGTACGCACCCGCGCTGACGGTTCTGTTTTCACAGAAATTTATATTTCCCAGACCTATCTGCCCCGCCTTTACCGCTTCAACTGGGATGAAATGCGGGCTGAACTCATTTACAAGGGAGACACTCCTGCCGCAACCATCGACGGACTTACATCTATAGACAACGTAATTCTCTATACAACCCTGGAAGGCTTCGGCTCAGTTGATATTGAATCTTTGACCTCGCCTGGAGTTCCAGCCCGTTTTGCAGACTGGAACGAAGCCTTTTCAAAGGTTCCAGGCATGATAAACACAGCCTGGATTCCAACCGGCCGCTCAGGCTTTGCAAAAGGCCTCCTCCTCAACGAACTCTGGCTCCTTTACCCAGGCACAGTAAATTCCCCATACGCAGAAGTTGCTAACGGACGCAAGTGTATTTATGCCTCTGCCTACCAGTGCCGCAATCAGGCTGGAATCGACAAGTACATCAGCGCAGTAAAAGACCGCAACATGAACGGTCTTGTAATCGATATGAAGGATGACTATGGTCTTCTCCGCTACGATTCAAAAAATCCAGACGTACTTGCAAAAGCAAAAACTTCAATGTATGCAATCAACCTGGACGATTTTATCAGCCAGTTCAAAAAAGAAAATATCTATATGGTTGCCCGCATCGTAACCTTTAAGGACCGCTCACTGGCTTCTTACGCAGGCGGAAAATACGCAGTCTGGGATTACAAGCTCAAAAAGCCTTGGCTTGGCACAAAGGGTATGGAAGACGTTCTCGACGAAGAAGGAAATCCTACCGGCGAGCAGCAGATGGGCTATTACGACGAAAACTGGGTAGACCCTTATTCAGAAGAAGTCTGGGAATATAACATCGAAGTTGCAAAAGAGCTTATCGAACGCGGCTTTGACGAAATTCAGTTTGACTATATCCGCTTCCCGACCGACGGCCTCAATCTGGGAAATGCCACCTACCGCTGGCGTAGCCCTGGCATGGACAAGGAAAGTGCCCTCATCAGCTTCCTCTCTTACGCCCGTGAAAACATCGACGCGCCAATTGGCATCGACATTTACGGCGCTAACGGCTGGTACCGCTCAGGCACCCGCACAGGCCAGGACGCCGAAATGCTGGCAGAATACGTGGACGTAATCGGCCCAATGTTCTACCCGAGCCACTTCGAGCAGACCTTTATGAACTATCCGCCTGCAGAAGACCGCACCTACCGCATTTACTATTACGGCTCATACCGAAATACAATTCTCTGCCGCAACCGTGCCATCATCCGCCCCTGGATTCAGAGCTTCTACCTTGGCGTAAGCTACGACCGCCTCTATTACAACTCTGACTACATCAAGCGCGAATTCTACGGCACCCGCGACTCAATCAACCGCGGCTATATGTGCTGGAACAACGGCGGCGACTACACGACAACTCCAGCCGACGTGGGCACCGAGCCCTACGTTGGAAAAACCCCTGAAGCCGCAGAAAGTGTGCCAAAGCCAGCAGTCGGACTTGCCGAAAAGCCAAAGTTTGTGGACACAGGCCTTTCCATTCTGGATACAATTCTGCCACAGTCCCTTGAAGACGATATAAAAGGCGGTTATTTTCCATTCCTTATGACGCCGGCTCTTCCCATTTTGCCCTCAAAATAAGTAAAATGAGCCTATGACTATAGGCTCCTACACACCGGAAGAAGCAATTTCCTCAATCGCAACAGCCCTGGCTCCCGCAGCTCTGGGCATTGTTCGTTTAAGCGGCAAAAACTGCATCGAATTAGTAAGCAAAGTTTTCTCGCGCCCCAAGGCACTGCTGGCCGCCCCGGGAAATACATTGGTGTACGGGTGGATACAGGAAGGAGGGGAATCTCAAACCACTTCGTTGCGAAGCGACGAAGTGCTAGTGGGTTCAAGTACGCTGAAAACTGTAGAACCAATTACGACCCACGACCCCCGCAAAACCCCAAAACGCATAGATGAGGTTATGTTGGCTGTATACCGCGCACCAAAATCCTTTACCGGTGAAGACATGGTCGAGATTTTCTGCCATGGAGGCCCTGCCGTTGTTACGGCAATTCAGACTCTCATGCTTAAATCCGGCTTCCGTCAGGCACTACGCGGTGAATACACCTTCCGCGCCTACATCAACGGAAAAACCGACCTTACAAAGGCCGAAGCCGTAAAAGAAATTATAGACAGCCACACAGATGCAGGCCGCAGCCACGCCGTGGGCCGCCTTTCAGGCTCACTTTTTGAAGAAATCGACAGCATCAAAAAACTAATTATAGACACACTTGCTTCAATAGAAGTAGAAATTGAATACCCTGAAGACGAGGAAACAATTGCCGACACCTTTGACCGCAAGGATATAGAACTTGCCCGAGACCGCCTTCAGACTCTTGCCGACAGCTGGAAGGGCGAAAAACTCTACCAGGACGGAGCCCGAGTTGTTCTTGCAGGCCGCACCAACGCCGGAAAATCTTCGCTTTTCAATGCAATTTTGAAGGAAGAACGCGCAATTGTAAGTGACATAGAAGGAACCACCCGCGACTGGCTGGAAAGCTGGGCAAGTATTAATGGAATTCCGGTTCGTTTGTTTGATACAGCAGGTCTCCGAGAAACTGACGATGTAATTGAAGCTCAGGGAGTAGAGCTCAGCCGAAACCTTGCCAGCGATGCAGATGTAGTTTTGTATTTAATAGACAGCACTACAAAACCGACAGCGGAAGACGAAGAATTCATAAAAAACTGCAAGGAACCCCTTATTGTGGTTTGGACTAAGTCTGACAAGAACCAGGCTGGGGGCGTTGCGGGGGTATCCCCCGCAGAGAGGGTAGCGGAAGACGGCTTGCCGGCTGCAGCTAGGGGGATTCTTCCCCCTCCTCTACAAGTACAGATTTCTTCTAAAACCGGCACCGGCATTCCACTACTTTTCGCGCAGATTGCCAAAATCCTTACTTCGGGACTGACCACCGACCGCGAGCAGGCTGGACTTGGTTCGGCACGCCAGCGCGACTCCGTTGCAGAAGCCCTGGAAAACGTAAAGCACGCACTTATCAGTGCAGACGATAACTATACTCTGGATGCTGTTGTTCAGGATCTGGAAGAAGCCCTGGACTGCCTTGGCGAAGTAACCGGTGATGTAACTCCGGACGACGTTTTGGGCAGCATTTTTGCAAACTTTTGTGTCGGCAAGTAGCCAGTACACAGGAGAATTATTATGAAGCCATATTATTTGAAAACACCGCGGCTGGAACTTGTTCCAATGACAAGTGAATTTTTGCAGACAGCTCACGCTTATGCATCTGACCCTTTAATCACAAAAATGATGACATTTTTGCCAAGCGATTCGCTGGAAGATACGCAGAAATTTATCAGGGAATGCGAGGCTCAGTGGCACAGCGAAAATCAGACTGACTTTCAGTATGCAATTTTGTATAAAAAACAGCATATCGGTGGCATTTCCTTTACGATTTTAGAGGGACAGAATGCCGAACTGGGCTGGATTATTCAGAAGACATTTCAGGGCAATGGCTATGCGGCAGAAGCGGCTCAGGCTCTGATTGAATGGGGAAGCAAAAACCTTAAAATCAAAAAATACATTGCTCACTGCGATGCAGAAAATATTGCCTCTTACAAAACCATGGAAAACCTGGGAATGAAGAGGGTTTCTTTAACTGGTGGACGTTTTAATAAGGCAAATCCGGCAGAAGAACGTCAGGAATATATGTACGAAATGGAAGTTTCAAAAGCGCCTAAGGGCTCCCTTCCAATGCACAAGCTCTGCCTGCCTCTGGTTCTGGAACAGTTTTTCCGTATTCTGGTTGGTTCTGCAGATACCGTAATGCTTAGTGCCTACTCGGGTGCTGCGGTTGCGGGCGTCGGTCTTATGACCCAGTATGTTTTCTTTTTGATGCTGCTTTTCAGCGTGATTACAACGGGAACTACAATTGTGCTGGCCCAGTATATCGGGGCTAAAAAGTCAAAGCAGGAGCTTAATCACGTTGCGAATGCCTCTACCGTTATGATTATGTCGCTGGGCGTGCTTTTGACAGCGCTGGTATTCTTCGGAACAAAGCCCCTTTTGAGCTGCTATACTCTGGAGGATGAAGTTCGTAAGTCCGCCTTTGACTACTTTGTGATTTTTGGCGGAATCGGTGCTATTTTTAATGCGGGCAGCCTTTTGCAGTCGGCAATCCTGCGCGCTTACGGTTATACAAAGCAGGCTCTTTACGTGACCTTTGTTGCAAATGTAATCAACGTTGTGGGAAATGCCCTTTCTTTGTACGGCTTCTTCGGCTTCCCGATTCTTGGCGTAAAGGGTGTTGCAGGCGCTTCCCTTGTTTCAATGATTGTTTCCTGCATTCTGCTTCAGATAATCATAAAGCGGAAAAAAGACGTGGCTTTCAACCTCAAAACTGTACGCACAACACCGCGCTCTTTCTACAAACTTATCCTTTCAATCGGTGTGCCTACTGCCAGCGAAAGCCTTTCTTACAATATTTCTCAGATTGTAATTATGGCTATGATTTCCACTCTGGGAACTTACGCAATGTCGGCTCAGGTTTACACGCGAACAATCTGCCAGTACGTTTACATCGTTGCAATTGGAATGGGGGCTGCCTGCCAGATTAAGGCCGGCTACTTCGTTGGTGCCCAGCAGAGCCAGATTGCCTACAAAAAGATGTTCGGCTATTCGCTGGTTGCAACCGCTGTTTCTGTATCGATGATTTCTTTAGTCAACATTTTTGACGCTCCGATAATTTCGATTTTTACAAAGAATCCCGAAGTTTTCAAACTGGTAAATACACTGCTTCGTTTTTCAATCCTTGTTGAATTCGGCCGCTCGCTCAACCTCATCTGGATTGGCGGTCTTAAGGGTGCCGGTGATATCCGCTTCCCGGTTTTGTACGGAATGTTCTCTAACTGGTGTATTATGGTTTTCTTAAGCTGGCTTTTAGGACTAAAACTTGGCTGGGGCGTTGCAGGCTGCTGGCTTGGAATCGGCCTGGACGAAACTACCCGCGGAATCGTAATGGTATTCCGCTGGGTTAGTAAGCGCTGGATGTCGAAGGCATTGGTTCGGTAAGAAGATTATACAATTAGGAAAATTGGCGCGAGGGAGTAAAGTGTGGGGCAAAAACACTTTATTTGTGGTGGTCGCAATAGCGACCGGTTCTATAGTTACTTTACCACAAATAACGTGTAGCGCATTATTGCGCGGTTTTGCACCACACTTTGCGACCGGGAGCCATTTTTTTTAAATGACTTACCAAACCAAAATTCTATTTTCCGGTGCTAAATACATATTGTCACCAGGCTTTACATCGTAAGTTTTATAGAATTCCTCAAACTGCTGAACAGTTACATTTGTTCTCAAACAAGCCTTTGGATGCGGGTCATTAAAAGTATACCAGTAATCTGCTTCCGGAGTCATAACTCTACACCAAACCCTTGCAAAGGCTTCAAAGAACTCTTTGTAATTGAAATTCGGAAGGCTTTCTGCATGTTTGAGAATGGCCTTTACGCCTGCCATATCTGCAATTGCCTCTGTCTGAACAAGGGCACCCTGAGCCTGCAGGCCTTCCCAGATTGTAATGCTGTCATAATAAGCAATTAGCTTAGCTGCGCGTTTCTGGAAAGCAGCATAATCGGCCTTTGTCCACCAGTTACTCATGTTTCCGTCCTTATCAAACTGGGCACCCTGAGTATCAAAGGCGTGACTGATTTCATGTCCGATTACAGTTCCAATACCACCGAGAAGGGCTTCCTGAGACATTCCTTCATAATAGAAAGGCTTATCCAGCAAGCCTGGAATAATATTGATAGAGTTTTCTGAAGGCATGTAGAAGGCATTTGCAATAAGAAGCTCTTCTGCTCCCCAAAGTTCTTTATCAACTTTACCATTTGTATGAGAACGAATAAGATCTCTGTTATAAGCATCAATAGCTTTCATACAATCGAAGAAGGAAAGTCCTTTTAACTTCAATCCGCTGTAATCAACCCATTTTTCAGGATAGATAGCATGGATTTTCATATTATCAAGTTTTTCAAGGGCTTTTGCTCTTGTTGCCTCAGAAAGCCAGTCTTCTTCCTCAAGCATGTTACGGTAAATTGAAATAAGATTTTCACAGATAGCTGTAATATTTTCCTTTAATTTTGAAAGATCATAGCGTGCCAGATAAGCACGGTTCAAAGGAGTATTAAGCATACTCTGAACTGCTTCAACAGCCATTTTCTGATCAGGTAACCTTCCGCTAGATCCATTAATGATATTCTCTGCATCAAGACAAATCTCATAAGCTTTTCTATCCAGAAGATTTGCATAATTATTTACAGTTTTTACAATCAAAATAGTCTTTATCTGCTCAAGATTTTCCTTTTTGTAAATCTTATCCACTTCGGCTATGTTTTTGGGAGATATAACCATAAACTCTTTTGCATTTCCATAGCCCATATTTTCGATTAAACGCTTGAGCGGATAATTTTTGCAGAGAGCGAAAGTTTTTTCCGGTGAATAAATGTTATTTATCTTCTTTATAAAATATGGAGAGTTACCTTCGGCATTAGTATAAGATTTCTTTGCAAGAATTGCTTCCAGCTTAAGAGTATCATCCAGCATTTTTTCTGCCTGAGTCTCGGAATATCCCAGGCGGGCAAAGAGAGCCTTTGTTCTGTAAAGATAAGCCTGATAATATCTGTCGCCGATTTCAGTGCGTTTTTTATACTCAGCTGCATCATCCAGAATAAAAGAGTCATAACCCAGTGAAGCAATATAGGATGAGGAATCATCATATTTAGGCAGATTATAAATACTAAAGAACTGATTTACCAGAAATGTTTTATCAGGGTCTGTGATAAAATCAGAAAGCTGGTCAATTGTAGTAATTCCCGTAATCTGGCTGATAATATCCTCAACAGGCTTCAACCCCAGTGCATTTCTTGCATCCCAGTCCAAGATTGCCTTATACAAGGAACGAACGTTTTCTGCATCAATTCCCGGAATGTTCTGATTTGTAAGAACTTCAAGAATATTCTTCTGAATAGCATCTTCTACTTCTGCAAAAGAACTGTAATCCCTTTTTCCTTCAGGAATGTCAGTATTCTTAAGCCAGTCATAATTAACATACAGCTGGAAGTCTTCTTTTGGCGAAGGCTTCTGAGCCTTCATAACATTTTCTTTAATAAGGCTGTTTATCCAGGGTTTTCCACCGCCATAATTTTTTTCAGGCTGGGCAAATACTGCACTTACAAAAAACAGGGCAGCCAGGGCAGTAAAAAGTTTTTTCTTCATAGATTTTCTCCTTTTAATATAACAATATTTTATCACTGTAATTTTAATATTGCAATTTTTCACTTTCTAGTTTTTTTTATATGGGAAAAGTGCTATAATTGCCCTAAGCTTTTATAAGAGGATAATAATGGGTCAGACCTTAAAAGAAAAATACAGCAGCGTTTTTACTGAAATCATGAAACTTTCTAAAGCTGCCGCAAAAATTGATGAAACAAAGGTTTATGAAGAAGCAAACCTTGAAACTCGTAAATACATGTACAAACTTCTGGACGACAATTTTAAGCCGGATTCAGGTTTGGGAAATATCGAAAATTTTAAGGCTTTTTATGACGCAGTAACAAAGGAAGGAAAATCAGGCCTCATCCTTATGGAGCATTACACAAACCTTGATTTGCCTGCAATCCTTTATCTTCTGGAAAAGGAGGGCGAACCATGGGCAAAAGATTTTGCTTCACGTATCGTTGCTGTTGCCGGAATGAAGCTTAATGAAGCAAGCCCTGCTGTACGTGCCTTTACAGAAGGCTTTACCCGCGTTGTAATCTACCCTACCCGCAGTTTGAACGCCCTGGAAGCAAAACAGGTAAGTGAAGAAGAACTGAAGGAAGAAGAGCAGAGAGCCCGCAAAATCAACTTTGCCGCAATGCGCGCAATGGATGGTTGTAAAAAACGTGGTCAGGTAATTCTTGTATTCCCAAGTGGTACCCGCTATAGACCAGGAAAACCTGAAACAAAACGCGGACTTCGTGAAATCGACAGCTACCTGCGTCTTTTTGACTGCATGATTCTGGTTTCTATTAACGGAAATGCCCTCAGAATCAATCCTGAAAGTCCGGATGACATGCTTTCTGATATCTGTGAGCAGGATACTGTAACTTTAACAGCCAGCCCTGTAATCAATTGTAAGGAATTCCGTAATGAAGTTCTTGCAAAGGTTCCTGCTGACGATCCGGATCCAAAGCAGAAAACTATTGATAAAGTTATGGCTGTGCTTGAAGAAATGCACAATAAATACGAGAAATAGAATTTTAAAAGGTGACTTTGTGCTCAAAGCCACCTTTTTTTATAAAAAGTACCTGGAGTTTTTTTATGTCAAAGGTTGATTTATTCAATGAAGCTGGCAGCGTTAGCTACCCTGGACGAGGAATCGTTGCAGGCCTCAGCGCTGATGGAAAATTTGCAGTTTCTGCCTACTGGACTATGGGACGCAGTGCCGGAAGCCGCAACCGTATTTTTGTTGTAGAAGATGAAAACGGAAGCGAAGTTGTACGCACAAAGGCATTTGATCCAAGCCTGATTGCAGGTGACCCAAGTCTTATCATTTATGCAGCTGTCCGCCAGCTGGGAAACAAAACAATTGTTACAAACGGAGACCAGACTGACACAATTTTTGACGGCATGAAAAAAGGCCTGAGCTTTGAACAGTCTCTTTTGAGCCGTAAATATGAGCACGATGCTCCAAACTATACTCCACGCATTTCAAGTCTTCTTGATGTAGAAGGCGGAAAACTCCGCTATGCACTTTCAATTCTTAAGAGCGACGAGGGAAATCCTGACTGCACCCTGCGTCAGACTTTTGATTATGATAACCCTGCAGCAGGAGAAGGCCGTTACATCCACACTTACCAGGGTGACGGAAATCCTCTTCCAAGCTTTAGCGGAGAGCCTGTAAAAGTTTCAATCGATGCTAAAGGCGGCGACCTCAATGCCTTTGCTGATAAACTCTGGGCTTCTTTGAATGAAGACAACAAAGTATCGCTTTTTGTACGCTTCATCGAAATAGCAACTGGTAAGTATGAAGAAAAAATCATCAATAAAAATAAGTAGAAAAAGACAAGGAATTAATCTAATATGTCACGCATGAACGAATTACAACTTAAATACGGATGCAACCCGAACCAGAAACCGGCGCGGGTTTTTATGGACGATGGTAGCGACCTTCCAATCACAGTTTTGAACGGAAGACCGGGCTATATCAACCTTCTGGACGCTTTGAACGGCTGGCAGCTTGTAAAAGAGCTTAAAGAAGCAACTGGACTTCCCGCAGCAACAAGCTTTAAACATGTTAGCCCTGCCGGAGCCGCTGTTGGGCTTCCTCTTAGCGACACACTCAAGCAGATTTACTTTACTGACGGCGTTGAACTTACTCCGCTTGCCTGCGCTTATGCACGTGCCCGCGGTGCTGACCGTATGAGTTCATTTGGTGATTTTATTTCACTTTCTGATGAATGTGATGAAGCAACTGCCCTTTTGATTAAAAAGGAAGTTTCTGACGGTGTTCTTGCCCCTTCATATTCAGAAAAAGCTTTGGAAATCCTCAAGGCTAAGAAAAACGGAAACTATCTTGTAATTCAGATTGACCCAAATTACGTTCCTGCAGACTTGGAAAAGAAGCAGGTATTCGGTGTAACTTTTGAACAGGGCCACAACTTCCTTAAAATTGATGAGCAGTCTGCCCTTTCAAACATCGTAACAAAGAATAAGACTTTGAGCGAAGATGACAAAAGAAACCTCATTATCTCCCTTATCGTTCTTAAATACACACAATCAAACTCTGTTTGCTTTGTAAAAGACGGTCAGGCAATCGGAATAGGGGCTGGACAGCAGAGCCGCGTTCACTGTACCCGCCTTGCAGGCCAGAAGGCTGATAACTGGTGGCTTCGTCAGTCGCCAAAAGTATTGGGATTGCAGTTTGTAGACGGCATTAAACGTGCAGACCGCGATAACGCAATCGACGTTTACATCGGCGAAGAATACATGGACGTTCTTGCTGAAGGTAAATGGCAGAATATCTTCAAGGTAAAACCAAGCGTTTTCACCCGCGAAGAAAAAGCAGAATGGATTTCTAAGAACACAAACGTTGCTCTTGGTTCAGATGCCTTCTTCCCATTCGGCGACAACATTGAGCGGGCAAGAAAATCCGGCGTAACAGTAATTGCCCAGCCGGGCGGTTCAGTTCGCGATGACCAGGTAATTGAAACAGCCGATTCCTATAACATGACAATGGCATTCAACGGAATCCGACTCTTCCACCACTAAAAAAAAAGGCTGTCCTTTGCAGGGCAGCCCTTTTTGTATTTATACTCTAATATTAAGTATTATTTTATCCTATTCTTCTACAACTTCTGTTTCAGCAGTTTCTTCTGTGCTTGTAGCTTCTGCATCAGTTGTGATTTCAGCTTCAGTAGTTTCCTCTTCTGTAACAGTTTCTACTACAGGGATTTCAGCTTCTACATCAGCCTTTACTTTTACTGCAAGTGCAGATACTGTTGCTGTTACAGAGCTTTTAGCGCCTGATTCACGTTTTACAGAAATATCCTGTGTAACATAGATGAGAGCATCAGCATTATTGTATTTTGCTACATTAAGAAGTTTGTAAGTTGCAAGAGCAATGGCTCTTTCTTTTACAGACATGTTAGCTGGAATATTTGAACCGATAAAACCGTAATTGCCATCATCTCCCTTAAGAGATGCGTTGTTGATTTCTTTTATTCCAGTTGCATAGTTCTTTACTTCACGTTTAATTGCACTATTTGATGCAATAACAGTTGCACTTTCTGTAATGCGGCCAATAATTGTGTACTGGTCACGATTCAGAGAAACCTGAGTTTCCTCCATGGTTGCCTTTGTTCCAGATGGAATGCTTGCACATGAAACAAACAGTGCAGAAATGAATAGAGCTAAAGTTACTTTATAGAATACTTTTTTCATAAAACTCTCCTTTTTAATATTTTCTTAGAATAAATTATCACAAAATAGAATTCTTTTCTATATAACAAAAAGAAAAAAGGCACTCTTTCGAGTGCCTTAAGTTTTATAGCCTTTCTAACACTATCTGGACACTTCCTCCGTACTGTGGCTTATACGGAATGAAGAGGCCAGCGTTCATCAGCTTTTCACCGGAGGTAGTTACGTCGGCTGGGAACGGTGCAAATTCACTTTCTGGAATCGGGAACGGGAAGTCTGCAAGCATAGCACGGATTGTAGCGCTCTTGTAGCAGGTCAGGCGGTATTTTGCCTTTGGATCCAGGCCGGCAAGTTTTACCAGCTGGGTTTCCGGGTTGCCTTCAGGGAACTTCCAAACTACAGTGAGCACGGCCTGTTTTTTGTCTTTTGAAACAAGGTTCCAGGCAGTGTAGTCTGTACTTTCGGCAGGACTTGGCTCGTCCCACGGAGTTCTAAGACGGTAAAGGTCACCAAACTGAACTGTGTGGCGGATTTTTTTGTAAAGTTCTACCTGTTCTTTGATTTCCTGGAGTTCAGGCTGACTGAGTTTATTCAAATCAAGCTCGTAACCAAAGCTTCCTGCCATTGCGCAGTGGCCGCGTTCAGAAAGCATTGTGATTCTGCCTGTCTGATGGTTAGGAACGGCACTTACGTGGCAGCTCATCGCAGAGGAAGGATATGCGATTGAGGTTCCGCCCTGAATTGCGAGTCTTGAAAGTCCGTCTGTGTTATCGCTTGTCCAGCACTGAGGCATATAGTAAAGGAAGGCAGGATCAAATCGTCCGCCGCCGCCCGAGCAGGATTCAAAAAGCACATGCGGGAAGCGGGAAGTTACGTTTTCAAGCAGGCGGTAAAGTCCCAGATAATATTTGTGGCTTGTTTTTCCCTGATTTTCAGGACTTGCAGAACCGCTTGCAACTTCTGTCTGGGAACGGTTAAAGTCCCACTTAACGTAGTCGATTGCAACGCTGCTGAGGATTTTACTCAAAGTTTCTGTCAGGTAATCTACAACTTCGTCGCGGCTAAGGTCCAGCACAAGCTGGTGGCGGCCCAGAGTTCGCGAACGGCTGTCTACGTGCAGGCACCAGTCAGAATGCGCACGGTAAAGATCACTGTCCGGAGAAATCATTTCAGGCTCAAACCAGAGACCAAATTTCATTCCACGCTTGTGGATTCCGTCTGCAATTTCCTCAAGTCCGCCTGTAAGCTTTTTGGTGTTTACATACCAGTCGCCAAGAGAGCTTCTGTCATCATCACGCTTTCCAAACCAGCCGTCATCAAGAACAAAAAGTTCGATTCCTTCTTCTTTTGCCTTGTCTGCCAGCTTAAAGAGCTTTTCTGCATTAAAGCTGAAATAGGTTGCTTCCCAGTTGTTGATTACAATAGGGCGCTCCTTGTACTGCCATTCGCCGCGGCACATATTGTCGCGGTAAAGGTCGTGGTAAGTGCGGGAAAGCTGGCCAAGTCCCTTATTGCTGTAAACCATTACAACTTCCGGGCTTTCAAAAGTTTCACCAGCGTCCAGCTTCCAGTTGAAGTTATATGGATCTAAGCCAATCTGAACGCGGCTCATGTTGAACTGGTCAACTTCAACGCCGGCTGTAAAGTTTCCGCTGTAAACCAGGTTGAAGCCGAAAACTTCACCTGTAGTTTCTGTGGCATTGTAATCTGCAAGTGCAATAAAAGGATTCTGCTGATGGCTGGAAGTTCCACGGCGGCTTTCTATGCTCTGGATTCCCGGCACAAGCGGTCTCCAGATTGCGTGACGTTCGCGGGCATGGGCACCGGAAAGCTGCAGCATTTTGTAGCGGCTTGTCATAAAGTCCAGGCTGGCACTCATCACACGGCGGAGAGTTACAGATTGATTTTTGTAAATGCCTTCTGCCGAAACGCTGTCGTTTTTTACCACCGTTCTGCGGCAAATTACGTCGCGGTCATTCCATACTGTATATATCAAGGTTACCGAAATGCCGGTAACAGGGTCTTTCAAATTAAGTTCAAGGCTGTCTGCCTCGCTGTCTTTTTTTGTATAAGTTGCAGGAAGCCCCTTTATTGGAGTCTTTCCCTTATAAATTTTATGTGATTCATAAAAAAATTCCGAAATTGTAGTACCGTCTGCGCAAAGAGCTTCAAAGGCGCCTATGCGAAAATCCGAGCGTCCATTTGTCGGAAATTCCTGCTGCAAAGAGTTTAAAGAAAAATCAGCCTTGCCATGAAGTTCTTCAGGAACAGGAGCAAATGCGCGGTCAATCAGAGGCATAGAGCAAATGTCGTCGTCCCAGTCGTCAATGCGCGAAATCCATCCGCCATGCAAAACGTAGCGGTTGTCGTAAATTCTTATAATATAGCTTGATGACGGCGTATTTAATAAGAAAGAATTTGTGTTTTTATTGAACTGAATGCTCATATATATCCTCTAAATTGTTTGTAACGAAAATTTTTTGCAAGGAAAAGCAGCGGCGAGCGAACCAATAGGCAGTCCTCGAGGGGCATTCTTTCCGTAAAACCGATATGGTTCTGCCTCGTGGTTCGCCGACGTGCTTTTTCTTGCACAGGCCTTAAGTCTTACAACGACCTATTTGAAAAGATTCAAAATCTCTTTATTAGAATCCTTAAGTGCAGATTCAACATCTTTCTGACCAAGGAAAATCTGGTCGAAAGTACGTGTCATAATCTGACCAATCATAACTGAGTTATCTACGATTGGGTACAAGAAAGTTCCGTTTGGAGCTTTAGCTTCGTCTGTGAATGCAGAAACATCCCAGTTCTTGCTTGAGTACTTGTTCAAAGCGTTGTTTACACCAGATTCAATAGCTGGGAATACAACACCGTAAGAACCGATGATATCCTGAGCTTCCTGGCTTGCAAGATATTTAACCCAGAGCCATGCTTCTTCTTTGTGTTCTGAACCAACCCAGATAGAGTCACCAAGACCGTTAATCATAGATTTGCGGCCAGCTGGTCCTTCAGGAAGGCGAGCGAATCCAACATCAAATGCACCGTTGTTTTTGTAAGCACCAATCATCCATGAACCGTCGAATACCAGAGCTGCTTTTTCTGAGTTGAAGATTGAAGCTGAACCGTTTGAAGTTTCTGTGTAAGGAGCAGAGAAACCTTCATCCTGCATTTTCTTCATCCATTTGATTGTGTTTACAAAGCGTGGATCATCATAGTGGTAGTTTGCATCATAAAGTCCGTCTGTGTATGTCCAGCCTGTAGAGCAAGCCAATCCAGAGAACTGAGCCTGTCCGCGGTCATCACTATGAGAAAGTACAAGACCGTACTGAACAACATTCTTTTTGTCGAATTTAGGGCTAAGACCGTTGTTTCCGTTAGCATCTACAGAAAGACGTTTAATCATCTTTTCAAAGCTTCCGCCGTCTGTAGGATTCCATGTAAGGTTATTGAGTTCATCATGGCTTACACCAGCTGCATCAGTAAGGTGCTTGTTGTAAACGATAGCGATTGTATCCCAGTCCTTTGGAAGACCGTAAGTTTTTCCGTCCTGACTCTGCCAGAGTTTTTCAAGGTCGTTCATGTAAATACCAGTATTTACATTGTCGCGTTTGATGTAAGGAGTCAAATCAACAAGCTGATTTTTGCTTGCGAAGTCCATGTATTTTGCAAGGTGGTCTGTGAAAACATCACCAGCAGTTCCACCAATCATTTCTGTCTGAAGACCAGTCCAGTAGTCATCCCAACCAAGTTGAACAATAGAGATTTTAATTCCTGGATTTTTTTCCATGAACTTATCTGCCGCTGCCTGATAAGCCGGAAGCTGAGCAGAATCCCAGAGCTGGTAGCGGATTGTTACTTCCTTGCCGCCTTTTTTGCCGCAAGAAACAAAACTGAGTGCCATAAGACCTGCCAAGGCACCAGCCAAAACTTTTACACATTTTTTCATATATTTCCTCCTAAAAAATGAAAACAAAATCAAGATGGTAAAGCTAAAAAAAGCAGTGCTTTTTTCTTAACGCTTTGCTATTTATCAAGAGCCGATAAATCGGCTCACTCACATTATTTAAACCCGTTAAATCCGATTGAATTAACGATTTTCTTTCCCATAAAGCTGTAAATAATCATAGCCGGAACAATTGCAAGTACAGTTCCCGCCATCATACCAGACCAGTCAGGCTGTCCCTGAGGAGTCTGCGAACGGAATACGCCCAGAGCAACTGTCAAAGTACGAAGCTCTTCTTTTTTACCAACAATCAAAGGCCACATATAGTCGTTCCAGCTGTTGATAAAGGTTGTTACTGCAAGAGTAACCAAAGCAGTCTGCATCAAAGGCAGAATAATCATAAAGAAGGTTTTGTACTGACCGGCACCATCAAGATAAGCCGCCTCTTCAATTTCCTTATTAATGCCCAAGAAGAACTGTCGCATGAAGAAAACTCCGTAAGGCGTCATAAAGAAGGCCGGCGCCACAATTCCCGCGTAAGTGTTCAAAAGCTTAAGCTGACGGATGAAAACAAAGTTAGGAATCATCATTACAACGCCAGGAACCATCATTGCAGCCAGAATCAAAGCAAAAATCTTGTTGCGACCAGGGAATTCAAGACGGGCAAAACCGTAGCCTGCCATCGAGCAGAAAAGCACCTGAAAAACTGTAGTCAAAATCGCAACTACAAGCGAGTTACGAAGATTAATCAAAAAGTTTACGTGCTGGCCGGTACCACCAAGTGCAATCGCTTCCTGAGCCGGAATCAAACCAAGAACGCGGGCATAGTTTTTCAGCGTAAGCTGGCTTGGAATCATGCTGGTAGATTCAGCAAAAATCAGCTTGTGAGGTGTCAAAGAAGTTCTGACAACCCAGAAAAATGGAAAAAGCGTAATCAAAAGAAGGAGCACAATCACCGCAATTACAAGCACGCGGCCAATAGCACTTTCAGCCTTATATTTGTCTATTTTATTCATCATAATCCCCCTGAATCCCCTATGCGTCGCTCTCATCAGCCTTCATTACTCTCATCTGAATCGCACTAATCATTGCAAGAATTGCGAACAGAACCATAGAAGCCGCACATGAATATCCCATTTTGTAAGCTTCAAAACCGTTTTTATAGATGAAAAGATAAATTGCGTAAGTTGCGGTTACCGGTCCACCCTTAGTTGTAATGGCGATAGTATCGTAAATCTGGAAGGAACCGATTACAGTTGTAATTACTACAAAGGCAATTACAGGTCTGATATATGGAAGTACAACGCTGAAGAAGCGGCGGGCAGGAGAACAGCCGTCAATCATAGCAGCTTCTTCAATTTCTCTTGGAACCCCCTGAAGGCCTGCAAAAATCAAAAGCGCTGTGTAACCCATATGGCGCCAGATATTAATCATGGCAATTGAAGGAAGGGCTGTTTTAGTATCTGTAAGCCAGTTGATTTTAGCAAAGCCCATTTTTACTAATACTGCATCAATAATTCCAACCGGAGGGTCAAGCATCCAGAACCAGAGCAGGGCAACTACTACGTTAGACATAATCCATGGAACCAGGAAGATTCCCTTCATCAGGTTAGAATTGCCAACTGCCTTGTTCATAATCAAAGCAATAATCATGGCGAGAACTGTCTGAAGAGGAATGTTCAAGAGAACGTAGCAGACTGTAACCTTCATTGCAGTCCAGAAGTCCTTGTCGCAGAAAAGTGCCAGATAATTTTTGAAGCCGACAAACTTTGCCTTAGAGAACAAGTCCCAGTTTGTAAAGCTGTAAATCAAGCCGCGGATTGTCGGCATAAGATAGAATAAGAAAAATCCGATTAAACATGGAATAACAAAGCTGAAAGCAATGAGATTCCTTTTGATTTTATAGTTTTTTATATCCATGTTTTTAACTTTAACACAGTTCTGTAAAATGTAAAGTTAAAAATGTAAAATTTTACATAATTTTTGAAAACTTTTACAAATTACTTTACATTTGCTAAGTTTGACCTTAGAATAAAGCCATGACGATTACTGAACTGGCAAAAGAAGCGGATGTTTCAATAGCGACCGTATCACGATTTTTAAATAACGGCCCTGTAAAAGAGGAAACCCGCAAAAAACTCGAAGCAATAGTGCTCAAGCACAACTTTGTTCCATCAAAAATTACAAAGGAAATTATCAACGGACAGAGTAAATCAATTGCCGTACTCACCCACTCTTTCAGTAATCTTTATACAGCTGAATTTTCAGAAGCCGTAGTAAACCTTTGCGGTGAACGAAAAATGACCTGCTACACAGGCTGCTGCTCCGGCGTAGAATCTGAATACAATTATCTTCTGGATTTTGTCGGAAGAAAAATCAACGGCGTAATTTTGCACGAGCCAAAGGACGGAGAAGCCCAGCTCAAACTTTACGAACGGATTGCAGGCCGTATGCCTTTAATCTGGATTCACTCAATCCCGGTTGATATAGAAGTTAATTCCATCAGCGTAAATCAGGAAAAGGGAATGAAGCTTGCTATGGAATATCTGATGGGGCTTGGTCACAAAAAAATTGCCTACGTTACAGGCGAAAAAGGCTATTCCTACACCCTCAAGCAGACCCTCTGGCAGGAAGAACTGGCAAAAGCAGGTTTCCCGCCACAGCCCGCAGACCTTATTACCGTAGAACGTACCGACTTTATCGACGGAATTAAAACCACAAAAGAAGCCGTAGCCGCCTATCTTGCCGCCGGCAACCGCCCTACAGCAATTTTCTGCGCCAACGACATTATGGCAATGGGTACAGTCAACGCCCTTACAGAAGCCGGCCTTCGTGTCCCGGACGACGTAAGCATCATGAGTCACGATAACACCGTTCTCGCCGACAGCATGAATCTTACCTGCGTGGATATGAAAATAAAAAGCGTAGCCATCGCAGCAATGGATCTGCTAGACTACGCAATGAATGGTACGGATAAAACTCCGCGACATATTACAATTACACCGGAACTGGTAATCAGAAACTCCTGCAGGGAACTTAAGTAATTACCAGCAATCTGAATTAGTTACCAGCCTAAATTCCATTCCAGAATATTTTCCGGAGTCCAGATTTTTGGGCCGCCTCTCTCAGCCTGCAAAGGACCAGCATAAACCCAGCCGGTCTTTCCTTCCCAGAAAACGCGAACCCATCTGTCGCCGCCCTTCTTTTTTTCAGTTTCTTCTGTAACTGCATCAACTTCCAGATTAACCTGGTCATGTCCCTTTCTTTGGCTTCTTGGAATAAGGGCAATAACCTTAGAGTTTTTTGTTCCAGGTCTGTCTCTTAATTCAACCTCATCTTCTTCACCGTAAACTGCAAGCGTCTGATTTACTTTTCTTGCCGTCCAACCATCATCAAAAGTTTCAAGAAGTTCCCAGGTTCCATCACGATATGGATCAATGGACAAGGTATTTTTCTTAGCAGTCTTGCCATCCACATAGTGAATAAAACCTATAGTATTTTTGAAGTTAATTTTAAGCCAGATATCTGTATTCTTGCCGCCTTTTGAGGTTATATACCAGATTTCATAAACCTCAATCAAATCATTCTTTTTTAGATTTCCGATAATATCGTTTTCGTTAATTCCCGAATGAATTTCACGCTGAAAATCTTCAATATTTTCACCAATTTCTACAGTCTGAAGGTGTTCCCTTACAAGAAGGTTTTCCTTTTTGTTCTTACTTTCAGAAATTACCTTTCCGTTAGTACCCGCATACAAAACAAATGCAAAAAGCATCGAAAGCAAAAAAATACAAACTTTTCTCATTTTTTTAATCCCCTGTGGAGGCGAGCCGGTCAGAGCTCGCCATGTTCTATAGCAAAGCGTTAAAAAAAATTGCGATGCAGCAATTTTTTAGCTTTACCTTATTACATTATTGCACCTGAATTGCTTTATCGCAAAGAAAAAATTCTTTATAATAAAATTATGACTCAGCTGATCTGGGATGATATATCAGAACCCTTTGATGACGAAAACGAAATATCTAAACTCAAATTTTACCGCGATCAGGATGAAAATCAGATTGTGCCAATTCATCTTTCACCAGCAGAATTTGAAGAGATTATTAATTCACCCCAGCATCTTTTTGTCGAAGGCGATAATTATCCTTTTTTAAAAATCATTTCTGGTCATCTTGAAGGAAAAGTAAACCTGATTTACATAGACCCGCCCTACAACACCGGAAATTCCTTTGCCTACAATGACAGCTTCATGAACAATGAAGATAATCATTCCACCTGGCTCAGTTTTATGAAACGCCGCCTCCTTCTTGCCCAGCAGCTTCTTTCAGACAACGGCTGTATTTTTATTGCCATTGACCAGAGTGAACTTTATGTTCTTAAGCTTTTATGCGATCAGATTTTTGGCGAAGACAATTTCGTAAATGATTTTATGTGGCTTCACGGAAAAGGAAAAAAAGACAGATGGTCCCGCACCCTTCAGCAGCACACTCTCTGCTATGCAAAAAACAAACGTTTTCTTGGCGCCTTCTGCGATGTTGAAGTAACAGACTGGGCAAAATCAAACCCTGATGATGATCCCCGCGGTAACTGGTTTTCCGGCAGCATTTCCTTTACCGAAAAACGTTCAAACCCAAAGCACAAGAATTTTTACGAACTGATTTCTCCAAGCGGAAAAAAATGGAAACGCCAGTGGTTTGTAAGCCTGGAAGAAATGGAAACCCTTCTTGCCACAGACAAAATCTATTTTGGAAAAAAGCCTGAATACGATCAGGTTCCGCGTATAAAAATCTTCAATTCTGAAGAAACAGAAATTATTCCTAAAAATATAATTGATACTGTTGAATCAACCCGGGCTGCTCAGCGTCACCTGGATGAACTTTTAGGCGAAAAAGACCTTTTTGATAATCCAAAGCCCGTAGATCTGATCGAACACCTTATCACAATCTCTCAGCAGCCTAAAAACGCCCTGATTCTGGACTTTTTTGCAGGCAGCGGCACTACTTTTGAAGCCGTTTCTAACCTGAATGCCGAAGACGGAGGAAGCCGCCGCTGTATTTTAGTCCAGCTTCCGGAACAGAACATGCGAAATCCTCTAATGACAATCAGCGATGTCTGCAGAAAACGAATTAACGCGGTCTGCCAGAAAAGCGGCGAAAAGGTATCCTTCCTCACGCTAAAATAAAAACAAATTTTTTAAAATTTTTCTCAAACTGATTGACACTCTTTGTTAGTTAGTATAAACTAACATCATAAGTTAGATAATCCTAACAACTCAAATAAGGCTCTTATAAAAACTATTAATATGCTAACATCGGCGTCGCCGGTGGATTAAGCGGTGTGCAAGTTTGCCAGATTGCACACCGCTTTTTTTTAGTTGAAAAGTTTACGACATTCAAGGTAGAAGCGTTTTTCGTCCGCTTCACCCATACTAAAGCTTTTGCGTGGAAGTGGACCGCGTCCGTTGATTGTTTCAAAGAAGCTGTCTTTTGCAATAGGAGGAAGAAGAACTGAAAGAGCCCCTTTCTGTGCGCCAAGGCGGAATACTTCTTCACTTCCGTGAATGTAGTCAATTTCTGCTCCGTCAACAGTCTTCAAGAATTCATCTACAAGCGGCTGGAAACGTGCAACCGCAAGTTCAGTAATCTTAGTCTGCAAAAGAAGGTATTTCTGAACTCCTTCCTTATCAAGATAAACAAAACCAAAATCAGCCTTACTTGCCTTTACAGCAGCCTCAAGTTCAGAAGCAGAAGCAACTTCGCGTAAAGCACCTTCAAGAGCTCCTCCCACTTTATTAATCAAAGCTTCAATATCAGCATTAAAAATTACACGATGAATAGGCTCAAAAGTAAGACCTCTATCATAAATGTTTACAATTTCAATTAAAGCAAAACGAACAGGATTTTCAGCAAGTTCTGCTTCGCTGGCACCGCCCGCCACTAGCTCAGCCTTATATTCATCCCATACAGCTTTAGCAGTCGCAAGCGAGTGGTTTCCGTCACCAACCGCAAAAAGGAAGGTAGAACCATCAGGCGCACGGTTTGCATCAGCAATTTTATTGAGAGCAGAGGTAAGGTAGTCCAGATCCGAATCACTTTCCAGCGCCCAGCCCTTAATGCTTCCGCCATTGCACATTAAATCGCCCTGGTAAAGGGGTTTTCTACCGTCAGAAGCCAGTTTTCCAGCTCCACCAACAAGTAAATCCTCCTTATCATTTACCAGCAGCATGATATGAGGAAGTTCCAGAGGCGCCCCCTTACGGATTTCCTTTCTTGGAGGAATACGGTCTACAATTGTAGCCTCTGTCGCGCGTATATTTGCCTTAGAAAAAGGCTTCCATTCATAAGTTTCAAGATCAATCTGAGCCACAAGCCCCTTTCTGGTGCGGCCAAAAGCAGTTGTGCGTTCAAGATAAACAAAAGCCTTGCGGGCAGCATCAAAAACACCCTCTTCAATATAGGCTTTCATCGTCTGGCGGATTTTCGCAATTCGCTCAGCCTTGTCACCATCATTCAGATAAACTTCAGGCAAAATCAGATTCAGCGTACTTGGCTTAGTGCCCGCCTGCTCTGCAGCTTTTTTCCAATAATCACGATCCTGAGTGTACTGATCACAGGCAATTACAGACCATGATTTCAAATCAACATTTTTAGGCAAAAGAATTTCTGGAACACGAAGTCCAAGTTCACTAATAGTTTTCATGCGCAAATTATACAGATTTGGCAGAAAATGTGCTACGCAGGTTAAAAATTGTTACTAAAAATTTCACTTTTTCCAACCTGCTTTATCACTTTTCTTGCAGAAAAATGATGTTCGATTTATAGTAACATTGCATGGCAGACCCGCGTTCCTAAGAACGCGGCCGGCTGTTCCGCACTTCGCTTACGCTCATCCTCCTCGCTTCGCTGCGGTGGACTGCTTCGCAGGTGCTCCATAGCCTTCTGCATTTTACCTATGGCAGATTTCGATTTAACCCAGCGGCAGTCGCAGGTACAGGTACAAAAACTTTCTCAAAACCTGGTTTACGGGCTGAAAATTCTCCAGATGCCCACAAAAGAACTGCGTTCAGAAATCTACAAGGTAGTAAACGAAAATCCAGCCCTGGAAATTGTCCGAGATCCTGCAGTCCGTAAGCAGGGCAGCGAATGGGAAGGAGAAGCCCAGTTCAAAAGCCAGGATTACCAGGCTCTTCTTGAATCCCGTGAAGATAACCGCGAAAGCCTGCAGCAGCATTTAATGCATCAGCTCAATTCCATGCGACTTTCTCCAGATGAATACGAGCTTTCTCAAAAACTGATTTATAATCTGGATAAGAACGGCTGTTACGGTTCAATGCGGGCGCCGGAAACCTTGCTTGATAAAAGCCGCCCCCTACAGAACCGCGTAATGCTGGAACGTTGTATTTCCCGAATTCAAAGCATGGACCCTGTTGGAACCTGCTGCCGTACTCTTGAAGAAAGCCTTTTTATTCAGGCAAAAATTGCAGGAGACGCAAGCCCGGTCGCCCTATTTCTTCTGGACGGCCATCTCGATTTTCTCAATCCTCCGGAAGCAGAAAAAGTTGCTAAAAAAATCAAAGCCTTCCTTTCAGACTGGCACAGTAAAAAATTCGCAAAAGCCCTTCCTATAGATGATGAAAAAATTAATGTCCATACGGTAACAGAAGCTCTTCACTATATCTTAAGGCTGAATCCTCATCCCGCTTCCGAATATTCCTGGGAAACTTCCCTTTCAGAAATTTCCCAGCCGGACATTGTACTTACCGTAACAAAAGAAGCCGGCCACCTACCCGCTGATGATTTTTCTCATGGTAAAATTGCTGTTCCAAAAAAAGACTTTCACTTTCAGGTAAAATATGCTTCCGGCCTACTCCCGGAAATCCGATTGAATCAGACTGCTATTTCCGGCAAAAAGACTCTGGAAGCCGCAAAACAGTTTATAAATAACCTTCTCTTCCGCCAGAACACAATTGCCCTGCAGGGCTGTGCAATTGTAAAACATCAGCTGGATTTTTTTGAAAAAGGACCTGGAAATATAACTCCCCTCACCCGTAAGCAGCTTGCAGATTTTCTGGGCATTCACCTTTCAACTGTCTCACGCATGACCGCTAAAAAAAACAGCAAATATATTCAGACAGAATTTGGTCTTTTCCCGGCAAGCTACTTTTTTTCTTCCGCCCTTGCCCGTACAGCAGACGAAAATAAAAATAGCGCAAGCAGTCTTATTTCCGCCGAAGCCGTCAAATCAAAAATGTACGAAATTATTTCTTCTCAGCCACAAGATGATAAAAAACTTTCTGATAACGAACTGACAAAACTTTTAAATGAAGAGGGCATCAAAATAGCCCGCCGAACCGTAGCAAAATACCGCGCCCAGCTTGGCTTACAGAATTCTTTCCGCCGCTAAGGCTGTTAAATAAAAATGGGACTACCCGGATATGAGTAGTCCCCGCTATCAAAACAATACTAGCAATTAAACTAAAAGCTTTTCGCTATTATCGTTATGGATTAACAGTAGTCTTGTAAGTTGTAGACAATTTTCCGTCTTTTTTTACCATTTCGAGCATTACAGCAGATTTGATTGGGTTGTGTTTAGCATCGAATGTAAGATGACCTGTTACGTAATCACCAGAGTTAGCTTCCAAAGCAGCGCGGATTTTTACTGAATCAGATGTTGTTCCAGCTTTAATCATAGCATCTTTGAGCATGTAAACTGAGTCATAAGAAAGAGCAGCAAAAGAAGTTGGTTCACGGTTAAACTTAGCCTTGAAGTTTCCTACGAACTTTTTAACAGCAGCATCAGTTGAGTCTGTTGCATAGTGGTTAGAATAGAATCCATTCAAAACTTCATCACCAGCGTTGTCTGTAAGACCATCCCATCCGTCTCCACCAACGAGAGGACAAGTTACACCGTTTGCGCGGAGCTGTTTAGCAACCAAAGCTACAGTTGCGTAGTAATCTGGAAGGTAAACAACATCAGGATTTACGCTCTTGATTTTTGTGATGATTGCGTTGAAGTCTTTTTCACCAGTTGAGTAAGATTCTTTTGTTACTTTTCCGCCGGCAGCCTTGAAGGTTTTTTCAAAGTTGTCTGTAAGACCTACTGAGTAGTCATTTCCGATATCATAAAGAACAGCTGCATTCTTTGCTTTCAAAGTTTCTGCAGCAAATTTAGCACCTACAGTTCCCTGGAATGGGTCGATGAAACATGCACGGAATACGAAAGGAATTGTGTTTCCTTTAGCATCGATTGTAATATTTTCTGCAGTTGCAGCAGGAGCAACCTGAAGAACTTTAAGAGCCTGTGACTGGTCTGTAATAGCCTTTGTACATCCAGATGTCAAAGAACCAACAAGAACCTTTACTTTGTCCTGAGTTACAAGTTTTTTGAATGCGCTTACAGTTTTTGCAGGGTCACCTTCATCATCTTCAGCAACAAGTACAAGCTTCTGACCAAGAACACCGCCGGCAGCGTTGATTTCTTCTACAGCAAGCTGAACACCATCACGTGCTTCTGTACCGTAAACTGCTACACCACCAGAAAGAGGTCCGATAAAACCAATTTTAGCATCGTTAGCTTTTGGCTTAGCAGCTGAAAGAGCAGAAGTCATTGCAGCAGCAGCAACAGCTGCCATCATTACTTTTGACAATTTTTTCATAAATTTTCCTCCAAAAAATTTAATATAATTTAATCTCTTTAATAATACTTAATTTTTTTTGCGTGTAAATCTGATATGAGAAATTTTTATATGGATTTTTGCAAATTTCCCCGATAATATAATAGGTAAATTGTGAGTATTTTTATGAAAAAGCTTTTTTTATTTCTTTCTATTTTTGCTTCCCTCTGTCTTTTTTCCTGCTCTTTTGCAGAAGATGAATCTGAATATTTAAGTGCACCGTCAGTTCCACTTACCGGCACCACAATTACACATACCAGATACAATTCTTCAAATACAGAAGTTTACGTTTATAGAATTAATACCTCTGCAACAGCAGACCACACAGCTTATCACGTAGGAACTTTATTTCCTAAAACAATTGCAGAGGACATCCTAAATTTTACAGATTATCTTTCTTTTACAGATCAGAAATATAAATATCAGTTCGTCTTTATTGATTCAGATGGTACAAAAACTTCAACCTACTGGTCTTCAGAAATCACAGGCTCTTTACTCCGTTCAAATACTCCTGAAGTAACTTACGTTATTCCAGATACCTGTAATATTGAATATGATTCTGCTGACTATAGCCTGAAAATAGTAGATACAGCAGGCGGAACACTTGCCCCTGTAGGAGATGGAAATACAGACCCTTTTGAACACCAAAGTGAATATGAACCTGCTGTAGTTCTTCAAACTTCAAGCCGTTCTATGGCTTTTGAATTAAATGATGACCAGTTTGACGGCACAGAAAAACTCTTTTTAACAAGTATTCTTCCAAATGATTTCTATGACACAGAAATTAAATGCGTCGGCCTGGTAGGAAAATATACACAAAATAACAAAGATAATAACATGGAATGTATTTACTGGAGTGAACCGGCTTCAATTAAAACTGTATATCCAGGAACCACAACCCAGGTAAAAACTTTCACCGTCAACCGTTCAGCAGGAACCGGCACCGATTATTAATCTCAAAAAATCCCAGTTAAAACAACAAAGCCCTGTCGTTTCCGGCAGGGCTTCATCATTTTCAGAGCACCATCAGGCACCCTGAATATTGTTATGCTTTATTCAAGCGAGCTTCCAAGTCATCAAGGATAGCTGTGAGTTCCTTAGGGAGATGCTTACCAAATTTAGGATAATGATTCTCTCTAACATCCTTAACTTCTTTCTTCCATCCTTCAACATCAACCTTGAGGATTTCTGGCAATGTCTTCTTGTAGTTGTCAGAAAGACCATCTGTATTCAAAGCACCTTCTTTTGGCATAAGTCCGATTGGTGTGTCTACAGCATTGTCTACGCCGTTACAGCGGTCAAAGATCCATGCAAGAACGCGGCTGTTATCACCGTATCCTGGCCACATGAATCCGCCTGGAAGATCAGCGTTGTTTTCGTCCTTGCGGAACCAGTTAACGTAGAAGATCTTAGGAAGCTTGTCCTGATCAGCTTTTGCACCAACGTCAATCCAGTGCTGGAAATAGTCACCCATGTTGTATCCGCAGAATGGGAGGATAGCGAATGGGTCACGGCGGATTTTACCAACTTCAGCAGCGTTGATTGTAGAAGCAGCAGTGATTTCTGAACCTACGATAGATCCAAGGAATACACCGTGATTCCAAGAGCGAGCCTGGTGTACGAGAGGTACAGTTGAAGGGCGGCGACCACCGAACAAGATAGCAGAAATAGGTACACCTTCTGGAGATTCCCAGTCAGATGCGATACATGGACACTGTTTAGCAGGAGCTGTAAAGCGAGCATTTGGATGAGCCATTTCTTCACCCTTAGGAGCCTTGTCCTTAGGGAATGCTGGGCGAGTCTGTCCCTTCCAGTCAACCAAGTTACCTTTTGCAGGATATCCGATTCCTTCCCACCAAACGTCACCGTCTTCTGTAAGAGCACAGTTAGTATAGATAGTGTTCTTTTCAGCAGAAATAAGAGCGTTCTTGTTAGATTCAGCAGAAGTTCCTGGAGCAACTCCGAAGAAACCAGCTTCTGGGTTGATAGCGTAAAGACGACCGTCTTTTCCGAACTTCATCCAAGCAATATCATCACCAACAGTTTCAACCTTCCATCCAGGGATAGTAGGAATCAACATAGCGAGGTTTGTTTTACCACAAGCACTTGGGAAAGCACCTGTTACGTATTTAACTTCACCCTGTGGGTTTGTCAATTTCAAGATAAGCATGTGCTCTGCAAGCCATCCCTCTTCACGAGCGATAACAGTAGCAATACGAAGAGCAAAACATTTCTTACCGAGCAAAGCGTTTCCACCGTATCCAGAACCGTAAGACCAGATGAGGTGCTCTTCTGGGAACTGAGAAATGTATTTGTGTTCAACATCAGCACAAGGCCAGATTCCACCGTCAGTTTCACCATTGTTAAGTGGCTTACCAACTGAGTGAAGACATGGAACGAATCCGTCATCAAGATACTGCCAAACTTTTTCGCCGGCACGAGTCATGATGTCCATGTTCAATACAACGTATTCAGAGTCTGTAAGTTCAACACCGTATTTAGCGATTGGAGAACCAAGAGGACCCATACAGAATGGAATTACATACATTGTACGACCGTGCATACAACCTGTGTAAAGTCCCTTCATTGTAGCTTTCAATTCTTTTGGATCAATCCAGTGGTTTGTAGGACCTGCATCTTCTTCTTTTACAGATGAGATGAAAGTACGAGCTTCAACACGAGCAACATCGCTAGGAAGAGAGCGGAACAAGAAACAATTTTCTTTAGCTTTGAGTGGAGTAGCAAGACCAGCTTTAACACATTTCTGCATCAATTCGTCATACTCTTTTTTAGAACCATCAACAACAACAACATTGTCTGGCTCACACATCTTAACACATTCTTCGATCCAAGCTTTAATCTTGGCATTCTTAATGTCATTAACTGTCATTTAAAACTCCTTAATTTTATACGTCAGCCTTTCCAAAAAGCCGAAATATTTCAGATATAATTTAACGATTTTTTATGCTGTGTTCAATAGAAAGATTTTGTATTTTGGCCGTTCCCCTCGCTTCGCTCGGGTCGCTACGTTCCGGGTTCCGCATTCGCTCCAGCCCCCTTCGGTGGCCAAGCCCTGCACATCGCTAACGGAGGGTGGCTAAAAATGTCATTATAAAATCATGGCTCCCGGTCGCGAAGCGGGATTCAAAACCGCGCAATAATGCGCTACACGCTGTTTGTGGTAAAGTAACTATTAAACCGGTCGCTTTCGCGACCATCACAAACAGAGTGTTTTTGAACCCCGCTTCACTTCCTCGCGCCAGTCTTTTCTAAACAATAAATAAGTCCGCTACTTTAAAATGATTAAGGCGGTCACACACGACCGCCTTTTTATAAAATATACTTTGTAAAATAAAATGCACCGATAAGAATTATCAGAGCCGGCTGCGCTAGTCTTGCCGGCGAGCGGTTCTATCGATGAACCTAAAACGACCCGCTGTCGCAGCTCGTTTTTTAACGGTTCCTCTATTTTACGCTTATTTCTTAAAGAAAGCTGCAAACGGATTATATGTTTCGCCGTCGTCTTTCTGGCTTGAAAGATAGCTTGCGGCAGTTGTGTCCTGTTCAGCACTCTGAGCAGGCTTCAGGCTGATGCGTTTAGCTGCTGCATCAACTTTTTCTACAACAACGCTCATGTTCTGGCCAACTGAATAAACCTTTTTCAGGTTAGTTCCGGCTTTTACGCCTTCAAGCTCGCTGATATGAACAAGACCGTCAATTCCGCTTGCAAGATTTACGAATACGCCAAAATCTGCAATGCGAACGATTTTTCCGTCGATTTTTGTTCCAAGAGGGAACTGATCTTCTGCATTTTCCCAAGGATCAGCAATCAAAGCCTTAAGGGAAACAGAAACTCGCTCGTTTTTCCAGTCAGTTTTCAAAACCTTTACGGTGATTTTGTCGCCGACAGCAACTACGTCAGCCGGGTCGTTTACGCGGTCAAGTGACATTTCGCTGATTGGAAGCAGAGTCTTAAAGCCAAGAACGTTTACAAAAGCACCGAATTTTTCAAGGCTTTCTACAGTACCTTCAAGAACTGCGCCCTCTGTAATCTGGTTTGCAAGTGAACCAAGCTTGTTTGCATATTCGCTTTCACCGATTTTGCGGTTAGAAACGATGATGTTTTTTCCTTCGTTTTTGAACTCTGTAATTACAAAGGTCATTGTGCGGCCAATGTAATAAGCAGGCTCTTTTTTATCTTTGAAGCCCATCTGAGAGTATGGGCAGAAAGCACGGCTTGAACCGATTTTTACTTCAAATCCGCCTTTTATTTCGCCCTGAACGCTTCCTTCTACCGGAATCTGATTTTTGAATGCGTTTTCCAGCATAGAAGTGTCTGCTTTCTGACCTGCAAGCTTTGCAGTAAAGTGCATTTCACCGCGAACGTCAGCTGTAAAATAAACGGTAACTTTGTCGCCTTCTTTTACACTGCAGTTTCCGTCAGCGTCTGTAAAATCAGCTTTGTCTACAAGACCTTCAGACTTTGCACTCAAATCAATAAATACTGTGTCGTTTGTTACGGCCACAACTGTTGTTTCAAATGGTTGTCCAACTTCAAATCTATTAATCATAAATCTTCCTTAAATAATATCTGCTTAAATCTTGGCTCCCGGTCGCAAAGGGTGTTGCAAAATCGCGCAATAATGCGCTACACGCTGATTGTTGCAAAGTAACTATAGAACTGACCGCTCTCGCGGTCACAACAATCAGAGTGTTTTTGCATCACCCTTTGCTCCCTCGCGCCAGTTTTAATTACATTCTTTCAATTTATTTTACCTGAATGCCACAACCTTTGTGGTCATCTTCCCAGTTCTGTGCTACACGCAGGATTTTTGCTTCACTGAACATAGCGCCGGCGAACTGAACGCCAACTGGCATTCCGTCTTTGCTTGTTTTTCCGGCCGGCACGCTGATTGAAGGAATGCGGGCAAGGTTTACAAATACGGTGTACATATCGCTCAGGTACATTTCAAGAGGGTCATCAACCTTCTGACCAAGCTTAAATGCCGATGTAGGACAGGTTGGTGCAATTACCAGGTCATAGCTTTCAAAAAGCTTTGCCATTTCACGCTGAATGCGGGCACGAACTGTCATACCTTTTTTGTATGTATCGCCGGAGAACTGTTCAGAAAGAACGTAGTTTCCAATGATGATACGGCGTTTTACTTCAGGACCAAAGCCTTCTGAACGGGTATCAACATAAAGCTCATCATATCCTTTAGAGTTATCAACACGGCGACCATAGCGGATACCGTCAAAACGGCTGAGGTTTGAAGCAGCTTCAGAAAGAGCGATTACATAGTAAGCGGCAATTGAAGCATCAAGGATTGGAAGGTCAACTTCTTCAATCTTTGCACCCTTTGATTCAAACCAGGCACGGGTTTCGTTAAATACTTTGATAACTTCAGGATCTGCACCCTCTGTTTTCATAAACTGCTTTGGAATTGCAATTTTAAGAGTCTTGAACTCAGCATCGCTCAAAGCCTTAAGATTTTTCAAAGAATCAGCTTCAGGCAAATCAGCAGATGTATCATCATACATATCAACGCCGCTCATGCAGGCCAGAGGCTGAGCAATATCAGCTGGTGTATGACCAAGGATACCAACCTGGTCCAGTGATGAACCGTAAGCTACAACACCCCAGCGGCTGAGAACGCCGTAAGTAGGCTTAAGTCCGTAGATTCCGCAGTAAGATGCCGGAAGACGAACTGAACCACCAGTTTCTGTTCCAAGACCGAACAAAGCCTGATTTGCAGAAACAGCGGCAGCAGAACCACCCGAAGAACCACCTGAAACGTATTCGCGGTTGATTGGGTTACGGGTTGGCCCGTAACATGAGTATTCTGTAGAAGAACCCATGGCAAATTCATCCTGATTACAGCGGCCAAGAGGAATTGCTCCGGCAGCTTCAAGACGATTAATTACAGTTGCACTGTAAGGTGCTACATAGCCTTCAAGGATTTTTGAGGCACAGGTAAGGCGATTTCCCTTGCAGGAAATGTTATCTTTGTTTGCAAAAGGAATTCCCAGAAGAGGCTTTTTTTCGTAAAGGGCATCCAAAGTGCCGGCAGCCTTTGCTTCTGAAATTTCCTTGTCTGCAGCTTCTGCCTTTGCTACAGCATCATCATACATTTCGATGAAGGCATTCAAAGGAATTGCAGCAGATTTATCTTTGTTGAAAGTTTCTACAGCGTTTTTTACAAGTTCAACGCTGCTTGTTTCGCCTTTTTTAAGAGCGTCACGGGTTTCATTTATTGTATAGAACATAATGTATTCTCCTGAAAATGCGTTAGCGATGGGAGCACCTGCGTAGCAGCCGACCGCAACGAAGTGAGGACGGTGAGCGTCAGCGAAGTGCGGACGTAGCGACCGGCCGCAAAGCGGACGGGAACGCCCGTATTATTAAAGATTTACGCACCAGCTCCAAGAACCTTAGGTACCTGGAAATATCCGTCCATAAAGTCTTTTGATACTTTTTTAACGTCTGTGATTTCAAGACCGTTTACAACTTCATCACCGCGGAGTTTTTCTGCTTCGGTAGAAGGATATGCGTCATAAGGATTTTCGCTGTCGTCGTATTTAGAAAGGATTTCAAAATATCCTACGATATCATCAACCTGTTTTTTAAGAGTTTCCATGTTCGTACTTTCTGGAGAAAGGCGAGACAAATAAAGGAGATTTTCAAGAGTCTCCTGATCAATCTTTTTATGAGTAGTAGCCATAATGTATTATTATAGTAAATAGTAGGATTTTAATAAATACTCTGGTTTATAGATGAAAGTTTATGCCGTCAAAGACCGCGCGGATTATCGGGCGGGCAATAAGAACGCGAGAAGCACCGTAATAAAGGGCTGTCTGCACATCCAGACGCTTTCTGATTCCACCGTCCACCCAGATTTCCTGGCAGGATTTTTTCAACTCGACAGCATGTTCGACAAAAAAATCTGCGCTGCTGCCCAGACGGGTTTCTACTCGGCCTCCGTGATTTGAAACAAGGGCAACATCCGGCTTAAAATCGCGGACCAGAGCTAAATCCTCATCAGTAAAAACGCCTTTTATGACAAAAGGAATTTCTTTTCCGGCAAGATTATTTGCAAAATCACGAAGCTGACTCAAATCATCAGATGTCTTCTTTTCCAGGTGTACCTTATTCCTCATGGTCGCAATATTATAAGCGTCAATATCCACACCTATATGGCTGGCATACGGCAAAACTTTTTCCAGCCGTTTAAAGAGAACTTCCTGGGGATAAGGCTTGAGAAAAAATGCTGCTTTAAAATCAGGATCAGATTCCTCTCGAATTTTTTTTACAGCTTCAAGACCAAACTCCAGTTTTTCATCAGGGCAGCCGTCGCCGACACAAACTCCAAAACCAGCCTGCCGCGAAAAGTTAAAATATGGAAAATAAAAATCTTTTTCCTGCTCGCAGCCTATATTTTCCTGGCTTCCGGTTACAGGTGCACACATCACCTGAGAAAGAGAAAATTCGATTTTTTTGATTTCTTCAAGCTGCCCCTGAGCCTCTGCCTTTTTCTGCAAATCTTTCCAGGCAGAACAGTTCAACTGAAAGTTCTTATTATGAAAAACACCGCCCAGTCCTGGCAGCTGGTCTATACATCCAAAACCAGCGCAGTCAGAACAACGGCGGCATTTGAGAGTTCCCTTGAGCTTCATATGCTTATTCTAACAGAATCAGTCTCCAAAGCAAATGCCAAGAGAACGACCTGCAGCAAGCATATCATCATCAAGAGGAATCGGTTTAATTCTATCAATAATAGAAGAAAGTGGAATTCCTGCAACACGTCCATCACGAATACCAATCAGGTTTCCAAAACGACGGTCTGCAAGGAAATCTGCAGCGGCACTTCCAAGTTTTGTTGCAAGCAGCATATCGTAAGCATCCGGTGAACCACCGCGCTGAATGTAACCAAGTACAGAAGTTCGGGTTTCAAAACCAGTTTCTGCTTCAATTTCCTTTGCGACACGGAATCCAACCGACTGAGGCATTGCAGCACGAGCCGCCTTGTATTCCTTTTTACTTAGTTTTGCTTCTTCTAAATCCAAAGCACCTTCAGAACAGGCAATAATAAAATATTTCTGTCCTGCATCTCGCTTTTCTTTGATGAATTTTGCAATTTTTTTGATGTCATAAGGAATTTCCGGAAGCAGAATTACATCTGCACTGGCAGCAATTCCCGCATTAAGCCCCAGCCAGCCAACCTTATGACCCATAATTTCTACTACCATTGCACGAGAATGACTTCGCGCAGTAGTCCTGATTGCTTCAATTCCCGCTGTTGCAACGTCTATCGCCGTATGAAAACCAAATGTCTCCTCAGTTTCGGCAATATCGTTATCAATCGTTTTAGGAAGACCAATTACATTAAAGCCTGCTTCGCTAAGTCTTGCAGCAGTAGAGTTTGTTCCGTTACCTCCAAGACAGACAAGAGCGTCCAGTTTAAACTTTTTAAAGGTTTCCTTTATTCCTTCAACAGGCAGAAGACCGGTTTTAGGATCAGGTTCAGGATTTTTAAATGGCTTAACACGAGAAGTACCCAGAATGGTACCGCCAAGAGAAATCATTCCCGAAAAGTCCATGTCGTCCATTTTGAAACAGTCGCCGTCAATCAATCCGCGGTAACCGTTACGGACTCCCACGAATTTCATGCCGTACTTTTCCTTTCCAGAAAGACACAATGCTCTGATTGCAGCGTTCAAGCCAGGGGCATCGCCGCCGGAAGTAAGAATTCCGATTGTTTTTACAGGAGTAGTTTTCATAGCCTTAATTATAACAGACAACAAACAAGGTGCAAGAAAAAAAAATCCGAAACAGCCGTGGCCATTTCGGATTTTAGTGCTTCCCGAAGGAATCTCCCCCCTGTAAAAACTCCCTCTCTATCTTTAATTGTACTGATTTTGAAATAGTGTTCTTTCAAAATCAGTACCTGAACTTTTCAAAGATAAATTACATTTTTAATTAAAATATTATTAAATCATTATTAAATATATTCTGAGACTAATTTTACAAAACTTGAGTGATTTTGCAAGAGTCGAAAAACGTAAATAACCATGGTTATTCAAAAAGTAACCAAAGTTATTCATAAACTAACGACTAATAGTGGAAAACGAACGTTAGGAAATCAAATTTCCTGCTACAAATGAATGATTTTTGCACCCGATTTATAATCCACAGGAAGAACTTCTACGGCTTTTGTTAGCTCCACACGGATTAAATCACCAGATTTAAAAGAATCTCCCTGCTCAGAACTTACAAGGGTAAGCCCAAGACGGCTGCAGGCATAATAACCTGTACGATTCTTTGGAAGACGGAAGCTGTCTGAAGTAATTCTAAGCAAAAGAGACTTATCTTTTGATGCAGTTCCCCCGGCAGTTTTCGACTCAGACTTTACCGCGCTGATAAAACTTAAAACAGCCCGCTCTTTAGGAAGCTTTGCTGCAACCGAAAGTTTTTGAAGTCTTGCAGGAGCGTCTTCTGTAGAAAAGGCAAAATTACACCACTTGTTTTTGCTTCCTGTATAAGACTTAAAGCCATTCATAGGGCATTCAAGCGCGTGAGGACATGGAGCCTTAACTTCATAACCGGCCTTAATAAAGCGTTCTCGAAGCAGAGAAAGGGTGCGGGCTGCCTTAGGAACCCCGGGCTCAACAAGAAGAAATTTTGCACCTTCCGCTGCATAGGCAGAAAGCTGATCGTAATATTTTTTTGTCTGGAACTCAGGCGGCATTTTGCTTCCCTGATCCAGTTCGTTAAACATATTTGCACAGGTAATAAAGCCGCATTTTTCCTTAATAAAAGTGCCAAAGCTTCCTTTTACACGGATAATTTTCCAGTGGGCAGGCGCATTCTCATCAGAAGGAGGAAGCTGGGCTGCCACAGACATATAAAGCTCTTCGCCAAGAGTAAGGGCTGCCTGCGAAAGATCCAGACAATACCAGGTAAGCTTTTTATTACGCAATTCCGGACGACTGATCCAGAGGGCAGTTACAAGAGTAAGAGGTCCGCTTCCTAAATCAAGGCAGGCGCAATCTGCTGCAGGAAAAGCCTCTTCTGGCAAATTAGAAAAAAGCCTTGTAAGACGCACAAGATTCCACCAGGTAAAATAGCGGACATAAGCAGAAAGCTGAACATTCTCATTCATGTAGCCAAGTCTGCGGCTTCCACGCTCGTCTGTAAGCTGATGAGAAAGAGCTGCAATATTTTCCGGCAAAGCCTGCATCTGGCGGCTGTTGAGCGGACGCACACTCTGAATTGTCTTATCAAAATTTTCGATTGCCTGAAGCTGGGTTTTAGAAAGCGCCTCTTCAGCATTTTCAACAGAAAAAAGTGAATTTAATACTTCAAATTTCATTTAGAATTTCCCTTAAGGGCAAGATAAAGCTCCGAAAGTTCAGCGCGGGTCTGGCGTATCATGTGAATTAATTCTGCATTATTCTGAACCGCCTGAGCTTCTTCTAAAATCTGACGCCCCGCCCCTTCCGCAGTAAATTTCTTTTCACCAATCAAATACTTAAGGCGGAAAATCAGTTCAACCTCATGCTGAGTGTAAAAACGGCGGCCGGTTAAATCCTTCTGAGGCGTAAAACCAGGAACAACTTCTTCCCAGTAACGCAAAACATGAGGCTTAACTCCTGTAAGGTCTTCAACCTGCCCGATTGTATATTCCATACAAACTTATTTTTCCCGGTCTTCCCACTTAGTTCGGCTGCCCTTCATTTCAAGCTGAACCGGAATCTGGTCAAAGCCTAAATCCTCGCGGATTCTGTTCTTCAAATAAGTAATATATGTTTCCGGCACAACTTCCGGTCTGGTAGCAAAAATAATAAAGTTTACAGGGTTTGTGCTTGCCTGAATCATATAGCGGATTTTAAAATGCGCAGTTTTACTTGCAGGAGGCGGATAACGTTCCAGCCAGTCCTGAAGCGCATTGTTAAGGCTTGGAGTAGGAATCTTACGGGTAAGCTGCTCATACAAAGAAATTGCAGTTTTAAGCAGATCCTTAATTCCCTTACCGTGAAGAGCACTCAAGGTCAAAATCGGAGCAAAATCCATCTGACCGAACATAATGTTCATCCATTCGCGGGTAGCTTTTTCTGCCTTACTTCCCTGCTCTTCGCGCAAATCCCACTTATTCAAAACAAAGATGATTCCACGGCCTTTTTCAAAAGCAAGCGAACAGATTTTTTTATCCTGCTCGGCAAGACCTTCAACAGCATCAATCATCAAAAAGACAATATCGCATTCATCCAGAGTTTTGATGGCACGGTTTACAGAATAATATTCAACATCATCAGTTACGCGGGCCTTTCTTCGGATTCCGGCAGTATCCAGAACCTTAAAATGCTTCCCGCCAAACTCAAACTCACCTTCAACAACGTCACGGGTAGTCCCTGCATAGTCACATACAATAGAAGCTTCCGAATGAGTCAAACGGTTAGAAAGTGTAGACTTTCCTGTATTTGGTTTTCCCAAAATTGCAATTTTAATAGGACGGTCAGCAGAAAGCACTTTTACGTGCGAAAAATCACAACGGTCTGTAATCAAATCTGCAAGCTCGCCAACACGGTCGCCATGCTCAGCAGAAATAAAAATCAGATTTTCAAAACCATACTTAGCGTAGTTCCAGGCTTCAGCTTCGTTTTTACCGCCTTCTGTCTTGTTAACGGCAGCAATCATCTTTCCCCAGTAAGGACGCATTTTCAAAATGAACTCTTCATCCTCACCAGTAATAACGCCTGCTTCCAGCACAAGAATTACAACATCGGCTTTTTCAATCATTTCCAGAGACTTTTCTACAACGTAGTCGTCCAGTTCCGCCTCTTTAGTACCGATATCACGAGTAAGCTTGTATCCGCCGGTATCAACCAGATGCACAGGCTGTCCGTTAATAATTGCTGTAGTTTCTACAGGGTCACGGGTAACGCCCGGCTGGTCATTTACAATTGCAACACGACGGTTCAAAAATCTGTTAAAAAGTGTAGATTTTCCAACATTAGGACGCCCCGCAATTACAACGGTTGGCAGCCCTTCATATTCCATATCTTCCGGCGCAATTCCATTTTTAAACTTAATGTCCTGAGATTTTTCGTCAATAAAATCCGGCTCTTCTTCAATTTCAGTCGTCAACAATTCTTCATCTTGAGCCGCAGCCTTAGGCTTACTAAAATCCGGTTTTCGCTTTTTCTTTGCCATAAAGTAGAGTATATATGAATTTATTTTATTTTAATAGTAACCTGCTTTGTAGTTGAGTTTCCAGCGGAATCCCAGACAGTAAGCTTTATAGTATGGTTACCTATAGAGAGACTTTGCAAATTAATGGTATAATCACAATTAAAACCTTTACCCCAACCATAATCACTATAATCGCCAGAAGCTTTTATTTCTTCATCTAAGTACAATTCATATTTTACCAGATTACAATTGTCACTTGCTCCATAATTTAAGTTTACTGAATTAGTTGCAGATGAATATGTCGCTCCGTCATTAATAGAAAGTGTTACAATAGGACTATCATATGGAACTTCATGCATTACAATTCCAGAAAGGTTATCATTATCGTCTTTCAACTGAACATAAAGAGTTGCCATACCATTTGTAAGATTTGTAGTATCAATTGTAAATGTATGATTTTCAGAATATGAAAGCCATGAAGCTGATTGAAGCGAAGAAATACTTTGTGCTATACGGACAGAAGAAATATCATTTATGTGATATTGAGGAATAACTCCTATTGTAACTTCCGCAGAAGTACTTTCCGGATAGTATCCTCCATAATCATAATTATAGCCATTAACTGTGTAATCAAATAAAATAAGGCCATTAGCAGAATAACCTGCACAAGAAATAGGTTCTATTGCCCAGTCAGAATAATTAATGCGTACATAATTAAAATTGTCGTAATAATCAGAAATAAATGAAATATTGGCTTCTTTACCTTTACTATTTAATTCATCTGTTTGAGCTGCCCCCCAGTAATT
>NZ_AJGU01000025.1 GCF_000260795.1 Treponema sp. JC4
GTAAGCGCAAAATCTAGTTCCCAAAAGTGCATGGCACTGTTAATAAGAATTGCATCATAAGGTTCTTGTGATTTTGTAATTTCAATTGCATCATTTAGCGTAAAAATTTTGCATTCACCAAGAATGTAATTGACTACTGGTGTTAAAAACACCACTTGATTTTGTGTAAAACCAAAAATAAGAACTTTTGTCATTTGTTTTCTCCTTTTTTTAATTCTATTTATCTAATATATATATCGGATTGTTATAAATAAATATAACAGTTATTTATAAAAAGCAGCTGCATTTATTTTAAACATAACTACAGCTGCTTTATGATTTAATCAGGCATTTATTCGATTATAAAGGTCTTATCAAACAGCTCACATACAGTTTCTTTTGTCGGATTCTGTTTTGATTTTTGTGTTTTAATCATGAGACAGTAAACTCCGGATTCTAAAGAAGCTGGTACAGAACAGATAATTTCTGAAGTTCCATTCTTTGCCATTTTATCAGTCTTGATGCACACTTCATCTTTTGTTTCCTGGTTTACAAAATAAAGTCCAACATCTTCATTTGTTCCGGTAATAAAAAGATTCTTGCCCTTAATGACAAGCTGTCCGCCAGGTGTGAATACACCGTTTTTTCCACTTTCTATATCGAACACCTCAATAAGTTCCGGTTTAAGGGTATTTCCCTGACCAATTACAGGACGAACTGTAGCTGCAATTTCCTTTGTTTCTTTGTTTGTTCTGAAACCAATGTCTATAAAATGTTTTGAGGGATCAAATTCTGACTGCTTTGAATCAAAACTTCCCTGAATTTTTGCATAAAGGACACCAATTCCAAAATCAACGACTGCTCCGTTAAGAATACGGTCAATCATTGCGGCATTAAGCTTATTCCAGATGTTTACAATTTCTAAAGAATTTTCATCTCCAATTACGCCGGTTACAATCAGATCTTTAGCAATATCTTCCATATTAATTCTGTTTCGGAACATGGTCTTTGCGTGATACTTTACCTTTCCATCTTCTGATTCACGCATTTTTGTAGGGTAGAGGCGGATTGGCAGTTTATATGATTTGTATTCAATGTTTTCCTGTGCAAGTGTATTAATATTCATTATTTACTTATTCTCCTGTTGTTTCTGATTTTTTGATTTCGATGTTTGACATTATCTGTTTTCCTGTGCGGTTTGCGATAATTCCAAAAACGAGTGAACACCACACAACGCCAGAAATTATCCCGCACTTTAGAAAAAAACAGCCGACCACAAAAGCAAGTCCCTTAAAGCTGATAAGTTTTGCCACAAGATATATAATCCTCTTGAGTACAAGTATGAACAGCTGCCGGAATGTACTTTGTATCAGATTTATGCCCATTTACCCTCCTTAAGTTTTCGTCTTGTTAATAAGTAAGGGGAATACATTTTTTTTAGTTCTGAAAGTGTGCGCGGGGTACCGCCATGCTCTTCAAGGCTTGATTCGTTTAAGAACAGGCCTTTTCCCATGTAGCCGGCAACATGAATGGCTTTACCGTCTTTGTTCAACAAGAAGGCTGCCTGTATGCCTTCATAATCTTCGGCAGGAGCAGTAAAATAGTTTCTGTAAAGAGAATCTGCAGTTACGCGAATGTTCTTTTTATAAAGAGCATTCAGGCTTGCACATACAGTCCCAGAACAGTCGCTGCTTTCTGTTGTTTCGTCACCCCACACATAAGGGGTGCCGTTAAATTCTGCCAGCAAATTGTGGAACATTTCCACCTTGCCGCAGCCCTGTACTTCCAGAAAATCCGAATACTTTTTCAGATTTTCTTCTGCTTCTTTTGAATAGTCTTTCATAAGACCTCCTGTTTTTGTTGATGGGCTAAAGATAGCAGAAATATGAGGTTGAAAAACTCGTACTTTTATTAGATTTTGAAAATTACTTTATATACTTAATTTCATTTGTTAGAATCCCACTTTTTCGTTATAATATACTTTATGAAAATTATTCCAATCATTCTTAGCGGTGGGGCTGGTACTCGTCTCTGGCCGCTTTCTGTAAATGACCATCCAAAGCAGTTTTTGCCGCTGGTATCTGAAAAAACTATGATTCAGGAGACTTTGCTTCGCCTTCAGGGGCTGGAACTTGGTAATCCTATTGTTTCCTGCGGAGAAGGACATAGATTTCTTGTAAGCCAGCAGGTGGGCGAGGTTAGTGATACTAAGCCTACAATTATTCTTGAACCTATGGCTAAAAATACTGCCCCTGCAATTGCCGCTGCCTGTATGGCGGCTCTTAAGCAGGATAAGGATTGCGTTGTAATTATCCTTCCAAGCGATCACGTTATCCGCGATGTTGCAGCTTTCCAGAAGGCTGTTACAGTGGCTGCAAAAGATGCTTACGATAATAACACTCTTGTTACATTTGGAATTGTTCCGACATTCCCATCAACAGGCTATGGTTATGTAAAGGCCGGTTCTGCTCAGGGCGATGTATTCCAGCTTGAACGTTTTGTAGAAAAACCTTGTCTGGAAAAGGCTCAGGAATATCTTGCAAGCGGCGAATATGCCTGGAACAGCGGTATGTTTGTTTTCCGCCCAGGAGTTTTTGTAGAAGAACTTAAAAAGCACAGCCCAGAAATGGCTGAACTTTCTGTTTCTTCTTATGAAAAAGCAAAAATTGACACAGATTTTATCCGCCTGGATGCAGAAGCCTTTGGTCAGATTAAAGGCGATTCCATTGACTACGCCGTAATGGAAAAAACTGATAAGGGCCGCATTGTAAAACTAAATGCCGGCTGGGATGATGTTGGTTCCTGGTCTGCCCTGTATGACATTTCTGAAAAAGATGATAATGAAAACGTTACAAAAGGCGACGTTATTGTCCTTGATGCAAAAAAATCCTATATCAGAAGCGAGACCGGCCGCCCTGTAGCCGTAATTGGTCTTGAAAATCTTGTTGTAGTAGACAGCCCTGATGGACTTTTGATTTCTGCAATGGATAAGATTCAGGACGTTAAAAAAGTTACAGAAACCTTAAAACAGAGGAAATAGAAAATGAAAGGTATTATTCTTGCAGGCGGATCTGGTACACGCCTTTATCCTATTACAAAAGCCGTAAGCAAGCAGATTCTGCCCCTCTACGACAAGCCAATGATTTACTATCCGCTCAGCGTTCTTATGCTGGCAGGAATCCGTGAAGTGCTCATTATTTCAACACCACGCGATCTTCCTTGCTTTAAGGAACTTTTTGGTGACGGAACCTGGCTTGGAATGAAGTTCGAATATGCCGTTCAGGATAAGCCCCGCGGCCTTGCAGATGCTTTTATCGTAGGTAAAGATTTTATCGGCTCTGATGATGTTGCCCTTGTTCTTGGAGACAACATTTTCTACGGCCAGTCTTTTTCTAAAACCCTTAAATCTGCAGCAGAAAAAGTACGCACTCATAAAGGTGCTGTAATTTTCGGTTATTACGTAGCAGATCCTACAGCTTACGGTGTTGTTGAGTTTGACAAGCAGGGTAACGCCCTTGGCATTGAAGAAAAACCTGCTAATCCTAAATCAAATTACGCTGTTCCCGGTCTTTATTTCTATGATAATTCAGTCGTAGATATTGCCGCTAACGTTAAGCCTTCTGCCCGCGGTGAAATTGAAATTACTGCCGTAAACAATGAATACCTTGCCCGCAAAGAGCTTAAGGTTGAACTTTTAGGCCGCGGAATGGCCTGGCTCGACACTGGAACTTATGACGGTCTTCTTGAAGCAAGTAATTTTATTGCCACAATTGAAAAGCGTCAGGGACTCTATGTAAGCTGTATAGAAGAAATTGCCTTTGCTAACGGCTGGATTACAAAAGATCAGATTCTTGAGCTTGCAAAAGGCTATAAAACTGATTACGGCCGCTATCTGGAATTTATTGCAAACAGCAGGTAAGAGGAAATCATGTCATTTGAATTCAAAAAATGCGAAATAGAAGGGCTTTATGAAATTCAGCCCAAGATTTTTGGTGATAACCGCGGCTACTTTTTAGAAACTTACAGCGAACGTGATTTTAACGCCGCAGGTCTTACTATGAAGTTTGTTCAGGATAATCAGTCTAAGTCTACAAAAAATGTACTGCGTGGACTTCATTATCAGACCCTTCACCCGCAGGGAAAACTTGTGCGTGCCCTGGAAGGCAAGGTTTACGATGTTGCTGTTGACCTTCGCGTAGGCAGTGCAACTTTCGGTAAATACTATGGTGTCATTCTTGACAGTGATAAGCAGAATATGTTCTATATTCCCCAGGGCTTTGCCCACGGCTTCTGCGTCCTAACAGAAACTGCAACCTTCGCCTACAAATGCACCGACTTCTACCACCCCGAAGACGAAGGCGGCCTGATGTGGAATGACCCCGCCATTGCCATCGACTGGGAATCTGTATGCCCGGGAATTACTCAAAATGCAAACCTGAGTGAAAAAGACAAAAAAAACCCGGCTTTCTCTTTGGAAAACCGGTATTTTGATATGAAAGGTAAGTGGATAGGTAAATAAGCAGATAAAAATGATTCGTTAACCGATTAGGTAATTTTAATCAAAAAAGGCGTAGCATAGGTTCGTTATTTGCGTAGCATTGAGTCCGATCGTTGCAATTCAACGCGGAATTAAAATACAGAGCAAGCGAAGCTTGCGTCGAGGACTCTCGGCGAAGCAAAGAACGGTTCTATGCGAAAGCCTTTTTTTTAAACTTAACTATTAAAGTGGATTAAACCTTTCATTTTTTATGAACTTTTCAAGGCTTACCTGCCATTCAGGTATCTTTATTTTCAATTCCTTAATAATCTTATCTTTCGACAATACCGAATATGCCGGGCGCTCAACCTTAGCCCCATATTCTTCCGTAGAACAGGCATTTACCACACATTCACCTGTAATTCTTCCGTACTTCTTACCCAGTCTGTAAATCTCACAGGCAAAATCATGCCAGTTAGTTTCTCCGCCGTTGGTAAAATGGTATATACCGTAGGCCGGGGCACTATGCTTACCAATAAGCGATTTTGCTCCTTCATTTTTTTCAATAAATTTAAGAAGGCTATCAGCAAGATCAGGCGCGCAGGTTGGAGTACCTTTCTGGTCATCAACAACCTTAATCTGGTCGTGGCTGTTCATAACCTTAGTCATTGTATAAACAAAGTTCTTTCCGTCAAAGCCGTAAAGCCAGGCTGTTCTCACAATGTAATAGGTATTCATTTCTTTCTGAATTGCAACTTCACCCGCAAGCTTTGTCTTTCCATAAACTCCAAGAGGATTTTTTGCATCATCTTCATTATAAGGCTGGCTTCCGTTACCGCCAAATACATAATCTGTACTTATGTGAATTAATTTAGCCCCTATTTTTCTTGCAACGCGGGCAATATTGCGAGGTCCGTCTTCATTAAGCTTTGCTGCAAGCTCAGTTTCTTCCTCAGCTTTTTCTACGTTAGTGTAGGCAGAACAGTTAATTATCCAGGTGATTTTTCTGTCTTTGTGAGAGATTTTTGACGGGAAGTAGGCATTTGTTTCAACCGATTCAGCAAAGCCTTCCAGAGCGTCCATGCTTGTAATGTCAACTTCGCGGTCAGTTCCCACCCAGTTATATTTTTTTTCTTCAAGCTGGCGGCAAACTTCGCTGCCAAGCATTCCCTTATTTCCGATAACCCAAATCATATTTCCCCCAAATCGATAAAATCATTTAAAACTGTTTGAAAATAAAATCGCAGAAAGTTGTAATTCTTCTTATAAAAGAGCGTCTGATTCTGTCAGTAAAGAAAGGTACGTGAGGTGCATTTACCCCGCCAACAGAATAGAAAACCCAGTTATCGCCGTCGCGGAATAAATAGATTGTAATCAACATTTTTTCCGGCCAGAGGCAGTCAAACTTATCAAGATAGCGAAGCTTGTTTGTATTTTTTGCCGTATACAAAAGCTCAGAATCACTGCTTTTATAGATATTCATATCCTGATTTACATCACCAAAGGGCTCCATATACATGTGAACCTGAAGGTTTGTTCTTTCACCATCTTTTGTCTGTGTAAGGATTTCTGCAGAATCATAAAGGAGATATTCATCCCCGCCGTTAGAAATGTAAGGAATATTTGTAAAATCTTCTACTCTGTAAAGAAGCTGATTCAGAACCTCTGCATAATTTTCGTTTCCCTTATAAGGCTTTACCTGAATTACTTCTGCAAGGTATTTTGGCTTTACGTCTTTTACAGTCTTTAAAAGAAAATCACCTTTTTCAGACACTCCTTCCATAAATACCATATTTTTAGTGTAGTCAATGTTTCTGATTAAGATTTCGCCTTGAGCCAGTTTATCTTTTTCTTCCTGGGTAAGTTTTTCATTAAAAGGATTTGCAAAAATTGATGATGCTGCAAAAAGCAGGGCGAGTAAAATTTTTATTTTTTTCATGCCTCTATTATAAAATAATACTAACTTCTATGCAATTCTGTGCTATAATAGTACATCATGATTTCGTGCAACATTAAAAGTTTAGTTGAAAGCCCGTCTAGCGGTGTAATCCGCAAGATGTTTGAAGAAGGTGCTGCCCTTAAAAAGAAATTCGGCGCAGAAAATGTTTATGATTTTTCACTCGGAAACCCGGACCTTGATCCGCCTGCAAAGGTTCTTAATGCGATTAAGGAAGTATGCGAGTCTGAAAGTCATCTTTGCCACGGTTATATGCCCAATGCCGGTTATCCTGAAACCCGTGCTGCAATGGCAAAAAAAACTTCTATAGAACAGGGGCTTGAAGTTCCTTTTGAAAATGTTGTGATGCAGGTTGGTGCTGCCGGGGCGTTGAATTCAACATTAAAAGCTCTCTTGAACCCGGGGGATGAAGTTCTTGTTCCAACTCCATATTTTGTTGAATACGACCATTATATTCATAATCACGGCGGAGAAATTGTTCGTGTAAAAACAAATGATGATTTTTCGCTGAATGCAGATAACGTTGCGACTGCTTTGAATGAAAAAACTGCTGCAATTATTATAAACTCTCCAAACAATCCGACTGGCCGCATTTATTCTGATGATGAAATTAAGGCTCTTGTCCAGGTTCTTAAGGCTCACGGTAAAAAAACAGGCCGCTATCCTTATATCATCTGTGATGAACCTTACCGTGCCATCACTTATAACGGAGCAAAGGTTGCTTCTGTTTTTGATAAATACGAATACTGTGTAATTGGTACAAGTTTTGCCAAAAACCTCAGCCTACCGGGGGAACGTATCGGTTATGTTGCTATAAATCCTGCCTGCCCGGAAGCAAAGGAGCTTGTTTCAGCTATTATTTTTTCAACCCGCATTTTAGGCTATGTAAATGCCCCTGCCTTTTTCCAGCGCGTTCTTACAAAATCATGGGATGCAGACTGTGATTACAGTCTTTACGAAAAACGTTCCCGCGAAATCTGCGAAGTTATGGACTATGCCGGGCTGAAATATGTAAAACCTGAAGGCGCCTTTTATTTGTGGGTAAAGTGCCCTGATAAATGGCATGATGATGATATGGCTTTTGTAAACCACATGAAGGAATTTAATATTCTTTGTGCCCCGGGAAGCGGTTTTGGCGGAAAGGGCTGGTTTAGAATTGCCTATTGCTGCAGCGAAGAAACAATTTTAAACAGCCGCGAGGCATTTAAAAAAGCTGCTGAACATAACTAAATAAAACAGGCGCTAAGGAGCAGAGCAAGGTTCAAAAACATTCTATTTTTGTCTGCCGCGCTAGCGGCGCATATAATACTTTCCTTACAAAAATAGCATGTAGCGCGGTACCGCGCGGTTTTGAACCTTACTCTGCGACTGAGAGCCATTTTAATTAAACAGGAGGATTAAATGAAGATTTTAATGGTAACATCAGAGGCTGTGCCTTTTGCAAAAACCGGCGGACTTGCCGATGCAGTTTCTGCTCTTTCATTGAACTTAAAAAAACTTGGACATGATGTTCGAATTGTCATGCCCCGCTATTATAAAATTGACCGGGCAAAGCTAAAACCTATAGAAGCCGCAATCAAAGTACATGCAGGAACAGAGCCAACCTGGGTAAAATTCTATGAATCAGTTTTACCAGACAGCAAGGTACCTGTTTACTTTATTGACCACGAAGGCTGCTACGGACGGGACGGTATTTACGGAACCAAATGGGAGCCTGATTTTGGCGATAACCCTTACCGTGCCGCAGTCCTCTGCCATGGTGCTTTTGAACTCTGCCGCTATCTTGGCTGGTATCCTGATATCATGCATGCCCACGACTGGTTCACCTGTCTAATTCCAGTCCTCCTTAGAAACGTATGCCGTAACGGCTATTTTGCCCATACAGCTTCTGTCCTTACAATTCATAACCTTGGCTATCAGGGAGTTTACGCAAAAGATAAGTTCCCGGCTCTTGGTCTTGACTGGAATCTTTATTATGGTGCAGGACTTGAACATAACGGAGCCTTTAACTTTTTGCAGGCCGGTATTTCCTGCTCAGATATGATTACAACAGTTTCTCCAACCTATGCTTGGGAAATGAGTACTCCTGAAGGTGGTTTCGGACTTGACGGTCTTATCCGTGTTCGTAGTGATGCAGTCCGCGGAGTTCTAAACGGTTGCGACCTTGAAACCTGGAATCCAAAAACAGATAAGCTTCTTCCTGCAACCTTTGATTATAAAGATCTTAGCGGAAAGGCTAAGTGTAAGAAAGAACTTCAGAGCGTTTTCGGCCTTCCAGAAGTTCCAAACCTTCCTATTGTAGGTATGGTTACCCGGCTTGCCGACCAGAAGGGTATTGCAGAAGTATTCGGACCTGGTTACGGCTGTCTTTACAGTCTTTGTAATAACCTTGGTCTTCAGTTTGTCCTTTTGGGAAGCGGAGAAAAATGGTGCGAAGAAGAAATTCAGGCTCTTGAAGCAAAGCTTCCAAACTTTAAGGCAAAACTAGGCTATGATGAAAAACTCAGCCATTTGATTGAAGCGGGTAGTGACTTCTTCCTTATGCCAAGCCGCTACGAGCCATGCGGTTTAAATCAGATGTATTCTATGCTTTACGGAACTCTGCCAATCGTTCGCCGCACCGGTGGCCTTGCCGATACCGTAGAACAGTACAATGAACAGACTGGAGAAGGAACCGGCTTCCTCTTTGACGCCCTTACTCCTGGAGCCATTTACGACACCGTAGGCTGGGCAATGTACGCTTATTACAATCAGAAAGACCATATAAAGAAGATGCAGAAAAAAGGCATGCAGAAAAACTTTAGCTGGGAACAGAGCGTAAACGGTTACTTAGACGTATACTCACAGGCGCTTCTGAAGGGCTGTGGCATAAACACTGCAGACTGGAAATAAAATTAAAGAAAATATAATTGCGTTAACAAAAACAATGCTCCCGCTATGATGCGTATTTCAAAGTGCCAGCGCAAGGTATTTGGTATTTGACTCGCTTCGCTCGCTCCTTGCGAAGCACTTTGAATCCGCATCTTCGCTCGCGCATTGTTTTTGTAAAAAAATTATTTTTATTATACAAACAGCATGTAGCGCGGTATCTCGCGGTTTTTAAATCCCCATCTCGACTGAGAGTTTTTTTAAAATTCAAACCACTGTTCATCAGAGTTCAAATACCAGTCTGCCTGCAAAGTCTGGCTGGTTGGCGAACACCATGAAATGCTTCCGTTTGAGTTCAGAATTACAACCTGATTCTTATTCTGGCAGATATCTACCGGAATACTTGCCGAGCGGTTATAGGCAAAGCGTTTTTTAGAAGAAAGATTATAGCAGTAAACCTTATTCTTTCCGATATTTGTGAAGAGGTTTCCCCCCTTAAGATATGTAAAAACATCCGAATCTTCATTAGAAAAACGTAGGATATTTGTCAGCATCTTTGTTTCAATATCAAAACTGAATACATAAGTAGTTTTTCCACTTTCATCCGAAACAAGATTAATTCCGTAAATCATATTATCTTTAATGCTTAAAGCGTAGGCAACATTACCCTTTACTCCAAGAGGAACTGTCTCCAGTGTTTCAGGATTTACGCACAAAAGCGGCACCTGAGGGTTAGAGGCTGCAGACTTTGCAACATAAAGGTTTCCGTTATTTGCAAGAACTGCATCCTGAATACCTGTTCCAGAATATACTTCCTTCAAAGTTTTTGTTTCAAAATCAAAAATGCTTACTTCGCTGTTACTTTCAATTTCTACAATGTAATCTTTTTCACCTTTCTTAAAATAGCGCACATTCTGAAGCGAAGATTTTGGAGTAAAAAGAACCTCTTCTGCCTGACTTTCAAGATTTTTTATGATTACTGGCGAGCGTGAAGATTTTGCCCACAAAATTACATTACTTTCATTAAGCGAAATAACCTGATTATGGCCTTGTGTTGTACAGACAGTTTCCGGAATTCCTGTCGCATAGTCAGAACGGTAAAGCTTTTCATCTGTAAGGAAGAAGAAGTCTTTGCCTGTTTCTGTAATATCATAAATTTTCTTATATTTATTTTCTGTAATCTGGTTAAAGTTCTGAGTTGTAGAGGTTGGTTCAATATCAGCCTTATAAACAGAACCGTTTCTGCCGCCAAGATATAAATCTGCAAGATTTTTAGTTCCGACACAGATTGCAGCATCTCCGCGGGGGCCTCTGAAGGTTTTTACAAGTCGGGGGTTAGAAAGTTTGTTATCTTCCTGAACTTCAAGCATTTTAAGCTCGTAGTTATTTCGTCCATCATATTCCAGATAGTAAAAATTCCTGTCCTTATCAGAAGAAAGAATTATTGGATTCTGTGCAGAAATAGATGTGATTGTTGTTCCCTTAAAAGCATTCAAAACGTAAATTGTATTGTCCTTAATTCCCGCAAGAAAGATGTTGTTATTGAACATTACAGGATTTGAAAGTCCCTGAATTACTGGAAATTTCTGCTTAAGAGTGCCGCTTGTAAGGTTAAAGTAAGAAAGAGTTCCCGCTGGTGAATAAAAAACGACAGTCTTTTCCGATTCTGAAGTATGGATATAGTTTACAATGCTTGTGTTAGCCTTGATTTTATCAATGATTGTCCAGCTTGCAGTACGGATAAAAATTGCTCCGTCAACAGTTGCTGTTCCAATAATAAGGTAATTTCCCTTTGCAGAAAATTTCAGGGAAGTAATTGAGTCTGTAAAATTTTTCTGATATTTTCTGGTAAGTGTTTTCCAGTCCCATACGCTGACCTTATTTACAGAACCTCCGTCTGTTTCATAAACTGCAATATCATTTCCGTTAGGACTTACTGCAAGAAGTTTTATTCCAACATCACTAATCTGATAGTGTTCGCCAAGATTATCTTCTCCCCAGCGTACAATGAAACCATCCTCTCCGGAAGTAAAGTATGCAGTATCCCAGCCTGTTGAATTTGGAACTGCCTGAATATTTGTTACCTGATCCTGATGACTTTGGCTTGAAAAATGTGACTGTGAAGCTAAAACTGAAATAAAAGCTGTAAAAGCTGTAAGGGACTAAAAAAAACTTTTTCATATTATCCTCTATTTTTTTGCTGTAAAGTAAGTAATATCTCCTGAAAGTCCAACAAGAAAAATTAAAACTATAAAGGCTATACCCACCATCTGTATAAAGTACTGGATTTTTGGCTTGATTTTCTTATGTAAAATTAATTCTATTAAAGCAATAAGAATTAATCCACCATCCAGAACTGGAATAGGAAGAAGGTTCATTATAAAAAGAGAAACGCTTATGATTGCAAGAAGGCTTAAGGTGCTAATGATTCCGATTTTTGCACTTTCTGCAAAGCCTTCTTTTATTGTTGAGCCAAGCATGTCTGTTACGCGGGCAGGTCCGCTTACCGCATTCTTTACTTCAACTCCCTTAAATAAAACTGTAAGACTTTTTAAGGTAAGACTTACAGCATTAAAGGCTTCTTTTATTCCAGCCCCTATTGCTCCAAAAAAGCCGTATTCAGGTGTTTGAACTTCTATTACATTTTTTGAATCAGCTACAACACCAATTTTTCCGCTTCCAGTCTTTTTATCAAGGTCTGAGTGAACAGTAAAAGAAAGATTTTCTCCATCGCGGTCAACTTCAATTAAAATATCTTCGTCCGGGCGGGAAGAGATTTCTACCAGAAGGTCATTAAAGTTTTCTGTTTTTTTACCCGCAACGCTTATGATTTTATCTCCGCTTTTAATGCCAGCCTCAGCTGCTGCAGAGTGTAATTCCGGATAAATCTCTGTTGCAATCGTAATTTTATTTGAATAGGTATAATAAGTGTAGCCGATTCCTGCAATAATGCTGAAGGCAATTACCGAAAATATAAAATTGAAAAAAGGCCCTGCAAAACCAATCAGGGCTCTTTTAAATGGATTTACTCCATAAAGCGAATCAGGCTCTGCTTCAATCTGATTAAGGTTTTCTTCTATTGCCTTTTGAAAATCCTTTTCACCCTTCATGCCGCAGTATCCGCCTAAAGGAAACAGAGAAATTCTGTAATCAGTTCCATGAAAAGTTTTATGAAAAAGAATGGGACCAAAACCGACAGAAAAACTTTCTACCTTTACACCAAAAAAGTTTTGCCGCAATAAAGTGGCCGAATTCATGAAAAATAATCAAAAATATAAGACAGAGAAGACCTAAAATCCACTTCATCTATAAAAGTTCCTTTGCAAGGCTGCGTGCTTTTGTATCTGTCTGGAATACAGCATCAAAATCTTTTGGGGCATCAGAAAAATCTTTATCAAGAACAGCGCGCACTGTTTTTGCAATATCAAGATATCCGATTTTCTTTTCAAGGAAGGCTCCAACTGCAACTTCGTTTGCTGCATTAAAGGCAATTGTATAGCCAAGTCCTTTTTTTACGCACTCAAAAGCGTAGTCCAGAAGGGGGAATACATCTGTACGAGGTTTATAAAATGTCATTGTCTTATCAAAAAGACTGAAAGGCTCAAGATAGGTCTCTTTATTTTCAGGATAGGTAAGTGCTCCAAAAATCGGATGCTTCATGTCAGGATCGCTTATCTGGGCATAAAGCATGCCGTCTTTTGTCTGAACAAGTGAGTGAATAAGACTCTGAGGGTGTACTAGGACCTGAATGTCTTCTGCCTTTGCATCAAAAAGATAAGCTGCTTCAATTACTTCAAGGCCTTTATTTGCAAGGGTTGAAGAATCAATAGTAATCTTTTTTCCCATTTTCCAGGTAGGGTGATTTAGTGCCTGCTCAAGTGTTACGTTTTTAAGCTGGTCTGCAGAATACTCGCGGAAAGGTCCGCCGCTTGCCGTAATTACAATTTTTGCAATGTTATTTCTGCCGCACTGGTTTACAAGATTAAAAATGGCAGAATGCTCAGAATCTACAGGGAGGAGTCTGGCACCTGTTTTTGCAGATAAAACCTTGATTAAAGGACCTGCCATTACAATTGTTTCTTTATTTGCAAGGGCAAGATCAATTTTATTTTGTAAAACGATTTTACTTGGTAAAAGACCTGAAGCCCCCGCAATTCCGTTTACAACGATATCCGGCTTAGACTGGTCTATAAGACGCTGAAAGGCTTCTTCTGAATTATCTTCTGATGTGAGCAGGGTAGGACACTTATATTCACTACCCAAAGCCTTGAGTTTTTCTTTGCTTGTGGCAGAATGAGCCTGAAGCCCGCAGACAGTAAAATCTGCAGGCATATTTTTTGCAATGTTAATTGCATTTGTACCGATTGAACCGGTACAGCCTAAAACTAAAACTCTTTTCATTTGAACAAGAATTGAACTGCAATATAGAAAACAGGTGCTGCAATAAGTAAAGAGTCAATTGAATCTAAAACTCCACCGCGGCCTGGAATCAAAGTACCGCTGTCCTTGCAGTCCAAACTTCTCTTTAATACAGATTCAACTAAATCTCCTATTATTGCGCTTACTGAAGTAATCAGTGAAATAATTACAAGATTCTGGTATGAAAGATAGAAAATATCAGGATAAATTTCTTTTACAACAATTGCACTGGCAACAGAAGAAAGAATTCCTCCGATAAATCCTACAAGGCTCTTGTTAGGACTTGCCGCAATTATGCCTCTTGTTGATTTACCAAAAAGAACTCCAAAAAACCAGGCTCCTGAATCGCACATAAATACGATTATCAGATACAAAGCCAGCATAAATGAAGGTTCATTAAGGGTTGTAATTCTTGAAATAAAAGTGATGAAAAATCCGCAGTAAAGAATAATAAAAGCCGAGTTTGCAAATTTTTCAAAAGAAAGTTCAAAAGATTTAGCCTTAAGGCTTTCAATTCCCAAAAGAACGATAAGTTCAAAAATATAAAGCCAGAAAACAACTTCAAGATTTGTTTTTGTAAGAATTGCAAGATAGCATACTGCCGGCAATAAACCTGTGCAGATTAAAATAAGTAATTTACTGAAAAGCGGCTTATTCTTAGCGCTTACCATGCTGTAGAATTCATAACCTGCAAATATTGAAAAGAGTGTAATTAAACACTGAATTATTAAATGACTTTGATAGGAAAATGAAACTAAAAAAAGAATAAGAGGAACGCCAATAAAAAATACACACAATCTCTTTAAAACTTTTGACATTACTTCTTTGCCTTCTCTGCACCAAAACGTCTTTCGCGTCTGGTGAATGATTCTATATGTTTATAAAACTCTTCTTCCGAATAATCCGGCCAGAGAGTATCGGTATATACAAATTCTGAATATGCAACATGCCAGAGCAAAAAGTTACTTAAACGTAAATCTCCGCCTGTTCTGATAAGTAAGTCTACATCAGAACATTCAGGCATGTCTAAATATTTTGAAAATTCGGCTTCTGAAAGGCTGTTAAAATCTACGCCTTTTGCTGCAGCATTTTTAATTCCACGCAGGATTTCATCTCTTCCGCCGTAGTTAATGGCAAGATTAAGCTTTAGCTTTGTAAAATCCTTTGTGTCTTCCATACAGTCAGTTAAATCTTTCTGAATGTTTTTAGGAAGAGCAACCATATCCCCGATGTGGTTGATTCTGATTTTATTGTCTTTGTAAAACTGAAGTTCACCTTTAAGGTGAGTGTGGATAAGATTCATCAAAAAGCCGACTTCCTGTTCAGCGCGTTTCCAGTTTTCTGTAGAAAAAACATAAAGAGTAAGGCTTTCAATTCCCAAATCTGCCGCAGCCTTTACAATACGTTTGGCAGTCTTTAGACCTTCATTATGTCCGCTTGTACGAGGAAGTTTTCTTTGTGTTGCCCAACGGCCGTTACCATCCATTGTGATGGCAACGTGTTTAGGCAGTTTAGATGAATCAAGTGTCATTTAGTTAGCCAGAATATCCTTTTCTTTAGCGTCGTAAATTTTATTGATTTCATCAATGTATTTATCTGTAAGCTTCTGAAGCTTGTCTGTTTCTGTTTTAAGCTCGTCTTCTGTAATTTCTCCGCCTTTCTGCTGCTTTTTAAGAGCATCGTTTCCGTCACGGCGAAGGTTACGGATAGAAGTGCGGGAATTTTCTGCCACAGTTTTAGCCTGTTTTACAAGTTCCTTGCGGCGGTCAGCTGTAAGAGCAGGAATCTGAATACGGATAACTTTTCCGTCGTTTGATGGGTTCAAACCAAGGTCACTTGCCTGAATTGCCTTTTCAATTTCCGAGATAAGAGACTTGTCAAAAGGAGTAATGATTACTGAACGTGCTTCAGGAATTGCGATTGTTGCAACCTGGTTCAAAGGAGATTTTGTTCCGTAATAATCTACACGTACTTTGTCAAAAATAGAGGCACTTGCACGTCCAGTTCTGATTGTATTAAAAGAATCCTTCAAAGATTCAATTGTTTTTTTCATTTTCTCTTCAATGTCTGCCATATCTATCTCCTGTGTAAGCGAGCCGGTCAGAGCTCGCGGTGTTTTATAGAAAAGCGTTAAAAAAAATTGCGATGTAGCAATTTTTTAGCTTTACCTACTTAAATACCACACGGTATTTTTCCGTGTGGCAATTTTTCTATTTGCCCAATACGTAAAGTTTAGCTGTTGCGAAGCTCAATGTAGCTCCTACAGCTTTACCTGTTTCTGCGAGTTTAGCAGATACAGATTTTTTGTCATCCTTTACGAACATCTGATCTTCAAAACAGATTTCTGCAAGGTGTTTGTTAACTTTACCCTGAAGAATACCGTCTTTAACGTTCTGTGGTTTTGAAGCCATTTTTTCGTCCTGATCCATCTGAGCCTGGAAGATTTCTTTCTGCTCGTTGATGTAAGATTCCGGAACGTCTTTCTTTGTAAGATAAGATGGTGTGAATGCTGCAATGTGGAGACAGCAGTCTTTTGCAAATGTTTTAACATCATCTGCATTTGAACCGTTTACTACAACAACGGCACCAGTTTTGTTGTCGCTGTGAACGTAGTAAGCACCTGCTGCATTTGCAGGAACGTCAATTACTTCTACTTTTGCAACTGACATGTTCTCGCGGAACTTTGTAGCAACTTCTGTAAGAAGGTCTTTGTGTTCCTGTGTAACTTCTGTGTAACCTTTAGAAACTGTAAGGTCAAGAAGTTTTTCGCCCATTGCAACGAATTCTGCGTTGTTAGCAACGAAGTCTGTTTCACTTGTCATTTCTACAACGTAGATTTTGTCTGCTGTCTGGCGCATAAAGAGGCGGCCTTCAGAAGTAGCGCGTTCTGCACGTTTTGCTACTGCTGCAAGTCCCTTTTCTTTCAATAATTTTTCTGCTGCGTCTGCATCGCCGTTACATTCTGTAAGTGCTTTTTTACACTCCATCATTCCGGCACCAGTTCTATCACGCAAAGCTTTTACGTCTGCTGCTGTAACTGCCATTTTTTAGTCCTTATAAATTTTGTCTTCGTCGATGAGGCTGTCTTTTTCGTCAGCTTCAATATCTTCTTCTTTCTGCTCTGTTGGCTGATAGTTAGAGTAATCTACGATTTCCTCGTCTTCATCCTTGTTAGCAGCATCTGTAACGATTTCTTCGTCATCGTTAAGGTTTTCAAGAATCTTAAGTCCTGCTTCGTTGTCTGATTCAATTACTGCGTTAGCAATGATTGAAGTGAACAAAGTGATAGCGCGGATAGCGTCATCGTTACCAGGAATAGGGAAGTCGATTCCTTCTGGGTTACAGTTTGTATCAACAACAGCGATGATTGGGATACCCATTCTGCGTGCTTCTGCAACTGCAATCTGTTCTTTGTGTGTATCGATTACAAAAAGAGCACCTGGAAGTTCTTTCATTTCTTTAATACCACCAAGGTTCTTTTCGAGTTTAGCCTTTTCCTTCTGGAGAGAAGCTACTTCTTTCTTTGTAAGATTTTCGAATGTGCCGTCAATTTCCATCTTTTCGATTTTCTTGAGGCGCTGAAGTGATTTTTTGATTGTAGAGAAGTTTGTAAGCATACCACCAAGCCAGCGGTTGTTTACATAGAACATGCCGCAGCGTTCTGCTTCTTTCTGAACTGCCTGCTGAGCCTGTTTTTTAGTTCCGACGAACAGGATTGATTTTCCTGCAGCTGTTACTTTACGAACTTCGTCGTATCCGTCTTTAATTGCAGCGATTGTTTTCTGCAAATCGATGATGTGGATTCCATTGCGTTCTGCGAAGATGTACTTCTTCATACGTGGATCCCAGCGTTTTACCTGATGTCCGAAGTGAACTCCAGATTCCAACAGGTTTTTCATTGTTACTACTGCCATGAGTAACGCTCCTTCACGGGGTAATTTTCTGTCGCTTATTTTTGCGGCTTACCCACCAAACTCTGTTTCTCGTACCCGAATGGGCCGGAAGATAGTGATAAACTTCTGTTTATCACAGCTAACGCGTTTGTCAAGGCTTTAAGCGATAGCGTGCCTTGACGAATGCGTATGATATCGGTTCAACGAACCTTTAGGTCTATTCCAGTAAAGAATATCCCTGTTCCTTTAATATATCGTAAAGTTCAAAAATAGGCAATCCTATTACATTGCTGTAAGAACCTTCGATTTTCTTAATAAATATAGAAGCAAGACTCTGGATTCTGTATCCGCCAGCTGCTCCGTGCCACTCACCGGTATCTACATACCACTGAATTTCTTCTTCACTCATAGGATTAAATGTAACCTGAGTTTTACAGATTCTTGTAGTGATGTTTTTTGTACGTCCGTTATAAAGGGCCAGGGCAGTGATTGTTGTATGGGTGTTGCCCTGAAAAAGTTTAAGGAATTCAACTGCTTCTTCAACACTCTGAGGCTTTCCAAAAATCTTTCCGTTCTGAGTTACAATAGTATCTGCTCCAAGAACCCATGGAATTTCCTGTTTAGGGGGCAGGGAATGAATTACTTCTGTGATTTTCTGGCGGGCCAAAAGCTCTGGAATCTGCTCTGTTTCAATTGCAGAAAGCACTGTTTCATCAATATTTGGAATTATTACACGGAAAGGAATCTTAAGCATCTTAAGAATTTCCTGTCTTCTTGGAGAGGAAGAGGCTAAAATAATTGGTTCCATACTTTTTTATCCTTTTATACTTTTTATTTAATTCTAAACGCAAAAAAAAACGCTGTCAATTCTGACAGCGTTCTGTTTATAAGAATTAAAACTAATTAGCTTTGTTTGCTGAATCGTCTTTCTTGCTGCTGCTATCTTTTTTACTTTCCTGAGAAAGTTTTTTAAGAAGTCTGTAAGCCTTCTGACGAACAGGTGTTACATAATGATAATCTGTAGAAATGCGGGCAACTGAATCAATCATTGATTTTTTGTTTTCAGTTGTTTCGGCAAGTGCTTCGTAGGCATTAAGAACTTCCATGGCAAGTGAACTTGTTGGATTTAATGTCTGGTTTTTGCGGTTAGCAAAGGCAATTGCTTCTACAGTTTCATCGTTATTGTTGATTCCGATTTTTCCAAGTGACTGAACGGCAGCTGCCATTACCATTGGTTCGTTATCATTAAGAGCAATATTAATCAAAGTGTTTTTTGAGTGTTCTGAAGGTACTTTAGCAAGAAGAAGGCAGGCTTCACGTCGTACAGAAGAAAAGTTGTTTGTAAGACGTCCGTTTGTTCTTGACTGAGTATTGATACCTTCACCAGCAAGGTGGTCAAGGGCAGCAATTACAGCAGGAGATGTATTACCTTCCTCAATAGCGCTTTCCAGATATTGAAGAGCAACTAATTTATTTTCAAAATCATCTGATTCTGCAAGTGTTGTAATAATATCTCCGTCAACGTCAGTCAAATATTCATTTTCAACTGAAGTCTCATCCTGTGCAAATGCAAAACTAAGAGCAGAAATCAATGCTATAGCTGCCAGAACTTTCTTAGAAAGCTTCATTATTTTTCCTCCTGGAAAACTGTTTTATTCAAACATCTTATCTTTAAAAATTATATAGTATATTTAGATTATCGGCAAGTTTTCTTTTAAAGAGTAGGAATATTTACTTTCCATTTACCGTCCTCACGAATAAAGTTGTAGTAAACTACTGTTGAATTATTAGGAAGAACCTGAACAGCCTTTACCTCAGACTTATTGATGTAACGGATTTCATCTACCTTACTCTGTTTTCTTGAAGGAATGAAAATATACTTAAAGTAATCTTCAAGTCCGCGAAGAACGATTGTCTTATCCGGAAGGCGTTTGTTTGCCTTTCTGATATTTACAGGGCTTGAATAATACTGAATTGAATTTCTTGAAATATATGGAAGCCAGGCCTGATAATCCTGTTTATCCATAATCTTCTGGAGTTCTTTAATGATATTTATGATTTCAGTTTTATCCTGAATAAATTCTTCCTTTGAAACTTCTGCAATTTCACCGATAGAACGTTTATATTCTTCATCGGTGTGCTGTTTTTCGATTTTAGTTTCTGTTTTTTCAACAGGCTTTTCAGTCTGCTGTGGAACAGAACCGCAGGAAATGAAACCAAATAATGATGTAAAAAGTGCAATTGTAAAAATTATAGTTCTTTTCATATTATTGATTTTAACTCTATTGTATGTTTTCGTCAAATAAGATATTTTCGAATTATGGTAAAAGCTGTATTTGCAGGGTCTTTTGATCCTATAACTAACGGTCATCTTGATATCATTCAGAGGGCAGCGAAACTTTTTGGCAGCCTTGATGTCGTGATTTCAGAAAATCCCGAAAAAAAATATATGTTCACAGAAGATGAACGCCGTAAAATGGTAGAAGAACTTACCTCTGACCTTGATAACGTAACAGTTCATGTTTACACAGGTCTTGTCGTAAACTATGCAAAAAAAATCGGTGCCAACGTTTTGATAAGGGGAGTTCGCTCAACAAATGATTTTGCCTACGAGTTCGATCTTGCCCTTATGAACCGTAAGCTTAATCCGGATATAGAAACAGTTTTCCTTCAATCTAAGGAAAAGAATGTCGTAATTAAATCAAGTTCAATAAAAGAACTGGCCATGTTCGACGGCGACATCAGCCGCATGGTCCCGCCACTGGTAGAAAGAGCTGTTAAAGCAAAGTTTGGCAAGCTGAATTAGGTGTTTTAATATAGAAAAATGCAGAGCAGGGGCTGGTCTTTGTGCAGCATTGAAGGCGATAAGTTAGATACAACGCGGAAGAAAAACACAGAGCAAGCTTTGCTTGCGTCGAGCCTTCTCGGCGGAGCAAAGAACGGCCCCTGCGAAAGCATTTTTAAATGACAAAATTTTAATTTTTGTTTGACAAACTTTGAATTTTAGCTATAATGAATTGACACGCTGATAGGAATTGTTATATTATAACTTACATTTTTATCAGATTAAAGTGAGGTTATATATATGGCAGTACCTAGATCGAAAACATCAAAGGCAGTAACAAAAAGACGCCAGACAATCAACATGAGATTGACAGCTCCACAGCTTGTTGAATGCAACAACTGCGGTAACCTTGTTCAGTCACATCACGTTTGCCCTAAATGCGGTTTCTACCGTGGACGTCAAGTAATTACACCTGAAACAAAAGCTTAAGTCTTAGGAGAAAAAAATGGACGAATTGTTTGAGAAAATCCAGAAATTGATCGCTGACAAGTTGGAAATTGATGAAAGCAAAATCACTCTTGATTCTTCTTTCAGAAATGATCTTGGAGCAGATAGCCTTGATACTTATGAATTGGTATACGCTATCGAAGAAGAATTGGGAGTATCTATTCCTGATGAGAAAGCTAATGAATTTGAAACAGTTCGTGACGCTTATGACTTTATCAAATCTGAACAGGGTAAATAAGTTTTACATCTAAAACAGATTGTGGAAAGGCAGTTACTGATGGTAACTGCTTTTTTTTTTGCCCGAATAATTCTATAATAAAAATATGAAAAAAGAAGATCTTCTTACTGATAAAAGAAAGAGTCAGCTTTTACGTTTCTGTAAGGCTGTTGATATAAAATTTAAAAAAATTGAATTACTGGAGCAGGCTTTTCATCACCGTTCCCTTACAAATGAAAAAAAAGTAAAGAATAATGAGCGCCTGGAGTTTTTAGGCGACTCTGTTCTTGGAATGGTTACGGCAGCTTACCTGTATAATAATCTTGATAACCCGGAAGGGGATTTGGCAAAGATTAAATCTGCCGTTGTATCAGAAAAATCTCTGGCTCCCATTGCGCTTAGGCTTGGCATCGACAGCTTACTTGAAATGGGTAAGGGGGAAGAAATGACAGGCGGCCGTACTAAGCCTGCCATTCTTGCAGACTGTATGGAAGCAATTATCGGCGCCTATTACCTGGATTCGGGCTATAAGGCTTCTGAAAAATATGTACTTTCTTTTATTGTGCCTGAGATAGAAAAGGTACTGGCCGGCGGCATGAAGGACTTTAAGACCCAGCTGCAGGAACTTTACCAGAAGACCAGCAAGGAATGTCCTGTATACGAACTGGTATCTAAAAGCGGGCCAGACCACGATCAGATTTTTACCGTCTGCGTGCACCTGGGAAACAAGGTATACGGACCCTGCCACGGTAAAACAAAAAAGGCTGCAGAGCAGGCTGCGGCTAAGCTTGCAATAGACCAGGGGTTTTAGATAAAAAAAAGCGCTGTTCAGCTGAACAGCGCTCATTTTTTTATCCTGCTATATTAGCGGAAGAAGATGATCAGGAGTTGTGATACGATTACAACGGCAATCAAAGCGATTGGGTAAGTTGAAGCGTAAGCACCTGCTACCTGTTCTGTTCCTGCAGTAGAAATCAAAGTTCCCAAAGCAGGAGTAGAAGTCATACCACCACAGATTGAACCAAGGTTGTTCAAAAGGTTGAGTTTGAGTACATAACGGGCAAAGATGAAGCCGATAATCATTGGAACAAGGGTCATGATGATTCCGTAGATGAAGTATACCCATTCAAAGTATTTAACGAATGAAGCACCACCTGCAACACCGGCACCAATCAAAAAGAGCATAAGACCAAGTTCACGGAATACTTTTAGTGTTCCTTCCTGAGGCATGATAGAAACGTTACCGATTTTCATAAAGTGACCGCAGATCAAAGAAACCAAAAGACAGCCGCCTGTTGTTGTAAGAGAGAAGTTTCCGAACTTGAATGAACCTACGCAGATTCCAAGAACTGCTACTACAGAGAAAGCTCCGAATCCAAATGGGTCGATTTCCATTTCGTTACCTGTAAGTTTTGAAGGAGCTTTTGGAGCAGATTCAGAAAGTTTAGCACGTTCTTCTTCCATGTTTGCTCTTGCAAGCTTTGGAACAAGCTGTACAAAAAGAACTACACCAACTACACCAAAGAGGTAGGCAATTCCGTGTCCTACAGCAACGATTGCTTCAAGGCTTTCGCTTGTTACTGTTGCTTTTGCAGCTGAGAAGGCTGGAGTAGATGTAAGGGAACCTGAAAGAAGACCTACCAGCATTGCAGATACTTCTTCAAGATTGCGTCCGAATACCTTGTTATCAAATACGATACAGCCGGCACAAGAAAGACCGCCCATAACGATAATCAAAAGACCAAGTACGATATATGATTTAAAGTTACGCTTGAAATCACCAAAGAAACTTGGACCTGCAATAAATCCTACTGATGTTACAAAAAGGATAAGACCAAGATTTTCTACAATCTTGAGTGCGCTTGTAACATAAGTTTTTCCACCAACTAAAAGCTGTGCCTGAAGCGGTGAATAAAGAAATGCGCCGTAAAGAAGAGCAACGATAAATACGCCTGCAGTTCCCAAAGAAATTCCGTTAATGGTAATTCGTCCAAGCAGGTAACCAAGACCAGCAATAATAAATACGCTGAAAACAAGGAAACTGATTGCTTTTATCGATAAAATTCCACCAAAAAGAATCATAATAAAACCTCGAATAAAAACATAAATTTTTTATATTATATAATTTGGCGCGTTTTTGAGCAAGAAGTGACATTTTATAGAAAAACGTACAGTTTTATGCATAAAAAAAGCCGCCGACCTTTGAAAGTCAGCGGCTTATATCAGCTGATTAAGTCAGCTTATTTTGTTGCTCCAGGAATCTCTTTTCCTTCGAATTCAGGATTTCCGTGGTGATATGTTGGGAGGAGTTTTGGAGAAACTGCATCACCCTTAATACCAGCCTTAGCGCGTTCTGCTTCAAAATCCTTTACGTGCTGCAAAGTAAGTTTTGAAGTGTCAGCAAGTTTGATGTCCTTGAACATCTTACCTGCTTCAATTCCAGCTTCGCGTCCGAATACAACTACGTCGAGGAGTGAGTTACCCATCAAGCGGTTTGTACCGTGAACACCACCAGAAGCTTCACCTGCTACCAGGAGGTTTCCAACGTTAGTGTGGCAAGTCTTGTCGATTTCAACACCACCGTTCTGATAGTGGAGTGTTGGGTAAACAAGGATTGGTTCCTTGCGGATATCAATTCCGTATTTGATGAACATGTTGTACATAGCAGGAATTGATTTAAGGATTGTTCCTTCTCCGTGGATCATTTCGATCATTGGAGTATCAAGCCATACAGCTGTCTGAACACCGTTTTCTACACCGCGGCCTTCTTTTACTTCGCGGATAATACCAGAAGCGTTTACGTCGCGTGTTTCAAGAGGGTGAATATATACTGTACCGTCTTTGTTGATGAGTTTAGCACCCAAAGAACGTACTTTTTCTGTTACCAGCTTACCAAGAATCTGGCTTGGGTAAGCAGCTCCAGTTGGGTGATACTGCAAAGAATCCTGGTAAAGGAGTTTTGCACCAGCGCGGTAAGCCATTACAAGACCATCGGCTGTAGCACCGTAGTGGTTAGATGTTGGGAATCCCTGATAGTGCATACGTCCGGCACCACCAGTAGCGATGATTACAACCTTTGCCTTAGCAATGCGAATCTCGTTTGTTTCCATGTTCATCAAAACAGCACCGCAGGCATTACCCTTGTCGTCTTTGATGATTTCAATTGCAGATGTGAAGTCTACAACTGTGATTGAATCTGCGCGGTTGAAAGTCTCATCGCGGAGAGTACGCATGATTTCAGCACCAGAGTAGTCCTTACATGCGTGCATACGCTTGCGGCTTGTTCCACCACCGTGAGTTGTTACCATTGTACCGTCCGGCATCTTGTCGAATTCAACACCAAGGTCGTTCAACCATTTGATTACAGAAGGAGCTTTGTTTACCAATGTGTAAACAAGTTCTGGTTTTCCGTCAAAGTGTCCGCCACCAAAAGCGTCAAGATAGTGCTGTGCAGGTGAGTCATTTGGCTTATCTGCAGCCTGAATACCACCTTCAGCCATCATTGTGTTAGCATCACCAACGCGGAGTTTTGTTACGAGCAAAACTTTTGCACCAGCTTCAGAAGCCATGATAGCAGCAGAAGTTCCGGCTCCACCACCACCAATTACGAGTACATCTGATTCGTAGTCGATGTGTGAAAGGTCGATTTTTTCTGGTTCAATGCGAGGTTTAGCCTGAAGCATTTCCAAAAGCTCAAGAGGAGCTTTCTGTCCCTTATTAGGACCAATTTTAATTTCTGCAAACTGCTCAGGGATGCGGTCTGGATGGAACTTCTTAAGAAGATCATCTTTTTCATCAGCAGTAAGGCGTGCGTGTTCAAACTTCAAATTTTCTTCGCGTTTTGCTGCAACGATTTTTGCAGCTTCGTCCAAGTGATTTCCGTACATTCTTTTCCTCCTCTACTGCCTATTTCTCGATTTCGCGATTGTTATAAAGATTTTTAATCTGCTCTTTGTCGCCTGTAGACATTTCTACAAACTTCTTGATTGCTTCTTCACATGCACCAGAATCGATTTCTGCAACACGGTCAAGAAGGTGCTGTGTCTGTGGCTGCAAGTATTTACCGTTGATACGGCGTGCAAGTTCAGCAACCTGTGGGTGGCTGATTCCTGCAGGACAGCGTGATGAACAGCATCCGCACATAATACAGTCGAATGATGCATCAGCACATGCTGCGAAGTCTCCGCGCTGTGCATAAGCAATGTACTGCATTGTGTTAAGGCTCTGTGGACATGCACGTGTACAAGCGTTACATCCTACACAAGAGTAAATCTCAGGGTAGAGCTGCATCATAACAGCCTGCTCAGGTTTAATCTTGTTGATGTCGTAAATCTGTTTTACGAGTGGGAAGAAAGGAAGAGTTGCGATATACATATCGTTTTCTACTTTCTGTGAACAAGCCAAGCAAGTCTTGAGCTGGTTCTGTCCCTTAATACGGTAGATAGTAGCACATGCACCACAGAAACCGTTACGGCATCCGCAGCCACGTTTAAGCTGATATCCAGCGTATTCCATAGCATTCATTACTGTAAGTTCTGCCGGAACTTCATATTTTTTTCCGAACAGATATATTGTTGCCATTTCTTTTTTATCTGACATATTTGCTCCTAATGTTAGCACCCCTAAAGGGGTGCGTACTATTAATACTCTGGTGGTAACTCACCAAGCTGGTCAAAGCTGAATACCGGACCGTCTTTACAAACGAACTTGTCACCGATATTACATCTTCCACATTTACCGATACCGCACTTCATGCGCATTTCCATTGTTGTGAAAATCTGTTCATCCTTGAAACCAAGGTCTTTAAGGATTTTCAGAGACATGTGAATGAGGATTGGAGGTCCACACATGATTACAGTCATACCGGCATCCGGCTTGAGCTCTGTGATGAATGGAGGAACAAAGCCTACGTGGCCGTTCCAGCCTTCTTCTGCACGGTCGATTGTGATATCGATAGAACAGTTAGGCTGTTTCATCCATACATTCTGCATTTCATCCAGGCGGACAAGGTCAGCCTTAGAACGTGCACCATAAATTACCTGGATTTTACCGTAGTTTTCACGGTGATCCATCATGTAGTTTACTACAGAGTGTACAGGAGCAATACCAATACCTCCGGCAATTACAAGAATGTCTTTACCTTTAAGAGCTCCTTCTACAGGGAATCCGTTTCCTACAGGACCGCGGAGACAAATCTGCTGACCAATTTCTGCATTGTGCAGCCATTCAGTTACACAACCGCATTTTTTGATTGAGAACTCCATGTGGCTTTCAAGAGTAGGTGAAGAAGTGATGGAAATCATTGATTCACCAACACCTGGAACGATGAGCATAGCACACTGGCCCGGAATGTGGTTGAACAATTTCTTTCCGTCAAGACCAACTACGCTGAAAGTCTTAACATCAGGAGTTTCCTGTTTAATGTCAATAATTTTACCAATGTAAGGGATAAATGATTCTTTAGCTTCCATTATTTATCTCCTCCAATATCATCTGTTTCCTGTACTGCTTTGATAACCTTAACGATGTTCATATTTACAGGACAGCTTTCAAGACAGCGGCCACATCCTACGCAAGAGAAGAGACCTTCGTGTGCCATAGGGTAGTACATAAGTTTGTGCATAAAGCGCTGGCGGCTTCTTTCTTTCTGTGTGTGACGTGGGTTTTCTGCAGCCATCTGAGTAAAGTCGTTGTACATACATGAGTCCCAGCAGCGAACCTGACGGATGCCGTTTCCTGTGTCGAAGTCACGTACGTCAAAACACATACAGGTAGGGCAGACATAAGTACAAGTTCCGCAGCCAACACATGCTTCTGAAACTTTATCCCAGATTTTTGAGTTGAAAATCTTGAGCATATCCTTGCCCTGGAATTTTGAAAGGTCAAGGTGTGCAAATGGAAGTTTTTCAACTTTAGCAGCAATGTCTTTTTTTGCAGCGTCAACAGATTTTGCATCAGCTTCTGCAAGGGCAGATTTTGCCTTTTCTACAAAAGCTTTTCCTTTTTCTGTGTTAGCTTCAAAGAAGAATTTTCCGTCTGCCTGCCAGCAGCTTACATCACCTTTAGAACCGTTTTTGTCATTTGCCAAAGATGCATCAATTCCGTATGTAGAACAGAAGCAGGTCTTTGCAGGCTCGTTACAAGCCAGAGTGATTACAGTTCCGTGGTCGCGGCGGTTCTTGTAGTAAGAATCAACCGGCTGCATGTTGAGGTAAACGTTATCAATTACAGAAAAACCTACAGCATCGCAAGGGCGTACACCAAAAATCACAAAGTCTTCTATGTCTTTTCTTGGATCAGTCATTGTGATTTCTTTGCCCTTCATCTGGTAACTTACCATGTGTTCAGTTTTTGGGAAGAAGAAATCTTTTGCCGAGCGTACAGTTTTGAGCTGGCTTGAAAGTTTTACACCTTTTTCCCATTTTTTGAAGTCTGCCTTACCAACGCTGTTATCAACAGGTAAATAAAGAGGCTGTTTTGAACCGATAAGTTCAAATAATGAATCAATTTTATCTGATGAAATAGAAAGCATTATTCTTCACCTCCTTCTTTAGATCTGTCATAAACAATTGTAGTTTCAGGGTCTTTATCTGCATCAAATGTGAGCATAGCTGGTTTTGATTCCATGTCTGCTCCGGCCTGATATTCGCCGTAGATTTCATTAATATCCTTAATGAATTTGCGGTTAAGAAGATAAAGAGGAATGTTCTGAGGACAAACTCTTGAACATTCACCGCAGTCTGTACAGCGTCCTGCAACGTGCCATGCGCGGATAATGTGGAAAAGATTTTCCTCAAAGTTTGTTTCTGCAACTTTCTGAGTTGTGTAAAGTGCATTGTTATCAAATACACATTTTTCGCAGGTACATGCTGGACATACGTTACGGCATGCGTTACAGCGGATACAGCGAGACATTTCGCCGCGCCAGAACTCAAAGCGCTGATCTGGAGTCATAGCTTCAAGCTTAGCTACCATTTCCATACGCTCTGTGTTTGGAGTAACTTCTGCGTCTTCTTTTACACCAAGAAGTTCGTCGCAAGAAACGTGTTTTTTGCCTTTGCAAGAATCGCAAAGGTCGCCGCCGTCAAGAGTATCCTGACAAGGAACACCGATTGCATAAACATCAGAACGAGTGATGCGGTTTTCTTTCAAAAGCTGTGTGAAAGAAAGTGAGTCACTTGGCTTCAAGAATACAAGAACAACTTCCTGTGGAATTGGCTTATCTTCTGCGTTTGGATCACGCTGTTTAGCCATTGTGTTGTTCATTCTTGTAGTGCTCTTCTTTACTTCAATTTCACGAGTAATTTTTACAAGATATTTAGAAAGATTTGCCTTACATTCTTTGTTGAAAACAAATCCTTTGTCCAATTCTTCTGCAGAACTGAAAACTGCTGGTGTGATATCGTCTTCAAAAAGACCTTTCTGCCAGCCAACAACCTTCTGGACTTTTCCTTCTGCAAGTAATTCTTTTGCACGTGCGATTAATTTGTCTTGCATCGTAAATCCTCCAGACGTTTATTTTCACCAAGGGCTTTAATCTGAGCAACGAAATCGTTCATGATTCCTGCAAAGCGTACACCTTCGGCAGCAGAACACCATTCAACGCGTGTACGTTTCTTTTCAATACCAAGATAGTCAAGCATAGAGAAAAGAAGAGTCATACGACGGCGTGCAAAATAGTTTCCTGTAGAATAGTGGCAGTCACCTGGGTGACAACCGCACAAAATAACTCCGTCAGCACCGCGCTGGAATGCACGAAGAATGAACATAGGGTTCAAGCGGCAAGAGCACGGAATGCGGATAATTTTTACGTTAGAAGGGTACTCAAGACGGTTATTACCGGCAAGGTCAGCACCCGCATAGGAACACCAGTTACAGCAGAAAGCTACAATCTTTGGCGTCCATTCTTTATTAGTGTTTTCACTCATAAATCATTTCTTCAGTTATTAGAGAACTGAATCAACCTCCGCCAAGATTTGTTTGTTGCTGAATCCAAGAAGATCCATAGCACCAGAAGGGCAGGCAACTGTACAAGCACCACAACCATGACACATAGCTGTATTAACCTGTGATACATGACGAGTGATTGTAGTTCTGTTTGGACCACGGAAATCCTTATCAACATAAGAGATTGCACCGTAAGGACAAACGTTAGCACACTGACCGCATCCGTTACACATGTTTTCGTTTGGATTTGCAGTACATGGATTGTTCTTAAGCTTATCTTTAACCAAGAGACAGATTGCCTTAGCTGCTGCACCAGAAGACTGAGCTACAGTTTCAGGAATATCTTTTGGACCCTGACAGCATCCTGCAAGGAAGATACCGGCTGTAGGAGATTCTACAGGACGGAGCTTTGCATGTGCTTCAAGGAAGAAGTCGTTGTTATCCATAGATGTTGTAAGCATTGTTGCCAGTGGGCGGGCAGACTTGTCTGCTTCGATAGAAGCTGCAAGAACTACCATATCAGCCTTGATGTGAACCTGTTTGTTCAAAATCAAATCTGAACCCTGAACATCTAATGTACCGTCAGAAAGCGGAGTAACTTTTCCTACCTGACCCTTGATGTAGTGAACTCCGTACTGTTCAACGGCACGGCGGTAGAATTCATCAAAGTTTTTACCAGGAGTACGAACATCAATATAGAATACAGTGATGTTTGTATCAGGATAATGATCGCGGGTAAGAATTGCGTGTTTTGCTGTATACATACAGCAGATTTTTGAGCAGTATTCGTGACCTTTTGTTGAATCTGCAGAGCAGCGTGAACCTACACACTGTACGAATACAATGTTCTTTGGTTCTTTTCCGTCTGATGGGCGGAGAAGGTGACCGTTTGTAGGACCAGATGCGTTACAAAGACGCTCGAACTCAAGAGAAGAAACAACGTCAGGGCTCTGACTGTAAGCATATTCATCGAATTTTTCCAATGAAATTGGGTTATAACCAGTTGCTACGATGATTGCACCGTATTTTTCTGTAAGAGTTGTTTCCTTCTGGCTGAAGTCAATAGCTCCCGCAGCACAAGCTTTTTCACAGAATCCACAAACATTGTCTTTTCCGTTTTTAAGACCCTTCATGTGGAGACAGTAATCAGCGCTGATTGCGGCAACTTTTGGAACTGCCTGAGCAAAAGGAATATCGATTGCTTTTCTTGTATTAAGATTAAGGTTAAAGCTGTTTGGAACCTTCTTGTTAGGACATTTTTCAATACAAGCACCACAACCTGTACATTTATCTTCATCTACATAGCGTGGGTGACGTTTAATGTCTACTTCAAAGTTTCCGATGTAACCGCTAACTCTGCTAACTTCTGAGTAAGAAAGAATGCGGATGTTAGCGTTCTGGCTTACTTCTGTCATCTTAGGTGTTACGATACAAGAAGCACAGTCAAGAGTAGGGAAAGTCTTATCAAGCTTAGCCATCTTTCCGCCGACTGTGTAATCTTTTTCTACGATATCAACAGGGAAACCTGCATCAGCAATGTCCAATGCAGCAGTAATACCTGCAATACCGCCACCGATTACCAAAGCGCGCTTTGTCATCGGAGTTTCACCTTCGATAAGAGGTGTATCCAGAATTGTTTTTGCAATTGCGGCTTTACCAAGTGCGATTGCTTTTTCAGTTGCGTCTGCCATGTCTTTCATAACCCATGAACACTGTTCACGGATATTGGCAACTTCAACTTTATATGGGTTCAAACCAGCGCGTTCAGCACATGAACGGAAGGTTTTTTCATGCATACGTGGAGAACAAGAACAAAGAACTACACCAGTAAGGCCAAGTTCGTGAATCTTGTCTTCAATCATTTTCTGTCCGGCAGAAGAACACATGTATGTGTAGTTTGTAGAGTAAACAACACCGTTTACTTTTCCAAGCTCTTCTGCAACTTTTGCTACGTCAACTGTACCGGCAATATTAGTACCGCAGTGACATACGAAAACACCAATTTTTTCCATTTTCTATGCCACTCCTATTTCTTGTATTTTCTGAATGCGCTCATCACAGCCTGCTGAGGCATATCTGCATCCAGATAGTTTGGTACATCCTCAGCTTCAAGGTGATGAGGACCGCGCTGACGCTCAACAAAAAGACGTACAGCTTCAATAAGTTTTGCAGGTTCAACCTGACGTGGACAGCGTTCAAGACAGGCAAAGCATGAAAGACAAGCGTACATTGACTTAGACTTCAAGAGTGGTTCAATTTCGCCGTTTTCTACCATCTGAACAAACTGATGTGGATGATATTCCATAGAATCATAGTTAGGGCAGGTGCCTGAACACTTACCGCAAACCATACATTTCTTAGGATTTACACCGCTGATTGAAAGAATGCTTTTTTTAGCTGCTTCGATTTCTGAAGGTAACATTACTTCTCCTCCTTTAATCCAAGTGCTTCAGCAAGCAGTTCTGTAAAGTAAATTACATCGAGTTTGCTATTGCCTTTGTTTTTTGTAAGATTGTATTTACAAAGCGGGCAGCTTGTTACAAGGAAGTCTGCTCCCATATCCTCTGCGTTTGCAAGAATCTTTTCTGTGCGTGACTTTGGAATAGAAGCGTCTTCGAACATTGTGTAAGCGCCGCAACATTCGTTTCTCTGTGAGTAAATGACAGGGGTAGCTCCGATAGCCTTGATAAAATCTTCAAGAAGCTGTGGATTCTCCGGATCATCAAGCTGAAGAACCTTACCAGGACGCAAAAGAAGACATCCGTAATAAGCACCAATCTTTTTGCCAGTGAATGGCTTTTTAACTGCTGCCTTTACCTTGTCCCAGCCGATGACGTCGCGAAGAACTTCCAGATAATGAAGAACTTTTGTTTCTCCATGATACTCGATTTCATCGTGAGCCAGATAATTGTTCACCTTGAGAATAACGTTTTCATCATTCTGCATGTCATCGTTAACCTGTTTGATAACGTTGTAGCATGCAGAACAAAGTGTAACTAAATCCTGTTTAGCATCGCGGGCATTTGCCAGAGCGCGAACTGACGGAAGCTTTGTAGCTATTTCGTCTTTTGCAAGCGGATATTCACCTCCGCAGCACTGCCATTCAGGAATTTCTTCAAGTGTGAAACCCAATGCTTCCGCAGATGCACGTGCGTATTTATCAAGGTCAAGTGCCTTGTTTTTTAACGTACATCCAGGAAAATATGAATAATTCATACTTGCTCCTATAAATGTATTAAACTATTTAATTTGCTCTAATTAGGCCGTATAAAAATACGGCCGTGATAATTTAGATAGGTAAACCTAAAAATTGCTCTCGCAATTTTCTTAACGGTTTGCTATCAATCAAGAAAAAACTAGTTTTTTCTCTCACCCTGTGGATAAGCCATACTTTCAGGTTTGAAAACCTCATCAAACTTTTCAGCTGTGAGGAAGCCAAGTCCTACGCAGGCATCTTTAAGAGAAATATTCTCGTCGAATGCCTTGTGGGCTGTCTTTGCAGCGTTCTCATAACCAATGTATGGGTTCAATGCAGTAACAAGCATCAAAGAGTTGTACAAGTTGTGGTGCATCTTTTCTTTGTTTGCTTTGATACCAACAGCACAGTTCTTGTTGAATGAGAGCATAGCCTCTGCCAGAAGGCGTGCAGACTGAATGAAGTTGTATGCAATCACAGGCATGAATACGTTCAATTCAAAGTTACCCTGTGAAGCTGCAAATCCTACAGCTGCGTCATTTCCCATAACCTGAACTGCAACCATTGTTACAGCTTCGCACTGAGTAGGGTTTACCTTTCCAGGCATGATAGAAGAACCCGGTTCGTTTTCCGGAATATGGATTTCTCCAAGACCGTCACGAGGACCAGATGCAAGCCAGCGTACATCGTTAGCGATTTTCATCATATCTGCGGCAAGAGCTTTGATTGCTCCGTGAGCGAATACGAGTTCGTCTTTAGATGTGAGGGCATGGAATTTGTTTGGAGCGGTAATAAAATCTTTGCCAGTAAGTTTTGAAACAGCTTCTGCAACCTTAGAATCAAATCCTTTTGGTGCGTTCAAGCCGGTTCCTACCGCAGTTCCACCCAATGCCAGCTGCTTAAGATATGGAAGTGAAGATGCAAGCATCTCCTTGTCACGTTCGAGGGAAGTTCTCCAACCGCTGATTTCCTGATCAAAAGAGATAGGTACAGCATCCTGAAGGTGAGTACGACCAGATTTAACGATGCCTTCGTTTTCTTTTTCAAGCTTTTTGAAGGTAGCCACCAAAGTATCAATTGCAGGGAAGAGTTTGTCTTCAATTACACTTACAGCAGAAATATGAAGTGCTGTAGGGAATGTGTCGTTAGATGACTGGCTCATATTGATATCATCGTTTGGATGACACAATTTTTTGCCGGCAATCTCGTTGGCACGGTTTGCAATTACTTCATTGGCATTCATGTTAGACTGTGTACCAGAACCTGTCTGCCATACAACAAGAGGGAAGTGGTCATTAAGACTGCCTGAAATAACTTCGTCACAAGCCTGAGAAATTGCCTTGAGTTTTTCATCAGTCATTTTCTCAGGTTTGAGGGCGTTGTTAGCCATTGCAGCTGCCTTTTTAAGGTAACCGAAAGCCTTTGTAATCTCGCGAGGCATTGTTTCAATTCCTACGCCGATTTCAAAGTTCTCATGGCTACGCTCAGTCTGAGCTCCCCAGTACTTGTCTGCAGGAACTTTTACTTCACCCATTGAATCATGTTCAATTTTGTATTCCATATTTTTATTATCCTTAAAAGAAAGTGCACCCGTAAGTGCACTTTCAATAATTTAGAATTTAAGCTGTTTGATTACGTCTTTAAGACAGTCAGCACTGTGCTTAAGAGATGCAATTTCTGCGTCTGTGATTGGTGCTACGATGTGTGATGAAAGACCTTTTCTTCCAACGATACAAGGAATAGAAAGACATACATCATCAATTCCGTATTCACCGTTAAGCATTGTAGAAACAGTAAGCATAGAATCTGTTTCATAATCCAAAGCTTCACACAAAGTTGCAGTTGTAATACCAATTGCATAGTTTGTGCATTTTTTAGCAGCGATGATGATACCGCCAGACTTGCGGATATAGTCTTCTACGTCATCTTTGTTGAAAGAAGAAAGTGAAAGACCGTTTGCTGCTTTAGCAAAGTTTTCAACTGGTACAGAACCGATGTTTGCAAGAGACCAAGGAACAAAAGAAGAATCTCCGTGTTCACCAAATACATAACCGTGAACGTTTTCCTGAGCTACTTTGTAAGTTTCTGCAATGCGGGCACGGAAACGTGCTGTATCAAGCATTGTACCTGTACCAATGATGTGGTTAGCAGGAATGCCAGATGTTTTTACAAACTGATATGTAAGGATATCAACAGGGTTTGCTACGATAACGTAAAGAGCGTCTGGAGCCACCTTTGTAATTTCAGGAATGATTGATTTTGTGATGTCAACATTTGTCTGAGCAAGATCAAGGCGTGACTGACCAGGCTTTCTTGCAACACCAGAAGTAAGAACTACGATGTCAGAACCTTTTGCATCGTTATAATCACCATCGTGAATATAAACAGGTCCAATAAATGGAGTACCCTGACGGATATCCATTGCTTCACCCATAGCGCGGTCTTTAGCGATATCAATGAGTACAATCTCAGAAGCAAGCTGTCTTAAAGTCAATGCGTAAGCAATTGTAGAACCAACCTGTCCTGCGCCAATAATAGTAATCTTGTTTGACATATGCATGTCTCCTTAAACAAAAATATGATTAAACCAATATTAATTCGATTTGGGTATTGTT
>NZ_AJGU01000026.1 GCF_000260795.1 Treponema sp. JC4
TTTTTTGTATTTGCAAACCACACAAATCCAGTGGCAGATGCGCTTATCCCCACTTTTGTTAGTTTTCCTCACCAGACCTTTGTAATAGTCCATCCAAATAACGTAAGTATTCCGAGTCTTGGAAACATTACTCATTATTTAGGAGCTCTTCCCCTGCCCGATACTCTGGGAGCAACTAAAAATTTTATGAACATCATAAAGACCAGAATCAGCGAGCATAAAGCGGTTATGATTTACCCGGAAGCTCACATCTGGCCTTTCTATACAAAAATTCGTCCTTTTTCTGATTTATCCTTCAGATATCCTGTTCAGCAGAAAGTACCTTCTTTCTGTTTTACAAATACCTATCAGAAAAGAAAATTTTCAAAACAGCCTCGTCTTGTAACCTACGTTGACGGACCTTTTTATCCGGATGAAAGTCTTCCTTCCAAAGAACAGAAAACAGAACTCAGAGACCGCATTTACAAAGCCATGTGCGAACGAAGTAAAAACAGCAATTACGAAATCATTAAATATATAAGGAAAGAAAATGATTAACATATTATTTTGTGGAAACGATAAAGTTTTTGACGGCGCGCTTACAACCATGCTTTCAATCTTAAAGCGCACAGACACAAAAGAGCCCTTTACCTTTTACATTTACACAATGGACGTAAGTCATATCAAGCCGGAATACAAGGCTTTTACAGACGAACAGATTAATTTTTTAGACGGCGTGGTAAAAGGATATAATTCTGAAAACAGTGTAATTAAAATTGATGTCCGGGACCTTTACGACAAGGAATTTGCAAACAGTCCTAACGAACAGTGCTACTGCTCTCCTTACACCCTTCTCCGTCTTTTTGCAGATATAATTCCTGGAATGCCGGACAAACTTCTGTATCTTGATATTGATTTATTGTTTAACCGCGACGTTCGTCTTTTGTGGGACACAGACGTCAGCAAGGTAGAATATGCTGCAAGCCGCGACCACTACGGAAAAATCATCCTCTTCTTCCGCAGAAAGTTTATTAATGCAGGTGTAATTCTTTTTAATCTTGCAGAATGTAAAAAAACAGGACTTCTTGAAAAGAGCCGTAACTTCATTAAAAATAAAAAGCTTTTGTTCGCTGATGAAAGCGCAATTATTTTGAGTACAACAAAACAGAAGGTTTTAAGCCAGCGGTTTAATGACCAGAAGTTTCTCTATAAAGATACTGTAATCCGTCATTTTTCAAAGCGACTTTTCTGGCTGCCATACCCTCACGTTGCAAATATCAAACAGTGGAAGATTACAAAGGTGCATAAAATTTTCGGATATGAGAATTTTGATGATATTTTATACGAATATGTTTATTTGAAAGGAAAATTTGAAAAGGAAAATAAATAGAAGGGGTAGTTCAAGACCACAGGGCGGGCTTGAACGAGGGGAAGGCTTTCCCCTTACCTCTTATTCCTTATGGAAAGGCTTAAGAATTTCTGCAATCTTTTCTTTCTTAAAAAGAGTTGCGTATTGATAAGCACTCATACCCATACTGTCTTTTACATCCGGATCGCTGCCATTTTCTACAAGAAGCTTACAAATTTTTACCCGGTCTGCACCAACAGCAAGAACAAGATTTGACTGTCCTTCCTTACTGATTGTATTCAAATCGGCACCTTTTTTAATAAGGTACTCTGTGAGTTTTTCGTTACCGCGCCATACAGCGTCCATAACTGCAGTGTAACCACGGTCTGTAGAGGCTGCGTTGATATCAGCACCAAGAGCAATAAGTTTTTCTGCAAAAGGCTCATTGTCATTGCGGATGGCAATGTTCAAAAGAGGTGTTCCAAGATCATCACGGGAATTAACATCAATTCCTGCCGCAATAAAGTCTTCGAAAATTTCTTCCTTGTTCTTTGCAATGTAAGTTGCGCAGCAGTCTGCTGTAAAAGGAATACCGCGATCCAAAAGCTTATTGATTGCAATACGCTTACGAGCCTTCTGAGCAAAATCGTCAAAATGCTTTTTAGTGTAGGCAGCGGCCTCTTTTACAGTATCAAATTTAAAAACTAAATCGTCTTTGTAAACTGAGTTTTCATATACAAAATCGAAATTAGTATAAACCTGAACTTTTTCTGCACAAAGAATTCCTGCAACTGTACCTGCAATAAAGGCAGTTCTGCTGTCGAAATCTTTATTATCTTTTGTGTATATAAAGCAGGATGCTGCTTCCTTAAAATCACTTTTTAATTTCTGTAAATTTTCAATGCTGAAGCCAGGATTAAGTACCTGATAATCCTGATCATTTTCTTTTAGCACTGAACCAAGCTCATCTAAACTGTCTGTTGTGTCAGAAATCAATAACCACTTCATATATTTAATTGTAATGGTGCTTTGTGTTTTTTTCAAATGAATTATTTAAATTTATATTAATTTTTGTTATTTTTATAAAATATGTAAAATTTTTCGAAAAATATTAAAAAATCGCCCTTTGACCTATTGACTCAAATCATCGTTTTGTATAATATATAAAACATCAACGCCGCAGTAGCTCAGTTGGTAGAGCGCCGGACTGAAAATCCGTATGTCGTTAGTTCGATTCTAACCTGTGGCACGAAAAGCTTCTGGTCATCCAGAAGCTTTTTTTTTGTTTAAATCTATATGTTATATGGATAATGCGGCTCGTTTTTGTAATGTTGAATGACTTGAACTGGCTAGCAGGAACTGTTCTAATCATTTTTCTTTCCGCTTTTTCAGAAACTCTACAAGAGTTGGAATGTAAAGCTTGTCTTCGTAGGCAATATGACTCTGAACCCAGTCGTAAAGAAAATGAGCAAATTTAATGGCCTCTCCAACCGGGATTTTATCAAACTTCGCATACATGGTATGACATTTTTCTCTAAACTCATCGTGGGTATGCTTGTGTTCATTGTAGCCACTGAAATTTGAGGCAATCATAAGCTTTTCTTCATCTCTAAAATGGGTTTCTGTATAATTCAGACATTTTTCAAGAGTGTTTTTTACCAGCCTCTGATAGCTGACTTTATCTTTGTTTTTAAGAAGACTTTGATAAAAGCTGTTACAAAGATGAACAAGATGTTTATGCTGTTTGTCTACAGATTGTATTCCTGTTTTTAATTTAGGATCCCAGGCAATAAAATAATCTGAGGAATTGTTAAGATCATACTGCATCTTCTGCCCCTTAAGTACTTTTACTTATTTAAAATTATAAGACAGATTTTTTTGAAGTCAAACCGATTCAATATATCAAAGTCTGATAATTGTTTATAGAGTAAGTTTTTTATCTACAACTGTGTCACTACACAGTTTTTACCGTGCCGCTTTCCGTAGTACAGTTTTGCGTCGGCAGCCTCCAGTGCTGCCTGTGCATCTTTTCCGTGTTCAACTTTTTCACAGGCATTTTTCATATACTGCCCCATACTGCGCCGGTTTAAGAGATTAGTCAGCGGATCATAATTTGCATGGCGTTCAAGTTCTTCTACAAGGTATTTTCCACCAAAATAGGTGATAAAAAGCATAGTAAGAATAGTAAGACCTATGCAGAAAAGTCTCAGAACCAACGTTGGATAAAACAAGGGGTCACTTGATGAAAGAAACATATAGTTTCCGTGAACAATCCAGGAGATTACTGTAGAGGCAGTCAACAGGAAGGAGATAATAGACGTAAACTTTATATCAAAGAAAACTATTGTCAGAGCAATAAAAAAGAAAAGATATGCCCACCATTCCCTGTCAGGAATCATATATGAAATGAAATTCCACTGAGCTACTACAATAAACCCGACAAAACGCTTTCCCTGCTTTATTTTATCTGGTCGGATGCTTCCATACTCGTCTTTACAGGTTCTGGAAAGATAAATTGCAATTGTAAAATACAGGATATTAATAATATCATACACGGCAAGCAAGCGAGCAGGAATGTCAGGCCACCAGCCTAAAAGCCTGAATATGGTAAATACAAAAGCCGAGGTTGTAGCGCCGGTAAGGGGTAGCACAACGATAATCTTGAAGGCCCGGTTCAGGTATGCGTCTATAGAAGACATTTCGCTCTGTTTCATATGATAATCTTAAGCGATTATAGGACTGCTGACAAGAAAAAAAATTAAGCCAGAACTCTGATTTTAAAGCCCTGGCTTCCTCCTTTTTAAGAGGTTGCTTCATTAATTCCAAACTTTACCGCTGCCATTCCAAGGTTCATTCCGGCAACTAAAGCTGTTCCTGCTCCTGCAGTTGCAATTGTAACGACTGCATCTGCCATTGCCATTCCCGCTCCTTTTGCAATTTCAAGAACAACACCGCTAAAGCCTTCCCCGTCAATTCCTGCTTTTACAGCCTTTGCAACTCCACTGAGGATTGGACCTGCAATTGGAATAACGCTTACTACGTTTGTAATAAAATTGAAGAAACTGAAGCCACCAACAACGCCTTCAAGTTCTTCCATTGTAAGTTCGTTACTTCCTAACAGTTTAGTATTTTTAATCTGCAGCATAGTGTCGCTCAACTGTTTAATAAAGTCTTCGTAAGGAAGGTCTGTGTAGCCGTGTTTTACATAAAGATCATAGATTTCTCTTTCTGACTTGCAGTCCTTCAATGCTTCATGAAATTCCTTGTCTTCAAGCATTTTTCTGGCAAGTTCTTCATATTTTGCTGCAATCTCCTGATTTTCGCAGGTTATGTCAAAGTGTAATTTGTTTTCCATAATATCATCTCCTTTTAGCAGTATTGACTGCATGATTTTTTGCCAGTTTTCCTCTGTTCTTCTATTTTATTATACGATAGATTTATTAAAAGGAACAAAAAAAAGATCAAAAAATTTTACAACAAAAAAAAGCCCTGCAAAGTTGATGGATTACCTTACAGGGCTTAAGTTTTTTATTTATTTCGGCGGCCAGAGCCGCCTAATCACTTACTTATTAGCGTTTAAGTGAAAGTACAGTTTCAAGCAGTGTATCTGCTGTCTGAATTGTCTTTGAGTTAGCCTGGAAACCGCGCTGTGTTACGATCATGTCTGTCATCTGCTCAGAAAGGTCAACGTTAGACATTTCCAATGCACCAGCCATCAAAGTACCCTTACCTGCTACTCCCGATTCACCAATGCGGGCCATGCCAGAGTTGTTTGATTCAACGTATGTGTTGTCTCCGGCTTTTTCAAGACCGCGTTCGTTTGCAAAAGTTGCCAAAGCAATCTGTCCGATTGTGCGGTTTGTACCGTTTGAATATACACCGGTAATTGTTCCGCTTGAGTCAATCTTGAAGTTATCAAGATAACCCATTGTGTATCCGTCCTGGTAGTAAGCCTTTGTTGTAGACTTGCTTGCAGACTGGGTAATTGTATCCTTGAAGCTTCCGATTGTTCCAAGGTTGATGCTCATTGTCTGGCGGTAAGGATTTCCTTCTGCATCAGGATTTGAATCACTTACTGCAAAAGAAGCCTGAATTACAACCTGACCTTCAGGATTTGTAACATTTCCTGCGCTGTCTGTAACTCCCTGCAAAGCGCCGAAGTTATCGAAGCTTACAACGAAGGTATTTTCCATACCGTCAGTTGTACCAAGACCTACGCGAGTATTTGTGAACTCTGCGTTATCTGGGTCAATATTTACAACTGCATTCCACTGGTTAGAAGTTCCAGGAACTCTTGTAAAGCTTACAGAAAGCATATGTTTGTTTCCAAAGCTGTCGTAGATTTCCTGTTCTGTTCCCCAGGTACCTTTCAAAATATCATCCGCACTCGCCCCCTCTGCGATTTCCGGAGTATTTTTATTAAGGTTACAGGCAAAGTTTACGTTTGTAGTTTCGCGTGCAGGATCTTTTGAACCTACAGGTATAATCAAATCTGTTGGAGTTGCAGCAGTAGAAACGATATCCTGACCGTTTACTTCCTGTGCCATCCATCCCTGAACACGCATACCATTTGCAGGGTTTACCAATGTACCGTCGCGGTCAAGGCCAAAAGAACCGTTACGTGTATAGAAACTTTCTTCCCCGCTCTTCATTACGAAGAAGCCGCTTCCCTGGATTGCAAGGTCAGTGCTAACGCCTGTTGACTGCAGGTTACCCTGATTAAAAATATTATCAATAGAAGCTACTGTCATACCAAGTCCAACTTCCTTAGGGTTTACACCACCAAGTTCATCTGTTGGTTTTGCAGCTCCGCTCATCTGCTGGCTGATCATATCCTGAAAGTTAACACGACCGCGTTTGAAACCGCTTGTATTAACATTCGAAATGTTGTTACCGATTACGTCCATTCTTGTCTGGTGATTCTGAAGTCCAGAAACTCCAGAATAAAGTGATCTCATCATATGCTTATATCCTTCCTTCTTCCCACTCTTTAGTTGGCGTAAATCGCCTTGATTTTATCCATGCTGTAATACATGCCGTTCACCATCACCTGTGGATTTTCCCCTCGGGTTGCCCCTTCCACAATTCCCTGAACAGTTGTATCACCAATATCCAGTTCTACTGTTTTTCCTAAAGTACCTGCAGCTTCCTGTGAATTAAGGAAGTCAGCCATCTTTGAAAAAGAAGTACTCATGTTAGTCATCTGTTCCAAAGAACTGAACTGAGCCATCTGGGAAATAAACTGTGTATCTTCCATTGGGCTGGTAGGATCCTGATTTGAAAGCTGGGTAATAAGCAGCTTCAAAAAATCATCTTTTCCAAGTTCGTTGGACGTTTTTCTTCCCTCATAAACGAGGGTTTTGTTGTAGGTGTTTACGGCATTTTCTACAGCCGTTCTTTCACCTGCACTCATTTGTGTATTCAGCAGTTCCATCATCTACCTCATCACTTTTTCTAGTATTAGGACAGTCATCGGCTGACTGCCCCTTATGTTTAATTTCGGAATTTATGCAACAATGTTTACAGAATTCTTTCCAAAATTTGATTCAAAATTCACAAAATCATCTGCACTGTCTGCATCACCAAAAACTTCTACGCCGCCAGTTGAATAGGTTCTTTTTCCCCAGAGTTCGTTTCCGTCATTCTGAGCAAAGTTCTCTCCATTTCCAAACTGACTACCCTGACCTGCACTATATGAAACATCAAAACTTGCATTTTCAAAACCACCTTTAATGAAGGCTTCACGCAAAGTTTCTGCGTTATCTTTAAAAACCTGTAGAGCTTCCTTAGTTGCAACGGCGATGTGTCCCTGAACAGTTTTTCCATCAAGACTAAGCTGGATTTTTACGTTTCCAAGGTCATCCGGATGCAAAACAAGATTGATTGTTCCCCGATTATTATCCTTAAGAACGATATTTCCGGCTTTTACAAATTCCGACACATTTGCCTGAATCTGATTATTAAGCATCTGCTGGAAATTTGAGTTCTGAGCCCCTGCAGACTGGTTATTAAGGCTTAAAATATCTGCCTGTGCATCATTCTGGGCATATTCCATTGTGATTGTGGCAGTATTTTCGCCGGTAACCTTAAGTTCACTTTTAAGAGGCTTTTCTTCTTTTGAATCTTTTACAAGAGTTTCAAAATCAAGCTCTTCAGACTTTGTGCGGAGATCTTCTACTGTGATTTTTCCTTCTTTATCAAATTTTGAAAGGCCTTTCTTTGCTCCAATATCTTCTTCAAAAGTAAAATCAAGATCTTCTGAGCTAACCGGAGCATTCAGATATTCAAGCTGACTCTGGCTAAGCTCCCCTTGAGTGTTAGCGAAATCCACTTCAGGAATTTCAAAATCTTCTTCCTCTTTTACAGAAATCTGATTTTTAATTTCCTTATTTTCAAAATTATTTACAAACTGGCTGAAGTCATCAGCATTCTGTAAAAGCTCATCAATGCGGCTGGTATGTAAATCCTTTTGAATTTTATTTTCATTAGAAGGCTTTTTTACAAGAGTTTTAGCCTTTACCTCTGATTTTTTCTGTGATTCGATTTCTTTTTCATCTTTTACAGAAAGTTTTGGAGTAGTTTTTTCAGAAGTTTCAGAAAAATCTTTCAGGCTGATTTTTTCTTCTGCTTGGTAACTTTCTTCTTTCTGTACATTTTCGCTGACTTTTGGATTTTCTTTTTCTGTTTCAGATGCTTTTACACTTTCAATTTTTTCTTCGGAGAAATCCTGCTTCTGCTTCAAATCATTCTGAAGGTTTGAATCAGGAGTTTTTTCCTTAGTCTGAAATGAGGCAACTAAATCAGAAAATGAGCTGTCAGGAGTTTTTTGATAATTTAAATTTGGATTTTTTGTAAGCTGTAAAGTTTCAACCTGAGGCTGGACTCCGGCAAAATCCATAAATTGTAATGCCATTTGCACTCCTTTTTATAAACGAAGTGCATTGCCGGATTTTTAGTATGCTCTAGTTCAATGATTCAGGCTTATTAATCATCTTGCGCTGTATTTCTGCAGCCCGCTCAGATGGCATTAAGCTAAGCCAGTAAGACCCCATTGAAGAAGTGCCGTTTGCTTTTGCAAGTTCTTCTACCTTGCGAAGAACGTCAATAACTGTCTGATCGTCCATTGCAACAAGAATGTCAACTGCATTTTTTGGCGCCATACCGTTCAAATTGGTGGCAATCTGCTCTACGTTTACATTCTTATCATCGTATTTTTTTACAGCCAGGTTAAATGTTTTTTCTCGCTCTTCCTGATTTTTTTCGCGTTCAGAAAGCTCCTGGGCGGTCTGTTCAAGCTGGGTTTCTTTTACAACAATATCAGCTTCACGTTTATCGAGAGTTTCTGCCTGAAGGAGTAAAGATTCCTGAATTTTTGCCAGGCGGTCTTCATCAAGGTTGGCAACAAGAGGACGTGACTGGGTTGCAGTCAGCGAGGTCTGGGGAGTTTTTCCCATTACTTTATAGAGAGGAGCAAATGTCTTTTTAACAGAAATTACATCAAGATAATCAAGCCATAATCCTCCGCCAATAAGCAGAATCAAAATGATTATGATTAAAACAAATGATTTTCCCAAACTTTTTGCAAAAGACATGTCCCCTCCTGTGTAAGCGGCCCGGTCAGAGGCCGCGGTGTTTTATAGCAAAGCGTTAAAAAAAATTGCGATACAGCAATTTTTTAGCTTTACCACTTGAACTAATCTATAAGTCCTGAGATAGCAGCACCAAGAGTGATATCGTTATCACATGCTACAATTTTCCAGTACAAACCAAGATTCTTAGTAAGGATTTCGTCAAGGTAAGCATTTACACGCTCTTTAATCATGTGTGTTTTGTGGAAAGTTGTTCCATCACACAAGATACATACAGGGCGGCTTGCGTTTTTACCTTCACCAGTCTTGATTACGCAGGCTGTAAGAATTGCTGCAGCATAGCGTGCAGAACGTTCTACAATTGCGTCAAGAATCTGGAATACTCTGTCGTAATCCTCTTCATTTCCATTTTCGGCAAGAATTGCACCCAAAGTTGAGCCTGAATTACGTGGATTATGAAGATACTGATCAAGTTCAATCAAGGTAAGAGCTGGCAATGCCTTGATTTTTGCAGCAACTTTGTCAGAGAAAAGACCGTCATCAGCTGCAGCCTGTAATGCAAACCAGGAAACTGGTCCAAGGTAAGCGCCTGAACAGAGTTTTTCCAAAAGGAAGCTGCCAGGTTTTACAGTTGTCTTATCAAAAGCCTTATCAAATTCAGACTGATTTACGTGAGTTACCTTTCCGCTTTCGCAAACGATAATCTGCTTTTTAATGCCGCATTTTTCGCATGAAGGCTGAACATAAGCAGCATTCATACCAGTTCCAAGAATGAAGCCGATATATGAAGAAAAGTTTTCTACGTTATCTGTAAGAGAAGCACCAGCAAGCAAAGCTGCAACAGTGTCGTTACAAAGTGTAATGCGTTTAATGTCGTTCCAGCCGTGCTCTTTAAGAACAGCTTTAAGACATTCACCAATTTTTGCGCCTACTACTTCAGGAGCTTTTACTTCTTTAGAAAAACCAAGAAGAATTCCATCTCCGTCTTCTGTAATAGTCATAGGATAAGAGAAACAGAAACCAATTCTGTCTGCCTTATTCTTAAGGTGTTCAAGATTTACAGCAAACTGTTCAAAGAAATCCTTGCGTGAAAGTTCTTTTTCTACACCAGGCATCTTTGTTTTTTCCATTTCGGAAATTGTTGGCACGCCTTCATTATCAAAAGTAACAAGACAAGAACGGAAGTTAGTTCCGCCGGCATCAATTACAATTACAGATTTTCCTTTTGCAGAAGATGAAGGAGGATTTGAGAAGGTTTTAATCATATCCTCATCTGCTTTTTTACCCTGAAGGCCGTTAGACATATCATCCAAAATAGCCTGTGCAACAGAAAGCACATCCACGTGGTTTACAAAATTGTGGCGTGCAAGAAAAGAACTTACAGTAGTATTCATTTTCATATCCTTAATTTTTAGATGAAAAAATTATAACATAATAATAAATTTATTTCACTAGATTTTCTTGTGGGGCAATAAATGAATAATAAAAGTTGAAATAATATTAAAAGAATTACTGAAGCTGAGGCGTACAAATCATGCGGTAAAACCAGTTCTGAAGTTCTAATACCCGGCCTGAAATTGCATTTTCTATAATTCTTTTAAGAATCTTTATTTTTAAAGGTGAAAATTTACACTGAATAAGTACATAAAGATTTGCGCCCTCTTCCATTTCTTCAATGAAAACAAAAATACAGGCTTCATTTTTCTTAATTTCACGCAGGAAAATATTATCAGGATTTTTTTTCAATAGGGCCATTACGCCGTAAACCTTATTTTTTCCATAATATTCATCAACCTTAAGGTCAAAATGAAGGCCACCGGCAGTTTTATCCTTTACATATAATTCATGCTCGTCAAAATTGTATTCGGCTTTCTTAAAAATCGGCTTTAATTTTCCTGTGTTTCCGTCTTTATAACTTACACCAAAACATTCCTTATCAATTCCCCCCATCTGATCCAGCTTTGTCAAAACCTCTTTGCAGGGATAGCCCTTCATTTCTGAACGGGGAATGAACATTACAGATTGAAAACAATAAGCAGACGGAAAAATTGTCTTTAAGAGAGTGGAATACAGAGAAGAATAATCTGATTTTGGAAAAAGTGAATAATCCTGAGCGTAAGTGTGCTTAAAATCTCTCTTTACGCTAAAAACCTGAAATGAGAAAAAATATATCAGAAAAGCTAAAAATACTTTTTTCATTACAAATAAAAAAAACGTATGGCTCATGAATCCATACGTTTTTACTCCCACGGAAAATTAAATATTATTTAAAATCCTTAGGTCTTCTTTCAACACGTTTGCATTTCTGGCATTCTGCAATATTCTTAAGTCTGCCATTTTCAATCATTGTTTTCATTATGATTTCGCCACCGCAATCAGGACAAGCGAATTTTTGTGTTGCAACAGTTGTACGAGAGTTCTTACTAGCTCCAGCCATTTAATTGCCTCCAATCGAATATTCGTGATTATTAATTTTATTGAATATATGCATTTAAGTCAACATTCAAGAGCTTAAATTTTACATATTCATACCAAATTTCTTAACAAGTTTTTCCTGCAGGAACTTACATTCCTCCGGTTTCATTCCAAGTTTAATTGCCGCATCAAGATCATTCATAGAATTTTCATACTCATTAATTTCATAATAAGCGAGGGCCCGTCTGAAATGTGTATGAGCCTGGAATTCATTAATTTCAAGCGAAGTTGTAAAGCACTTGATAGCCTCATCATATTTTTTCTGAATGGCAAGTACAATTCCCTTATAATAGTGAGTTCTAAAGGCCTTAGGATCGTTTTCAATGCTTATATTAAAATCTTCAAGTGCAGCTTCAAAATTATTCATTGAAAAATATGCCATACCACGATGCTTTCTGATAACTGAAATAATAGATTTCTGGTCATCAGGAACAGCTTCAAGGATTTTTGAATAAATATGAATTGCCTCTTCAAGATTTCCTTCATTATGAGCATGAATAGCGCGTAAGAGAAGATCGTCTATAGTTCCCTGTACAAATGGAGAAACCCGGTTAATTGCTTCCGGCTTTTCTGTCTTTGGTTTTTCATCAAGAAGATTATCTGCCATTGAATAAAAAGAATGACGGCGTTCTTCTACTTCTTTCTGAAGCTTTTTCTGATAATCTCGGATTTCCTGGAAAGTGATATCTGCAAGAGACAAAGAAGCATTGATTGCGGCAAGTTTACGGCGAAGCGGCATGTCAAAAGGAGAAAACTCTGTTTTATAGATAAGCTCATGCTCTACTTCTGCCCAGGCGTCCTGAAGAATTGTTCGGATTTGAATTTCGCAAACCAACTCCCCTTCCAGCGGCATAAGATTTTCAAAACGTTCATCTTTTTCCGGCAAACATTCATCAGGGATTTTTACAAGAACATGAATTGATTCATAGCCGAATTCACTAACCTTCTTTTCATCCCCTTTTATTTCTACTTCCTTGATTTCAAAAATATCTTTAATCTGGGAAATTGCAAGGTTTATATCTTCCAGGAAAGCACAAATCAGTCTTATTCCAAGCATATCTGTAAGACAGATAATTGAATTTACAACCGTTATTTTATCAGCTTCCTTTTTAAGAACCTTCTTGTAATAACTTTCAAAGCGTTTAATACGCCATTTATAGGTTGGCTGAGCACTTAAAGAGATTTTTTCCTGTAAAATTGTAAGAATATTCTGCAGAATTTTTGCAAAGTATTCTGCATAAGCTTCATAATTTTCCCGGATTGTTGCCTTAGACAGATATTTATTATTCATAGTTTCTTAGTATGGCAAAAAAAAACGCTGCTGAATTAGAAATTCAACAGCGTTTTGCTTCATTTTAATCCTTTAGGATTACTGAACATCAGAACCTGAGTTACCGCTGTCATTTGTCAGACTTGAAGTAAACTCATCTTCTGCAGCAAGCTTAGCTTTTTCAAGGTAGCGGTTAACCTGTTTGTCACCGAATCTTGACATTTCAGCATTCTGTCTTGCCTTTTCTTTCTTTGTGATGATTCCCCAAAGATCTTCATCAGCGATATCACGGTCACTAGAAAGAAGTGCCTTGTCGTAGATGATTTTTACATCTTTGAAGTATCCGATAAAGTCACCACCGTCCTGGCGAGCATCACGAGTAATCTGGAAACCAGTGAACTTTACAAATGGAAGTCCACGTGGGTAGATTGGATATACACGGATTTCGCGGCTGCGGATTTCTGTGATGTACTGTGGGTTGTTCCAGCGGAGTTCTTTCCATCCGTCAAAACCAAGGTATCCCATAAAGTAGCGGCGTTCTACACCGTCATTGTCTTTAAGAAGTACATACAATCCATGTGGGTGGTTCATACCCATTGTTGTAACCTGAATTGATTTGATTGTTCCAACGTTCTTAACAACACCGTAACCATCTTCGAAAAGAGTTTTTCCACTTGCCTTTTCTTCATCAGTTGGTTCCTGTGGGTTACCTTCGTCATCACGCTGAGCCAAAGGTTCGTAAGCTGGAATTTCAAAAGCAGGAATTACTTTTGCATTTGAGTTAGCATTCCATGAAGGGAATACAATACGTACACCCATTACATTTTTACCTGCAAAAGGTACATCAGCGCTGTCCTTTACAGGAGCTGAAACAACTCTAGAATCAGCCAAAGCTAAAACTGATTTAGCCGACGAGTTCAATGTAACTTCCCATTCTGGCAGAGCGAGTGATGTTCTCATAAGGTCTTTCTGATCACTTGTGAAAGTTGCACCAGCACTTACAGAATAGTCCATAGCAGTATGCTTGTTCTGAGTGTTATTGCCATTTTGGTCAGCACAGCAATCAGCCTCAAGCAAAGTAAAATCGATGAGCATGCTTTCTTCAGCAAAAGCAGCGCCACCAACGAGCAGCATAGCAGCTGCGAATAAACACAAAGTCTTCTTCATACCTGGAAGCTCCTTTAATATACTTTTCGATGTAGCCTTGTATAAAATCATTATCATACAAGATACTGATTTTGTCAACTTTTTAAGTTTTAAAAAAATGTGAAAATTTTTCAATTATTTGTAGGCATATTTACCGTCTACAAAAATTTCAATATTCCATATTCCGAAAAAGTTTTTATGAACATTCTTTTTCAGAAGTTTTATACCGTCTTCAATATTGATTACACCACTTCCCGTCTGCAAAAGTTCCGCAGATAAATCCAGATATAATGTACCTTTACGTACAAAACAAGAATTAATCTTAGTGCCTCTTGCAAAAAGCAGTTTCGTTCTCTCTACCCCGGAGCCAAGCAGAAGTTCATCTAAAAAGAGATTCAAATCTCCCTGAACCGGATTGTTTGGCAGATAGCGGTATTCAACAACATATTTTCCTTCATCAACAGAAGGGAAAATAAAAAGTCTGCGGCTTTTATGATTGGAAATCAGAAATAAAAGAAGCGAAAGCGAAAAAAGAAAAAAGGCCAGGCTTAAGAGTAATATTCTGACATAACGAACTTTTCTAGTATTATCCATAATTATTTTATAGCAGTAAATCCTTCTGAACGTTCAAAGTGCGTAATAAACGCGCTCAGGCCATTATATATTCCTAAAGTTGCTTTTTTCAAGTATTTGTCATCATTCATCAAAAGGGCTTCTTTTTCGTTTGAAACAAAGCCAAGCTCAACTAAAACTGCCGGCATATTTGAATTTTTAACGACAAACCATTCTTCTGCACGGATTCCGCGGGCAGTTGAATCTTTTCCAATCTGTGCCTGAAGTCCGTCCATAATGAATTTTGCAATCATAATGCTTTCGGTTGTAAATTCTTCTTCGGTCATTGAGTTCAAAATCGGGAAAAGGGCATTTTCATCAGAAGCAATAGAGCTTTTATCGATTACTGTGCGGCGGTAATTTGGAGAAAGATACCAAACTTCATAACCTGAGGAAGATTTATTAAGTGAGGAATTTACGTGAATTGAAATAAAAAGAACAGCCTCGTTTTCCTTTACTTTTACGCTGTTGGCAATTTCTGTGCGCTCTCCAAGGGAAATAAATACATCTGTGCTACGGGTAAGTACAATTTTTTTGTCTGGATAAGCCGATTTCAAACGGTCATAAAGCATTTTTCCAACCTTAAGGTTGATGTCTTTTTCGCGGATTGTAACGCTTTTTCCGTTGATTTTATAAGTTTTTAGGGCTCCCGGGTCTTTTCCGCCATGGCCCGGATCAATAAGAATTGCGCCGACTTTAAATGGAGTTTCGTTTTTCTGGCTGAAAAAACTTTCTGCATCGCTTAAAAATTTCTGCGAAACCATAATCTGATTCCCTGCGATTTCAGGAGCATCTGTAAGCTGAAGATAAAGGCTGTCTAAAACAACAAGGGGCTCTCCGTTACGGAAAGAGAGCTGGTGCCCGACTTTTTCTATCATTCCGGTTTCTGAAAGGGAATCCCAGTAAAGAGTCATTCCCTTATTTTTTGCAGACTCTAAAAGAGAAATTGTATTTGCAGCAAAAAGCTTTGCTGTGACAAAAAGAGTAAAAATTGTAATTAGTTTTGTTTTTAACTTCATATTCTTTCCTATTTTTTTGAATCTGAAATATAAACGGCCGCCTGAAGTCCGCCGCGCATTAAGGCTGACCAGAAGCTTTTTGCATCAAGGGCAGGATGATTTTTTCGCAGAATGTCAAATTTCAGGGCAGTCTGACTGATTGTATTGTAATTCCAGTCTGTAAGCTTTCCATATTTTTCCAGAATAAAGTCCGGTATAAGGGAACTTATACTCTGATTTTGAGGGATTTCTCCTTCAATTTTTGAAAGCTCTTCATCTGAAAGTTTTGCAAAGGCTGCAGGAGGAAAGCCTTCTTCATCAGGCAGGCAGTCCCCTTTCAGGAATTTTTCCGTTTCTGCATCATTCGGCTCAAGAGTAATGAATACGTTTGAAGCGGCATCTTCTGCGGCAGAAATAGCAATATCACGGCTGTGACTTACGGCAATCACATTTCCGCATTTTTCAACGTTATTTCGTGGGAAATCTACACTGCCACCAAGAGTAACAGTTGCCCGAGGAAGCACATTTCTTACTGCCTGATCGGTATATTCTTTAATTTCTTCAATATATTGTACTTTTCCCGGAATAGAAATCCAGGCTCTTTCTGCACTTGTACGAAGGCAGGGAATTTCAAAAAGATCATAAGGCTTTGTAAGTTCTGCCTTTCCGCAGTTAAAATCCACAGGCTTTCTGCGACTGATAAGCTGGCAAGGTTCTTCTCCGGCTGCAATTAAGATTGCTTCTTTTGTAAGGTTCAAATCAGAAGCATAAGGATAAGTCCAGCCAGACATGTAACCGCCTGAAAGACGGCCTGCAATCTCCCCTATCATGGCGCCATTTTTGGTAAATTTTATATCAGCTTTTGCAGCGCCAGATGTCAGACCAAGGGCTTTTGCACCGCAGGCGAAAATTGAAATCAGCTGGTCACCAACTTCTTTTGAAAGAACAGCAGGCATTGTGTGACCTGTTTCAATAAAATAAGGAGGATACTTTATATGGCGTACAGCAAAACCTGTTACAGTAAAAGTTCCCTTGTAAACTAAGGCATCAATAGAATATTCTTCACCTTCCATATATTCTTCTAAAATTGCATTTCCAGAACGGGAAGCTTTGATTGCAGCAGAAAAAGAGCTTTCAAACTCCCCTTTTGAACGGATCATACGGCAGCCGCGGGCACCCATATTATCAACAGGCTTTACGACAAGGGGGAAAAGAAGTTTTTTTTCTTTATAAGAAATTCCATCTTCTGAAAGCTGCAGTTCTTTTTTTGAAGCTTCATTTATGTTAATAAAATCAGGGGAAGGAACTCCAGCCTTAGAAAAACATTCCCTCATTCTTGTTTTTATGCTGGCATTTTGTGCCGCTTCAAAAGAATGAGTAGGAAGTCCTAATTTTTCGCATACGTAAGAAACTGAGGCAGAAAAATCTGTACCGGCTGTAAAGACTGCAGAAAGACCTTCTGCTTTTTTTATTTTTTCGGCATAGGCTAATATTTCTTCGCGGGCCTTTAAATCTATCTTACAGAATTCGTCGGCTAAAGGAACTGCAACCGCCTTTGGATCTGCATCAATTACATAGGTTTTATAACCAAGTTCCCTTGCACTTAAAATCGCAGGCTTCTGCATAAGGCCTGCACCCAAAATCAATATATTTTTCATTTTCCCAAAATCCACCCTGATTTTTATATTCTACTTTTTCCGGCAATAGATTTCAAATGTATCGCCAAGTTTTAACTTACGGCTCTTAAAATCTGTAAGGCGCCATAAAAGACTGCCAGGTTTTGCTCCGCTTTTTTTAATTTTTGCAAAGCGCTCCGGATGGTGACCGGTTGAAACTACCTTTACAACTTCAAAGCCGTATTTTTTAAGAATTTTTGCAGCCTTTGAAGGCTCCCAGATTGTAAAATGATCTGCAGGACTGTTCTTAAAAAAGCTTTTTGAATCACTTTTTATGGAAACACCTTCGCCAGACGGAGTTGAAAAAGCAAAAATTCCGCCTTTTTTAGTAATTTCGCTGACCTTTTTTAATACAAAATCAAGATTATTAAAATGCTCGATTACATACCACATTGTAACAAGGTCAAACTGCGAAATTCCAAACTCTTCTGCAATATCAATCTGAGGAAACTGTGAAACTGTTGCAGGAAATTTCAATTCCTGCTGAACATATTTTACGGCATCTTCACTTATATCAGTTCCAAAGGTATTAAGACCGTGCTCACTGGCAGCCTGCATAAAAGGTCCGTAGGCACAACCGATATCAAAAGAGTTTTTTTCGCGTAAATTTCCCAAAAACAGAAGATTTATAATAGAAAGACGGCGTTTTCCCTGTGCCTTAATTGAATCAAAATCTTCCTGATAGGTTTTACCATACTGTTTTTTATAGTCTTCAAAAAAATATGATTTTGAATAATCACTCTGACCATCCGAAGAAAATGACATATATAGCATTCCACAGGTCTGGCAGCGGCGGTAAGTGCGGCTGATATTTCTGGCAATAACTGTATCAGGAACTGCAGGAGATTTCTGACAGACAGGACAGTTATAATGCTCTCCGCGTGAAAGAATTTTTAAGAAATCTCCAAGATTTTTTTCTTTAATAATATTGTTTTCAAACTTTGGATAAATATTTTTTGACTGCCAGGCAGCTTCAATTGATTTTTCAGATATTTTTGAATCTGCAACATAGGCAAAGTTATATTTCTGGGCAAGATTTTTATGAAGCTTTGTAGTTGGAAGTAAAATAAGAGCGCAACCGGCATACATGGCTTCAAAGGCTGTTAATCCATAGTGAGTAATAACTAAATCATATTCAAAAAGCTGCTCTTTAAGATTTGAAACAGGTTTAATAATCTCAAGATTTTCAAGGCCTGCAGTATCACAAGTTTTTTCTCCGCTGATAATTGCAGTAATTTTTGCTTTTGAAAAATATTTTGCAGCAGAAATAGAGGCAGAAAGAGTTAAGCCCGAAGGATCTTCCCCGCCAAGGCAGACTAAAACTTTTTTTACGGAATCTTTATCCGGCGCGTCAGAATTAAAGGCAACTTCCCTTTTATTCTTTGGCTTTTCCATAAAATCACTTTCAATCAGATTTGCTTCCCGCTCTAAATTATATGAAGGAATGATATCCAGAAGATAATCACAGTAAGAAGTAAAATCAGAGCCTTCATCAACAGAAATTAAGGCCCGGTTACATTTAAAGGCTTCAATCTGAGATTTTGTAAGTTCAAAAGAGTCTGTAACAATTACAGGGCGGTAAGTTTCATCAGGAAGAAAATCAATTATCTGAAAATCCTGCAAACCTTCTGCCTTATACTGTTTTACAAGGCTGTCGGTTTCTTCAAGAGATTTATCTTTGGGAATGTAGACAAAATAATGATTTTTACTTGCTGCAGAAAGACAACGGTGCAGATGGCCTGTTCCATGCCCTTTTGTAACAGAAGGAACTAAAACCAGAGGATAGTTTACAAGGTCAGAAGAAGCTGCATGGACAATCTCTTCTGTAGTATAAGGCCCCTTTTTCTGAAGTAAATTAACAATCTGACAGGAACGCAAAAAATCTGAAGGCGTGTCGATTGTTGTGCGTAAATCAGGGAAGTAAAAACGGTTTGGAGCCTTAATAAATTCACATTTAAAAGTATCCTTGTGATTATAAAGGGCAGGTCCTACATGCTCGTGGTCGTAAGGGTCAGAAGTAAGACCTTGAGCCTTTAAGAGGGAGTCGGCATTAAAAATTTCAACGCCGCTTCCGTGCGGAAGTCCAGTCCAGGTAAGATAATCACACTTCATACCAGACTGATTTCTGTATTCAAAATCCTTTGCAGACTCTTCGGCAGCTTCGTAAAACAAAAAGGATTGTCAGCAGTTGCCCGGATTACAGTTTTACAGTCAATAGTCCTCAGTAAATCGCAAAAACGCTTTAATACATCATTCAGATCGCCTTTAAAGCATTCAAAAGAGTTTTCCTCGCAGATGGGCTTTAGAGAATCATAAGAATCAGAATCGGTTGCAACAAAATAGCGGTCAGCATTTACCTTGTGCATGGAAGCAAGAACCCAGGCAAGCACAGGCTTCCCCCCCAGCATTTTCAGTGCTTTTTGAGGAAGCCTTGTTGAAGAAAGGCGGCACTGAACTATAACTACCCTGTTTGTTTTCATAGGCTGCTCCAGTTTTCTATGAACTGAGTTAAATCCATCTTGAATTTGAATTTATTGCGTTCAACCCATTTTCTTGCATCATTAAACTGACGGCGGGCTTCGAGTAATCCGCAGGAAGAATGATTTTTAAATCCAAAGAAAGAAAGGCGGCTTACATAGGCGCTGTCATTTTTGTATTTTGGAAGTTCGTTTTTCAAATGATAGCGCAGGTAATCAAGATTTATTTCTTTTTCAATCAGAGGAATTTCGTCTATATAGGCAAAATGAAGCATAGTTGTAAGGCGGGTCTGTTCTCCCCAGAGCCAGGAACGAAGGCCTAAATCAAGATTCTGCCAGTAAGGATTTTGAATTGTATAATCAAAACCGCCAAGATTTATAAACTTTTTTCTGTTATAAAGGGCAACAAAATCAAAAGGATAGATTGTTTTTATGCCGTCTGTAACCGAGGCAATTCCTTCCACCGTAAAATGCTTCTTTTCAACCGAAGGAATAAACTGAACGGGAATGCTGTTCTTACCAGAATCTATAAGACGGGGAACAACACAGTAATAATTATCTTTAATAAGGCGTTCTGCAAGATTAGGAAGGATAATTCCAGAAGGAATGTAAAGATTGTCACGAAGAACAAGCACGTAATCTGCATCAACTTCGCTCATGGCAAGGTTGATTAATTCGCCGTCATTTGCCTTTTCAAGAGGAACAATAAATTTTATTGCCGGATATTTTTTAGCAACATCATCAATTGCAAAATTTTTCGGGTCGTGTTCAACAGAAACTATCGAACGGAAATTGCATTTCAAAAGGTTATCAAAAACATTTACCTTAAAATGGCTTCCGCTTGAGTTCAAAAGAACCACAGAAATATTGAGGGTAGATTCGGAATTATTCTGGTAACCGCCGATTACAGTGCGGTTTATTTCGTGTTCATTAAAAGTTAAAGGTATAGTATTCATCGCAAGCCCTACAAATTTCACAATATTTCTTATTTATATATTCAAGGATCATTTGATCTGATTTTTTCCAGATTTCTTCAAGAGACCTTTCAAAAACGTTTCCCAGAAAGCCCCCCTGCACTTCTTTTCCAGCCGCAGCGGCAGCCGCCATATTAGGACAGGCAAAAACCGAGCCGTCTGCCAGAATTGTTAAATCGCGGCGAAGGTGCCAGCAGACATTACGCTCAACAGGAGAAAGGTCGGCCGGTTTACTATCAGCTAAAAGCCCCGAAAAATTATTGTATTTCTGGATTATGCAGTTTCCTCCACTAGGATTTGCCTTTTCATTCCAGAAACGGAAAAAAGCTTCCAGTTCTTCTTCGTTATGATTTGTGCGGACAAACTGAGGATAAACCATGCCAGGAAATTCCCCGCAAAGCTTTTGCACCCCGTTAAGCGCCTTAGAAAAATCTGCCTCTGAGCCACCGGTCATTTTGGCGTATAGAGGGGCGCTGACAGCGTCAAGCTGAACTGCAACCATCAGCTTTTGATAGCCGTTTGTAGAAGAAGGTGATTTTTCATAAAGAGCCTTAAGTCCTTCTATAATCTGGTCTGTCAAAGAAAGAGCAGAAGTTTCTATAAATAACGAAAGCCCCTGGTACTTTAAAACCTCTTCAGCAATTTTCAAAAAGTCAGGGTGCAAAAGTGCTTCCCCTGCAAAAGAAAGGTTGAGAACAGCATTTTCAGAAAATTCGCTTATTTTTTTACAAAGAACAGCAAAGTTTTCATAAGTCATTTGAGCCTTGCATCCAAAATCAGGCTCATAAAGAGGCTTTGTATCCCGCTGCCCCTGAATCTGAATATTATAAAAGCCTGGAACTGTTTTAAGTGCCAGGACATTTTCAGAAGCTATTTTTGAAAACTCTTCAACATCAGAAGAAGAAACCCCCTCTTCCCTTGTCAAACCAGCTTCCTTTGCAGCCTGATAAAGTGCCTTACACTGCAAAAAGTCGTCTTTATTTCCACAGTCAAACTTAAGCCTTAAAAGCCTCCAGTCTGTATCAGAAAGTTCAGCTTCAACTTCAAAACTGTTTATATCAGTCTTCAAAAGATTCCAGATAGTCTCACGGCATACAGCTTTTTCGCCCTCTTCCGCCTGACTTGTCTTAGAAAGTTCTGCAAGAATTCCCAGAGCCCCGCAATCAATTACTTCCGGAGCAAAACCGTAAGGAAAACCGTCTGCAAAAGTATATTCACACTTATATTCAACATGGCTTGTAATAATTTTTTTTGTAAGCTCCACGTTCAAAAAAGGCAGATCTGCGTAAGAGTAAATGACAAAGTCGGCATTTTTTTCTTTTGCAAGCTGATGAATTTTTGCCAGCAGCTGACTTCCTGTTTTACAGTCGCCCTTTTTTACAAAATCCAGTCCTACTGTATCAATTCCGGCTGGCAAAAATTGTGCCTTTTCAAAAAATGCAGTGCAAAGCTCCCGCCCGCTTTTACCCTCAAAGGCTTTTTCTTCCTGATATTTATTTTCCTGGTCAAACAGAACAACTAATGCTTTCATAACTACCCGTTTAAAAAAATACTATTACTCTCCTAAAGTATCGGAATCTCATTGATAAAGTTAATAAAATTGATTAAATTCACCTCATGTACACTTCCATGCAGAGCGCATTTCTAAATGCAAACGGAGAAGAACAAGTTTTTTCGGTTTCGCAGATAAACTCTCTCATTTCAGAAATCCTTCAGCAGACCTTCTTAAACATTACGATTGAAGGAGAAATCTCAAATTACAAGCCGAGTGCTGCGGGGCACATTTACTTTACTTTAAAGGATGAAAGCTCAGCTATAAGTGCGGTAATGTTCCGCGGTTCTGCTTACAAACTGGGCTTTAAGCCAAAAGACGGCGATAAAGTTCGCTGCACGGGAAGTATTTCGGTTTATTCGCCAAGGGGAACCTACCAGATTATTGTAAATAAAATGGAAATGGCAGGAAGCGGAAACATTCTTCAGCTTCTTGAAGAACGAAAAAAAAAGCTTGCTGCAGAAGGCCTGTTTGACCAGGAGCGTAAAAAGCCCCTCCCATTTTTTCCACGCACAATAGGAGTTGTTACAAGCCCTACCGGAGCTGCTATCCGCGATATATTACAGATTACAAAAAGACGTAATTCCGCAGTTAACGTAATTATTCTTCCGGCTATCGTTCAGGGAACAGACGCAGCGCCGACTATCTGCAAAATGATTGAAATTGCAAACTTTTATCAACTCTGCGACCTTCTTATCGTAGGACGAGGAGGAGGTTCCTTAGAAGACCTTTTACCTTTCAGCGAAGAAAGCGTTGTCCGCGCTGTAGCGGCTTCCCGTATTCCAACTATAAGTGCAGTCGGTCACGAAATTGACTGGGCTTTATGTGACTACGCAGCAGATAAACGTGCAGCAACCCCATCTGCCGCAGCAGAGTTAGCAGTTCCCCTTATGGCAGATTTACAGCTGCAACTTGGAGCTTACAAAGATAACTTTTACAATACCATTAAGCAGAAGGTTGAGCATACAAAACTTATGCTTAAAAGCTTTAATCCCGACTCTCTGGAAATCCGTTTCAGGACAATTCAGCAGCCGCTCTTAAACCGCTTTGCAAATGCAAAGACTGCATTAAGTCAGAATCTTACAGATAAAATCCGGGATTTAAGAAATCAAATACAGCAGCATAAAACAGTCCTTGAAAATGCCAGCCCGGAAACTATTTTTGCCCGCGGCTATTCAATGGTTGTAGATAAGGCAAGCGGAAAGGTTGTACGCGATGCAAAGACACTTTCCCTTAATTCAGAAATAGAAATTACTCCTGCAAGCGGAAAAATCAGCGCTTGTGTAACAAAAATAAACTAGAGGTAAAATATGAATACTTTTGAAGATAAACTCGAAAAACTTGAAAAACTCAGTAACGACATAAAAAGAAATGATATTTCTCTGGAAGACGCCCTTAAGGATTTTGAAGAAGGAATCAAGCTTGCTGCCGGAATGGAAAAAGAGCTTGAAAAAATTGAAGGCAAAATCCAGATTCTTATGAATGAGCCTCTTCCAATGGCAAAGGATAATCCTCCTCAGATGGAACTTTTTGACGGAGCAGATGAATTAACAGGAACAGCCGGCGCTCCACAGGCAGGAACACGTCAATGAGTCTTGAACACCCTGTAAAAACGCTTAATGCCGAGGTTGCAAGAAAAATTGCAGCAGGAGAAGTTATTGACCGCCCAAATGCAATTATCCGAGAGCTTATGGATAATGCAATCGACTCAGGCGCAAAAAACATTACCGTAGAAATTTACGGCGGCGGAATTGAAAAAATCCGCATTGTTGATGACGGCTGCGGAATGACCAAGGACGATTTACAAAACTGTGCCCGTCCTCATGCAACAAGTAAAATTGCCACCGAAGTTGATTTAATGAATCTTACGACTCTGGGTTTCCGAGGAGAAGCCCTTGCCTCCATTGCAGCAGTTTCCCGCCTCAGCATAACCTCTGGCGGCTGGAAAATGAGGGCCAGTATTACAGAAGACCACATAATTGAACCGGCAGCCCCTGTTGAAGGAACTATTGTTCAGGCAGAAGGCCTTTTTGAAAACTTTCCTGCCCGCCGCCAGTTCTTAAAACGCCCTGCTACCGAAGGAATGATGTGTAAAAACACCTTCATAGAAAAGGCTTTATGTAAAACCGATATTTCTTTCCGCCTTATTGTGGATGGGGAAATAAAAATAGATTTACCAGCCGGCCAGAGCCAGAAGGAGCGTTTTGTACTTGCAAACGGCTATTCAGAAGATCTGGCACTTTTTAATCAGATAGAAAATACTTCCAGCCATTTTACAGATGAAAATCCGGACTGGAAGTTTACGGTTATAATTGGAGAGCCTGCCGTAAGCCGCTCTAACAAAAAGGATATTTTTATTTACGTAAACGGTCGCCGCATTCAGGAATACTCTCTTGTTCAGGCTATCGAATACGGAGGACAGGGCTACTTTCCTAACGGCACTTACCCGGTTGCAGCAGCCTTTATAAATGTTGCTCCAAGCCTTGTGGATTTTAATATTCACCCGGCAAAAAAAGAAGCCCGCTTTTACGATATTTCAGATTTACACCACGGTCTAAGCTCTACGATTAAGGCCTTTTTCCTTAAATATACCCAGACTAATTTTGCAGAAGACAAGCCTGCAGATTTTGTAAGGGAATTCTCTTTTGGAGAAGCTGCAATTTCTGAAGTGAAGCCTGCTTACCAGGCCCATATTTCCTATAAAAATTACTCTCACACAGCTTCTGGCTCAAGTTCAGGGGCAGGCTCAACTGGAGATTTCAGGTCAAGGCTTTTAGGAGGCGGAGGATTTTCAAAGACTACAAGTGCAGCTTCACAGACAGGGGGCACATTTGCAGCTTCTTCGCTTGCCGAACAGGCGCTTTCAATTACAAAAAACGCTGATAAGTCGGAGGATGCCTTAAACTACCGCGCTGACTCGTCAGCGCCTTCATCATCAAAAATCAAATTCATAGGCTCCTGCCTTGGAACCTTCCTCCTTGTTGAAAAAAACAATACCCTTTATTTTATTGACCAGCACGCGGTTCACGAGCGCATTCTTTTTGACAAGCTTATGAACAATCAGGGAAAATCTCAGCCCCTTTTGATTCCCTATAAAATCAAAACCGAATCAAAAAGTCAGGATAATCAGCTTGAAAAATTAAAGGATTCCCTTACGGCAATTGGATTTACGACAAAAAAAGTTCAGGATGGCGAATGGGAAATTACTTCTATTCCGGAACGCTGGACAGGCACTGAATACGACCTTCGCACCCTGCTTTTTGTAAAACACGTTGAACCAGAGGAAATTATACGTTCAATTGCGGCAATGACAGCCTGTAAGGCAGCGGTAAAGGACGGTTATGTTTTAGATGACCAGACGGCAGCAGAACTTGCAGAAAAGGCTTTTTCGCTGGAAGATCCTCACTGTCCGCACGGACGTCCTGTTTACACAACAATCTCGCGGGAACAGCTTTTTGCCCTGGTAAAAAGAACTTAATCTATTCTGTAACAAGCTCCGGAATAAGTTCCGGCTCAGTTTCTGTTTTTACTTCAGGTTCTGGGACAGGTTCCGGGGCATTCTGTGTATCATACTTCTGAAAGCGTTCTTCTGTTTCGCGCAGTTCCAGAAGACGTTTTTCTTCCCTCTTCTTTTCTTCAAGCTTTCTCTGACGCTCTTCTTCGGCAAGTCTTCCTTCTTCAAGAATTACGGCATCTTCTACAAGCATTTTTTTTCTGGGAATCTGAAAGTTTTTCACCCTGAGAATCTGAAATGGAATCAGGAGAGCCAAAATTTTCGTCAAAGTAGATTTCAGAAAGTTCTTCATCCACATTGTAAAAATCAGGATTATCTTCAACAAGCTCATCCCAGTCACCATGCTCATAAAAATCAGGATTTTCGGAATATTCTTCGGTAAGCTGTCTCTGAGCCGCAGCCTCTGCATCAAGCCGTCTCTGTTCTTCTTTTAAAAGACCGATCAGCTTGATGATTTTCACCCTCTGAGGATTTTTAGGGTCTAGCTTTAAGAAATTTGTATAATCAGAAATTGCTTCAATGTAGCGCTTAAGGTGAAGATAGCTGTTTGCGCGGTTCAAAAAGGCCCGGGAAAATTTCTTGTCCTGTTCAATTGAAAAAGTAAAGCATTTGGCAGCGTTATTATAATCTTTAAGGGCAAAATAGGAATTTCCCATATTGTATTGAATTATTGTCTTATTTGTTGAAGGGCTTTTCATTGCATTTTCAAAAACTTCAATGGCTTTTTTATGCTCACCAGTCTGTGCATAGGCAAGTCCCAGATAATTATAAACGTCAGCGCCTGCCTTACCTGTAGCAACTTCGGCTTCCAGAAGAGGAATTGCCTCTTTAAATTTATTCTGAGTAAAGAGAAGAACGCCTTCTGAATAAGCAAAAAGACGGGCTGTGCCGGTAAAAAAGAAAAGCTCAAAAAAAATGCATATGACAGGAAATTGTATTTATTTCTCATAGTTTTTCCCAATATAAAGTTTGACATCAAAAAACAAATAATTTAATCTATTTATATCTGTTTATCGAAAGATTTTACACACTTTTTAAGATAATCTTGGAGAAACCTGAACGTGTTTGTTGTAATTCTTATTATTATTTTACTTCTTGTTGTCGGTGGACTTGGAATTGTCGTTGCAAGAAGCATTATGGCACCTCACAAACTTGATAATGTACCTCGCCTTTTGCGTCAGGGAAAAACTCAGACAGCAATCAAGATGTGTAAGCAGATTGTTTCAAAGGAACCTAAAAACTATCAGGCTCATTTTTATCTTGGTAAAGCTTATTTAAAGGAAAACAGAACAGAGCTTGCCCTTATGGAATATAAAACCGTAAATGACAATGCCTTGTTCGGTGAAGGAATAGAAGAACTTCCATTCCGAAAAGAATATGCCCAGATTTTACTGCAGCATAATCAGCAGAATGATGCCCTCCAGAATTTTCTTCTTCTTACAAAAATGGAGCCAAATAATGCCGAAAACTTTTTTCAGGCAGGCCGCATTTATGAGCTGCAGAACCGCTACGACATTGCCCTTGGTTTTATGCAGAAGGCAGCCATGCTTGATAAAAAGCACGCAAAGGCTCATGCGGAAATCGGACTTATGATGTACCGCACAAAACAGTATGAAGGTGCAAAAAAAGAAATTGATATCGCAATTAAATTAAGCCCGGAAACTTATTCTTCTTACTATTATTTAGGAAAAATTCTTAAAGACCAGAAGGATTTGAACTCGGCAATTAAGGCTTTTGAAAAGGCCCAGAGAGATCCAGAAGTCCGCCAGAAGGCTCTGATTGAACACGGTTCCTGCTTTATGGTTGCAAACCGCTACGACAATGCCGCAATGGACTTTCAGCGCGCAATCGACCTGGATAAAAACAATTCTAATCCGGAGACTTTGTTTGCCCGTTATTTCTTAGGACTCTGCTACGAAAAATCCCGAAAAATTGATGATGCCATCAAGCAGTGGGAAGAAATTTACAAGCGTAATAAAAACTTCCGCGACGTTGCTTCAAAGCTTCAGGAATACAAGGATTTACAGGCAAACGACTATCTTAAAGATTACCTTACCTGTTCAAATGATGAATTCCCTGAAATCTGCAAAAATACCGCAGAAAAAGGCCTTAATATGCAGGTGCTTACCTGTGACCTTAAAAAATGGGGCTGCCAGATTACTGGTGTTGCAAAAGGTGATGATTCCTGGATGAACGTCCGCAAGCAGGTTATTCTTATCCGCTTTTTCAGAAATCCTGAGCCGATTGAAGATGCTCCTGTCCGCGAGGCAGTTGACCTTCTGAAAACTATGAACGCCGTAAAGGCTTTTATGTTCTCAAGTTCAAACTTTACCCAGGCTGCAAAACATTTTGCAGAAAACCGTCCTGTTGAGCTTGTAGAAAAGCAGAAACTCGAAGCTGTTCTTTCTAAGGCAGGCTCATAAAAGTCCTTTAAAATGAAAATCTTATGCCTTTCAGATTATGTCGATCCTCTCATTTATAATCCAAACTTGAAAAATGCCTTTCCGGACATTGATATGGTTCTTTGTGCCGGAGACCTTCCTATGGATTATATTGATTTTGTCGTTACAATACTGAATAAGCCTACATATTTTGTATTCGGCAATCATAATCTTAAGGAATTACGCTTTTACGAAAAAAATCCCTCACACCTTCCTATGAACCAGGCTCAGGCGCCAAGGCAGTTTATCCGCCCGGACGCTCCAACCCACGGTGCAATTTATGCAGGCTTTAAATGCCTTGAAAATAAAAACCTTTCCTACATTGATCCCAAAACCGGAAAGAAGACTCCCCTTTTAATTGCAGGAATATCGGGAACCTGTAAATACAATAACGGAGCCTGTCAGTTTACAGACCGCGAAATGAAGCATCTTTTGAAAAAGTTTTCTCTGCGTTTGTTATGGAACAAAATCCGTTACGGACGCTATCTGGATATTTTTTTAACACATGCAACTCCGCGTCATATACACGACCACGAAGATCCCTGCCACATAGGTTTTGACTGCTTCAACTGGTTTTTACAGAAATTTAAGCCAAGCCTTATGATTCACGGTCACATTCATCTTTATGATATGCGGGAAGAAAGAATCGGAACTTATTACGGAACAAAAATCATAAATGCCTATGCCCATTGCATAGTAGAATTTCCAGATACCTCTGACATAAAGTCGGAAAATGTATCTCAGGAACTTGCAAAGGAGGATTTACAAAAATGAGCATGACAACAGCACAGACCGAAGAGGATTTTTCAAAGGCTCACAACAAGGCCTTTTTTAATGAAATACAGCATTTTTTAAGTCCTGAAGAAGCCCGTCTTCTTTCCTTAAATGATGTAAAGCAGCTTATAAAGCCAAAAAACGAAACTTATATCGGCATGCAGACTATTGCAGTTGATAAGGTTGTAGGAAGTGAAGGCCGCTACAACGACTTTGACAACCGTTTTTTCCCAAAAAATACCCATCTCAGAAACCGCTGGCAGCATGTTGATGAAGCCGCAATCAATTCTGTAGTTCTTCCACCGATTAAGGTTTATGAACTTGCAGGACTTTATTTTGTCCGCGACGGAAATCACCGGGTTTCAGTTGCAAAAGCAAGGGGAACAGAATTTATTGATGCGGAAGTAGTTTCTTTGCAGAGTGAAGTCGTCCTTAAGCGTCCAAACAACCTTAAGGATGTAATCCGCCAGATTATAAACTATGAAAAGCGTTCCTTTTATGCAGAAACCGGCTTTGGTGACATAACTGATTACTGGTGCCTGGATTTTTCTACAACAGGAAGCTACGACGTTATTTATAATCATATTTTAACCCACAAATACTATCTCAATCTTCATAAAACAGAAGAAGTATCTATGGAAGAAGCCATAACTTCCTGGTTTGAAAGCGTTTACTACCCTCTTGCAGTTACAATTCAAAAGAAAAAACTGATGAAACATTTTAAAAAACAGACCGTTTCAGATCTTTATGTCTGGATTGTGCGTTACTGGGATGATTTGAAATCAAAATTCGGCGATGAAAATGTTTCTATGGATAAAGCCGTAACAGATTTTTACAATATGAATAAAATTCCTTTACTGCGAAAGCTGAAAAATAAAACAATCGGCTTTATTTTGAGGAAAAAGATTCAGCAAAACTGATAAAGCAGGGGAAAATTTGGTTTATGTATAGCGCTAAAAAAACTTGACGACAGAAAACTTCAAGATTATAATTTAATTTGTATTATAAGGTACGAATATAAAGGGAGATAAAAAACTTTGACTTCAATCGATTCATTCATCAGTGTTCCGCTATTTGCATCAGCGATTTTTGGATTATTTATCCTTCTCTCATTACTTACTTTAAAAATCAAAGGCAAAACAAAGCCTAGTTTCATTTTTTATATAACTATTGCCGTACTTATTCTGGGTGGTATCTATTCTGCCATTTCAAAAAAGAGTATTTTCTTTGTTTTTGCAATTATAATTTCTGAATTTCTTATCGAAACCTTTATTTTATTTAAGTCTTTTGACAATCCGGAAAAGCGCGAAGCCAAAAGACTGGCAAAAGCAGCTTCAGAAGCAGGTCATTCAGGTGATCAGGATTCAGTATCTGCCTCTGTTATAGCAGAACTTGAAGAAAAACATAAAAGAACCCTTCAGGTTCACAATGATTTTGTAAATAAGGTATCTACCTTCTTCTCAAGCGATAACAGTATGGAAAGTTTTCTTGAATACTGTAACGGTGTTTTGAGAGAAAAGGTTTTGGCAGACGGTTGTATCATTCTTATTGCAGATGATTACGATCAGGTTCTTGCAGTTAAATCTTTTGTAGGTTCCTTCCCTCCTCCATATAAATTACCAGATGATTTACCTCATAAGCCTCTTAGAGTTGAAACAAATCTCCGATTTGCTCAGTTCCAGCTTAGCGGTAATATTTTTGGTGATATTTTTAAAGAAGGAAAACCTGTTCTTATTGAAGATTCAGTAAAAGACCCTCGTGTATATCAGAATGGTCCTGAGGATTTCTTAAAGACCGGAAGTTACATTTTTGCCCCAATCCGTGAGGAAGAAAATGTTGTTGGACTTATTGGTCTTGCTAAGAATCCGGGTGAATCAAAATTCAATAAAGATGACTTAGATAAGGTTGTAGACCTTGCAGATGCAATTTCTATGACTATGAATCCTCTTTACAGTTTCCTGGCTTATGCAGAAAAAACTGAATTGAACAAGGGCGGAAGCATTGCTTCTAAATATCAGAAAGACTTACTCCCTCAGAAACTTCCTGTTATTGGAAAAACTTCAATCGGATGTTTTACAAATCAGGCAGAAGGTGTCTGCGGTGACTATTACGATATTCTTGCTTCAAGAAAAGATAAGGTTTCCTTTATCATGGCTGACGTTGCAGGAAAAGGTATGAATTCACTTATCGTAATGATTATGATTCGTGCAATTCTCAGACTTGCAGTAAATACAGCCCAGTCTGCTTCTACAATTATGACCTGGACAAACAGAGGAATCTGTGGTGATACTTCAAAAATCGACCATTTTGCAAGTGTTGCCCTTATTAACTACAATTCGACAACAAAAGAAGCAGAGATTTCAACCTGCGGTAACAATCCGGTCTTCCTTTTCTCTGCAAAAGATAAGACAATAAAACAGATTTCTACTCCAAGTGAACCGCTTGGCGTTACAAAAGAAACTGTTTTTGAGGATATTAAATTACAATTAAATTCTGGAGACATCTTGGCAGCTTGTACCGATGGTTTGCTTGAATCATTGAATGAAAATGGTGTACAATACTCTTCAAGTAGTTTGTCTAGAATTATAATAAAAAATTGCAATGCAAGTGCTAAAGAAATTTCAAATAAAGTAAAGGACGATTTGAAAAAGTTCTGTGGCGTTGCACAGCAATATGATGACCAAAGCCTTCTGGTTATAAAAATACAATAGAAAGGAGCTTCTAATGGAACTGAAGATACGTAAAAATGGTGATGTTTACATTATTGACGTAACCGGGGAAATGGATCTTTACAACTCTTACAAACTCAAAGAGCTTGTAATGAAAATGTTGGAGAAGAACGTTAAAAATTTTGTAATCAACCTTGAACAGGTAGACTACATCGACTCGTCTGGAATCGGTGCTTTGATTTACATCTGTTCTACAATTAAAAAGATGAACCTTAACCTTGCGATTGCTAACATCCATGGTTCGGTTAAGAAAGTTATTGAACTTACAAAACTTATGGGCTACTTCCCGATTGCAAACAGCATCGATGAAGCGCTTTTGATGGTTAAAGAATAATCAATACTTTCACGTCATAATCGTTTTTTGAGGTATAAAATGCAGGAATTTAAAGAGCTTAGATCGGATGAGAATGACCCTTTGTTTGATAAAACAAATATGCTTAAAAAGGAGTTTCCATCTGATTTCAGACAGATCAGATACTTTACTCTTTTGATTGTGCAGTCAGCACCAACAGAGATTAAAGAATTAAACCTTCTTGAACAGCAGATTAGTGAAGTTATTAAGAATGCCGTTAAACATGGTAATCACTGTGATATTAACAAGAAAGTTACAGTATGGTATTCATTCAGTCCTACTCACGCTCATATTATTGTTCAGGATGAAGGAGAAGGTTTTAAAGATCTGGATAAATGGAACGACTTCAACAGAAAGCGTCTTGAATGCCTTCATAACAATGATTTTATGCAGCTTGCTGATTATGTATCTTTCAAAACTAAAGAATCAGACAGCCAGGACGGTGGTAATGCTTTGTTTGCAGCACTGGAATACTGGAACGGCGGCTTTGTTTATAACGGAAAGAAAAATGCCGTAGCTATGCTTAAGAAATTCCAGCAGAAGTTCCGCACAGCTCACGATGGCGAGTAAAATAATTAAGATACATTTTTAATGCATAAAAA
>NZ_AJGU01000027.1 GCF_000260795.1 Treponema sp. JC4
GGTAGAAAAAATGGGATCAACTTTTTCTGGAATTGAACTTGGAAAACGCAGCATCATGGCTCACACAGATGCCATCACAACTGCTGGTCACAATATTTCAAATGCAAACACAGAAGGCTATTCTCGTCAGCGTGTTCAGATGAAGGAGTTTGATCCTCTCTATAAACCTGACCTTGAACGCGCAGAACGCGCCGGAATGATTGGTCAGGGTATTGATACTCAGAGCATCAACCGAATCCGTGATGAACTTCTGGACGGACGCATTGTTGCTCAGGCAAATCAGGAAAGTTACTGGCAGACAAGAAGTGATTATTACACAATGCTGGAACAGATTTATAACGAGCCGGTAGATATTTCTATCCGTTCTAATATGGATAAATTCTGGGAAAGCTGGCAGGAACTCAGCATGAATCCTGAAAGTCAGGCTGCCCGCCAGGCTGTTGTTACCCGCGGTGTTACTTTGACAGATTCAATTAAAAACCGCTGGGAAGGTTTGAGTGGTGTTGCAAATATTATTGACGGCGATATTGAAGCTACAATGCGCCAGGTAAACTCAATTACTGCTCAGATTGCAGAGGTAAACGGAGAAATCGTTCGTTCAAAGGCAATGGGAGATAATCCAAATGATCTGCTTGACCGCCGAGATCTTCTTGTAGATAAACTCAGCCAGCTTATCAATGTAACTACAGACCGCCGCGATTCAGATGAGTTTGAAGTTCACGTAGACGGAAAAATTCTTGTTCAGGGTAGCGTTGCCCGCGAATTTGCCCTTGCTCCAAAATTTGATGATACCGGCTATTCAAAATTAATCTGGGCAGATACCGGAAGCGATGCTCATTTTTCCGGCGGAAAACTTGGTGCTCTTGTAGAACTTCGTGATGTCGATATCCGTAAGGAAATTCAGAGCCTTAACACAATGACAATGAACTTTTCTGACCTTGTAAACGACGTTCACCGCAATGCAGTTGGCGCAAACAAGGTAACTGGCCTTGATTTCTTTGTTCAGCACTCTTTTGTAGAAAATGCAAACGGTAATTTTGACCGTGATGGCGACGGAGAACTTGATACATCATATATCTTCCGCTTTACAGGAAACAATGCCCTTGATTTACAGCAGCAGGTTGGTTTTGAAGGAGTTATGAAGCTTTCCGGTGCAAACGGCGATGTAGAAATTCCTTACTATCACACAGATACTGTAGAAACTGTAATTGCCCGAATTAATGACAGTACAAGTGAAGTTAAGGCTTACCTTGATAAAAATAATCACCTTGTTCTTAAGGGAACAACAGCCCTTCACGAAGAAAATCCTGATTTTGTAATCCGCCACGTAGAAGATTCTGGCTACTTCCTTGCAGGTTATGCCGGAATTTTGCGCGGAGCAGGAGAGGCTTCTGCTTATGATTTTGCTCAGGCTGATGCTGTTATGGCACTTGCCGATGGAAGTCAGTATGCAGTAAGTCCTGTTTATAATCCTTCTGCCTACGTAGAAGTTAATCCTGCAATCAGAAACGACGTTATGTCTGTGGCTGCCGGATATAAAGACGGTAATTCAGGGGTTGCAACAGGTGACGGCCGTGCTGCAGTAGAAATTGCCGCTATCCGTAACAGCCAGGTAATGGTTGGCGGCCTTAAAACCTTTGATGATTACTTTGCTGATGCCGTAACAAATGTTGGTCTTATGGGCGAGCAGGCAGAAATGAATCTTATGAGCCAGAATTCCATTATGGATGACCTTAGAGGTCTTAGAGATTCAATCAGCGGTGTAAATATTGATGAAGAACTTGCAGATATTTTGAAGTTCCAGCACGGATACAATGCTGCTGCAAAGTTTATAACAGTCTGGGATAACCTGGTGGATACAGTAATCAACCGATTGGGTGTGTAAATAGATTGTCGGGTCAAGCCCGACAATGACAGATATTAGGAAAGGAGCATAAAGTGCACAGAATCAGCAGTCAGATGAATAATAATAATACTCAGAGCAATTTGCGCATTCAGGAGCACAGACTTAACCGCGCAAATAATCAGCTTGGAAGCCAGCAGAAAATCCAGCAGCTTCGTGATGATCCGATTGCTGCAGGACATCTTGTGCGCTATCAGTCTTACCTTAACCGCGTAAATACTTTTGAAAAAAATGCTGCAACTCTGAGTGACTCTTTTAATCTTCGCGAAACTTATATGACAGATTCTCTGGAAATCATGCAGAGAGTGCGCGAGCTTGCCGTAACTGGTGCAAACGGCATCTACACAAAAGATGACCTTAAAAATATGGCAACCGAAGTTGATGAGCTTTTGAAGCAGCTTATTCAGAATGCCAATGCCGTATCTTCTGACGGAAACTCAATTTTTGCAGGAACAAATACTAAGGCAACTGCCTTTGAAGTTGATATGGGAAACGTTGAAGGTTCCGGCAGTGCTTTGATTCAGAATGTTCGCTATAACGGAAACATTCAGGTAAATAAAATCGAAGTTGATGAAGGAAAATACCTTGATAACGATAATGCCGGCGTAAGAACCTTCTGGGCAGAAAATCAGCAGGTTTTTGGTGGCCGCGACGGTTCTCAGTGGCAGGCAAACAGCGATTCTATTATCAGCGTTGATGGCGTTCAGATTAAAATCAATCAGGGCGACAATATTTACGCCGTTGTTGGAAAAATCAACGAAAGTAATGCGGCTGTAAAGGCTAGTGTAGACCCTGTACGTAACAGTCTTAATCTTACAACAACTGATGCACGTCAGCTCTGGCTTGAAGATATTGAAGGAAATGCTTTGAACGAACTTGGAATTATCAAGGATTCTTCTCAGCGACCTCCATATAATCTTGGTGACAGCACCCGTGTAAGCGGCGGTTCCCTTTTTGATACTGTAATTGCCTTCAGAAATGCCCTTCTTGCCGGCGACAGCGAATCAATCGGCGGACGAGTTCTAGGAAGCCTTGATCAGGGAATCGGAAATCTTGTAACCCGCATTGCAAAAAACGGTTCTGAATACGAGCGTGCCCAGCTTAACATCACCCGTAACTCAAAGCTTGCCCTTGATGTTAACGGTCAGATCAGCCGCGAAGGTGACCTCGACTTCACAAAAGCCATCACCGACCTCAAAATGCTCGACTACACAAATCAGGCAACCCTTAGTCAGGCTGGCAAAATGTACAGTTCAACATTGCTCAACTATATGAGATAGAATATAAGTAAACAAAGGATGAATTTATGGAAGTTCTAACAAGAGAAAAAGGCAAAGTGGATGTTGCCGCCGAAAATCTTCTGACAATACCGGAAGGTTTATTTGGTTTTGAAATGTATTCAAAATACGCGCTTATTGATTCTGAATACATGCCCTTTATATGGCTGCAGTCTTGCGAGGATTCAAATCTTGCATTTTTGATTGTAGATCCTTTCAGAATCTGTGCTGACTACGAAGCAGACATTGATGATGAAACTCTTGCAAAAATCGGAATTGAAAAACCGGAAGATATTATCATAATGGCGATTGTTACTGTTCCAAGTAATGGAGCCCCTATTACTGCCAACCTTCAGGGACCTCTGGTAATCAACAAAAAGAACCAGAAGTGCATGCAGGTTGTTTTGAACGATAATCGCTGGAGCACAAAGTTTGACATCATGAAGGCTCTTGAGCAAAAAGGAGAACGATAATGTTAATCCTTTCAAGAAAAATTGATGAAAAAATTAAAATCGGCGATAACATCACAATTACTTTGATTGACGTTCACGGAGATCAGGTAAAGATTGGTGTTGAAGCTCCAAAAAATGTAAAGGTTTTCCGCCAGGAAGTTTTTGACGCTATTCAGAGCGAAAATAAAGTTGCTGCTGTGGAAAGTAAATCTGCCAACGAAGAAAAATCAGCAATTGCTGCTGTCAGCGCGCTTTCTAAATTGCTGGGAAAATAAAAAAAAGGCACAGTTTTGACCGTGCCTTAATTGTTTAACAAATTAACTTCGTTCCTGTAATTTTACTTCTGCTTCGCTTGCGCGCAGGTAAACAGGACCGTCGTAATCTGCAAGAGGCTTTTCGCCGTCTGCAATCATTTTTTCTGTAATCTGGAACATGCTTTCTGCACTTAAAGCCTGGGCTTTAGGAGAGAAAACTTTTGCCTTTAAGCCGTTTTCTGAAAGCAGCTTAAGGAAAACTTTATTATCTGTTCCACAGACAAAAATCTTTTCAAATTGATTTGCCTTTTCAACAATTGCAGCAAGTTCATAATCTCCGTCAGGAAGAATTTCTTTTCCACCGGCTGTAAGGTTTGCATAAAATCTGTCTTTTTTTGCATCAATTCCGCAGAGAACCGGAAGATCTGCTTCCAGATATGGCCATGCGTGAATTTTTAGAGAAGAAATTGCGTAAAGGGGAGTTCCGTTAGCAAGGGTCAGCGCCTTCAAAACAGAAAAACCAAGACGAAGGCCTGTAAAGCTTCCAGGGCCGCCTGTAACGCAGGTGTAGTCTAATTCTTTTGCAGTGATTCCCACTTTTTCCAGCACGTAATCAACTGCATTTACGATTGTTTCTGACTGCTTCATGCCGATGTCATAAACTGCGGCACACATATTGTCATCATTTTTTGCAGCCACAATAAGTCTTGTAACTGCACAGTCTATAGCCAGAGCTTTCATTTAATGTCTCCGTTATTCCAGTTTTCGATTGTGATAGTTCTCTCGTCCCCGTTGCCCGGAGTGATTTTTAATAGAATTGTCTTTTTAGGAAGTTCGTCCATGATTTTTTCGCTCCATTCGATGATGGAAACACCGTTTCCATAAATCATGTCGTCTGTTCCCAGGTTGATAAAATCCTCTGAACCTTCAAGACGATAAACGTCCATGTGATAAAGAGGCATTTTTCCTGAGTATTCGCTTATCAGACAGAAAGTAGGGCTTGTAATTGTGTCTGATACGCCCAGGGCCTTTGCAATTCCTTTAGTGATTGTTGTTTTTCCTGCCGCAAGAGTACCCTGCATGGCAATAACGTCACCTTTTTTCAAAAGTGAGCCGATTTTTTCGCCAAGAGCGATAGTCTCGTCAGCCGAGTGAGTTGTAAATGTTAACATTGAGGGAGTCTGCCTTCCAGTTCTTCTGTTAAAATAAATTCATTAAGCGCTTTTTTTACAGGCAAAAGAGGATAGTTAATGGGCTTAGTAAATGTAATCTGGATGATTCGCTTACCCATTGGATTTACTTCAATTGTAAATAAAATCCCGGCGGTTTCGGTTGCAGTTGGCAGTTCAATTACTGCATCGCACGTATATTTACGCAGATAAAAAATCTGACCTTCTTCACGCTGTAGATTTTGTAATTCAAGCACCTTCATCGTTCTATCATTCTACTCCAAAAAGTTACTATTCACAAGTTTAAATACAATTTTGTTATATTTTCTACTTTTTAAACGTAGTGATTAGAAATGCAATGCCTGAGAAATTGCTGCCAGTCGAGGACAGATTTCGTATTCAGACAAATCTCCAATAAGGACAGTATCATTATTTTGCAGAGCCTGCTCAAAATCAAGTAAAATCTGTGAAAAATCTGCAAAAAATTCCTTAAAATTCATGCCGTTAATAGTAATTTCCTTAAAAGTGTCAGGGAAAAGTGAAGCAAGAGTTGCAACATGGCAGAATTCATCTATATTATCAGCAAGTTTTTTAATTGATTCTATAACTTCTGCGTTTTGTCCGTTCTGAAGTGCCAGAGGAACTCCTTCCATTTTTTCAGAAAGGTTTGTAAAAAGAACCGAAAGATTTTCAAAAGATTCCTGAATAGAACCCTTTGTTACTACTGAAAATTCAAATTTTGTATTTTTCCCAAGTTCTTTTGCTGCTTCCTGGTCAAAAATATCAGCTGTAATCTGTTTTCCGTCTACAGTAATTCCAATTACAGCAGCTTCGTTTTCTTCACATGTTTTTTCAAATGACTTAAGAACATCTCCAACAGTCTCTTCGTCTTCAATCTGAACTTCAACATTCTGTCCGTTAATATAAAATTCAACCATATTTGTCCTCTTTCGTTATTTAATAATCGGCAGGATTTGTGAATTGGTGAATAAAAATTATCTGTTTCTATTCTGCTGGTTTGTAAAGTTATTTATAGAATTCTGCTGGCTTTCAAGGCTGTTAAGAGAACCTTCCATCTGACCATATTTATTGCGTAAATCTGCTTCTTTTTTATCCATCTGAATTTCAAGTCTGGCGATTTTCTGTTCAGAACTTTTGATTTTTGAATCAAGCCCACTGGTTTTCATTGAAAGAATTCCGCCTGTCTGGGTGTAGGCTGCAATCTGCTTGTCCAGCTGAACTCCGATTCCCCTGTCCGAAACTAAATCTCCATCCGAATCGTAACCGAATAAGAGTCTTATATCTTCAAGGTGATTTTCTATTGCCTGATCAAGTTTTTTTTCGTCAATTTCAAGATAGCCGCGCAGTCTGCTCTGAGAATAGCTGCCATTACCGCCACTTGCATTTGTGCTGATTCCAATCTGATTAAGCATTGTGATTTTTGCCTGATCTGAAGGCTGATAGCCTGCATTCAGAATGTTAGACATATTTGACTTTATTGTAGGAAGAGTAAAATCTGTCTGAAACATACCAAGCTTTTTCATTTCAGTTTCTCGTTCATCAGAAGTAAGATAATCAAGTTCCTGAATTATTTCCTCTTTATTCTGAGAAAGAATATTGATTTCTGCAACCGTGCGGTTATACTGACCTACAAACTGAATTAAAGCGTCTTTTGAAGCTTCTTTATCCGGTTTTACAGTGATTGTCGCGGTTTTGTCCGTTTTATCGTGCAGGTGAAGAGTAATTTCCGGCACAATGTCGTCTATATCGTTTGTCGGGCGGCTGATTTTAATTCCTTCATATTTTACAATTGCATCATCCGCCTCAGAAACTGGATTTTTCGGCTGATAGCCCAGTTTTTTACCGCCGTCGTAAGATGAAAATGCCGAAGTATCAAGCTGTTTTCCTGTATTTCCGTTTTTAATTCTGATGGCGGTAATTCCGTCATAATCTTTGAGGGCAAAGTCTACAAGGGTGTCTTCCTTAAAAAGTCCCGGAGTTTCTATAAGTTTTTCAGAGCCGTCTTCCATAAGGGCAAAAACTACGTTCTCTGTAGAAACCTTCTGTTTTGGTTCCGGCATTTTTTCTGAGCTTTCTGAATCTGAATCAAGGTTTGTGATTGTAATTCCGCCGAATTCTGCAGAACCGGAACTCTGTAAATCCGGTGTACCAGGAATCGTTTTATTGTAGGCATCAGCAACGTCTTCTGTATCTGTTGCAATCAAAGAAAAGGTGATGTGGGTATTTTTAAGCGAGCGTATATCAGCGGGGATTTCTACCTCAATTGAATTTTCCGGGAGCAGGGTAGAATCTTCGTAAAATTCATTTCCCTTTGCCTTTGCAGGCTCTATCATACCTGAACTCAAGGCAAATTCCTTTGCATTCCCTATGAATTCAAGTCTGTTCTCAGCCCCTGTAACCAGAGATTCAATCATTAAAGCTGATTTTCCCGTACTTCCGCCGATTATCATTGATTTTACGATTCCGTTTGAGCGGCGGTTGATAGCATTAGAAAAATCTTTTAAAGTTCCGCCCTTCCAGTTCAAGTTCAGCTGTTTTTCGCCAACTTTATAGGTATAAGTTCCGGACGGCACTTTAAAATCTTTTTCCATCTCATCAGACATAAATCTGTCTGCGGTGGCTGGCTGCAGAACGTCAATTTTAAAAGACTGAATGTCAGCACTTCGGGTTGCTTCTGCACTTACAGCGCTTTCCTGAGAGGATTCTGTTATTTTGTTGTTAAAAGGATTTTCAAAAGAATAGAGTGCTTTTGTTTTTTCTCGTAGTGAGGAGAGTTGAGAATTCATGTCTCTCCAGGCGTCTTTCTGGGCTTTTAGTCCGTCAAGCTGAGTTTTTTCCCGGTTTAAAGGAATCCTCTCAACCTGCATCAGTTTTTCTATAGTTTCATTTGTCTTGTACTGATCTGTGACGCCTGGAATATTGAGTCCAGCCATAAATCTTTCCGTTCAGAACTAAATCAGATTACTTCGTCAAAAATATTACCGATAGCTTTTCTGATTCTAAGCTTCAGATTTTGAATCTCTTCCGACGGAATCTGCTTTATAACTTTGTCTGTGCTTGCATCTACAATAGAAACAATAACACTGCCCAATTCTTTGTTTACACTGAACTGCAATTTATTATCAGAAATTAATTCTGAAAGCTTCTGCAGCTGCTGTGAAACTTCTTTTGTCTGTGCGGCAGACTGTTCCATGTTCTGAACAACCTGTGCTCCTGTTGGTGCAATGGATTGCGTTTGTACCTGCTGATCTTTGCTGGTATTCACACTTTTTACATTGTTTTTATAGAGAGTCTGGCCATCCATTGCCATCTGAACCATGGAACTGTTTGTAATAGTGTTCATAGTTCACCTCCTGTATATAAGGGTAATATATCAAGAATACTTTCCTGAAAAATCCCACCCTGATATTTCCAAAAAAAAAGCAGGAGAGGGGCGCAACCCCTCCTGTTAGAAATTATTTCAAAAAGACGACATCCAGTTGTCTCTTTGAAAACTTACTGCAAAAGTCCAAGAACAGTCTGTGTCTGTGAGTTAGACTGTGCGAGCATTGCTGTACCAGCTTGTGTGAGAATCTGGTTCTTAGTAAACTCAACCATTTCGTTAGCCATATCTGTATCGCGGATGCGGCTTTCTGCAGACTGAGTATTTTCTGCGGCAATGTCTACACCTTTTGCAGCCATCTCAAATCTGTTCTGGTATGCACCAAGATCTGCTCTCTGTTTTGTTACTGTTGTTAAAGCAGCATCAACAGCAGCAAGAGTCATGTTTGCATCCTCTGGAGTTGAGATTGTGATCTGTTCATCGCCACCCTGCATACCCTTCAAACCGAGTGAAGTAGCTGTCATAGTACCGATGAAAACACGTGTGTTCTGGTCAACGTTAGCACCGATCTGGAACTGCATTACTGACTGTCCTTCCTGTGCAAATCGTCCTGTCAACATATTCATACCGTTGAACTGAGCCTGACTAGCAATGCGGTCAACTTCAGCAACGAGCTGTGATACTTCTACCTGAATCTGCATACGATCTTCATCGCTGTAGATACCGTTAGCTGACTGTACTGCAAGCTCGCGAACACGCTGAAGAATGTCTGTTGTTTCTGTCAAGTAACCCTCAGTTGTCTGAATGAATGAAACACCATTCTCAATGTTGCGGCTAGCCTGGTTAAGTCCGCGAATCTGGCTTCTCATTTTTTCTGATACTGCCAAACCTGAAGCATCGTCACCGGCGCGATTGATGCGTTCACCAGAAGAAAGTTTCTCCATGTTCTTCATGATTGAATCATTAGAAATGTTCAATACACGATCAGCATAGAGCGAACTCATATTGTGATTAATAATCATAGTTGTGCCCTCCATGTTTACTTATACATAAAGCATCTTGCTTTACGCCTGCAGGCGAAGGCTGAGTTAGTTCTGCGCCCCTAACTCAGTTTCAGACCTATTACAGCAGGAATGGTCAGAATAAATAGGCGTTTAATCTGACCGTTCTTGCTGTCACCTGCCAGGGCAGGGAAGGCACTATGTCAAAAATCTTCGGTATATCTGAAAATATACTCTCGTTATAGTCTATTACTATAATACTACTATTTGGTGTTTTTGGGGAGTAAAAAATTTAGAAAATTACTGAAACACCGTGCAGTTAAAGAACAGCCTGTTTTGACTGTTCTTTAACATATTTAGTATAACTCACAATCTAAGTAAAGACAACCTTTACTTAAAAGAACTATCTCAACAAGCTGAGAACGTTCTGACTCTGAGAGTTAGCCTGAGCCAGCATTGGTCGCAGCAGAGCTGCTAGCAATGCTTTATAAGGCAACAATCCTATTTGTCAGACTATCTCAACAAGCTCAGTACATTCTGACTCTGAGAGTTGGCCTGTGCCAGCATTGGTCGCAAGCAAGCTTGCTTAGCAATGCTGCTTATGACTTAACCCCTACTTGCCAGACTATCTCAACAAGCTGAGTACGTTCTGGCTCTGGCTGTTTGCCTGTGCCAGCATTGCAGTACCTGCCTGCTGGAGTACAGAGTTCTTTGTGAATTCAACCATCTGGCTTGCCATGTCTGTATCACGGATGCGTGATTCAGAAGCCTGTGTATTTTCAGCTGCAATATCCAAGCCTCTTACAGTCATTTCAAGACGGTTCTGATAAGCACCAAGGTCAGCACGCTGTTTGTTGATCTTCTTAAGTGCTTCATCTACTGTTCCAATAGCACGGTTGGCATCTTCCGGTGTGGCAAGTGTAATTTTTTCACCAGTTCCGAGTTCGCGAACTCCAAGAGCATCAGAAGTCATAGTTCCGATGTAAACCTGTACACGCTGATCCATGTTAGCACCAATGTGGAACCACATAGAAGCTGTAACTGTGTTTTCTCCCATAGCCTGTGCGAAACGGCCTGTAAGCATGTTCATGCCGTTGAACTGAGCAGAACTTGCAATACGATCAACTTCAGAAACGAGAGCAGAAATTTCTACCTGAATCTGCATGCGGTCTTCAGAAGAGTAGATACCGTTTGAAGACTGAACAGCAAGTTCACGGATACGCTGCATGATGTCTGTTGTTTCCTGCAAATAGCCTTCAGTTGTCTGAATAAAGCTGATGCCGTTCAAAGCATTCTTAGAAGCCTGATTCAAACCTCTGATCTGGCTGCGCATCTTTTCAGATACTGCAAGACCTGAAGCATCATCACCTGCACGATTGATTCTTTCTCCTGATGAGAGTTTCTCCATGTCTTTTGTGAAACTTACACCAGTAACTCCGAGCTGACGGTTGGCAAACATTGCCGACATGTTGTGGTTGATAACCATAGTATTCCTCCTTGGAATGTTGTGGCAGAAGAATCCTTTCTTCTGTAAAAAAGACGCAAAAATGCGTAAATGTTCTTACAAGGCTACATCTACACATTTTTGCCGAACTGTTTGGCCTTTGCTTCTACGAAGTCGGAAAACCATAACACTTCTTATATATAATCGGAGGACTGGTTCTGAATCTTTAATAAAAATTTCAAAAAAATTAAAAAAAATTTTAAATTTTTTAGATTTTTAGAGATTCAATGATTTTTTTGAGTTGTTTTGTAGCTTTTCCACGATGAGAAATGCCGTTTTTTTCATCTGCAGACAACTGGGCTACGGTTTTATTGAATTCTGGAAGGAAAACAATAGGATCATAACCAAAACCGCCGTCTCCAGCCTGTTTACTTATATCTTCTATTAAAGTTCCTTCAAAGGTTTCCTGACAGACATAAAGACGGTCTGTACCAAGATATAAAACCATTGCGCAGGTGTAGTGACAGCTTCTCTCTCCGTGAAGATATGCCGCCTGTGGAAGTTTTTCTCTTTTTACGGCTTCATTTAGCTGATTAATAAGAAAGACATTCTGTTCTTCCTGACTGATTTTGCTTCCGTCAGGTTTTCCCTTCATAAAATCAGGGCCTGCATAACGGGAAGAATAAATTCCCGGAGCACCGCCCAGCGCATCCACGCAGATTCCTGAATCATCCGCAATAACAGGCTGGTGAACGATATCATACAAAGCCTTTGCCTTAATAAGGCTGTTTTCATAAAAGGTAATTCCCGTCTCTTCAGGATTAAAGTCAATTCCTTCATCAGACGGGATAAGGATTTCATGCTCAGGAAGAAGCTGCTGCATCTCCCGTTTTTTGTTTTTATTTCCGCTAGCTAAGTAAATTTTCATGCTGATATATTAGCGGAAATTAAAATTATAGTCATTGCTGAGAAAGCCCTGACTTTTACAGGTCTTTAAAAAGGTTTTTGTAGTTATCTGCACAGGAAAGATAGTACCTGACCTGCCGTTCACAAATTCCAAGAAGGCTTGCAATAAGAGCATTTGAAGTAACCAGGTGCGAAGTCTGATGTTCCAGCTGATGATTTTTTGTCAGCCAGGCATGAGAATGATGCTGGTATTTCTGCAGCAGTTCTATTTTAGATGGATCAAATCCTTCCTGGAATTGTGAATAGTAATTAATCTGAGTCTGATAGCGGTTTTTATAAAAATATGATTTATTTCTTGATTCAGCCAGCGATTTACGTTTTTCAATCTTATTTTTAAGGCTGTTTTTGCAAAAGCGTCTGCCTTCCATAATTATTGAATAATTCAGCCCCAGACTTTTGCTTATTGAATAAAGACTTTTTTCATCAAAATATAAAACATATTTCAAAATTAAAATTATTAGGACTTTGTCTCTTTTGGAAGTGTAGCCTTGTAAGGCGGAACGAAGATCTTCTACTGAGACCATTTTTCTTGCATAGGGTGGTGTAACATCTGCACAAAGAAGTGGCTTGTATGCTTCATATTTGTTTTTGTTCATAAGGATTTTTTTATATTCTTCATGAATTGTTGTGAACTCATCTATGCTTCTTCTTGCCCTTTTCTTCAGATTTTTACTAATCATTGATGTAACCTGGGAATAGAAATATGGAAAAAAGTTACCTATTGATTTATTGTAGCTGTCAATTACAATTCCGCCTTTTTCAAGGAAGTCCAGAATGATTTCTTCCCTGAAATCTTCATCATACTTGTGAAGTCCGAAGATAGGGTAGTTTCTGAAAATAAATTCAGCCAGATAATTCAGAGCCTGATTTCTACTGATTTTGCCTTTATGCATAAGCTCTGGAAGTTCGTTTAATTCGATTTCTAACATTATTGTTTCCTTATTTTTTCTATTTTTTGGTGCGCACAGCTTATATATAGCAATTTCTATGCCAGAAAAGTGCTTTTGGATTAGTCATATGGAAAAAATTAAAAGAAATCTGCTTTTTTTTGTTAAAATTGAGCTTTTATATATTGACCAAGCAGCCAGAAATCTATATTATTAAACTCACTTACGGCGACCTAGCTCAGTTGGTAGAGCACACGGCTCATATCCGTGATGTCAATGGTTCAATCCCATTGGTCGCTATCCAAGGTCATAAAGATTTTAATCTTTGTGACCTTTTTTTTATGTCTTTTATCTTTTCTGGGATTAAAAAATACAGTTTGATAAGTAAAAATTAATTAAAAATGTTAATAAATTAATAGATAATTTGTAAAAATTAATTATTCTTGCCCAATCAAAAAATTATTCTTTTGTTGAATAAAAAATGTTGTTAAATAAAGATAATAAGAATATAATATCTGTATAACAGGAGATACTTATGAAAAAGCTTTTTGTTTTGATTGCACTTGCAGTTATGTTCATTCCTTCTCTTTCGGCTAAATCGAAGAAATCAGAAGTAACATATTATAGTGTGCCTGTCTTAAAGGTTTTGGATAGCCGTGACGCTTATGTTGTAATTTATCAGAAGAATAGAATTGGTACAGCTTCTGTTCTTCTTCCAAAAAAATGGTGCCTGCCTACAAAAGGTGAAGCTGTAAAACTCAGAGTAAGAGCAGTTAATACTCAGAACGAAGCTTACTTCAGTGTTTACAAACGTAACGGAGAATTCTATCGTGCTGTTTTGAATGTCCCAATGAAGAAAACAAATCCAATCTGGGGTATTGTTGATCAGAAAAACAGCCAGCTTGAAGGTGCTGACAAAGAGACTCTGGAAGAACTTGAATTGTAGTAATTTTGCAATTTATTTTGTAATATAAAAGAGGGCTGAAAAGTCCTCTTTTTATTTTTTAAAGGTAAAGTTAAAGATATGAAACAGATTTTAGATTCAGATGTTGAGGCATTAAAAAAGTTTATAGAAGGCCATGATTTTTTCTTTGTTGTAGGACATAAAGAACCGGATGGAGACTGTATGTCGAGCTGTCTTGGGGCAGCCGCAATTCTTGACGGTTTTAATAAACGCTATCAGCTGCTTTCTGCAGGTCCTTTTAAGCGAAATGAAGTAAAGCGTTTTGAAGAAAAGTTTTCCAATACAATGGAATTCCTTGATGATAATGAGCGCAAGACTGCCGGAGTAATTATTGTTGACTGTTCCGAATTGAGCCGTCTTGGTGAAATTGACGGAGATTTTGAAGGACTTGATATTTTTGTAATAGATCATCATAAAACTTCCGGGCTTCCTGAGGGAGCTCTGGGCTTTATTGATTCTGATACTCCTGCCTGCGCTTATCTTGTACAGCAGTTTTACGAGCGTTTAATTGGACCAGTTCCTGAAGAACTTGCAAAGAATCTTTTCTTTGGTCTTTGTACGGATACAGGCTTTTTCCGCTTTGTAAGTAACAGCGGTGCCGAGGTTTTTGACGGGGCCAGCAGACTTGTAAAGGCAGGAGCTGATCCTAGAAGAACCTATAATCAGATTAATTCCGGAAAGCCTTATTCCACAAGAAAACTTCTTGGTACTCTTTTGATGAAGGCAGAGCGCTATCTTGAAGGAAAACTTGTAATTACTACAGAAAGCCTTGATGATACTAAAAAATACGGGCTTGAAGGCCGCGATTCAGATGCCCTATACCAGCTTTTTCTTGCAACTGAAGGTGTTCAGGCGGTAGTTTTTCTTCGTCAGGATACAGAAACTACCTGTACCGGCGGTTTCCGTTCCCTTGATGAAATTGATGTATCGCAGGTTGCAGCCAAATTCGGCGGCGGCGGTCACAAAAATGCCAGCGGCATGAGCTGTAACGGCAAAATTGAAACGCTTTTGCCGCAAATTGTAAAAGAATTTGCACGCATAATGTAATGCGATGGTCGTAATTGGGGTTACAACTTCCAGATGTCTTGAACCATCGCTTAACATGCGCTTCGCGCATGTTGTAGGATTGATTTTTACAAAAAAAATAGCTCCCGGTCGCAAAGTGTGGTTCAAAACCGATATGTTCGAAAAAGTAGAACTTTTTCGAACATTACTACACTCTGATTGTTGCAAAGAAACCATAGAATTGACCGCTCACGCGGTCACAACAATCAGAGTGTTTTTGCCCCACACTTTACTCCCTCGCGCTATTTTTTTTTCTACCTTAACATAGCACCTTTTACAAATGTTCGTGCGTATTCAATTAATTCTGCGGCTTCTGCGTCGCTGTAGGGCAGAATGTCGTTATAGGCGGTCTTAAGGCAGTTTTCGTTTCTGAACTGGGCGAACTGCCAGCTGGCGTCTTTGGGCAGAAGTTCTGCCATGTTTTTTATGTCAGCCTTTTGCACAAGAGGGGGCACTAAAACCGTTCTGTATTCGCGTTTATCAGCCGGATAAGCTGCTACAATTTCTGCACAGCGCTTTACTTTCTTTTCCCAGTATTCACTCTTTCCGGCAAAAGGCGATGAAGGATTACAGATTTCATTTGCGTAGCGGGCTGGACTTGTTTTAATATCCATTGCAATAAAATCCGGATGCAGTTCTTTGTCATTCAAAAGAGCTTCCAGCTCGTCCGGCAGAGTTCCGTTTGTATCAAGCTTTATCAGATAGCCCAGTTCCCGCGCTTTTTTTATGATAAGGGGAGTGTAGGGATTTAAAAGCGGCTCTCCGCCTGAAATTACAAGCCCCTGTAAGATTCCCTGACGTTTTTCTAAGTGGGCAAAAAGTTCTTCTATTGTCGAAAGAGTTGAAGAATTCTGTGATGAGCCAGCAGCTGAAATATTTTCAAAGCCTATTACCAGTTCCCGGTTATAGCAGTAGGGGCAGCGGAGATTACATCCTTTTAGAAAAAAAGAACCTGCCAGATGTCCTGGAAAATCCACACAGGTGGTTTTTACCAGAATCCCGGCAGGTCTGTCTAGCGGCAGGTCAGCCATTGAATTTCCTTAGGCAGAAACTGCAACCTTCTGGAACACAACTTCGAGTTCTTCTACGTTGTGACAGCGGGCTGTTTCAACACCTGCGGCATTATAGAAAATTACTGTAGGTGAAGCAAAAATTCCTTTTTTTGCAGCCTCAGAAAGTCCTTCTTTTGTATCAACGTCAATATTGCGGCCTGGCATATCCAAATCGTTCATAAAAGCTTTTACAGGAGGGCAGTTAGGACAAGTTTTTCGTGTGTAAAGCTCATATGTAACGCTTGTAAGGTCAGAATTTTCAGCTTTTGCAATTTTAGCAGCAGCTTTAGGCTCTTCTTTTATAGCTTTTACTTCAGTTTTTGTCTGACCAAGCTTGCTGTCTTCAAGGGTGAAAACTTTACGGATACCGAATTCATCGCGTTTTCCGTTGTTCCAGTGTTTTACGGCGCGGTAGTAGCCTACGATGCGGGCGTAAACTTCTGTTTCTGTTCCGTGAACATTCTCTAATGCAGCCTTTGTTTCTGCAATTTCCTGTTCAATCTGAGCAAGTGTCCTCTTTTCCATTTTTATTCCTCCCATTTTGTTATGCATTTGCCAATATTTTTTCTTTTTCAGCTTCAAGAACCTTAAGCTTTTCGCGAAGTTCCTTTTCTTTTTCTTCCTTACACTTTGGACATTCAAACTGCTGGCCTACAAGATAGCCGTGAACCGGGCAGATTGAATAAGTTGGTGAAATTGTAAAGAAAGGAATTCTGTACTTGTGAGAAATTGCCTTTACAAGTTCTGCACAAGCCTTCCAGTCTTTAATTGCTTCTCCCATGTAAACATGGAACATTGTACCGCCTGTGTACTTTGTCTGAAGCGATTCCTGATGATCAAGGGCTTCAAATACATCTGCTGTATAGTCAACAGGAAGCTGAGAAGAGTTTGTATAGAATGGAGCGTCCTTTCCGCTGGTAATGATGTCAGGGAACTGTTCCTTATCGTGTTTTGCAAGACGGTAAGAAGTTGATTCAGCAGGAGTTGCTTCAAGGTTGAAGAGGTCTCCTGTTTCTTCCTGATAATCCTGCATGCGTTCTCGCATATGAGTCAGAACTTTTTCTGCAAAGGCTTTTCCTGCAGGCTCTGAAATATCAACTCCAAGGAAGTTGAGGCAGCATTCGTTCATACCGCAAAGTCCGATTGTGTTGAAGTGGTTGTTAAGAGTTTTAAGATAGCGTTTTGTATAAGGAAAAAGTCCGCCGTCATAAAGCTTCTGGATAACCTTTCTCTTAATGCAGAGGCTTTCTTTTGCAAGATCCATAAGGTAATCAAGGCGTTTGAAGAATTCTTCTTCTGTGTTTGCAAGATAGGCAATCTGAGGAAGGTTGATTGTTACAACGCCGATAGAACCTGTAAATTCATCTGCACCAAAAAGTCCTCCACCACGGCGGCGGAGTTCACGTTTATCAAGCTGGAGACGGCAGCACATAGAGCGCACGTCGCTTGGATTCAAGTCTGAGTTTACAAAGTTCTGGAAGTTTGGAGTTCCGTACTGGGCTGTCATTGTGAATAAAAGTTTTGCGTTTTCACTTGTCCAGTCAAAATCCTTTGTGATGTTGTAGGTTGGGATAGGGTAGGCAAATCCGCGGCCTTCAGCGTCACCTTCAATCATAAGTTCAATGAATACCTTGTTGATAAGGTCCATTTCCTTCTGGCAGTCGCCGTAAGTAAAATCCTGTTCCTTTCCGCCAACGATAGCCTTTTTGTTCTTAAGGTCATCTGGACATACCCAGTCAAGAGTAATATTTGTAAATGGAGCCTGAGAACCCCAGCGGCTTGGAGTATTTACGCCGTAAATATAGCTCTGGATGCACTGGCGAACCTGCTTTTCTGTAAGTTTGTCTGTGCGTACAAAAGGAGCAAGGTATGTATCGAATGAAGAGAAAGCCTGAGCTCCTGCCCATTCGTTCTGCATGATTCCAAGGAAGTTTACAATCTGGTTTACAAGAGTAGAAAGGTGAGTTGCAGGAGTTGATGTAATTTTATCTGGAACTCCTCCAAGACCTTCTGCAATCAGCTGACGGAGAGACCAGCCTGCACAGTAACCAGAGAACATTGAAAGGTCATGAATGTGGAAGGCTGCAGTTTTATGAGCCTCTGCAATTTCCTTTGAGTAAATATTGTTAAGCCAGTAATTGGCTGTGATTGTACCTGAGTTATGAAGAATAAGTCCGCCCAGAGAAAAGTTTACGTTGGCATTTTCGTTTACGCGCCAGTCGCTCTGAGCAAGGTAGCCGTCCATTGTTTTGTTGATGTCCAGCATGAGTTTTTTTGTATCACGCATAACTTCATGTCGTGCGCGGTAAAGAATGTAGGCTTTTGCAACGTCTACTTCTTTATTTTCGATAAGAACGCTTTCTACAATATCCTGAATTTCTTCGATTGCAGGAATTGAGTGAGCGCGGTTTCCTGCCATCTGAAGACGGATTTTTTCTTCTACGGCATTAGTTAATTCAAAAGCGCGGTCAGGATCTTTTCTGCCTTCTACCGCTTCAATAGCCTTGTCGATAGCTGTTTCAATTTTTTTACGGTCGTATTTAGCGATTTCTCCGCTTCTCTTTACAACCTGCTTGATAACGCCCTGAGTTTCTTCATCAGAGCTGGATCCCAAAAAACTTCTCCATTCCGGAAAAATTGACTGGTCACTCATTTTGCCCTCCCTTTGACTTTTTCTTTATTTTTTTTACTTCATTCATAAATTCTTCAAGGTTTTCAAAATGGCGGTAAACCGAAGCAAAACGAATGTAGGCAACCTTGTCTATGTCATAAAGCTTTTCCAATACTAATTCGCCCAAAGCTGATGTAGAAATTTCGCGGGCTTCCTTTCCCTGTTTGATTGCAAGGTCTTCTATATCATTGCAGATCTGTTCAACCATTGCTGTTGAAACAGGACGTTTTTCAAGTGCGCGGATAATTCCTTTTTCAAGTTTTTCACGGTCAAAAGGCTGACGTCGCTGCCCGTCGCGTTTAACAACCATAAATGGTTTTTCGTCAATGCGTTCGTAACTTGTAAAACGGTAACCGCAGGCAAGACATTCGCGACGGCGGCGGATGCTTTCTCCGTTTACCATTGTTCGAGATTCCAGAACTTTATCGTCTAATTTTCCGCAATATGGACAGCGCATTACTTTTCTCTTTATGGTGGAAATTCATAGTGTACTTCCCACCACAATTTGAATGATATAACACTAAATATGTTGCGACAATAGAATTTGAGTGAATTCAGATGAATTTTTTTAAACTATTTTTCTTGACAAAAAAAAATTTTATGCTTTGATAAAAAATCTTGTTATGAAGTATTGACTTATTTTTTGCCTTTTGAATTTTTCTTTTTTTTCGATTTTTTAGCTTTGCGATGCTTTTTTATTTTTCGGGCAGAAGGGATATAATCGGTCTCTTCAAAAGAAAAATATTCAATAAGACAGTAGATAGCAAAGAGAAAAAGTATGATAAGGGGAAGCCAGTTGCCAAGTCTTTCGTAGACAGTGATTTCCCTCTGGTAAACAGGAACCTCATAGGCCAGGGCGTATTCTTCAAAAAGCGGAGAGTCTGCAAGAACTTTTCCGGTCGGGGAAATTACACAGGAATAGCCGGCATTAGAAGAGCGGATCATAGGGGTGCGGTATTCAATTGAGGCAAAAGAGGCAATTACAAAATGCTGGGTTTCGCTTGATTTTTTTAGCGACCAGGAATCGTCTGTGATATTTACAAAAAGCTCTGCTCCGTATCGGCTCATTTTTCCCATAAGGTCGGGGAAGGCATCGTCAAAGCAGATTGGAGTTGAAATTCTTACAGTCGGAGCCTTTTCTTCTTCAGAGTGCTGTTTAGACCAGCTTGTGGAAAGGTCAACGTACTTATAAGGCGGTAAATGGCGGTTTGGATTCCATTTTGCAGGAATGTCAAAAAGAACGATCTGGTCTCCAGGTGTCCAGCCTGCAGAAATCTTCAGATTTTTCTTAAGAAAATTTCTTACCGCCTCTGATTCACGTCCGGGCAGGGCTTCTGCAAAGGGTACAAGATGATTTTTTCCGTAGTGGCCCCGAAGTTTACTTTCCTTATCAAATACAAGGGCTGCATTGTTTATTTCCGCCTTATCAGCATTCTTTATAAAGCGTCCGCCAAGAAGAAAAGGGATTTTTGTTTCCTTAATGAAGTCTGTAAGCGGTTTTTCGCCCGGGAAAATGCTGTAATGACTTTCGCTGTTGGGAAAAGGCCGCCTGAGACAGCCTTCGCTCCATACGATTAAATCTGCCTTTTTGTTTTCACTCTTGAGTTCTTCTATTTTTTTCTGAGTAAGGCGCTGGGAACGCAGGATTGAATCGTGGTCAGATTTTTCTTTCCAGGGGTCTGAGTTCTGCTGAATCATTACCGCTGTAAGGTACTTTTGAGGTACTCTAATCTTTAAAATCTGGTACGTGCCATATAAAAGTGATAAAAGTGTTAAGGCTGCCAGGAGCTGTTCTGATTGCAGGACCATGCGGAAGTTAGAGCTGCCAGGTGCTGACAGAGTTTTCCGGCCTGGATGGCACGCTTTTGTGGCAGGGGAAGCATAAATCCTTTCTTCAAGAAGGGCATTAAAAAGAGCTGTTAAAAAAGTTATTCCGTAAGTGCCGGTAATTGAGGCTATCTGGGTAAAAAGAGACCAGCGGTAGAGGGCTGAAGGAATTGTTCCCCAGGGATAGCCCAGAAAACCTGTGGATTTTACCCATTCGTAAAGAGTGTAAAGGGCTGAAAAATAAAGAACCTTGAAGTCCTGGCTGCGGAAAAAGTTATTTTCAAGGGAAAAATCCAGTAGAGGATTTTGTTTTTGGGAGGAATTCCAGGGCATGAAAAGAAAAAGCCCGAAAATACCTCCGATTACGCCTGTTCCAAAGGCTGAAGCTCCCAGAGTGAAGGCTGCAAAATCCATAAAATTGGAAAGCCAGAAGCTTGAAAGAAGGTGGGTAAGGCAGGTCTGGGTAAAACCGCATAAAAAGGCCTGTCTGTAAGTCTTACAGTTTTTTATTGCGTGATAAAAGGGTGCGAGGGCCAGGAGTGCGGCGAAGGGAAATCCAAAAAGAAAGTATTCGTTTGGAATGGCGGCGGAAAGCAGCAGGGCCGAAAATGCAGAATAAAAAACTTGTAAAATCGCACTCATTACTATATTATTATCTACATATATTCAAAAAAAATTAAGCACTTAAATTAAAAAAAAGTGGCTGACAGGGATGAGGGGGTCAGGTTTTTGAAAGCACTTAATGATACCCACGAGCAGGAGTACAATAAATTACCGGAGGTTGTGGCAAAAGCGCCTGGAAGATTCCATCTGATTGGCGAGCACTCCTGGTTTTTTAAAGATAAAACACTTTCAATGGCAATAAATCTTCCGGTTTATGTTGCCGTTTCTAAAAGAGAAGATTCATCACTACATTTTTATTTTCATCAGCTGAATGACAGAAAAAAAAGTTCTTCGACAGCTGTAAAACTGAAAAAAGAAGATAAATGGGCAAACGCTGTAAAGGCTGTTGTCTATGGTTTTACTTCTGGCGGTTACAGTCTTGGAGGTTTTGACCTTACAATCTACAGTCAGATACTTCCGTCTGCTGGATTTGGTATTACGACGGCTGTAAAGGTTGCGGCAGCCCTGGCAATAAAAGAACTTTTTGGCTTCAAATGCGATAACAATGTTCTTCTTCAGGTGCTTGAGCGTGCCAACAAACTCTTCTTACAGACTGCCAACCACATTGCCGATAACTATGCGGCCCTTTTTTCTAAAAAAGATACACTTTTAATCACCGACCATTTTAAGAATTCCTGGGACTATGCTAATTTTGACTTCCCGGACAAGAAAATCCTTCTTGTAGATACAAAAGTTCCCCGCTGGACTGTCTGGAATGAAGAATCAATTTATGAGCCTCAGTATGCTCTTTTGCTTGGTGATTTGCGCGAGAAAAAGCCTAACGTATATGGCGGCTGGCAGTATATTTCTGACATCACTGATATTAATGAAATTCTTGATGTGGTTAGTGAAGATATTCACAGAAAGCTTTATACTATGCTTCGCGAACATAATGACGTGCTTGAAGCCCGCGAAGGTCTTATTAAATCTGATTTCTTTAAGTTTGCCCGTGCGGTAAATGACAGTTATGTTACTATGCGCGATTTGTATGATATTTCCTGTCCTGAAATTGACTGGATTTTGAAGCGTGTAAGTGAATTAGAGCCAAATCTTGAGCAGGTTCGTAATCCTGTTACCTGCGGACGTATTACAGGTAAGGGCTTTGGCCGCTGTCTTTATGCAATTGTACGTAACAGCGATGTTGATACCTTTAAGGCAAAAATTGCAGAATTTGAAAAGATATTCGGCTTCCATCCGGATGTGTACGAGGTTCTACCTTCTGATGGTGCTTCTTTAGTACGTGACTAGCATTTTTTTTGGGAGGAAAAAATGGCTGACAATATTTTAAAAGAAGGCATTAAGCTTTATAATGAGGGCTCATATTCTGATGCCCTGGCGTTTTTTCTTTCTCTTCCTTCTGATGCTGCTGTAGATAAAATGGAAGTTGCCTATTTTTTAGGCCTCTGCTACACAAAGCTTCAGAATTATGATGAAGCCCTTTTGTTTTTAGAGCAGGTGGTAACTTCAGGTGGTCAGCTTGACCGGGTACTTCAGTGCCGTTTCCTTCTTGCCGTGATTTATGCCCTTTCAGGCCGTAAGCGTCTTGCAGATTTTGAGCTTGGAAAGCTTCTGGAAACCGGTTATAAGCCTGCTTCTGTTTATGCGGCAATTGCTTTTGTTGCATGGGAACAGCAGGACACAGAAAAATGCCTTTCTTACTACGAAAAGTCTCTGGAAAATGACCCGGATAATGTTACTTCGCTGAACGGACTTGGCTATGTGCTTGCCTGTACGGAAAAGGATTTAACCAGGGCTTTGAGTCTTTGTAAGCAGGCGGTAAAAAGCGCTCCAAAGTCGGCTGCCTGCCTTGATTCTTTGGGATATGTTTATTACAAGCTTGGCCTTTATGAGGATGCAAAAAATTATCTTAGTCAGGCAGAAAAAATTGACGGAGATAACGAAGAAATTGCAAAGCACATGAAGGATTTAGTGCTTGCGGGACGTAAATACTGATGAAAAAAAGTTTATTTTCTCTTTGTTTTTTAATCTGTACTTCTCTTTTTGCCCAGAATATTACCTCTGATGCGGGAATGACTGTTCCTGAAGACAGAATCCGTACAAGTTCGGAAGGCTTTGCTTCTGAGGAATTCCGCCGCGGAGTTCAGGCTTACTATAAAGGATCATTTAACGAGGCTATTGTTCTTTTTGAAAAGGCTCTTTCTTTTATGCCAAACGACAGCCTGATTCTGGATTGGCTGGGAAAATCCTATTATAAAACCGGTCTTGAAGGTTCGGCCCTTTCTTACTGGCAGTCGGCACAGGATAACGGATATGGCGGAATCTTACTGGCAAATAAAATTGAAGTTGTACGTGAACGCCGGGTAACTGGTGATACAAATGAAAATCTTATGCGTCTTTCTGAGGCTGGAAGCTATCCGGGGGAATTTAACGGCAATATGATTTATTCAGGTCCTGTTTCTGTTCTTCCAAACTATGACGGAACCTTCTGGATTGCTGCTTACAATACAAATAATCTTCTGCTTTTAAATCAGAATGGAAGTGTAATTGACAGAATTACGGGGCCTATAAACGGTTTTGACCGCCCCAGTGATATTATCCGCATGAATGACGGCAATATTCTTGTTAGTGAAAGCGCCGGAAACAGGATTTCGCTTTTGAATCAGAATGGACGCTTTATAAAATACATAGGGCAGAAGGGGCGTGAGCTTGGAGGGCTTGTAGGACCTCAGTATCTTTCGCTTGATCAGCTTTCCCGCATTTATGTTACTGACTTTGGTAACCGCCGTGTTGATGTTTTTGACCGGGAAGGAAATGCCCTTTACTACTTTGGAACAAAATCATCTTATTTTGAAGGACTGAAGGGACCTACCGGTATTTGCGTGCTGGAAGATTCAGTTTACGTTGCAGATTCTATCAGCGGTGCTATTTATGAATTTGACCGGGCAGGAAACTATATCCGCGAACTGGTTGAAAAAAAGACTTTTAAAAAGCCTGAGGCTATAAGAGTCTGGAATAATATGCTTGTAATCTGCGACCAGAATAAGGTTATCGCGGTAAATCCGCAGACCGGAGCGCTTTTTGAATACGTAAAGACGGGAAATGCGCCGTCGCGGGTTACGACTGCTTCTCCTGACGTAAACGAAAACCTTGTTGTTTCAGATTATACTGCAAATGAAGTTTATGTAATGTCAAAACTTTCTGAGCTTGTTGGCGGTCTTTTTGTTCAGATAGAACAGATTGATGCTTCAAAATTCCCGGAAGTTACCCTTGAAGTAAGGGTTGAAAACCGCCACCGTCAGCCGGTTGTTGGCTTGATGGAACAGAACTTCTATATTTCTGAAAACAAGCAGCCGGTTCAGAACATGAAGTTTTTAGGTGCTGCTTCAAATAATACCGAGGCAGACATTACTCTGGTAATTGAACGTTCTGTGGAAAGCCTTCGTCACAAAAGTGAGATTGAAATGGCTGTCCGTGAAATTGCAGAAAGTATGAAAGAGCAGGGAGTACTTCGTATTGTAAGTGCCGGAAAAATTCCTGTAACTGAATATGTTGGAAGTCCTTTCGGGGCTAGAAATTTCAGTCTTGATGCCCTTAAAAATCCTGTATCTGATACTGTCGCCCTTGACCTTGCTCTGCGTCTTTCCAGCAATGATTTGATTAATGCTGCTAAAAAACGCGCTGTCATCTTTATTTCCGGCGGCTCTGAAAATGCCCTTAATTTTGATTCTTATAATCTTTCTGAACTTACTGCCTATATGTGCAATAATTCAATCCTCTTTTCTGTGATTCAGGTTACCCAGGGGGCTGCAAATCCTCAGGTAAGCTATATCTGTGAAAATACAAAGGGTGAAATGTACTATGTTTACCGGGAAGAAGGATTGGGAAACGTTGTAAAGGAAATTATAGAAGCTCCTCAGGGAATCTATCAGCTCAATTATGTTTCCATGCAGATGTCTAATCTTGGTGAAAAATATCTGAAGGCTGAAATTGAAGTTTATCTTTTGAACAGAAGCGGCCGCGACGAAACCGGTTATTTTGCACCGCTGCAGTAAGGTAGGGGCAGTGATGGGGGGGGAGACTTCACCTGTAGGAATTTCCTTTCCCCGACCGCTAGAACTCGGCCTTTCCTCCAAGACTGAATTTGATTGCAAGGGTATTTGGAAGATTACTGTAATAATTAAAATCAATTCCCATTCCTGTACTCATCGTAAAGTATTTTAAGAATTTTGCTTCTACAAGATGAGATAGGGCGTAGGCCTGTTTTTTTACTTTTCCTGCTCTTGAGATTTCAAAATTTACTGTTTCTTTTCTTGTAATTCCAAATTCTGTTTCTGCTACTCTTTTGGAAATGAGTTTTGCAATTTCTACAATCGGCGTTGTTTTTCCCTGGTGCTGCCAGATAAGGGTTGCCTTTGCGCTGTAATCAAGGTTTGTTTCAATTGACGTGTCCAGCGCGGTTTTAAGGGTGTTTTTATTGTCGATGTAAAAGAGCAGCTGGGCATACCAGGCGGCAAGATAAGTTGTGTTTTCCGGGGCAGAGGCCGGAATTTTTACAATTCCTGTAAGGCTTGAAATTACTTCGTCCTGATTATACCAGAGGAAAATCGGATGAAAGCTTTCGCGGCCGAAGTTGTTTATTGAATTGCTTGTAAGTGTCAGCCGGTACTGGTAAACATCGCTTCTTTTTGAAGATTCTGTAAGGTCTCGGCTTACGGCAAAAGCTGCAGAAGATGGAATTATAAGGTCTTTTGGAGTATTAAAGAGGCGGCGGCTCCAGAAGCCTTCATATTTTGTTGAATAGGATAGTTTTTGGGTAGATAAATCCATTTCTTTTTGAATAGAAGAAGCTAAATCCTGCTGGAATAAATCATAAAAAGGAAGACTTTTATAAAGATAAGCTCTTTTATTCTGCCGTGAAAAAAGTTTTTTTGTGTCATCAAAGTAAGTACCGTTGATATCTGAATCATTTTCTGTACCTGAGGCGGCTTTTGAAAGGGTCAGCTTAAAATTGTTAGAAGAAAGCTGGAAGGGGAGTTCAAGTTTAAAAGCTTCAGCGTCTGAAAAAGTGCTTTCGTTTGATGTAGAAGAAGTTCCCTGAATTTCATAGGTCAGCAGAGGCTTTAGGTTTGCTGCAGTAAGGGAAAGTCCTGCGCTGGAAGAATATTTTTCTGATTTGTAAATTGCATATTCTTCGCCTGTAGAAAATTCAAATGCAGAAATTTCCCGCCAGCCTTCAAAATAATTATTTGTGTTAAAGGTTTTTGAGGCTGATTTTTTTGTGTTTATTTTCTGAGTGAATTCTGCTTTTTCCGTAAAGCCTAAAATCCATGGCTTAAAGTCTAATGAGAGGGCAGAATTCTGACTTTGCGTTGACCAGGAATTCTGGGCTTTTGCCTCTGCGCTGATTTTCAGGGGCAGCTTTAATTGGGAAAAATCAAGGGCAAGGGAATTCTGCTTTTTTAAGTTTTTGTCATCGTGATTAAAACGGTAGCTTTCTTCAAAAGCAAGCACTTTTTGACTTTCGCCGTCAGTTTTTATTGAATGGCCTGCATTCTTAAAGAGGGTGTAGTCTGTGGCATTTGAAGAGGTCGAAATTGTTGCGTCGGCAGAGAGGGTTACTCCCGTAATTGTTACGCTTCCTTCTGCGGTAGAAGTCATGGCTCCCTGTTTTTCTGTATCTTTTGGCTTATTTACGATAGCCTGACTTCCGGTTTGGCTTGAATCCAGAGTGAAGGTGGCATCCTTTATGATTGAAAGCTGCTTTTCTCCGTCTTTATTGTAAGAGTTTAAGATTTCGCCTTCTTTTTTTAATTCAACTTTTGTGTGATGATGGGCGGTAAGGCTTAACGCTGCATCTGAATAATAGAGGTTATCTATGTAAAAGCTACCTTCTGTAATCAATTTGCCCTCGCTGCTGGTGTCGAAGACAACTTTTAAGCGGGAAGGAATGATTTTTGAATTGATTACAAGCGGCTCGTAATCGTTTGTATTTAGTATGTTTCCGTTGATTCGGACTTCGCGGTTTGTAAGGTTTATGGAAAGCCTGTTCCAGCTTAAATCCTGTGAAATATAGGGAGCAAGATTATGCAATACAAGCTTTACAGCTTTTGAATCTGAACTTGAAGAATTTTCAAGAAGAAAGGTCAAAGCCTTCTCTGAAGGGGTGTACGAGGAAGATGGAGCTGCAGATTTTAAATTATCCGGCATTCTATAGGCAAAATCAAAATTAATCTGTCCATAGTTTGAAAAATCTGCGGCTTCAAAATAGGTAAGGGCTGTGATTTTTGTTTCGTCTGGATTTGTAAAGGACTCGGCTTCTGCAAGGTATTTCCAGTTGATAATTGAAGTGTAATTTTCTTTTTTTGCAAGCTGGTCGGCAGATGGGGAGGTTATTTTTTCGCTTGTAGTATTTACATAGATATCTGATGAGTGCTGAGTGTATATGCTTTGTAGAAAGGGCCTGTAAGTGCCAAAATAGATTTTACCATTTTTATCATTTGGACTTGCAGACGCAGACTGAACTACTATGAGGCGGGCATCGTGATTTGAGGAAAGTTTTGCCCGGTCTTCATCATAAAGCCTTATGCGGATATATTGCGGACTTCTGGAAGCAAGGTTCAGGCTTTTGATGGTTTTTGCATCATCATTTCCTGTAAGCTTCCAGGTGGAAATGCTTTCGCTGTCTTCGCCTGAGTATTCGCTTTCGGCTTTTACTCCAAGCTGAAGATAAACTTCGTAGCTTCCTGCACTTTCAGGTGTGAAATCCGGTGTCAGTTTGATTTCAAGCTCGTTTGCTGAAACTAAAACAGAAGAAAGTTTTACATCAACCGCTGCCCAGGCTCCGCTTGCGATGGAAGAAAAATCCCAGGCAAGGGGAATCTTATAGCCCTTTGAATCACTTTCGCCGCCGTGCTTGAGGATTGTTCCGTTATTAATCTGATATAGAGTTTCAGGAACTGCCGGTGCTTCTTCCCAGTTCAAAATAGGCTCTGCCTTTGTCGTATAGCCTGCATTGCTGGAAAGATAATAATATTCCGGTACGTAATTCTTTTGTTCGCTTACTAAAAGGGAGCCTGCCGCATTCTGGGTATTCAGAGAGCCTGCAAGTTCTTCTGTCAGGCTCAGGTTTTCTCCCTTGTATTGCAGCCCGGTGGAAAGGGCTGCAAAACCCTTTTTAAGATTGTCCTGAACAGAATATTTTTCCTGAATGCTTAAGGGCCAGCTTGCAGTAAGAGCAGCATCTGCCCGGACTTTTTCTGAAAAATTGTAGACAAAGCCTGCCCCTGAAGAAATTGAGCCGCTTCCATAGTTACTGCTGTCTTCCTGCCAGATAATATAGATTTTATCGGTGTTTCCAACGCTGCCGGAAAGTTCAACCCTTCCTGTGTCTGAATTATATTTTGCACCGCTATCAAGAATTCCGTTTTTGAAGACCTGGACACTTCCTCCTGCCGCCGCGGTTCCAATTAAAAATTCAGAAACCGGCGAGTAACTTCGAACAAGAATTACTATATCGTTTCCACTTTTCAGGTTCAGATAACTTTCCGGATTATCTTTTGCAAAGGGAAAACGGTTTTCTGCAAGCTGAAGAGAAGTGCCGGTCGCAGACGCGGCAGTAACCCTTGCAAACTTATGATTTACGGCAAAAAAATCATCTTTTACGGCAGAAAAAGTTTCGGTTATTTCTTCAATACTGTATTCTTTGACTTCTTTTTCGCTGTTTTTGTAAATTACAGAAATATCAGCTTCCTTTGTAATTCCAAGGTCGTAATAGTTTGCACAGAGGTAAGGGGTAAGTTTTACCGGATGCTGAATTACCAGGGCAGGGCTTCCGTCGATTTGGCTTTTTAATTGATTTATACCAGAAAGAAGGTATTTTGACATATCATAGCCATCAAAAAGACTTTCAATGTCTGAAACAAAGCCACCACTTTCATTGATAATTTGATCTGCTTCTCCTGAATTAAAGGTCACAAGAATTTCAGGCACTTTTCCGTTTATCCGTCCTGTATTTGCACTGGAAGAAAAAACAAGCTGACTTTGTGATTCAATAATAAGATAATCCGCTGTTGAAAGCTTTTTATACTTCTTTTTATTTTTATCTGTGTAAGTTCCTGAATCTGACTGAACGTAGATATCTTTTATGTTCGGAAGAAGGGACTTTACAGTCTCTGGAAAAACAAAACGGCTTCCCCTCATAAAATCTGAAGGAAGAAGTTCCTGGTCTGTTACGCTGTTCATTCCGTAGAAGGTTGCAGTTTTTGTTTTTGTCATGTCGTAGCGGAGGATAAAATCTGCTGCCCAGCGGCCGTCCAGAAAATCTTCAAAGTGAAGGGAAAGTCCCGGCGCCTGATTGTCTCCGCCCTTCAGACCGTAACCGAAAGAGTCTGATGAATACTGGCTCTGCATAAAAATCTTACGGTTAGAAAGACGGGCTTCGCGAAGGTAGCCTTTTCCCTTATAGCTTACGGCGTAAGTATTTTTTTTGAACTCATCTGCAAAACTTGCCTCAAAATACCAGCTGTCATTCAGATTTACAAGGGCTGTAAGGTCAACCGCCTGCTTGAAAACCGGCATCCCTGGAGAAAAACTTTGAGAAGCTGAATCCTGACCTGCATCATCGGTACTTCCAAAGCTCCATAAGAGACTTCCTTCAAAAAGTCCCTGCCAGTAGCCTTTGAGGGAAAAATCTACATGAGTTTTATCGCTTAAATCCCAGGAATAAAGGGTATCAGGATTTTTATTAATTACTTCAGATGGAAATACATCCGGAAGAATTGTGCCGGCGCCGCCTTCCGTAACGGAAGTATGAGTTTGAGAAAAGATCTGCTGCCCCTTTCCGCAAGTCCACAAAAGAAGAGCAGATACAAGAACTTTTAGTGTTCTTGCCTTGTGAACCCGTATTTCAGGATGTCTTTGTTCAAGCTTAAGGATTGCTTTTTCTATTGCCTGCTTTTTTTTGCTGCCGTCATCAAAGAGAGACTGCTGCAGAGGTTTTTCCTCTTTTGTAACGTTTTCTACCCCGACTCCCAGAAGCCTGATTCCCTTATCTTCTGTGTATTTTTTTTCAAAAAGAGCTTTTACAACTTCAAATAATGAATCCAGGGTAAGGATATTTGTATCGCAGGTTTTCTGAACGGTTATAGTAGAGAAGTCGTTATAGCGGATTTTTACCATTACAGTGCGTGAATAAGATTCTTCCCGCAAAAGTCTGAATAAAACTTCATGAGAAAGCTCCATAAGGGCCGTTTCCGCGGCATAGCTGCTGTTTAAATCTACAGGGAAGGTTCGCTCCGCGCTTATAGAATGGCTTTTGCGCTCTTTCTTAAAAACGTCTGCGCCCCCTGCCGTCATAATATCCCACAAAAAGCCTGCAGTATTCTTTCCGAATTGAAACTCCAGCGTTTCGTAATCCCGTTCTAATATATCTGATGTTCTGTAGATTCCGCCCTTGTTCAGAATTTCAAGCGTTTTTTCGCCAATACCCCATACCTTGTTTAATGGCAGCCCTTTCATAAAGTTCTGCTCGCTTATCAGCCCTGGCTCAATGAAATAAAATCCGTCCGGTTTTTTATAGCCGGAAGCAATTTTTGCAAGATATTTAGTCCGGGCAAGACCAAGGCTTACTGTAAGCCCTGTTTCTGCCTTTACCTGCTCTTTTATTTTCTGCGCGGTTTCCCAGGGAGGACCGAAAAGTTTTTCAGTTCCAGTAAGGTCAATAAAGGCTTCATCAATGGACATCTGTTCAACATCCGGAGAATAGTCCTTAAAAATCTGCATTATCTGATAGGAAAGCTCTTCGTAGCGTTCCATACGGGGATGGACGAAAATTCCCTGGGGACAGAGCCTGAAGGCCTGAAAGCCCGGCATTGCGGAATGAACCCCGAATTTACGGGCTTCGTAGGAGGCTGTAGAAACTACACTTCTTTTTTCGTTGGGATTTCCGCCTACAATTACAGGTTTACCCCGATATTCGGGATGGTCTAGCTGTTCGACCGAAGCAAAAAAAGCGTCTAAATCAACATGTAAGAACCAGGTGCGGGCAGTTTCTTTATTTTCGCTCATTCTGCCTCACTTACTGCAAAAACCTTTTCCTGCAGGATATAGGTATTTTCTTCTTCTGAAGGGAAAATAGCCTTGATTTTTACAAAGGCAGGTTCTTCTGTAGTTCCATAAGAGAAGGTCATTTTTTGCGGCGGATTTTGAGGAATCAAAAAGTAGGAGGAAGTAGAATTTATTGCTTCAAAATCGTAATCAGAATATTTTAATGGCTGGGAAGTAGGGCTGAAAACCAGAAGGTCACATAATTCAGCTTCTTTTTTCAGCGAAATATCAATTGTCCTGATTATATCGTCAAAAACAACCTTGTCTTTGTGACGGAGCTCAATCAGCTCTTCATCAGAGGAAAGAAGAATAGGCTGAGGATTGTCTGATACACTTTTATTTCTCAGCGGAATACTGATAAGACAAATTTCTGTCTGGGTAAAAATAATAGAAACTGCGTAAACAATAACAAAAAGGGCAATTTTTTCTTTCTGTGGATGAGTTTCGCGGAATTTTATTACAATACGAAGGTACAAAAGCAAAATCGGTGTGATAATCATTGATATAGCAAAGTGATAAAGCCTTGTATTCAAAAGAAAGTCTAGAATCTGAGAAGAATCAAAACTTCCTAAGAAAGAAAATGTATATGGAAAGAGAAGCAGCAGAAGGATCAAGAAAAGATACATGTGTGAAAAAAACTTTCTGAAAAGAATTGTAAAAAAGGCCGCTGCAAAAATCAAAAGAAACATTGGAAAAAGCGAAATATCAAAAAAAGAAAAGACAGACTGATTTATAAAGGTTGAAATCAAGACAAGGAAATCCACCGAGCGGTCAGAAAAACTATGATTAAATATAGAAAGCAGATAATAAAAAAGTGAGCTGAAGGTAATTGCAAGGAAAATCTGCAGCCATAAAAGAAGAAAGATTTTCCCGAAGGGAGTCTGGGGTGAAAAGAGGTAATAAAGGACTTTTCCTGTCTGAAAGCCTGCCGCAGTCAGAATAAAGGTCAGTGGAGCTGCATACCAGATATAGCGGATTTTTTTCCAGGCTTCAAATTTAATGAAGGAATTTATGTAGCCGAAAAACAAAAATAAAAATACAGAAGGGTAAAAATTAATTATAAAAAG
>NZ_AJGU01000028.1 GCF_000260795.1 Treponema sp. JC4
AGTTGTATGAGCTAGTTTGGTATTTTTTGCACACAATTTTTTTAATCTGTGTTGAAGTACCCGCTCCGTCAAATTCCTTCAAACACTATAAAGTTTTTTAATAACATAAGGGCGATTATACAGATTTTAAGTGAAATTTGCTATAATAAGGATTTAATTAATCCTTTCCGATAATTATAACGATGAAGGTAAATATTTTAAAAATCCGCAGCTTCATTTTTATCCTCGTTTTCCTGCTTGGGGTTTCACTTGTGATTCCTCTTCACAGGAAAATTGTGTCTTCTGCGGAAAAAATGGTAAATAACCTTTCATCACAGCTTTATGAAAAGACAGGACTTTATTTTTCTTATGAAAATCTTTCTCCTTCAATCCTTTCAAATCTGACTTTGCGAAAAATTAAGTTTATTGATGAAAATCAGAATGTCGTGCTTTCCATCAAAAAAACTAACATTGACTACAGCCTGATAAAACTTATCAAACGTGATTTTGATAACTGCTTTACAAGCTTTGTAATTGACGGTATTGAACTTGATATTGATGAAATCCTTGCCCTTTCAGAAAAACTAAAAAAGAAGGGGAATCCTGTAAAAGGGGAGTCAAAGAAGAAAAAGGCTTTAGCCTTTGATTTTGAATCCTTTAATCAGATGATTCCAAAGAATGTCCGTATTAAAAATATCAGCCTGGCTTATGATAAAAATGGAATTAATGCTTCTGTCAAAGTAAAAAGTTTTGATTTCTGGCCAAATTCGCAGAAAAGCGGTTTGAACTTTACTCTGGATTCTAAAAACCGCCTGCAGCTGGCAAGCCTCAATCAAAAAATTACTATGAATGCAAAGCTTTCCGGTGCTATTTTCCCAGCTGGAGACGGTTCTTACGTTACGGTAAAGCTTTCAAATATTACTAACGGTCTTTATAATGTCAGAAAATTAAATCTTCTTGCAGATTATCAGAATAAAGTTGCCGGTATTCATATTATCCAGAGCGAAAATCCGATTTCTTTTGGAGCTGACTTTCATTTTGATACAAAAGACTTGAATGTTCAGCTTAAAACCAAGGATTTTTATCCGGTTCAGGTTTTGAATTCATCTACCTACAAGAACAAGCTTAAAAAACTTCAGGAGCTTCTTTTAAATACAGACTCTATTGTAAAAATCAATTTTCAGGATATGACCTACGATTACATTTCTGATACTGTAATCAAGCTTCCTGCTTCTCTTTTTGCCGGTACTGCTGAAATAGATTTTTCTTTATATGGTGATGAAACCCACCTTGAATTGTCAAAGTTTAATGCTCAGGGACAGAATATCCTTGCAAATATGAACTTTGACTATATTTTTAAGGATTACAGACTTTCAGGCCTTTTTGAACTTCCTTATTTTGTGCTGGCAAACGGAAAGTCTATTTCAACAGAGCTTTATATTGACCCTCTTGAAAAAGGTTTTGAAGCCTTTTCTCCTCAGCTTTTTATCGGGGATAAATCACTTTCAGCCCTTCAGTTTAAGCTTATTCCACAGACAGATTCTCTATACTACAATTTTGAAGCCTCTGATTTTTCTCACACTGATTTTGGAGATGCCGGTCTTATAAAGGCAGACGGAAATATCCTGCCCGGACAGAAATATGCTGAGCTCAATTTGAACCTGCAGAGTATTTTTGCAGACACCATTGCACTCTTTGCAGCCCAGTTCCTGCAGGAAGAAGGGGCTTCCAAAGTGGAAGGGCTTGCAAAATCCTTAAGTTCAATATTGCTTTCGGGTGACCTTTATCTTTCTACAGACCTGAAATCTCTTTCTTACAACGTGCCTTATATAATTGCGGCAAATATTGCAAAGGAAAATCAGACAGTTCTTCTTTCTTTTGGCGGAAATGAACAGTCTCTGCAGATTAATCAAATGTCTGCCGTATTTGGAAAGATTAATCTTGCAGCCTCTGGCACCCTGGACAGAAATAAAGAAGATGAAGAACTTTTCTTTAACCTTGATCTTGCTTCTTCTTCAATTCCTTATCATTTCTCCGGCAATATCCGTAAGGATTTTATTTCGATTGCAGGAGATTATAATTCTCAGTTCAATCTTAATTTGTATCCAGATTCACGTCTTTCCGGTTCTTTAATGTGCGAAAATCTTCCTATGGCTTATGACCAGATGACTGCGGTGCTTTCTACCCGGTCAAACTTCAGCTTTACCAGGGAAGAAGGGCCTCAAATCCTTGTTAGTCTTTTTGAATTTGAAGCTGCGGGGGCAAATTATACCGTAACACCAAAGGTTATGTTCACTGGAAGCATTACAAAATATGGCGCTCATCTTGATAACCTTGGCTATTCTGATATTTTCTCAACTCTTGCGGGTCAGGCAGACCTTGCCTTTGATTTAAATGACGGAATTTTCAATGCCCTTTCAGTAAATGCAAACCTTAAAAATTCCTATTCAGAAGAATCGGCTCTTTTTACCTTGAATGCTACAAATCCTCTTGCTCAGGGCTTTTCTTTAGAAACGCTGAAAAACGAAATCTATCTTGATTTGCAGATGCAGCTTACAAATTTTAACCTCAATCACTTTACGGTAGCAAAAAGTGAAAATAATTATGTTACTGGCTCTCTTTATGCAACTGGAACCTTTATGCATCCTTATGTAACCCTCAATCTTTCAGATCTTTCTCTTGCTTCTAACGGCGGCGTTACAAAAATTTCTGGTGACCTTTTACTGGAAGAAAGAAACCTTTCAATTCAGAGTCTGGAGCTTAAAAAAGGAAATACCCAGATTTCAGATATGCAGGCTGATTTTTCTCTTGAGACTATGACAGGTTCTGCCAGCGGAAATCTTCTTTCTTATGTAACTAAAAAAAGCATTACAAGTCCTTTTAAGCTGGAGTTTAATAATTCAACTGTCCCTGAAGGTAAGCTTTTCCCGGATTCCTTTATGGTAAATCTTTCTCTGCCTGCAATTAAGGGTGCCTTTATAAAAAAACAGTTCGGCCTTGACCTTAATATTATGTATTCCCAGGGAAATATTAATTTTTATACCTCAGAGAATGCGGGAATTTACGGTTCTGTCACCAGCGATCACTTCCTTGAAGTTAATTTTGATAACAATTCCTTTGCTAAGCTTAAGATTTTTGGCTCAACAGGAAATAAACTTGACCTTAATATTACCGATGTAGACTTTGACCTTGAAAAAGCCTTCGGATATTTTAATTTTGATACTCTCTTTATTGTTAATGGCGGAAAACTTACCGGTTTTGCTGGAATTACAGGAACTTCTTCTGAACCTGATATCAAGGGAAATCTTGGAATTATAGAGCCTCAGCTTATTTTCAGCCTTATTTCTCCTCAAAAGCTTCAGGCCGCCTATACTCCGATAACCATAGAAAACAGTGAAGTCCGAATTGAAGAAACAATTTTTTCTATTAAAAAGACAGAAAAACTGCTTGGCTGGGCAACAATTTTCTTAAACCGCTTCTCTTTTGACCATATGGAAGCAAAACTTAAGTCTATTGAAGATGAAAAATTCCCGGGAAAACTTAAAACCAAGCGTTTTGTAATTAAAAGTGATGTAAATATCGATCTGGATTTGTTCTACGAAAACGGAATTATGGATATCAACGGAAAAATTATCGGCGAAAATACAAGTTTTTCTGCTGACGTTCAGAAAATTGCCAGCCTTAATAATGCAGCTCCTAATGATAAGCGCTTAAATTTCCGTACAGATCTTGATATTCAGCTGGGAAATCACGCAACCTTTATCCTTGATCCAATCCTTCGTGCCGTTCTTGTTCCAAATTCAAGACTTGGAGTTGCTGTAGACACTTATGATGAATCTTATGCCGTAGATGGAAACGTAGGGGTTAGAACCGGTGATATTGCATATTTAAACAGAAGTTTCTATATAAAGGGCGGCCGTATTAAGTTCAATCAGGAAGATTTGTTAAATCCTCTTGTAACCCTGAAGGCAGAAACTCGAGAACGTGATTCAAACGGAAAGAGTGTAACTATTTCGATGGGAGTTGAAAATCAGTATTTAAGGGAGCTTTCTCCACGTTTTTCAGCTTCTCCTGCAAAATCTGAGTCGGAAATCCGTAAGCTTTTAGGCCAGATTGCTATTGCAGATTCTTCTGACAGCTCGGGAATGAGCGGTGCAAGCCTTCTTTTTGCGGCAGGAGATTACGCTATTCAGTCTTCTGTAGGCCGTAAAATTGAAAATTCATTGCGTGAAGTGCTGAATTTTGATATATTTTCAGTGCGAACAAACGTGCTGCAGAATACGTTGAGTTACGGTGTAAGAAGAAATTCCTCTTCTTCAAAGGAAGTCTTTACTATCGGTAACCTTTTGGATAACTCAACTGTTTATATGGGTAAGTACCTTGGAAGCTCGTTATATTTTGATACCATGTTCCATCTTTCGCTTGATGAAACTGTTCAATCTTATGATGAATTAACTGCATCCAACAGCTTAAATTTAAATTTCCAGCCTGAATTTGGTCTGGAACTGGAAGCGCCTTTCGTAAATATTCGATGGAGCGTCTCTCCGGATATCAAAGCCCTGCTTAATCAGCAGTTCAAGCCATCAAGCGCACTGACGCTTTCCTGGAAATTTGAATTCTAATTCAGCGGGTTAATTAAAAATTATTTTGTAAAAAACAAAATGGTAGGGGATATGTATATGCGCCGTAAGTTAGCAGCGTTCTTCGTTTCTTTAATTCTTTGTACTGGCATTTCTTTTGCTCAGGATTCTGATGAAGGTGAGTGGTTCTGGGATCAGCCTATTACAAAAGTCGATTTTGACGGACTTAAAAATGTAAAAAAATCTGAGCTTACAGGCGTTGTCAGCTCTTATATCGGTCAGGGCTTTTCAGAAGAAATCTATAATGAAATGCTTGATAAGCTCTATGCTCTTGATCTCTTTGATGAAATCGAACCATACGCAAAGCATGCCTCAAGAAGTAATAATGATGTCCTGCTTGTTTTTACAGTAACTGAGCGTCCAATTATTAAATCTGTTACCTTTGCCGGCAACAAAAAAATCCGTAATGGTGAACTGCGCGAACAGATTAAAATTAAGGCCAGTGACGTTTATGTTGAATCAAAGGTTTTAGTTGACGAACGTACAATCCGCAACTATTACATTCAGAAAGGTTATACAACTTCAAAGGTATCACACACTGTTCAGGAAACAGAAAACGGTGTAATCGTTACCTATAAAATTGAAGAGGGATCCAGCACTGTTATCCGCCATATTAATTTTGCCGGAAATACCGTTGCCTCTGCCAGAAAATTAAAGTCAAAACTTTCATTGAAGGAAGTTGGCGCATTTAAAGACGGTGCTTTCCAGCAGGCTTCTCTTGAACAGGATAAACAGGCTCTGGTTGCTTTCTATAAAGAACGCGGTTACGTTGATATGTCTGTTCTTGATGTTCAGATTGAAGAGTCTTTCAACGAAAAAAAACAGCGTAATGAACTTTCTCTTTTGTTCTTCCTTCAGGAAGGCAGTCAGTATACTTATACTGGTATCCGCCTTCACGGAAACGAGGTTTTCTCTGAAGCAGAACTTATTAAAATGCCAAAACTTAAGGAAGGTTCAACTTATAACGAAGTAAAATTCCAGGAAATTCTTTCAGGGGTAACCGGTAAATATTATGAAAACGGCTATATGTCAAACCAGTTCTATCCGGTTCCTGCTAAAGATGCCGAAACTCATGAAATTTCTTATGATGTAACGATTGTTGAAGGTTCTCGTGCCCACATCGAAAACGTTATCATCAAAGGTAACAATAAAACAAAGGATTTTGTTATCCGCCGTGAAATTCCTATTGAACCGGGTGATATTTTCAGTCGCGATAAGATTATTTCAGGTCTTCGTAACCTTATGAACCTCCAGTACTTCTCAAGCGTTGTACCGGAGCCTCAGCAGGGAAGTGAACAGGATCTTGTTGACCTTGTTTTCTCTGTAGAAGAGCAGTCAACAACTTCTTTACAGTTCGGTATGACCTTCTCAGGTTCTTCAGATCCTGACAATCCTATTCCAATTTCACTTTTTGTAAAGGTTGAAAACTCTAACCTCTTTGGTGAAGGTAAAACTGTTTCTGCAGGAACTACAATTTCTGCAAACGAACAGTCTGTAGATTTGGGTTATTCTCAGAACTGGATTGGAAGTCTTCCAATTTCCTTGTCTGAATCACTTTCTTTCAGCCACAAATCTGCTTACGTTCTTAATAACCAGTGGCTTCCTGGCGGTGATTTTACCCAGCGTTATTACTACACAAAATATGACGGCTGGTCAGTTTCCCTTTCTTCTGCTCTTGGCCGCCGCTGGTCTTATGACTATGCAATTCTTTCTCTTGGTACGGGTCTTACAAACAGCCTTACTAACTATATTTTTGATGAAGGTATTTTCGTTCCAATCGATCAGGGACTTTCAAAATATGCAAACCGCTGGGGTATCTTAAACGGTGTATGGATCAGTGGTTCTGTTGATAACCGTGATATCAACTATGATCCTACAAAGGGATGGTTCGCAAGTCAGAAATATACCTGGTACGGACTTATTCCTGGACTTGAAAAAGAATTCTTCCTCAGAAGTGATACAAAGCTTGAAGGTTACTTAAAGCTTCTTGACTGGCATGTTACAGAAAACTGGTCTTTGAAGTTTGTATTTGCCGCATATACTGGTTTCTCTGTTCTCTTCCCTGTTAATAATGATATGGTTTCTGATTCTAACAAGGTTTATGTTGACGGTATGTTCAATGGCCGCGGCTGGACAGAAGCTTATAAGGTTGCAAAAGGACAGGCAATGCTCAGTAACCGTCTTGAACTTCGTATGCCAATCGTTCCTAATATCATTGGTATCGACTTCTTCTATGATGCAGTTGCAGTTAAAAACTCTATGAAGGATATGCAGAACCTCAGTATTGAAGACTGGTATTTCAGTTATGGTCCTGGAATCCGCTTCCTTCTTCCTCAGTTCCCTCTGCATCTTTTGTTTGCATGGAAATACAAGCTTAACAGTAATTGGGAACCTGTAAAGGCTTCTGACTGGGGTTCTAACAACAATGTAAGCTGCAGCGACTTCCAGTTTGTACTTTCATTTAATATTACAAACCGTTAAAATATTTTTTGAATAGTTTTTAGGCAGGTATAAAATGAAGAATATAAAGTTTGTTATTCTTGCACTTGTTTTTGGGGTGTTTTGCTCTTCAGGCGCTTTTTCTCAGCAGATTACACGCTTTGGTGTAGTTGATACTGCAAAGGTTTATAATGCTTATTTCAGAAACTCAGCTCCAATCCGTAACTACGAAAAAAAGAAGGCTGAATTTCAGGCAGAAATAAATAAAAGAACTGATGAACTAAGAAGCCTTCAGGAAAAGAAACTGGAATATGAAAATTCCGGTAATGATACTATGGCTCTTCGTACAGAAGCTGAAATAACTAAGAAAAAGGATTATCTTACAGAATATACAAATGCAAAAAATGTTGAGCTTGAAAGCCTGCAAAAATCTCTGAAAAATTCTGATGAATTTTATAAAAAGCTTTACAGCACCCTTTCAAAAATTGCAGAAAGCGGCGGTTACAGTATGATTCTCAGTCTTCAGGACGCAAATGCAATCTTGTGGTACTCATCTTCTGTTGATATCACTAATCAGGTTATTTCTGAACTTGGTCTGAACTAATGTCTTTGGATAATGCAGAAAACCTTACCCCGATGATGCTTCAGTATCGGGAGATAAAATCTAAATATCAGAATGAAGTCGTCTTTTTCCGATTAGGCGACTTCTACGAAATGTTTGATGCTGACGCGGTTGAAGTATCGCGTCTTTTGAATTTAACATTGACTCACCGTGCAAGCCAGCCAATGTGCGGTATTCCTTACCATGCGGCAAAGATTTATATTGCCCGCCTCCTTCGTCTTGGAAAAAAAATCGTAATCTGCGAACAGGTTGGAGAAATTCCTAAGGGCGGAAAGGGTATTGCAGAGAGAAAAGTTGTAGAAATAATTACCCCTGGAACTGCCGTAGAAGCTGAATATCTGGATGGCTTTAAGGCAAGTTATCTTGCAGCCTTGTCTATATCAAAAGCCAGAGCAGGTTTTGCCTTTATTGACGTAACAACTTCCTCTTTCCGGGCAACTTCCTGGCCTGCTAACAAGATGGCAGAAAACTTTTCTAAGGAACTAAACCGTGCTGGTCCCCGTGAATTATTGCTTCCTCTTTCTTTAAAAACTAATTCTGACATTCAGGCTGTTTTAAATGCCAACACAAATATTGCAGTTTCCTATTACCCGGACTGGGATTTTAATTATGACCTTTCCTATAAAAAACTGACGTCCCAGTTTAAGACTGCAAACTTAAAGGCATTTGGGCTTGAAGAAGGCGCTTGCGAAATTGTACCTGCAGGCTTTCTTCTTGATTATCTTGAAAAAACAACTAACGCTTCTATTCCTCATGTAAATTCAATCAGACTCTATCAGGATTCTGAATTTTTGATGATGGATGATTCTTCGCGCAGAAATCTTGAAATTACAGAAAATATGCGCGACGGTACAAGCCAGTTTAGTCTTCTTGAATGTGTCGATTATACAAAGACTGCAATGGGAAGCCGCCTTTTGCGCAACTGGCTTTTGTTTCCCCTTACAAACCTGCGCCAGATAGAAGACCGCCAGAACAGGGTTTCAAATTTTGTAGAAAACCGCCAGCTTTTGGAAAAGGTAAAAGCAGACTTATCTCAGATTCTTGATGTTGAGCGTCTTTCCGGCCGAATTGCAATGGAAAAAGCCCATGCAAAAGATTTGCAGGCACTTCGTCTTAGTCTTGAAGCCTGGTGTAAAATTAAAGAATATCTGAATCAGTATGATTTTTCTTTTGTTTCATCTGATGATTCCTATAAAATATGCGAACTCATAAAAAAATCAATTCTTGATAATCCTGCGACTTCCCTTACAGAAGGCGGAATAATTAATCAGGGCTGGTCAGAAGAACTGGACCACTGGCGTCAGATTCACGATAACTTTAATCTTGTACTTTCTGAATACGAAGAAGAAGAACGGGATGCAACAGGCATTTCGACCCTTAAAATTAAGTATAACAATGCTTCGGGCTATTTTATTGAAGTAAGTAAGGGAAAGCTTTCTTCTGTTCCTTCTCATTTTATTATGCGCCGTGCCCTTGTAAACGGAGACCGCTATACTACAAACCGCCTGCAGGAGCTTGAGCAGCAGCTAAATGAATCTTCTACTAAGATTCTTGAGCTGGAACGCGACTTATTTATTGAAGTCCGCCGCTCTCTTGCCCAGTATATTGAATATCTTTTGCAGATTGCAGACGAAATTGCCAATACTGATGTTACGGCCTCTTTTGCACAGGCAGCAATTTCTCACAGATGGATTCGCCCTGAAATGGACGAGTCCTGTATGTTTGAAATTAAGTCTGGCCGTCACCCTGTAGTAGAAAATCATCTTCCAAGCGGTGAGTTTGTTCCTAATGACAGCCTTATTTCAAGTGATGATGATGCAGTGCCTTCTTTTGACCTGATTACAGGTCCTAACATGGCGGGTAAATCAACTTATCTGCGGCAGAATGCCCTTATAGCTCTTCTTGCCCAGACAGGCTCTTATATTCCTGCCGAAAAGGCTCATCTTGGTATTGTAGACCGCATTTTCTGCCGAGTCGGCGCTTCAGATAACCTTGCAAAGGGAGAATCAACCTTCCTTGTGGAAATGACCGAGACTGCAAATATCCTTCATGCCGCAACAAAACGTTCGCTTGTAATTATGGACGAGGTTGGCCGCGGAACTTCTACAGAAGACGGACTTGCAATTGCCCGCGCAGTTTCTGAATATCTTTTAGATACGATTAAGTGCAAAACCTTCTTTGCAACTCACTATCACGAGCTTTCGCGTATGGAGCATTCCAACCTCAAATTCTTGTGTATGGATGTCAGCGAGCAGCAGGGCAGTGTAGTTTTCCTTAGAAAAATAAAGGAAGGCGTTACAGAAAATTCTTACGGTATTCACGTTGCGGCTCTTGCCGGTATTCCAAAAACTGTAATTGACCGGGCAAAAACAATTCTTACTCATATTCAGAATGCGGCTGCAGAAAAGCCTCTTTTGCTGGACGAAAGTGATAAAACTGATGAACTTCAGAATGAAAGAGAAGTTCCTCAGGCTCCTCTTCAGCCTCCAGCTTCAACTCCAGGACTTTTCAGCGATGAAGAAATCATAATTTCAGAAATCCTATCTGTAGATTTAGATAATATGACACCTATGAATGCCCTGCAGACAATTTCAAGGTGGAAAAAGGAACTTTCCGGTCAGTAAGCCGAAAAAATTAAAAATTTTAAACTTTTTTCTCATTTCATTTCCGAAATTTCATAAGCGGCGGATATATTATATATGTGAAAACGCTGTTTAAAATTAAAAGCCTTGTCCTGACTTTTCTCCGTCTTTTTTACTCTTTGCTTTCGGGCGGGGAAAAATGCATAATATGCGGCAATTTATCTTATCTCCTTCCTCTCTGTCCTGAATGCAGAAAGCTTTTTACTATCGAAGAGGTAAAACGCTGTAAATGCTGTGGAAAGGAATTGATTTCGGAAACTGAACTTTGTATGGAGTGCCGGGAAAATCCTGTTATAAAAAATGTAGATGGAACTTTTCCTCTTTTTTCATACAGACTCTGGAATAAAGAACTTTTGTTCCTCTGGAAAATACAGGGGATAAGGGCTTTGTCCTACTTTTTTGCAGGCCTTGTATTTAAGGCTTTAAAACAATTACAGCTTGAATACCTGGTGCCGGTTCCGCCCCGCCCGGGAAAAATCCGTAAAAATGGCTGGGATCAGATTGATGAGCTTTGTAAGATTCTCAAATATCACTACGGAATAAAAGTGCTGCCGCTTCTTGAGCGAATTTCTTCTACTCAGCAGAAAAAATTAAACAGAGATGAGAGACTTTCTACAATTAAATCTGCCTATGTTTTTTCAAATAAAGCCTTGCTCAATCTGCCTCAGAAGCTCTGTATTATAGATGATGTCTGTACAACAGGGGCAACTCTTGAAACCTGTGCGCAAATCATAAAGGCAAATACTTCTGTAGAAAAAGTCTATGCAATGACTCTTTTTGCAGTTGATTAGCATAAAAACTAAAATGAAGGAGGCCCTGTAAAAACAATAAAAACTTGCATTGCAAAACAAATAATTTGGGAGTATTATAGTAGTATAGACCATAGTACGCTCTAATCAGCGTATTTACACAGGAGACAGACAATATGGCTGAACTTGAATCACAGTTTCAATTGGTTACTTTTCATCTTGGAGAAGAATTGTACGGTGTAAACATCATGGATGTAAAAGAAATCGTAAAACTCCAGAATGTTCGGTTTATTCCGAATGCTCCTTATTATGTAGAAGGAATTATCAATCTTCGTGGTGAAATCATTCCTATTATTGATTTGCACAAACGTTTTAAGCTTCAGAGCGGCTCAGCTTCTTCTGATGCTGATGTAAATGACGGCGGTTTTATCATTTTGAATATCGAAGGCAGCCAGATTGGTATTATTATTGATAAAGTTGAAAGAGTTGTTTCTGTAAAGGCAGAGGATGTAAAAGAGCCTCCTCAGATGCTCAGCGGAATTGGTTCGGAATACATTGAAGGTGTAATCCGCCAGGAACAGGGCTATCTGATTATGCTTAACATCAGAAAACTCTTTAACGCAAAAGAACTTCAGAAAATTATCGAAATGCAATAATGATACAGACATACTCTACTACTATTCGACGAAAAGAAATGGATGCCGTGCTAACCTGCATGGTTGATGAAAAAATCGGTCCAGGTGAATTAAACCAGAGACTTATCCAGCAGGTTAAGGAATTTATTAAATGTGACGGTTGTGTGGCCTTGAGAAGTCCTGCGATTGCTTTAAAATATGCACTCCTGGCTCTCGACCTTGAAAAAAACTCAAAAATTATGATTTCAGCTCTTGCTCCTTTCTGGCAGTATAAGGCCATTGAGGAGTTGGGCTATATTCCGCTTGTTCTTGATGTGGAAGAAGCCACAGGCTTGGTTTCTCCTGCTATTGTTCAGAAAGGCATGGAAGAGGGCGGAAGACTTCTTATTCTGCATGAAACAGAAGGTATACTTCCTGATTTTGAAGGAATTGCTGCTTTAGGCATTCCTTTTATTGAAGATATTTCCCAGAGTGCAGGTGCAAGTGTAAAGATTAAAGACGAAAACGGTAATCCTACCGAAGATTCTAAAAAAGCTGGCACTTTTGGAGTGTACACAATTTTAGGTCTTGAAGAGCGTAATGTTCTTACAGCAGGTGGTGGAGCTGTGCTTATGGCACCTGGCCGCCGCGAATGGATTGTCCTTAAAAAATACACTGATGAAGCAGCTGATACGGATTTGCTTCCTGATATTAACGCAGCTCTTGCCTGGGTTCAGGTTAAAGAATATGCCCGTAATGAAAAGACCCGTAAAGAGCTTTTCGGGGTATTCCATCAGGCTTGTATGATTGGACGTCATAAAACTTTTGCCCGTGAGATGGAAGACGGCTCTACTATGTGCAGCTTCCCTCTGGTGCTTTCAAGTTCCTTTAAGGATGTAAAAGCCTTTGCAGCAAAAAAGGATATTGAAGTACAGCTTGCTTTTGAAAAGTCTGTGATTGCCTGTAAGGAAGAACTTTCTGAAGCCTGTATTCACGCTAAGACCCTTTCTTTGTGCTGTATTCACGTGCCTTTGTATCCGCGTCTTACACATTCTGAAAGTGCAAAAATCGTAAAAGTTTTGAGCGCTTTGCCGTAATTTTTATTGTTTTTATGAGAAAAACTGAATGAAAAAAGTTTTAATAATTGTAAATGTCGGAAAATCTGATTCAAAAGAATTAGCCGGGCAAATTTCTGCTTTTCTCAATACAAAAAATATTCATACAGATTTTTTTAATTTCGACGGATTCTGTCAGGATTCGTCAATTAAAGATTACGATTTAGTTATTACTCTGGGCGGTGACGGAACTGTTCTTTTTGCCGCCCGTAACTGCGTAAAATACAATGTCCCGATTTTTCCTGTAAATTTCGGACAGTTTGGTTTTATTGCCTCTGTTCAGCCAAAGGACTGGAAAGAGGAACTTGAAGCCTTTCTGGAAGGAAAATCAAAAATCATTCAGCGCAGCATGGCAAATGTCCGCGTAATTCATAATGATGAAGAAATATACTGCGGAAATGCCCTGAATGACCTTGTACTTTCTGCGCGTTCTGCTGCAACTACAATTTCGCTTGATGTTTACTACGAAATGCAGCTTTTATGTAAGATAAAAGGCGACGGTCTTATTGTGAGCACTCCTACAGGCTCAACTGCATATTCGGCAGCTGCAGGAGGGCCTATTCTGGATCCTTCTCTGGAAGCTTTTGTAATGACGCCGATTAATTCCTTTTCGCTTTCTTCCCGTCCGATTGTTTTGAATCAGGAAGGGGTGCTCTCTATAAGTGTTGCAGAAAGCCGGGCAGATGGCATAAACCTTCGTCTGGACGGTTCCAAACCTGTAGAATTAAGTGTGGGCGATACGGTTTTAATCAGAAAACTGGAACAGAAGGTGCGGCTTGTTAATTGCACCGCAGATAAGTTTTATTCGGCCCTGCGCTCAAAATTAAACTGGTCGGGAGGACCTCATGCTTGAAGATTTGACAATAAAAGATTTTGCCCTCATCGATTCTGATTATATTGAATTTAATAAAGGCTTTACCGTATTGTCCGGTGAGACAGGTGCGGGAAAATCTATTTTAATAGGTGCCATTTCTTTTTTGCTTGGTGGAAAGGCTGATGCAGGTCAGATTCGAGCAGGTAAAAATGAAGCTAATGTTAGTGCAACTTTTGTTCTAAACGGTAAGCCTGTAAGTTCAGATATTCAGACTTTGATTCAGTCTGATGACGAATATGAGCCCCGAACCGCCTATGAATGGCTTTTTAAACACGGAATAGAAGTAGAAAATAATCGTGTTCTTTTGCGCCGTTTTATCCGCGCTAACGGAAAATCCGGCGGCTGGATAAACGATACTCCTGTTACCAGAAGCGATTTAGCCCAGCTTTCGGCATTTTTAATTGATATTCACGGCCAGCATGAGCACCAGTCTTTGATGAAGGTTTCCGAGCATAGAAAATTCCTCGATGCCCGCGCTGGAATTACTGCTGATGTAGAAGAATTTACAAAACTTTATGCAGCCCTTGTTTCAAAACGCAAGTCTCTTTCTGAATATTCTATGAGCGAAAGTGAACGCCTTAGAAAGCTTGATATGATGAAATTTGCCGTTCAGGAAATAGGGGAGCTTAAGCTTAAAAAAGATGAAGATCTTGCCCTTGAAGAAGAAGAGGCACGCCTTTCCGGCTTTGAAAAAATCTATTCAGAGGTAGAAGGCATTAATCAGCTGCTTTCTGGTGGCCAGGAAGACGTTACAGGAGCCCTTAAAAAACTTATGAGAAGCAGCGCTTACGTGGCAGAGATGGATAAATCTCTTGAAAAACTTAGTGGCCGTCTTGAATCTGCTTTTTATGAACTTTCTGATATTTCTGACGAGTTTTCATCATATCAGTCTAAACTTGTTTTTGATCCGGCCCGTCTTCAGGAAGTCCAGGACAGGCTTTCTGCAATTTACAATCTTAAAAAGAAGTATGCTTCTTCTGTAAATGCTCCGCTTTCAGAAGTTTTGACATTCTTTGACGATGCAAGCCGCTTTATAGAAGAAAACGAAAGCGGCAATGACAAAAAATCTCAGTTTGAAGCAGAAATAAAGGCGCTGGAAAAAGAAGTTCTTCTTCGTGCGGAAAAACTTTCTGCTGCACGTACCCAGGCTGCAAAAATTCTGGAAAAAGAAACTGATGCAATCCTTGCCAATCTTGGAATGGGCGGTACCCGCTTTGGAGTTTCAATAAAATCAAAAGACGGCTCAGAAGTGGAACAGAAATGCGGCCCTTATGGTAAGGACGACATTGAGTTTATGATTAGTGCCAATCCGGGAAATCCTCTTCAGCCGCTTGCAAAAATTGCTTCTGGTGGTGAACTTTCGCGCGTAATGCTTGCCCTTAAGACAATTTTTGCCGAAAGTCAGGCGGATAACGTAGAAACCCTTATTTTTGATGAAATTGACACAGGAATCGGCGGCGAAGTTGCCGTTGCAGTAGGGAACCATATCAAAAATCTTTCTAAAAACCGTCAAATTTTCTGTATTACACATCTAGCGAGCATTGCAGTTTATGCCGATAATCAGATTAAGATAGAGAAAAGTGTTTCCGGAGAAATTACATCATCTAATGTTCATCCTATTGAGGGCGAAGAAAGAGTCAGTGAAATTGCCCGTATGCTTTCCGGTGATGCTCAAACAGAAGAATCTCTGGAACACGCTCGCTCTATGCTCAATAAATTTTGCGGGGGATTTTAATGGCAAAAATTTCAGATGAACGCAGGCTTCATTTTACAGAGACAATTGCGCCTTACAAAGAAAAAATCAATCAGATGCTGGAAAAAGAAAAGACCATGCTGAACGGTATGCACGAAGGCGATATGGATTTTGAAAATAAAAAAGTCCTTCTGTGTGAAGATATGATTTATATCGCTTCACTTTACATGGCAGAAAATGCGCTTTCAGTGAAGGTTATGGAAGTAAAAAATAATGATGCCTTGAATGATGCCCGTAAAATGATTTATAAGGCCATTATTTATCTTGAAGAAATTGTTACCCCGACTATTGATATTCCTTATTCAGACCTTGTTCCTAAGCATGAACGTATTATGAACCTTACTATTGCCCGCCGTTATACAATTATACGTAAGCTGGGACTTGCAATTAATCTTTTGCGGGATGCCTTTGGCGATAATTCAAAATGGAGATGGACTTTTGTTGAGATTGAAGGCCGCTTTGCAACTGTTGCAAAAAACCTTATTGATATGAAATCTGCTACAAAAGATTATTTTGATCCGTCTTCACTGGATTATGAAACAACAGTTTTCTATATCAGGATGATTACAAAAATGCTTTCTGATTCTGCTGATGCTTACCGCGATAAATATGAACTTTCAACCCGTCGTGTAGATGATATGCGCAATGCAATCAGATATCTTCTTGCACTTCGTAAACTTTATATAGCAATCGGCAATGCAGAGCCTGCTGAAGAAGCAAAGAAAAAGGCTGTTGTCTGGAAAGACAGAATGGATGCCGACGCTAAAAAGGGTATAAGCAACTAATGGACACAAAACTTTTTCTTCGTATTTTTGAGGGCTTTTCTATACAGCGCTGGAATGATCTTATCCGACCCTTTGATATGGTAGAAATGGATAAGGCCGCCGAAAAAATGGTTCTGGCATATATCATCGGAAAATATGAAGAAAATAAAGGGCATTTTATCGACTGGGAATGGATAATTTATGCTTCTTTCTTTGATTTACTTAGAAAAATTGCTCTTTGTGATATCAAGGCTCCTGTTCAGCAGATGCTTAAGCGGGAATTTCTTGATGAATACATGCGTCTGAATGAGTGGGTATTAAATCAGTACAGAGGTCTTATTAACGATGACGATTTATTTTCAAAATTTACAATTTATGTAGGTCAGAAGGCAGGATACTTTAAACTGTCTCAGGAACTTATTCCATCTTTACGTGTTTACAATGCCGCCCACAAATATGCAACAATGCGTGAGCTTGATATGCTGGCTGTTGTAAACGAAAAGCAGCGTCTGGAAAAAATCTACACAGAGCTACAGGCAGATATTCAACCCTTTCTGGATCTGGAAGGTCTTCAGAAGATTATGACTCATCAGAAACCTTTTGATTTTCTTATGAAAATTGAACAGCTGCGTTTTCAGACCCGCTGGAATCAGACTCCGCGAGTTCCTGCAACTTCTGTTCTTGGTCACTGTTTTTATGTTGCAACCATGACAATGCTTCTTGGACGTCAGTCAAATCCTAATATGTGCAAGCGAAGAATTATCAATAATTTCTTCAGCGCCCTTTTCCACGATTTACCGGAATCTGTTACCCGGGACATTATTTCTCCTGTAAAGCAGGCAACAGACGGCCTTCCTGACATTGTAAAAAAGATTGAAGATGAAATTGTTGCAAAAGAACTTGTGCCGCTTATGGAAGATTTCTTCCGAGATGAAATAATTTATTATACCTCTGATGAATTCTCTGACAGAATCCTTGATTCTGAAAAGCAGGTAAAGAAAGTTTCCTGGGAAGATTTGAATAATTTTTACAACGAGGATGAACTTAATCCTGTTGACGGCCGTCTTGTAAGAATCTGTGATCATCTTTCAGCCCTTATGGAAGCAGATATTTCTATAAAGCACGGAATTACATCAACTCATCTGGCAACTGGACGAGCCGGTATGCTTTCTCATTATAAAGAAGGGGAAGTTATCAGCGGAATTAACGTTTATAAGCTTTTTCACGAGATTACGGCATAATTTTCCGCCTGCAAAAAGACTTAAAAATCCTTTCAGTTCCATTTTTTAATGCCGATAAATATAGTATGAAGAAATTTGTACTATTGACTTTGATTGCAATCACAAACTTTGCACTTTCTTTTGCCGATACAACCTATGTTGTTGAAAAAGGCGATACTCTATATTCTATCAGCCGTAAAAATCAGATTACAGTTGCAGAACTCAGAACTGCCAATAATCTTTCAGAAAATGATGTCCTTAAGGCCGGTCAGAAAATCATAATCCCTGAGGCTGATATCGGAACTGCTGCGGCTCTTTCTTCTTCAAATCAGAAATCAGCTCCAAAGGTAAGTTCTAATGCTCAGACTTCCTCTTATGTTGTTCAGAAAGGCGACACTCTTTACGGTATTGCAAGAAAAAACGGAATGAAGGTGCCTGAACTTCTGGCTTTAAATAATCTTGATAATAATGCAGTAATCAAAGTTGGACAGAAATTAAAGATTTCAAGCGGCTCTCAGCTTTCGCAGGGTGCACTTCCTTCTTCAACTTCAAAAACTACTCCGGTATATAATCAGGACAATTCAAGTCCTGTTTCTACCACAACAATCAGACTCGACGATAAAGCTCCAGATACAAGAACTTACGGTTCAACAGTATCTTCAGATGCAAATACAAAATGGCCTGTAAAAAATCCGCGAATTACTTCGGTAAAAGGAAAAGTTTCAGGCGTGCAGCTTTCAGCCTCTCAGAATGAAAAGGTTTTGTGTATTCATGAAGGTACTGTAATGTATGTTGGTGTTTACCGTGGTTTTGGTCAGGTTCTCTTTGTTCAGTCAAAGACCGGCCTTATTTATGCCTACACAGGACTTGGCAGCGTAAACGTTAAGAAGGGTGATTATGCTGTAAGCGGCGCAGATTTAGGAACTGCTGGCGTTGATCCTATCAGCGGAAAGCCTGGAATTACATTTATGGTATTCCAGAACGGCCAGCCAATCGATCCTAGAACTGCTCCAAGGAACTAGACTTTCTGAACAGGGGATGTATCCCTTAAAATCCGCAGAAATAATTCTTTACAGGTCACAGCATCGTCAAAGGCACGGTGCGAGTGACCTTTATTTATTTTTAGGGCATCGGCAAGGTAATCAAGCTTATGTCTTTCTGCCTTGGGGTAGGCCCAGCGGGAAATGCGTAGGGTATCAAGTGCCTGGTTACGTACATAAGGAAGCCCGTTTTTCTCACACTCAGAATTCAAAAAGTTCAAATCAAACTGAACATTGTGGCCCATTAAAATTGAATCGCCGATAAAATCGATAAAACGGGGTAAAACCTCTTTTATGTAAGGTGCTCCGCATACCATTGAGTCAGTTATTTTTGTAATTTGTGTGATTATTGGTGGAATAGGAAGATTAGGATTTATAAGGGTGGAGAAGCGGTCAAGCTCTCCATCCTTATTGAATTTTACAGCACCAATTTCGATTATTGTGCAGGTTTCCGCCTTTATGCCTGTAGTTTCGGTATCAAAGGCGGTGATGACTGCTCCGCTGTTTAAGAGCTTGAGCAGCCGTCTGTTATCCTGCAAAATCCTGTTGTAGTGCTGCATTTATTTATTTTGAAGCGGCATCAAGAATAGAGTTGATGTCAGCTTCGATTGCGTTACAGAATGTGCCAGCCTTAGCTTTTGCATCCTTAAGCCATGCATCGCTTCCGTCTCCTGCAGGGATTACAGAGTTGATGTAGAACTTAATCTTAGGCTCTGTTCCGGATGGACGAGCACTTACGATTGTACCGCTTTCAAGGTAGAACTGAAGTACATTGCTCTTTGGAAGAGTAATTGCTTCTTTCTTTGAAGGATTTGCAGGATCGAATACTGTGCTTTCCTGAACGTCGCGGATTTTTACAACTTTTTCGCCGCCCAAAGTCTTAAGACCTTCTGTGCGGAGTTTAGCCATAATGCCTTTCATAACCTGAACGCCAGAGCTTCCCGGGAAGTTCTTAGAAATAGCGCGGTCTTCAAAGTAGCCGTATTCTTTATACATGTCATCAAGGTGTTCAAGAAGTGATTTACCCTGTGAACGCCAGTAAAGAATCATTTCTGCACACATAGCTGCGGCAGAAACACCGTCTTTATCCATAACGTCTTTTTCAATCTTGTAGCCGTAGCTCTCTTCAAGACCAAATACGTAGTTGTGAGTTCCTGCTTTTTCAAAGTCTTCTTCTGCTGCTGCAATCCATTTGAAACCTGTAAGACATTCAACAAGTGCGATATTGTGCTTCTTGCAGATTGCGTCTCCAAAGTTTGAAGTAACAATAGAGCGGATGATTGCAGGATTCTTTGGCATTTTGCCGAATTCTTCGCGGCTGCGGATTACATAGTCCATCAAAAGGGCACCCATCTGGTTTCCGCTAAGAAGAACGAAGTTTCCGTCCTTGTCTGGGAAAGCTGTACCAAAGCGGTCTGAGTCTGGGTCAGTTGCCATTACACCGTCTGCCTTTTCCTTCTTTGCAAGTTCAACTGCAAGAGTAAGGGCTGGTTTTTCTTCTGGGTTTGGCTTTTCTACAGTAGGGAAGTTTCCATCCGGTTCGCGCTGCTCTGGAACTGTAATTACTTTAAGTCCCAAATCACCAAGAACTTTTTCTACGTGCATAGCACCAGTTCCGTGGAGTGGTGTGTAAACAATGCGGATATCCTTTGCCTTTTCTTTGATAAGTTCAGGGCGGAAGAGCTGTGCCTTACACATAGCCCAGAATTTTTCATCAATTTCTTTATCAATGATTACAAGTTTTTCTTCTGCAATGGCCTGAACACGAGTCATTGTCTTAACTTCTGTAACCTTGTTTACTTCTTCAATGATACCAACATCATGTGGCTCAATTACCTGAGCACCGTTATCCCAGTAAGCCTTGTAACCGTTGTACATACGTGGGTTGTGAGATGCTGTTACTACAACACCAGTTTTTGCTCCCAGCTGGCGGATTGCAAATGACAATTCCGGAGTAGGGCGAAGGCTTGAGAAAAGGTAAGCCTTAATTCCGTTTGCAGCAAAAATCAAAGCAGTTGCTTCTGCAAAAACGTCTGAGTTCAAGCGGCTGTCGTAAGCAACAACTGCGCTCAAAGTTCCTGCTTTTGCTTCGTTAGGGAATGCCTTAAGAACATAGTTTGCAAGACCCTGTGTAGCCTTGTTGATTTCCAATGTATTCATGCGGTTTGTACCGCCGCCCATAATTCCGCGGAGTCCGCCTGTACCGAATTCAAGAGTCTGATAGAATCTGTCTTCAAGCTCTTTGTAATCTTCTTTAGCAATGAGTTCTTCAACTTCTTTACTGAAGCGAAGGTCTTTTTCTTCTGCAATGTAAGCTTTTGCTCTCTTTAAGATTTCTGCCTGTTCCATTCAAAATTCTCCTGTGTGTGTAAGCCCGCCGGTCAGAGCGGGCGCTGTTCTATTAACCTAATTATTATAAGTGATTTTTATTGATTTTGCTACCATTCATGTTAAAATATACTATATATTGTGGATTTAAGTTTTTCTAAAAAGATAAAACAGCTTGGTTCTCTCTTTTCTACTATTGCAATTATTATAATTTCAATAACCTTGATTTCTTTTGTATATTTTCGAATGTACTTTATAGTAGAAAAAAGTTGTCTTTCAGAACTTAAAAATGTTTCTGAAAGAATCGGGAATTCTTTCTCTTCAGACATTCAGTATCAAAGTCTCTTTTTGCAGGATTATGCTGATGTAATTATCGCCAATAAACTGGAAAATAAAAATCAGATTATTAATTTTATGAAGAATTTTAAGTTTTCTTCAAATACCTATGATGTAAATATTATGCTTCCTGACGGAACAATAGTTTGTCGTGGTGGCAAAACCTTAAAAATATCTGATGATACTTATTATTTACGTCATTCAACGCAGGGAGAAAATTTTTCGCCAATAAAACCTAGCTTTACCGAAACTATTGTTTCTATAGATCATTATTATCCGGTTTCCATTGACGGAAAGGTAGTCTGCATTTTGTTCTGCGAAATTGATCTGGATTTTCTTGCAAACGAAGGAATCCAGCCTATTTACGGCGGTAATGCAGATTATATCATTTTTAATCCTCAAACCCGTGAAATGTATGTTAATACCTACTCAAGACTCACGGGCAACCTGTATGCCTTTTTGACACGACTTATCTATCCTAAAAATATGGTAGATGAAATTATTGCTGAAAGTGAAAAGCTTCAGGTTTTCTCTTCTGAAGTTCATAGTCTTGGCGAAAAATTATACTTTTATTCAGCCCCGCTGAATGTTGAAAACTTTTCTATCTGTGTTTTTGGTAAGAAAACAGTAATTTTCCAGGATTTATATATTTTCAGAACTACGGCCTTAAAGTTCATTGTAATAATGTGCGTGGTTTTCTCTGTTTACCTTATCTTCATGATAAAAACTACAAGAGAGCGCATTAATATTTCCATTATGGAAGAAAGAGTTAAAAAGGCTGAATCGGAAGCAAAATATAAGACAGTTTTCCTTTCTTCAATGAGTCATGATATCAGAACTCCAATGAACGCAATTGTAGGCTATATAAACCTTGCAATTTTAAATACTTCTGATGAAATAAGGATGAAGCAGTATCTTTCAAAAAGTCTTGCTGCCAGCAATCATCTTCTATCTCTTATTAATGAAATTCTTGATATCAGCCGAATTGAAAGCGGAAAAAATCAAACATAAAGGAAACCGAATAGTGATTTACGCGAAATTCTTCATGATGTAGATAATATTCTTTCTGTTCAGACCCAGCCTAAAAAGCAGGAGTTTGTCATTAATTCAGAAACTCTGACTAATTCCTACGTAATGTGTGATAAGCTTCATTTGCAGCAGATTCTTATTAATATTCTTGGAAATTCCGTAAAGTATACTCAAAAGCACGGAAGCATTTCCCTTACCGTAAGGGAAAAATTAGTGCTTTCTGCTAACGAAAAATCCTCTTCCGAATACGAATTCATTATGAAGGATAACGGAATTGGTATGAGCAGTGAGTTCCTAAAGCACGTATTTGAGCCTTTCAGCCGCCAGAAACTTGTAGAAGACAGGGTAAGCGGAACAGGTCTTGGACTTGCAATCTGTAAAACTCTTATAGAGAGGATGAACGGAACTATTGAAATCAACAGTGCTGAAAATGTCGGAACCGAAACAATTGTAAGGCTCAGATTTAATCATATTTCTCAGGAACAGTATGAAAAGGAAAAATATATTTCCTTGAATCACGACAGTTCACGAATTGATTCGAAACTCAGTAATTCAATCAGAAATTACCGTGGAAAAGTTCTTCTACTTGCTGATGATAATGATTTTAACCGCGAAATTTCGACAGAACTTCTGCAGAGGGCTGGTTTTAAGGTTGAAGAGGCTAGAAACGGGCAGGAAGCGGTAGAAAAGGTAAAGGTGAGTGTTCCTGGTTATTATTCAGCCGTGCTTATGGATATTCAGATGCCGGTTTTGAATGGTTTTGAAGCCACAAGACTTATTCGTGATCTTCCGGATCTTGCTCTTTCTCAAATTCCTATTGTTGCAGTTACGGCTAATGCTTTTGAAGAAGATATTCAGATGGCAAAAAAAGAAGGTATGAATGCCTATATTGTAAAGCCGATTAACATTAATAAATTATTTACTGTTTTGGATGAAATTTTTGTGAAAAAAATTGATAACTTGGTGTAAAATATATTCTATAAAATAAGGCGGGATTTATGACAGTTAAAGAAGTTTACGAACAGACAAATTCAGATTATGAAGATGCAATGGAACGTTTGGGCTCTGAAAAATTGATTTCAAAGTATCTCTTGAAATTTATGGATTTAACTGATTACAGCGATATGATTAATTCCATTCAGATAAAAGACTGGGACGGCGGTTTTAAGGCTTCCCACAATCTTAAAGGAATTGCCCTTAATATGAGCTTTACAGAACTGGCACGTTCTGGTTCTGAACTTTGTGATACTATGCGTCATGGCGCACCAAAAACTGATATTTCGGAACTTGTGAGCAAAGTAAGTTCTGATTACAAAACTATTATGAATATTCTGGAAAAATATAAGGAAGAGATGTAACCGGGGGAATTTATGCGTAATAAAATATTGATTGTTGATGATGTTGAGCTTAATCGCGATATTCTTTCGGACATGCTTGAAGAGGATTATGATATCCTTACCGCTGCTGACGGCCGCCAGGCAATTACTATAATGAATTCAGAAATTGAGAATATAGCCGTAGTGCTTCTGGATCTTGTTATGCCGGAAGTTGATGGTTTTTATGTTCTTAATATTATGAAAGAACGCAACTGGATGAAAGACATTCCTGTTGTAATTATCAGTGGTGATGCAACTGTTGAAGTTGAGACCCGTGCCCTGAAATTCGGCGTTAATGATTTTATTCATAAACCTTTTAATGTGAATATTGTACGTCAGAGAGTAAAAAATATTACTGACCTTTATAATTACCGTAAACAGATAGAGGAGCGCTTTAATACTCAGACAGATATTCTCGAAAAAACAAATATTCTTCTGCGCCGTCAGGCCTATGAGCTTCATCAGAATAATGCAAGAATCATCGATATTCTGGGAACTGTGGTTGAATCGCGAAATCTTGAAAGCGGTGAGCATATTCACCGTGTAAAAGGTTATACTCATCTTCTGGCGCTTGAATATATGAGACTTTATCCTGATGAAGGAATGACAAAGCACAGAGCAAAACTAATTGCCTCTGCCAGTTCCCTTCATGATGTAGGAAAAATTGCTATTCCTGACTCAATATTATTAAAACCGGGGCGTTTTTCACCTGATGAATTTGCCATTATGACTGCTCACACATCAAAGGGCGCTGCAATCGTAAAGGAAATGTCTGATATCTGGGATGAAGAATACGGCACTGCCTGCTACGAAATTTGTCTTTATCATCACGAAAGATGGGACGGTAAAGGCTATCCAATGCACAAAAAAGGTGATGAAATACCTCTTTCTGCCCAGCTTGTTTCCCTTGCAGATGTTTATGACGCTCTTGTAAGTGAACGCTGCTATAAGGATGCCTTCAGCCCTGAGCAGGCTTATGAAATGATTGTTGGCGGTGAATGCGGCCAGTTCAACCCTAAGATTATTGAATGTTTCAAAAATCTTAAGGATGAATTTGAAAACTTTGATGCCGAAAACTATTCTCTGGAAGAAGAAAATGAAGATCTTCCAGATTATATGTCTCAGCTCTTTTAGTTATCTGCCTTTTTGATAAGCTCTGTTTCCCATTCAAGCAGGGCTTTTTCCTCTTCCGTATTATTGCCCTTTACGTCGCACATAATACGGAATACAGGTTCAGTTCCGCTGCCCCGCATCCAGATAAAAGCGCAATCTGAATCTTTTTTATCCTTGAATAAAATCTTAAGTCCACCTTTTTTACTCAATGAATAATCCTTTACGTTACGAGTCTCTTTTGTTCCGTTTGTAATTACGGCTTCATAAGAAGTAATTCCGTATTTCTTTTCAAGCTCAGCTTTCTTTTTCTTCCAGCTGTCTTCAAATACCTTCTGGAAGGCAGCCTTGAGCTTAGCGTGGTCTGTTGTTTTTACCTTTAGAACGGCTCTTGGCTCACTCACACCTGTTGTTGTGTATTGAGGCAAACTTTCAAGAATGTCTGTAAGGGTAAAATCTTCTTTGTATTTTGCTCCAGATTTTTTACACCAGAGTTCAAATAGTCCGTTTTCGCGGATAGTAAGAAGTTTTAGAAGGGCAAAAACTGTATTCAAAGGATCTCTTACGCTTGAAGGATAGGTTATTGTACCTCCGTTTGAGCCTTCGCCTAAGATTGGAACGGTATAGCCTTCTTCCCGTTTTTCGCGGGCAAGATTTACAACATTTGCTTCTCCAACCTCTGCTCGGAAAACTTGAGCTCCCAGCTTTTTTGCAATTTCTTCAATTCGCATTGAAGTAGGGCAGTTTACGGCAACTGCAGGTTTAATTTCTTTTCCAGAATTATTCCAGATGCACCAGGTCAGTTCTGCAAGCACTGAAAGACTGAAAACTTCCTGAGCCTTTAAAATAACTGCTTTTTTCTGTTTTTCATCCCAGTAAACAATGTTTCCGCGGTCACCGTCGCAGTCAGGCATATAGCCTAGAATGTATTCTTTATAGCCCTGCTGCTGCAGCCATTCCATCTGTTTTGCAACATGAACAAGATTTTCTGCTTCCGGAATAATTTCGTGTACAATTTCTTTATCGTTTATGCTGTTAAATTTGATTTTATTTTCTGCAAAGAAATCCCGGTCGATACAGAAATTTCTTGAACTTCCGTTGAAATCGCATACAAGACCAACTGATTTTTCTTCCACAGAAGCCTTGATAAGGTTGAAAAATTTTTCCTGGTCTTCTTTAGCTTCGCTTGAAGATATGGTACGGCGGACAAAATCAGAATAAGCCTTTAAAGAATTGTGTTTTGCACTGGAACTTTCCTGATAGACCTGTTTAAGCACAGAAGAAGAGCAGGCGTCTGCATCAGAAACTGTTGTAAAAAGCAGGTTATCATCACCAACAAGTTTTAAAAAGGCTTCAGTAACCTTCGCATTTTCGGCAGCATTTAAAACTCCACCGTCATTTGTTCCGAATTTAATTCCATTGTGCCCAATAGGATTATGACTTGCAGAAATATAGATGAAACCGTCCAGCTTTTTAGCATAAGCCATAATCTCTGGTGCGGAAGAAACGCCTAAAAACTGAATGATTGCTCCTTTTTTGATCAGGGCGCGTAAAACTGCATCTGCAATTGCAGGTCCTGTCGGGCGGGTATCCATTCCGACTGCAATAACCGGAGCTGTTAATCCTGTAAGATTTGAAAGATAGTCAAAAAAACATACTGCGGCGGCAACCGAAATAGCCTTACTTTCTTTTGTAATTTCACTTGTTTTGTCTTGTTCTGCTCCGGAAGCTGCAAAAACCTTGCGCCATCCGGAAGCCGATAAAATCATTTTATGTTCCATGATTTTATTTTATCATACTTTTAGTGAACTGTAACGTTATAATTTAATTGTCTTGCAGAACCTTTTAAATCTGTAAAGATAATGGTAATTGTGGCCTTTCCCTGTTTTAATATTGCTTCACCTGCAAGCATCAGTTTATCATCAGGATAAATCTCGGCATTTGAATAATTTCTCTTGCCGCTTACATTACATTTTCCATCTTCCTGATTAAGGGAGTTATAGGAAATTTCATCTGTCTGTTCACCATTAATTAAAACTGAGGTTTTAAATGGAACCGCAAGGTCGTTTCTCTTAAAATATATTTTATAGGTTCCTGCAACAAAGGCTTTTGCCCACTGCATGTCATAGGCAACATTGTTTTTGTTTTTGATTATTATGCTTGAAATTGAAAGGGCAGGAAGAACAGAAGGCTGGGGAAGAAGGAGAAGAGGATTGATAGCCTTTTTTTCTTTTACGTCAATAATCTGAAATCCCAGAGTCTTTTCTTCCTTTACAAAACCAGAGGTTCCTGTAAGAGAAATATCTTCATTTTTTGAAATCAGAGTTGAATAATCAGAAGTTTTAATTGAATCCTTATCAAGATGAGAATAAACAGAAATCAGATTGTCATCATGGCGAACAATTACGGCGCTTCCCAGGGCTGAAGGGAAAAAATCTGTGTCATCTTTTGAATCTTCAAGAATTATAAGTGTGTTTCCGTCATCAGAACATTTTACTTCTTCTGTTTCCTTTATGTTGATAAAGGTTCCCATGCTTGAACCGGTTTTTTGAGCAAAGAAAGTTGTAATTTTTTCTGAATCTACTTTTCCGGAAGGCCATTCAAAGGCGAAGGCTGCTGAAAAAAATGCAATATAAAGTACAAGTGAAAGTGTCTTTTTCATATTTACTTCCTTTCCAAAGAGATTTTTGAAATTGAATCATCTTTTCCAATATAAAGGGAATTTTTTCCTGTTTGAATAAAGGCAGTTTCTGCTTTAAAACTGAAGCTTCCTTCAAGTGTATTTGTTTTTTCAAGCAGGTAAACAGAATATTCGTTTCCGTTTTTGCCAAGAAGGAAAATTAAGGTATCAGATTCCCTGATTGAGATGATTTTTGAATTAATTGGAATTATATTGTTCTGATTCTGTTTGTAATCATAAATGCCGATATTTTTTTCAAAAGTGTAGATAACACGGCTGTTGTCGTTACAAAAATGAACAAGACTCTGATAAGCCCCTTTTGTATCCAGAAAGGTATGATAGATGATTTTTGGCTGATTTTCTTCACGATGGGCAAGTACAAAACGCTGTTTGTTATGACCGCATACAGAGGCAATATATTCTCCGTTATCAGATATATCAATTCCAAGAATTACAGGAAAGTCACTTCCGCCTGGTGCAAACTCAATTTCAGAAATGCCGCTTTCATTATTAAAGATATAGATTGAACCGTCTGCAAAACCAACGGCTGTGTATTTACTTTGTGAACTGAAGGCTGTGATAGGAATAATTCCTTCGTACTGCCAGTCTGCATTTCCGTCTTTATCACATTTTATAAAGGAGTTTCCACCAGGAAGCATAACGTAAATGCGGTCTTCAACTATGTAAGGAAGGCCTTCAAAATTAATTACCCCTTTTGCATTGCCGTTTTTTTCGTAAAAAGTAGTATTTTTTGTATAATTATTATAAATAGAAAAATACTCATCAGAAATTGAGGCGAGTTTTGGAAAAGTTTTATAAAGGGTGATATCCCCGTCTTCTGTAAAATAACCCAGGTTATTGCCAAGACGGAAATAATGTTCTTCCTGTCCTTCTTTAGGCTCAGAAATCTGTTTTGTAATATTAATTTTCCAGATTGGCTGGAACTGATATTCTTTTGGGAGTTTTCGGGCTGCAAGAATAAGGTAAGCAATTGAAAAAATGATTGCTAATGTAATAAGTAATGGAGCACGAGATTTAGTTTCATTCATATTAATAATTTACAATAAAATAGTAATTATCTCAACTTAAAAATCGTTGACAAAGAAGCGTAAAGTATGCAAAATATTCTAAAGTTTTCAAATTGAATTTAATAAAAATGAATATAGAGGGGGCGCGTCGTGGAAGACGATATCCTTACAATTGAAGAAGTTGCAAAATACCTTCGTGTATCAGATAGAACAGTTTATGATTGGGCTCAGAAAGGAGAAATTCCTGCCGGTAAAATCGGAACTGTATGGCGTTTTAAAAAATCGGAAGTAGAAAACTGGGTAAATGCCCGTCTTTCTTCAGATACAACAAAACAGGCTCAGATTCAGGTTCAGGTAAGAAACGTTCTTTCTCCTGAGCGCGTAATTTTTATAAATCACACTACAAAGCATGATGCTCTTGTTGAACTTGCACAGGTGCTCGCAACAGCTCCTCAGGTTAAAAACGAACAGGAGCTTACAACTGAAATCCTTAAACGCGAAGAATTGATGTCTACTGCAATCGGACGCGGTATTGCAATTCCTCATGTTCGACTTTCTTCTGTTACCGACCTTGTAATGGCTGTCGGCGTTTGTAAAAAGCCTCTGGAAGACTTCCAGACAATTGATGATGAAAAAGTAAATCTTTTGTTTATGATTGCTGCTGCATATAACCAGCACTCATATTATCTTAAGACAATTTCACACTTCAGTGCAAAACTTAAGAAAAATGACCTGAGACAGGCTATGACTCAGGCCGCAACAGAAAAAGAAGTATACGATTTGCTTTTAAAGGCCTAGATATACATTAAGTAAAAAAAAACGGAC
>NZ_AJGU01000029.1 GCF_000260795.1 Treponema sp. JC4
TAAAAACTTTTAATGAAATTGGGCTCTTAAAGCATGTAATGATTATAGGAAGCTGGGCTGAATATATTTACCCCGTACTTTTTAACACCGATTTTGTACCAAACTTGCGTACTCGTGATATTGATTTCTTTTATCGTAATATAAATATTCCAAAGGATAAAATTCCAGTTATAGAGAAATTAAAAGAAATTGGATATGTATATGATGAAGAAAATGGAATTTCAAGATTCTATAAAGAAGATTTGCTGGAATTAGAATTTTTGACTCGTGTTTTAGGAGCTGGTACAGAAGGTTGTACAGAAATCAAACCTTTAGGAATAAAATCAGAAGGACTTCGTGTTTTGAATATTCTGTCAAACTTTCCAAGAGAAGTTGAAATAAAATCTCCTGAAGGAGATGATTATATTTTGACTGTCCCGGAACCGGCAGTTTATGTCATTCAAAAAATTCTTACAAATCCGGTTAGAAATCCACCTGAGAAGAAAGTAAAAGATATTGTTGCCGTAAAAGAATTGCTTTATCACATTGAAAAATCACCAGAACATTTAAATAAATTGAAAGAAGTTTATAAAACGTTAACAGTAAAACAATTAAAAGTTTTAAAACAAGTTTGTGATGAAAATGATATAAAAATTTTTGAAGATATGAATTGAAAAACTTACACTACAAATTGTGAAATATTCCAATAAATGTAGTGTAAGTTTTTGAAAAGATTATTTTGAAGATGTATTTTCTGAAACGGCGTTTTTATATGCGTTTGCAATCTGAATAAAATTGTCTAACTGTGAGGGAGTAAAAGAATTTACAATTCTAGAAATTTCATTTTTCTGCCAGTCTGTTTTTGTAGATTGTTTTGGAAGAGGTTTATTATTTTCTGTTCCTAAAATAAGATATTCTGCTGTTGTATTTAAAACCTGAGCCATTTTAACAGCGACATCAGCAGCTGGAATTGAACCACGGTAGAGATACATTCCAAGTGTATTTAAACTAATTCCAACTTTTTGAGCGAATTCTTTATTTGATAATCCTCGATAATTTAGTTCATCTATTAAACGTTCTTTAAAGTTCAAATTTGTATCTTTCATATCTAGGTTAAAGTTTAGACAGATTGTGTTTTTAAACGTTGATATGTGGTGTCTTTGAGCGTATAATTACCGTAATTACAAGATGTTAATTTTGTAATTGAAATAAGAATTAAGGAGTTAATATGAAAAAAAATTTTTTGATAGGTTTATTCTTACTTTTATGTAATTTTGCATTTTCAGAAGGAAATTTAATTACAATTGATAATACAAGACACATTTATGAAGATAATTTTAAAGTAATAAATAATACTTCCGAAATTATTTCATTAGACATATTTGTAAAAAGAAAAGTTAATTCTGAAGAAAATAAAGTTGGAAGTGGAGTTGTTGCACCAAAAAAAACAGATTTTCAAATAAAAAACAAGAGTGGACGGTAATTTTGATGATTATGACTATATATTAATTCGTCCAGTGGGAAATTTAATAGATTACAAAATAGAATGTAAACACGATGATATTATTCTTACGATAAATTCGTATGAAGGAATAGAAAATGAATTAGTTAGTTCTGTAGCTTCTCTATATTCAAATGAAATAATGTTTGAAAATAAAAATTATGAATGGCGAGATTATATAAAAGTCACAAATAAAACGGATTCATTTATTAGTTGTTCTCTTTATGGTATTCCGAAAGATACAGAAAAAGAGGTTTTTATTGGTAATGGTATAATTGATCCTAATGGAAAAACAGCAATAAAAACAATTTATGATGGTAGATTAAAAGAATTATATTCAATTAGGTTTACAACAGATGCAATAATAAAAGAATATGAATCAAATAGTTCATCACATGATTTAAATATTATTGTTTTTTCATGTGAAGGAGGCGAAAGTCCTTTAAAATTAAAATTTGAAAATGATTACAATAAGGATGATATTATTGTAGATATACGAGGAAAAGTAAAAAGAGAAAGAGATGGATTATATATTTATTCATTCTATGCAGATATTACAAATAAAAATGGAAAAATAATAAAAATAAAATTTGATGAATCTTCTTTATCATATAATGGTAATACATCATTACCATTTATTGATGGTCAAAAATATATAACTGCAGGAAATCCCCCTTCAAATAAAATTATTCCTAATGGAGGAACTTCTTCATTTAGTTTATTTTCTGCTAATCAGATTAGTTGGACTGGAAATAATTGGAGAATATCATCTATGGGTGATGATGTTACTGTTGTGCTTGCAATTGAAGTTGACTCAAAAACTTATTATTGGATTACTTACGCAAAAGTAAATAATTAAGACAACAAAAAAAGGATATAAATAAAATGAGTGAATTTGGATTATTTGAAATAAATCTTTATTCAAAAGAAGAAAAATTATTTTATAAGGAGAAAGATGAACAATTAAGAAGATATTTGGAAACTATTGAATGTGATATTCAAAAAGTTAAGCCAGAAATTATTGATAATTTTGAGAATAACTATATATCGCCATGGCGATATAATCAAATTTTTGGTGCTGTTAGATTTTTTATCAGCGGTACAGAAATAAGGGGAGAAATATTTCTTTCCTCATTAAAGAAATATGTAAGAAATGCAAGACAAAAAAAATTTAGATATGAAGGAAAATTATTGTTAGAGCAAGATTTACTAAATGCTTCCACTGAAGAAATTATTTCGGCAATAGATTCTTCTTTGGAAGATTTACAAAAAGAATATAAATTAATTCCAGATCTTGAATGCTATAATAATTTAAAAAAAATAATAGATTGGGAAAATATTCTAACAAAGGTAAAATCACGTGAGGGATTGTAGTACCTGCGAAGCAGTCCCGAGCGTTAGAGAGGGATGAGCCGCGTGAGACGGCGAAGTACGAAAAGCCCGACCTAGCAAGGTTGTAAGGGAAACACCAACTTCCAGATTGACCGTACCTTGCTTTAACTTCCGCAGGCGGAAGTTGTGAGGGCTGGAGCTACCTTGCTAGGGCACGTCCGTATCATGAAATATAAATACTTTGTTAGGTGTGTTGAAAAAAGTTGAGAAAACATCTATATTAAGGGCATGACTAATCAAGAAGAGTTTATTTCTGAATTTTTGGATGAAGACACAGTTAAGGCGCTTCCGAAGTTTATTGCTGAGCCGGAGAATTTTTATGAGGCTGCGGATGCGATTGCGGTTGCGTTTGGGGCAGAAAAAGGCTTTTCTAAGATGCCGGAAGATGGCGTTGATAAACTTGTAATCAGTTTTAAAAATAATCTTACACTTCTTATTCAGAAAACCTGGGTTGAAAAATCGGACATTGCATTGAAGGACGAGCTTTTGTATCGTCTGGAAAAATTTATTACTGAAGATGGCTGGAAAGACAGTTACGAGCTTTTCCGCAATATTATAAATCAGGCTGTTTTCCTTATGTTTGGTCAGTCGACTGATTCCCCTGATTTTGCTGAATATTCTATGCGCATTGATCCGGAATTTGGTATTTTCTGGTGGTACATTTCAAACCTTCCTCCCAAAACCGAGTGGTCTGAAGAAAAATCTCGGGTTGCTATGATGGTTGGAATGTATTTTCTTGCTAATTATTAATCTGATATTTTTTGAAAGGCCGGGACTTTGAGGGTTCCGGCTATTTTTTTTAATAAAGTTGCGGGGTGATGTCCGCGAGGAAAAACTATGGATATTAAGAAAGTTTGTTCATCTTTACGGGTTGCGAGCGGAAAGCTTGCTCTTCAGAATGCCTGCCAGAAGAATGCGGCTCTGGAGGCGGTTGCGGTGGCTCTGGATAAAAAACGCGCTTCTATTATTGCGGCTAACAAGGCTGATGTTGAGGCTGCGCGGGCCGGCGGTTTGAGCGAGTCGATTATTGACCGCCTTTTGCTTGATGACAAGAGAATCGACGGTATTATTTCTAGTTTGAGGCTGGTTATCGGACAGACTGATCCTGTTGGCGAGGAAATTGCGGGCTGGAAAACTCCTAACGGGCTGAATATCCGCCAGGTAAGGGTTCCTCTTGGTGTTGTTGCCATTATTTATGAAAACCGACCTAACGTTACGGTTGATGCTTTTAGTCTTGCTTACAAGAGCGGAAATGCCATTTTGCTTCGCGGTTCGTCTTCTTCTTATAAATCGAATGTGGAAATTGTTCGCGTGATTCGCGAAGCGCTGGCTGGTGTGGCTGGCGGTGTGCCTGAGGCGATTGAACTTGTTGAGGTTCGGGAGCACGACCATAGCGATGTTGATCAGATTTTGAATGCGGTCGGCTTGATTGACGTTTGTTTGCCGCGCGGAGGTAAAAAGCTTATTCAGAATGTGGTACAGAATGCGCGCGTTCCGGTGATTGAAACTGGCAGCGGTGTCTGTCATTTGTACGTTGACAGCGAGGGCGACCTGGATATGGCTTGCCGTGTGGCTGAAAATGCTAAAATTCAGCGTCCTAGCGTCTGCAATGCGATTGAATGTATTGTTGTTCACAATAAGATTGCAGCTGACTTTTTGCCAAAGCTGGAAGCAACTTTTGCGGGCCGGGTAAAGCTTCATGCGGATGAAAGAGCGATAAAGTATCTGAAGGACGCCGTTCCTGCAACGGAAGCGGATTTTGGAAACGAATATCTTGATTATGAGTGCTGCGTAAAGATTGTGGATTCAATCGAAGAAGCAATCAGCTATATTAATGCGCATAATACAAAGCACAGCGAAAGTATTATTTCTGAAAGCCGGGCTAACACTCGTTTGTTCCAGGCTATGATTGATGCAAGCTGTGTTTATGTAAATGCCAGCACACGCTTTACAGACGGCGGCGAGTTCGGTTTTGGAGCGGAACTGGGAATCAGTACGCAGAAGCTTCATGCGCGCGGGCCTATGGGAATTAAGGCGTTGACGACGACGAAGTATTTAATAGACGGGGATGGTCAAGTAAGATAGAAGGGGGCGTTGCGGGGTCTCCCCGCTAGAAAGGGTGACGAGCAACGAAGTGCGAGACAGGGGAAGGCTTTCCCCTCCTTCATAATTATATCGAGGAAAACTATGAGTAAAATTGCAGAAGTAATTAAAGGGTCGCGAAAAATTGTTATAAAAATCGGGTCGAATACGCTGGCGCTGCCGGACGGGACTCAAAATACGGAGTTTATGGCTAGTTTTGCGGCTCAGTGCGCGGAACTGATTAAGCAGGGAAAGCAGATTATTCTGGTGTCTTCGGGGGCGCAGGTTGCCGGAGTTTCTACCACTAAGGAATGGGCGCGAAAAAAGGATGTGCATTATCGTCAGGCGCTCTGTTCGATTGGGCAGGTGGAGCTGATGCATCAGTGGAGAAAGGCTTTTCAGAAGCAGGGACTTCATATCGGGCAGCTGCTTTTGACTAAGGATGATTTTAAGAACGAGCACCGAAGCCTGAATATCCGCAATACGCTTTTTACTCTTGTTGACGAGGGTGTTGTGCCTATTATCAATGAAAATGACAGCGTAAGTTTTGATGAAATTAAAATCGGTGATAACGATAACTTGAGCGCTCTGACTGCAATTTTGTGGAGTGCTGACCTTTTGATTTTGTTCAGCGATATCGACGGCGTTTATTCTGATAATCCAAAAACTAATCCGGATGCAAAACTGATTGAAGAGGTAAATTCTGTTCCTGAGCTTAGAAAAGAGATTAAAATCGGCGATACAAATGCCTTTGGAACTGGTGGAATGGAGACTAAGCTGCAGGCGGCAGAAAAGGTTACGGCTTACGGAATCCACATGCTGCTGGCAAACGGTTCGAAGGATCAAGTTCTTGTTAAGCTTGCAGATGGAAGCGCAGGCGGCACGATTTTCCTTGCGGAATAGGAAATCTAAATTAAAATAAAGAAGAAAAGGCATTTTTAGGAGGCTGGCATATGAAAGCAAAAATTTCTTGTATTGGTACTGGGGCTATGGGCGGTGCGATTATGCGCGCGGTTTGTAAAAAGTTTGATGCCTGGAATGTGGCTGTGACCAGCAAAAATCCGGAGCACGCAAAAGCCTTTGCTGAAGAAAACGGCTGTAAGAGCTTTGAAAAAAATACTGATGCAATTAAAGATGCAAAATATGTTTTTATCGGTGTAAAACCTGTGATGGTAGAAGCTGTGCTTAAAGAAATTGCCCCTGCCCTTTCTAAGGATGCTGTTGTAATTTCAATGGCAGCTGGAATGAGCATTGAAAAGCTGGAAGGCTTTGCAAAGGGTCTGCGTTTTGTGCGAATTATGCCAAATGTTCCGGCTCAGATTGGCCAGGCTATGACAGCCCTCAGCTGTGGCTCAAATATTAGTGAAGAAGAACTTTCTGAAATAAAGACTATTCTTGAAGCTGCCGGAAAAGTTGAACAGGTGCCTGAAAAACTGATGGACTGTGTTACTGCCGTAAGCGGTTCTGGCCCTGCTTTTGTATTTATGTTCATTGAAGCTCTTGCTGATGCTGCCGTAAAATGCGGTATGCCTCGTTCCCAGGCTTATATTTACGCTGCCCAGACAGTAAAGGGGTCTGCAGAGCTTGTTTTGCAGAGCGGAAAGCACCCTGCCGTTTTGAAGGACAGCGTATGCTCTCCAGGCGGTACAACAATTGATGGCGTTGCAGCCCTTGAAGAAAAAGGAATGAGAAACAGCGTAATCAGCGCAGTTGTTGCGGCTTATAATAAATCCTGCGGCATGTAATTTATATTGACTCGAACTAACCTTTTTCCGGTCTATTTACGTCCCAATTGTGTTTGGGATAGCGGCCTTTCATTTCTTTGCAGATTTGTGGCCAGGTGCCGGTCCAGAAGCCTTCCAGATCATCGGTGATTTGCAGTGGGCGCTGGGCTGGTGAAAGCAGGCGGAAAAGGACTTTCATTCCGGCGATTTTTGGAGTTATGGTGCAGCCGAAGGCCCTCTGAATTATGATTTCGATTACCGGACGGATTACCAGTCGGGTTTTGTCGTCCGGGGATGCAAGTTTTTCATATTTGATTTTTGCCCGGTTTCTGTTTTGAAGCGTAATTTGCAGAGGCACATTTTCTTCAATATTAAACTCTCCGAATTGATAATTTAGTGCATCGTAAATAGTTTGCGAGGTCAGCGAGCTTGAGGTGATGAAAGGTAAAAGCCAGCTTTCCGGCGCATCAGTCAGTCCGGAGATTTTTTCGTCCAGTTGGCTATTCTGAGGATTTTGCTGAGCATAAAATTTTATGCGTTCTAAGAAGTTTTCGCATTTGTCATCAAGCGGCAGGGCTTCCATCCCTTTTGTGCGGATTTCGGTCATCCAGGCTGCGGCATAGTCTTCTTTTGTAGACAGCAGTTTTTTTGAGGAAAGGACAAGCTCGCCGTAGCAGATATTTTCACTTTTGAGGATTTTGCCGTTTTCAAAGTGACAGATGATTTTTGACTGAGTACGGGAAGAAAGCCAGCTTTCAACTTCGGCATCCGTCAGTTCTTCAAAATCAAAAATTACGCCCTCGCTCTGGCCAGCCATAACTTCAGGGGCGGCAATCCATTTTGCCTGACTGTGCTTTGAATTGTGGAGGACAGCCTTTCGTCCTGACGGAAACTGATAGACAGGAGAAGTCGAACCGTCGGGATTTTTGCGGGATTCTGTGAGACGCAGTGCCAGACGGTCTGGAAAACCGGAAAGCAAAATTAATGAATTTTGATGATTTTTTTTGTTAAAATTCGCGAAATTTGCCTGAATTTCTTCAAATTTGTTCGAATTTCCGCAAATTTTATTCAATTTTTGTTCCAAATTTGCTAAAAATTGCCTTTGAATAGAAGTGGAATTCTGGGCATACTGGCTGTATTTTATAAGAAATTCTTCTGCTTTTTTGCTGAATTCGCCTTCTTTTTTTCTGATTTTTGCCAGCCGTCAAGGGCAATCATGGCAAGGCGGACAGAAATTCCAAGGGATAATGCGGCTTTTCCCCGCTCTGTGATATGGCGGTTTTTGTCCAGACAGCCTGCCTGCTGAAGAAATTGAACAGCTCCTTCCCAGGCGTTTTTTGTCGGTGAATCCAGAAGCTGGATTTTTGAGATATCATAAATGCCGCGTTCCGAACATTCCAGAACCAGCTGAGTCAAATCTGTGCGGAGGATTTCGGGCTGAACTTCCTTCTGGCGGACATCGAATTTGTTCCATAAACGTATGCAAACTCCTTCCTGCTCGCGGCCTGCACGACCTGACCGTTGAGCCGCAGAAAATTCAGATTCAGCTTCGGTAACAAGATTTTCCATTCCAGTTGAAACGTTGAGGCGGTTTATCCGGGAAAGCCCGCTATCGATTACGCAGACAACGCCCGGTACGGTAAGGGAAGTTTCGGCGATTGCGGAAGAAAGAATTACACGGATGGTAGAGGCAGCGGGCGGAGTAAGGATATGCTTCTGCTCGGTAAAGCTGATGGAGGAATGCAGCACGCAGACTTCGACATTTCCGCTTTCGATTTGAGATTTTAGCGCCTGGGAAAGTTCCGCTTGAGCTGCCCGGATTTCGCGGATACCTGGGAGGAAGCATAAAATGGAATATGGTGTTTTAAAGCAGCAGCATTTAAGACCCAGCTTATTTTCAATGTAAGAGCATACCGCTTCATCTATCCTAAGATCCGGCTGATATTGTATTTCGACTGGAAAAGTCCGGCCGGGGATTTCCAGCACGGGAGTTCCATCGCCAAGAAAAGCCGCAATTTTTTTACTTTCGATTGTGGCGGACATGATGATTACAAAAAGGTCATCGCGAAGTTCCATAGCCTCGCGAAGAAAAGCCAGGGCAAGGTCGGTATTGATGCTGCGTTCGTGAAACTCATCGAGGACGACAAGATTTACACCTTCAAGTGCCGGGTCAGACTGCAGTATGCGGATAAGTATTCCTTCGGTGAGGACTTCCAGCCGGGTCTGAGGGGAAATGCGGTTTTCAAGGTGAATACGGTAACCGACCTGTCCGCCGACAGCTTGGCCCAGAAGCTCAGAAACGCGGTTTGCAACGCCGACAACGGCAAGACGACGCGGCTCTGTCATGAGGATTTTTGAGGGGCTAGATTCCCCCTCCCCGCTCGTGAATGCCTGCAAAAGTGCCAGCGGCAATACGGTAGACTTTCCCGCACCAGTTTCTGCCGTCAAAATCAACGCCCGGCTGGGAGATGCCTTCAAGCTTGAGCAGATTTTTTCAAGATGTTCGGTAATTGGAAATTTTGAAATGGAATGAGGAAAAGTCATGCTGAAATTATAGCATTTTTTGTGATATAATAAACTTATGAGCGTCAAAAGTGCAGAAAATATTCGTAATGTAATCCGCTATTTGCAGAAGTTTAAGAATGCAACGGTCGTAATTTATCTTGATGATAAAACGATTGAGTCACCGCTATTTTCCAGCCATATCCGCGATATTGCCCTGCTTCATCAGGCGGGAATTAAGGTTGTGATTATTCCGGGGGCGCGAAGTCGAATTGATCAGCTTTTGAAGGCGGAGAAAATTGAGTGGACTTACAAAAATGGATGTCGTGTTACGGAAACTGACGCTATGCCGGTTATTAAAATGGCGGCTTTTGATGTTTCGAATATTGTGATGACCAGCCTTGCGGCTAACGATATTAATGCGATTATCGGAAACTGGGTTCGTTCGCGGGCAAAGGGTGTTCTGGACGGTTTTGATTACGGAACGGCCGGTGAAATTGATAAGATTCAGGCAGAGGCAATAAAAAAGGTTCTGGATGACGGTTTTATTCCGATTTTTCCTTGCATCGGATGGAACACGAGCGGACGTCCTTATAATATTTCTTCGGTTTCTCTTGCCCAGGCAGTGGCAATCAGTCTGAATGCGGATAAGCTTTTTTACGTGATGGAAGGTAAGACTATTAATTCGGCCAACTGTCATGTGCCGGAGCATTTTGCGCTTGCTGATAACGGTGATGTTCCTGCCATGAACCTTGAAGAAGTTGATGATTTTTTGAAGGCTAATGAAGAGGCTGATTTTGATGTGATTTCTGTTTTGAAGCTGGCAAAGGATGCCTGCCGCCGCGGAGTTACCCGAGTTCACCTTGTTGACGGAAATCTTGACGGCGTTTTGCCATGTGAAATTTTCAGCGACCTTGGTTCTGGAACGATGATTTACACCAGCAATTACGGCAAAATCCGGGCGATGGAACAGACAGATATTCCGGCGGTTCTGGGAATTATGCGGCCTTTTATGGAAAGCGGAAAACTTTTGCCGCGAACAGAGCAGCAGCTTGCGGGTCAGCTTTCTGATTTTGTGGTATACGAGATTGACGGTGGTGTTCACGCCTGCAGTGCCCTTCATTTTTATGGGGATGGCCAGGCGGAGATTGCGGCGGTTGCCGTGGATGAAAATTTTACCCATATGGGAATCGGGCTCAAGCTTGTAAAGCATCTTATCAGTATGGCAAAAATGAGAAATGCTGCCAGCGTGTTTATTATGACAACTCAGGCGGCTGACTGGTTTGAAAATCTGGGATTTGAACTTGGAAATATTGAGGATTTGCCAGCAGAAAGAAAGGCAATCTGGAATACGAAGAGAAATTCAAAGGTTTATAGACTGAAAAAATAAGGAATAAGGGTGCGAATTTAGTCAGCCTGTTTTTTATGTTTCTGTTTGTTGTGATACATTGCTTCATCGGCACTTTTTAAGAGGTCTGCAACGGTTGCGTTGTGAGTATCTTTTTTTGCAAAACCGATTGAAGTGGAAATTTTGTATTGCTTTTCTGTATTGCTACTGTCTTTTAAAATCTGATTTCTGATTGTTTCAGAAAGATTTTCAGCAAGTTTATCATTTTCTTTTTCTGTAACAACAACAAATTCATCACCGCCAAGGCGCGAAATAAAGCAGCTTGTATTTGCGGCAACTTTTTTAAGGGAATCTGCAACAAGTTTAAGGGCAAAATCACCTTCCATATGACCGAATTTGTCGTTTATGTGCTTAAAATCATCAACATCAAGCACCATCAGATAGAGATTTTTTGAGGAATCATTTCCATTAAAGCTCTTAAATTTTTGAGAAAGATATTTTAAAAGCTGGGTTCTGTTATTAATCTGTGTAAGCTGGTCAATTGAAATTATTGAATTGCGCAGTTCAACGTACACGCTGAAAAGTGCCATTACGAGTCCTATTTCAATTGTCGGATAGCCCGGAATGCAGACCTGAATCATCTGCGCGGTGAAAGCCCACAAAATCAGTGTGGAAATCGAAATATATTTCTTTTTCATCGCGATTTCGTTTTTATCAAAAAGGCGGATAATACCCTGAATGCTTGTGATGATAAAGTAAACGTTCATGCAGAAGACCTGAAGCATATGGTAAGGGCCGCGCTGGTAAACATTTGCATCATCAATATAAAAAATATAGTGTGTGAGAGGCGAAGAAAGCGACATGAGGAAAAGCGCTAAAAAGGGAATATGGAGAATAATAAGAAGAGCTTTATTTTTTTTGAAGTTAAAGCCAAGAATAAATTCGCAGAACCAGAACCAGGTTATTCCGATAAAGGCCGATGAAACAAAATAAACGATGTTAACCAGATAATTAACAAAAATATTGCCCGGGAACAGCAGAGAAGTAAAAATAATCCAGCCGGCATCGGATATAGTAAAAATTGTAGTGGAAAGCAGAACATAGGAGAAAAGGCGGGATTCATATTGCGATTTGTAATCATAAAAAACCGTTCGCCAGAGTTTTGCCATAATCATTAGGCAGACAAGATTTACCTGAAAATACAGCCAGTCGACTTTTTCCATATTCTATTTTGCCTCGTTTTCCAGCATATTTTTACAGTTTTCCAGATTATCTTTCTGTTCTTTTGTAATTTCAGGGAATTTAGGATTTATATCTTTCATCACGCTGAGAATTATTTCAGAAACAAGATAGCGGGCAAACCATTTCTGATCTGCAGGGATAACATACCATGGGCAGTCTTCTGTCGAAGTATTGTTGATTGCAGCTTCAAAAGCTTCCTGGTATTTTTCGAAGAATTGACGCTCTTTTATATCATTTTCACTGAATTTCCAGTTTTTTTCAGGACGATTTATTCTGTCCAAAAAGCGTTTTTTCTGTTCATTTTTTGACAGATTTAAGAAGAATTTAATTACTCTGATAGAATTTGCGTGAAGATATTTTTCAAATCCTTTGATATCTGAGTATTTCTGCTCAATGTAATCTGTTTTTTTGAGGCGTCGAGGTAAATCATAATCCTTAAAGAATTCGTGAACTTTTACGACAAGAACTTCTTCATAATATGAACGGTTGAAAACGGCAATTTTACCCTTCATAGGCAGATTTTTATGATATCGCCACAAGAAATCGTGGCTGGCTTCATCTGCACTAGGGCCTTTGTAGCTGAAAACGTCAATTCCAAGCGGATTTACCCCCGTAAGAACATGGGAAATTGTCGAATCCTTTCCTCCAGCGTCCAATGCCTGAAAACAGATTAAAACCGCCTCCTTGTGTTCTGCATAAAGCGCGCTTTGAAGTTCCGCAATTTTTTCAGAATTTTTGTGAGTTTTTTCTATATATTCAGCCTTTTTTTCTTCGAGTCCGTTTGAGTCTGTTGGAGTTTTTTTGATTTTAAAGGCCTTTGAACCGTCTACGCGATAATTTTCAATTTTAACATCCATAGTATACTCCTTTTGAAAAATTTCCTAAAAATATTTTACCACAGAATTTTTTATTCTCAAGAAAAGTTATAGATGTGACTTCAGAAATAATCTTCAATACTGGGATTATTTCAAAATCATAGATAGTTTTTTCTATACAGAATTGATAAATGGTATTTATGGGATTTTCTGGTGAAAGTGCAAAGCCGGCTCTTGACAGAAGGTTCTGTAATGAAAAAATCTATAGCGGGAGAGGGATTCGAACCTACGGTCTCCGGGTTTTCTGACAGCTAGGAATAGACTGAAAACTTTAAACTAACAGTTTAATGACAAATGAAAATTTATTTGTTAAAGTGAAAATACAAAACACAAATTAAAGTCGCTGGCCCTAAGAAGCCGAGCGCCGTGTCTCATTGGTTTTGCAAACCGGAGACAAAAACCCGATACGCCGTTGGCGAAAAATTATCTTTTATAAAAGGAGTGCGTAATGAGCACAGACACATTTGACATTACAAAATTATCTCGTGCGATGATTCTGCGCACACCTTGGCTTTATGGATTGCTATGTGCAGGCATAAAAGATAATGGAGTTTTTGTTAAAGGAGAAAAATCATATGAGGACCGTAACCATTCAAAGGCCGGTTGTTGATCTGAAATCAACTGGCGCACAAATTAAATCACTCAGAATCAAAAGTGGATACACTGTCCACGATATTCAGGCTGTATTCGGTTTTGAATATCCTCAGGCTGTTTACGCCTGGGAAAGTGGAAAGTCAATTCCAACAATCGACAACTTGCTGGTGCTTGCTCACTTGTTTGATGCAGCAGTCGAAGAGATTGTAATTCAGCGCATGATTGAAATTGAAGTTTCGTGCGTTTCAAACAAGATTGAGAAGCTATGCAACAAGAATTGTAACGATTGCAAACTGCGGCTGAGTGCCTAATCTTTTCTGTCTGTAAGCCATCTTTTTAAATTAATGGTTTACAGATGTGAAAGGCCGCTGGCGGCCGATGTTCAATAGCAAAGCGTTAAGAAAAATGCGAAAGCATTTTTTAGCTTTACTTACTTCGGAACTTCCAATCATACAATTAAATCATCGCTACCAAATAAAACTTATAATTCAGGAAAAAAAGAATAAGAATTATGACAATCTACATGACAAGCGACTTACACGTTGATCATTACATAAATCATCGTGTAAGTCTGGAAAACTACATAAACAATGCACTCAAACCAGCGGATGTACTTTGCGTGGCAGGTGACACCTGTGATGATCCGCACCTTTTTGTGGAATTTTACAAGGCAGTTTCATCCCGCTACAAAAAGATTTTTGTAATCTTTGGAAATCATGATTTGACGGTTCATAATGAATCATATTTTAGAAACAATCCCTTTACCGAAACACAGGCAAAACTAGACTTTCTGAAAGCAGAAGCTTCAAAACTTGGAAATGTTTCGATTCTTGATGGAACTGTCGAAGAGTTTGAAGGCGTGAAGTTTGGCGGAACGATGGCTTTTAATGATTTTAGCTGGGCGTATGAAATTGATCCTGAGCCAGACGGAAACATGGCAAAGTTTCTCTGTTATTGGAGAGACTGGTTTGATTACCGACACTGGGAATATATGGGAAATGTTCATAAGGATATTCTTGCTTCACAAATGAAAAAGCTGGATTACGTGGTTTCCCAAAAGCCAGACATCATCATGACTCATTACATTCCGACTTTTTTCGGAGTCGAATATATTTATAAGGATGATCTCTTTACTACCTTTTTCTATTTCGATGGACAGAAATATTTGAAGCAGCTAAAAGATAACTGTATCTGGCTTGCAGGGCATACTCATTCTGTACGTACAAATGATCTGGCACAGAATGATGGAAGAATAATTCATCTGAAGCTGAATCCGGTTGGTTATCCTGATGAAGATTCTGGAAATGCAGAAAGAATAGATGAGTTTTTATTGGAGATATAAATATTATGAAACATATTTTTCATGTACACACATATAGATGTAAACATGCTTCTGAAGAACTTGATGAAGAATATATCAAAATGGCTTTGTCTTTTGGAGCAGAAAAAATAACTTTTACGGATCACTGTCCATTTCCTGAAAATCCATTTAAAAACAGAATGGATATGGAACAGCTTTCTGAATATATTGATTCATTAAATCATTTGAAGGAAAAATATCAGGAGCAAATAAAAATTGAAATAGGACTTGAAGTTGAATTTTTACCTTCAATGATCAAGTTCTATGAAGAGTTAAAACACTTAAATCTTAATCCTCTGATAATCGGTCAGCATTTCTATCAGCATCCAGACGGATCTTTCAGTTTTGATGATGAAGATAAATCTGATGAATTTATTGGATGTTGTAATGCAATGATTGAAGGAATGAAAACGGGTTTATTTAATACCGTTGCTCATCCAGACAGATTCTTCAGACGTTGTAAAAGATGGACAGCTGAGATGACAGATATTTCAAATGAACTGATTGCAACTGCTGCTCAAAACAATATTATGCTTGAGAAGAATCTTGCATCTTATGAAAAATTAGTTGAGAAATCAAATTATATTTATTGGCGAAATGAGTTTTGGAATTTGGTTGATCAGTACAATTGTGCCACCTCAAAACCTGTAAATACTATAATAGGTTTTGATGCCCATTCAACAGATCAAATGATAAAGCGAATGGATTATGTAAAATTGATAAAATGACTACAATAGAAACAATGAACCGTGCAAAGCTGCATGAATCCATAATCAATAATTCTCAAATGACTTTTGCCCGCAGCGGAGGTAACGGTGGCCAGAATGTAAATAAGGTGAATACCAAAGTTCATCTGGTTGTTCCAGTTACTTCTCTGGGCGGCCTTAATGATGCAGAGCTTGCTCATCTTCGTATAAAACTTGCAGCTATCATCAATAAAGAAGATTGTCTTTTTCTTGATGTAGATGATGAGCGTTACCAGGAACGCAATCGTGAAATTGCAATTACCCGTTTGGAAAACAGAATTGTTCAGGCCCTGGTAATTCCTAAAAAGCGTATTAAAACAAAGCCGACTCGTGCCAGCAAGGAACGAAAATTAAAGATGAAGAAAATCCGCAGCGAAATTAAAAAGAACAGGGGAAAGATCTGGTAATTTAATCCTTGTACAACTGAAACTTTTTACTGATGATATGTGCAACATCATCCTGCAGAGGCTTAAACCATATTCCCACAGTGCAGCGGCCTTCGCCATTTTCATCAACCCATTCGGGAGTAAGCTCTGTAAGGCAGGCATCGTTTATCATTCCAAAATCTTGATTTTCGACCAGTCCCAATTCCAACGCCATATCACGAGCTTGAAGCAGTTTATTCAGATTTCTTGCCTCGCAGATTGTCTTTGTGATACGACCATTCAAATAATCGTTATATATTTCACGGTCCAGGTCAAAAGAGACATGGACTGTTCCGTTCTGGTCTGTAAGATTCTTACGAATAAGCCAGATCCAATATCCTTCTGCACAATGCGCAACCATTGCACCAAGTTTCCCAGCAGAGAGTTGCAAATCTTTTCTGATAATAAATAATCTTCGCATTCCCATAGTTCTATTTTAGTATTTTTCTCCAATCAAATTAAGATTTTTAATATCTTTCCGTCTCAAAATATTCTTTAACAGCTTTTTCTAATTCAATTTTTGATTGAGCACGAATTTGTTTATGAGTGACATCACGTTCCCATTTGCAATAGCGGCTGGTTTTATAGCCTTCATAGTGCCAGAGTTCGCATTCTCTTTTGTAATTAAGCCAGTTATTAAGTTTTTTCTTTTCAGATAGAGCTTGGCCATCAGGAATATAAAGGCGATTCCAGAAAAGTTTTTCTTCATATTCACGAACATAAGTTTTTGGGATATCAGGATGATAAATGTAAACGGGATTTCCTCTTTTATCATATTCCTTAAATACCTGAATGAAATATTGCTTTGCAGAGGCGCTCAGTTTTTCAAAATCTTTTTCACATATATCCAGAAGTTTGAGGTGGCCTTTCTTAAAAACTTTGTTTTGAAAATACTCTTTTTCAAACTCGTCCTTTTCATAGCAATCCCAATAATGAAGGTGATTTCTGAATTCGCATCGATAACTCTTTAAATTGCACAATCTGAATGGCTTATTAGAAAAGCGAAACCATGAAGTAGCAGCTTCGACTGCTTCTGTAAGACCGTCATCGCGGTTTTTCATTGAATCAACTGGAACAAGCTTGATTTTATAACCAATAAGCATTTTAGGAATTTCAATATAATTATCTTCATCATCTTTACGATTTGATAATTCATTTCTTTTCTTATCGATAGCAAGTAAATGTTTATAATATGCAAGTCGTTCTTTACTTTTTGTAGGACGCATATATAAAAGGGTAGCACTGATTTTGGTAGAAATCTGTAAACTGTTAATTTAAAAATGTGCTATAATAAAATCATCGGGGCTGTAGCTCACCTGGCTAGAGCGCTACAATTTGTTGATGGATATTTATTAAAAAATAGTCCACTGGACTGTTTTTTTAATAAATTACAATTATATAAGGATTCAAGTCCGATCAGCTCCACTATGGGAAAAATCAAAATTATCAAAGGCGACATTACAACGCTGGCTTGTGATGCAATCGTAAATGCTGCAAATTCAAGTCTTCTTGGTGGCGGCGGTGTTGACGGTGCAATTCATTACGCTGCCGGTCCAGAACTTCTTGCAGAATGCCGTACCCTTCACGGCTGCAGAACTGGCGAAGCAAAAATCACAAAAGGATATAAACTTCCGTCCCGATTTGTAATTCACACTGTTGGTCCGGTTTATTTTGAACATACTCCCGTAGAGGCAGAAGAGTTTCTGACTTCCTGTTATGAAAACTCTTTGAATCTTGCAAAGGAAAACGGGCTTAAGACTATTGCTTTTCCACTGATTTCTGCCGGTGTTTACGGCTACCCGCAAAAGGATGCTATTAAGGTCGCAGTAGAGACGATGAAATCTCATCAGAATGATTTTGATGAGATTACTCTGGTGCTGTTTGGAGTTCGGGAGTTTGGAATTGCAGAAGATGACTATCCTGAGTTTGTAGAAAATTAAAAGCGTTTAGAAGTATTTAATTTCCTGTTTTTATTCGGATTATCATAGAATTTGTGTCATTTTCTGGTGCACATCAATTTTGTTACCGTATAAATATAAATATGTTAGTGCATAACGATCGTTATGCGCTAACATAAAAGGCAATATGCGATAACATAATTTCCATTATGTTACCGCATAATTTTCATTTTGCGTACGCAAAATGATCTGCGCTGATATGTACCTAATTAATGCACAAAAATCTCGAAGAGGTTAGCAAGATTTTACCTTCCCTTCTAGAAAAAAATATCAAAGTCTTTCTAAATTTTTCTGAACCTGGACTAGATCCATCCCGAAACTGGACCAGATTTACACTGAAACTGGTCCAGTTTTACGGTGAACCTCATGAAGTTTCAAATAATTTCCAAGTAATAAAAGGTAAATTTCTTTAAGACCTACATTAAAAACTACAATCTACAGCAAGACTATTTTCCGCCTGTACTATTTCCAATCTCAAGCGCAGGCTTATCTTTTGCATTTAATGAAGAAATTGCTTTTAGGCCGGTTTCTTTCTCATAGTTTTCTCGTGCGGAGTTTGCAACTTTTCCGCCTCGAACAGCTACTTTTTTGTTCTCTTCAAAACCTTCTGGCTTTTCCTGTTTTGAAATTGAAGTTGCGGTAACTTCGGCAAGCATGTTCAAAACCAGTTCAATATTTGTCATGTTATCGCGAAGATTTTCTTTTCATTTGTTAGAATTGCATAATCTTTTTCTTTTTCAATTCCGCGGGCTTTCCATTCATCAGTAAGTTCTTTGCGTATTTTTCCATCTGCAGCCTTGAAGCTTCAACTGGTTACAATTTGTCACCAGTTCACTACCTTCTTCAGATAAACGTTGTTTTAACTTGTTCCAATACTTTCTTGCGGTTGTATAATCAGGACTATCTGCTAAAATCCAACAAACATCTACTACTGAAAAATACCAGTCTTCTTCCTCATCATTTTAAACAGTGCGAACATTTTTATTTTCAAATACTTTGATTTTGTTTTCCATGTTTAATTCCTTCTAGGTCTTTTTTACTATAAAAGCTGCATTTAAAAGAGTCATTAAACCATTAATTTAATGGAGATAAAATCTTCAGTTTTATTTTTTAATAAGCATATCCATAATTTCATCATATTTTTTCAGGAACACTTTATCTTCCGCAATCCATCCCCAAAGTCCATTTTGTAATGGATCAAAAAATTTCGTTTCTTGTTTATAAAAAAAAGCCATTAAATAGGTTTTTGTATCTGTAATTTCAAATGCAAATCTCTGATGATTTTGAGAATCACTATAATTTACCGAAGATGAAAGTAATTCACCTAGATTATCATTCAGAATTTTATTTTCTGTTTTTTCGGGATTTTTTGAACCATTAGTCCAACGATAAAAATTTAATTGATATCTGTTATCATGTATTTCTAACATGCATGTTGCTGGAGTTTTATAAACATATCTACAGATACAAGAAATAATTTCATAAATCAAGATTGCATATGTCATTTGTTCTTCTTTATATTCATTGCAACTTTTAAGAGTTAATTTATGGCATAATGAAACTTGCTTAAATATCTTTTCTTGTAAACGACGTTCTACACCATCCATTAATTTAGAGATAAAATCTGTCAAATAACTTTCATCTAATCTTATTAATTCTTGATCAAAATTATTTGGTCTAATATAGGGCTTAAACCCATTTTCTAATCCATTTAAAACTTCTAAGTGTTTTTTCAACTCTCCTTTTGGTAAAGGAATTATAATATCAACAAATTTCTGAAGATATTTTTCAGCAAATTGTTCTTGCCATGCATTTATGTTTTCTTTTTCCGAAAATGTTTTACCAAATACATTAGAAATGCTTTCTGCAAGATTTTTCTTATTGATTGATAAAATCTGAATAACAGGCATATCATTACAAATGTGATGAAGTCTTTCCAAAACTTTTATTGCATATTCGGGTAGGCAGCGGTCAACTTCATCAATAATAAGAATAATATTCTGCTCTTTTGAAAGTTTTTTTATAACATCCTTTATTTGTCTTAAGGCATTTTCCAAAGGGAGCATATTATTAAAATCAGATTTTGTAAGTTTTGCATCGCTAATTGCTTTTCCAGAATCTTTTACAGATTCAATAATATCATTTGGATTTACTTTCCATTTTTTTTCAACAATGGTTCCTACGACTTTTGACAGTGCTTTTATAGATGTTGTTATAACTTTAGTTGCAGAATCTTTTTCTTTTACTCCTGTTTTCTGTTTTATAAGGCATTCAATCATTATAGAAAGAATTGCAACAAGCGGCTCATCATAAAAATCATTTTCCCAGGCGTTGTAGTGGAATATTAAGTATTTATTGTCCGGTTCTTCTAAAAGTTGTTCTTCAAGATGCTGTAAAATCCAAGTCTTACCAGACCCCCATACTCCATCAATTGCAAATGAATAGCCATTTGAATTATTTTTCTGATTTTGAATTATTGATTTGAGAAAGTCTAGAAATGGTTGTCGTGAAAGATAATCCTGAGTCACTGTATTTTCCTACTCAGCATATTTCTTAAAGTTCTCAGCCTGTTCAAAAACTTCGTTGTAAACTTCATTTCTAGGAACAGGTGGATAACCATTATCATCAAGAAGAATCATTAAATCAGCTTCCATTTCTGCCTTAACATCAATTCTCTGATCCCAGTCAGTGTATCGAGTTTTATCATCAACAAGGGCTTTTACTTTCTTCGCAAGAACTTTCATCTTATCGTCAGAATATTGATCTTCAAAATGGAACTTCTTTGCACAGCTTACAAGAATATCGTAGAAAGCCTTTTCTTCAAAACTGATTCCAAGTTCTTTGAACTTTTCTTTATCTACTTTTATATCGTTGAGCAAATCATTCAATTGTTTTGTAACTTCATCAAGAACCTGAGCTGTAAAATCATCAAGATGACGATTGTTATATGCTTCTACAAGTTTCTTCATTCGCTCAGAAAATTCCATTGCTTTAATCTTGTTTGTCTTTTTATAGTCAGTAATGACTTGCTGTAAAAGCTGCTGAAGGATTTTGATTTTTGTATTAGGCAATTGGATGGCGTTAATCTTTTCAAGATATTCTGGAGTAAAAATATCAAAGTTGATATTTTTTCCAACCTGAAACAGTTCTTCAACTCCATCTGACTTAATAGCTTCACTAATCATCTGAGCAACATGATGATTCATTGTTGTAATATCAGGAGCATCGCCCTTTGTAAGTTTGAATAAGATAGAACGTATTGCAACATAGAAATTGATTTTATCTTTTTCACTTTTTGAGATTTTCTCACTTGAAGAACAAAGATTAAATGCTTTCTTCATTCTTCGTACAGCTTCCATAAATCTCTTTTCAAGTTCTTCAGTTGTCTGCACAAACTCGACTGCACGATTCAAACATTCAAGCTGTTTAAGTGGGCTTCCATTGTAATAATCAGAAGTATCAAATTCATTAAACATTGCATCCAGAATACTTATCTGGTCTTTTACAATAACTACAGCTTTGTCTGTATCTTCAAACTCCTCGTTTTCGTCACCGGTATATTTCTTCAAAGCTTCATTCATTGCACGCTTAATACCGATGTAGTCTACAATCAAGCCTTTCTCTTTTCCTTTATAAGTTCTGTTTACACGGCTGATTGTCTGAATAAGAGTATGCTTTTGAAGTGGTTTATAAATGTAAATTGTGTCGAGAGAAGGTACGTCAAACCCTGTAATCCACATATCAACAACAATCGCAATCTTAAAGTTTGATTTGATGTTCTTAAACTGACGGTCAAGTTCTTTACGGTAATCATGATTTCCAAGAAGTTCAAAAAGACCTTTTGTATCTTTTGCTTTGTTCTCAGTCATTACCATTTTAATTTTTTCTATTGGCTTGTAATCTTTGTCACTGAAGTCTTTTTTTTCATTCCATTTAGGTCGTAGTTCAACAATCTTCTGCCAGAGTTTGTAAGCAATCTCGCGATTTGAGCAGACGAACATGGCTTTACCTTCAACTGTTGCACCTTCGTGTACACGAGTTTCATAATGATCAATAAAGTCCTGTGCAACAGCAGCAACTACATCATCGTCACCAATAATGGCATCCAAGTTTGCGACTGCTTTTTTACTTGCGGCAATCTGAGCTTCATTTGCACCTTCGTCTTCACACTGCTGGTAATATTCTTCAATTTCACGAACTTTCTTCTGATCAAGAATTACTTTTGCAGCACGACCTTCATAAACAAGATTGACTGTAATTCCATCAGCGACAGATTCTTTCATTGTGTATGCTTCAACAACATCACCGAATACCTGTGCCATATCGTCAATCGGAGTTCCTGTAAATCCAACATAAGTTGCATTAGGAAGTGAATCATGCAGATACTTTGCAAAGCCGTATTTATGTTCAACGCCTTTATCTGTAATTACAGTTTTTTCTTCAAGATTATTCTGACTGCGGTGGGCTTCATCACTTATACAGATAATGTTAGACCGGTCAGAAAGAAGCTTTATGTCTTCACAGAATTTCTGAATTGTTGTAAGGAAAACACCGCCGCTTTTTCTTCCTTCAAGCTTTGATTTCAAAAGAGCTCGGCTTTCAATACATTCAACAGTTTCATCACCAATATAATTTTTACTTTCCAAAAAGATTTTACTAAGCTGGTCGTCCAAATCTGTACGGTCTGTAATAACAACAATAGTCGGGCTTGAAAGTTCCTGAGAGCGCATAAGCAAACGGCTTAAGAAAACCATTGTGTAGCTTTTACCACAGCCTGTTGCACCGAAGTAAATACCGCCCTTTCCGTTTCCATTCGGACGAATTGCAGAACCAATACTTTTATACAAGGATTCGGTAGCAAAAAACTGAGGATATCGGCAGACAATTTTTACTTCTTTATCACTAGAATCTGGGAAGTAAACAAAGTCCTTTATAACTTTTACAAGCCGGTCTTTACGGAAGAGACCTTTTACCATTGTAATAAGTGAGCTGATACCATCGCTATCTTTATCTGTGCTTTCAACTTTACGCCAGGCATAAAAGAATTCATAAGGACTGAACAGCGAACCAAGCTTATTATTTACGCCATCACTGATTACGACAAAAGCATTGTATTTGAAAAGTTCTGGAATATCGCGGCGATAGCGGACAGTCAACTGTTTGTAGGCATCTTCAATTGTAGTGTTTTCCTTGATTGCCGATTTGAATTCTAGAACGACAAGAGGAAGACCATTTACATAAACAATTCCATCTGGAATACGAAGCTGTTCTCGTCCTTGAATTTCTACCTGATTTACAATTTCAAAAAAGTTCCTTTCTGGTTCCTCAAAATCAATAAGCTGGATAAAAAGGTCTTTCTTTGACTTATCTTCACGCCGGATTGTAAAGCCGTTGCATATTAAATCCAGCATCCGATTGTTTGCATCATAGTCAGATCCGCTGATGTTTTTGAGTTGTGTAATGATTGCGGCAATTTCGCTTTCGGCCAGGAACTCAGCGGCATATCGGTGGCGCAAAAAGGTTGCAAGCAAATCTGGCAGAAGTACATCAGTCTTTTCACGATGAATATCCCGTCCTGTCTGGTGGCTATATCCTTCGTTTTCAAACAGTTCAATTATTGAAAGTTCAAGACTGTGCTCTGTAAATTGCATTTTGAAATCCTCTAAACAATTAGATAATGATTATTATATCATAGGAAATTGATGAGGACAAAAAAAACGGAATGAATCTGTATCGTAAAACGGCGGGATTCATTCCTTATAGGACAAGAGAATGTCCAAGTTCAATAAATATAATATATAACAAGTTTCTTGTGATGTCAAAGTGTTTTTTTGTATTCTTTATAGAATGTATAAAGAAAAACATAAAAGGCTATAATTTCTTTATTTGATTTATAATATGAAGCATGCTTTTTACATCTTCTTAAGAAAGACTCAAATTCCTTTAATCTCTTTTTTAAGACAAGTTGTGTTTTATCCAAAAATTTAAAAACCATCAAAATATCTAAAAAATCTTGCATAACAGGATTCATAAGATAATGTTTTAGTTTCTTTGAATTTATAAATGGCAAAGTTCGTTTAATTGAATCTCTTAAAGAATAGTTAATTTTTGATTCATCAAAATATTCAGTAAGTCTATTAAGTATGCAAGAATTATGAGCTGCTGCGTTTCTCATTATTCTGATAGACCACAAATATGCTGAAATATTTCCACTTATAGGAAATCGAGAATTATAATAATCATAAAATTTCGTAAGTTCTCCAAAAGAAATTATTTCTACAAAAACCCAAATAGGTAGATCTCCAATATTATGCTGAATTAAAGACGATGAATACCCTGTGTTATTTGAATGAGATTCTATATTCTGTTTAATTTCAGCATTTTCATCAAGAAAATCTGCAACAACTTTATAACCATCGTCTTTTACATTTCTCTGAGATTCCGCCAGTAACTGTACTTTTATAAAATGTTCAATATCAATTGTCATTTTAAAAACTAATTCTCTGAAGCGCATATCAAGACGAGCTAAATCTTGCAAATACGAGAAATCAAGTCCTATATATTTTCCTTTGACAATATTTTTAGGATAGTCTTTTGCGTATGATTTGAATTTAAAATAATAAGTATTTTCAAGAAGATATTGTTTAGCTTCTTCATCAGAAATGTATTTTAAAGTAATACCTTTTGCTTTCATGTCCAAAAGGATTTCATCAATTGAAAGCTTTTTCTTTTTATGTACAAGTTGCTCACCCATATGACAATACTATCATAAAATAGAGTGTTTTTCTATATTGTATTACTTGTCAATAGAAGGTATCCCTTAAATTAATTTACTATAACTGCCATGTATATAATCCGATAAGCAAATCTTTTCTTGTTGCCCACTGACGGAACAGAGTCGTAATCTTTGACTTTATGCGGTAACCTAGGGATATAATCATATCAAGATTATAAAAAAGAATTTCTCGGCTTACATTTTGATTATCTTCATTTTGAACCTGTCGGAATTTCCGACAAGTTGGTGAAATTATCATGAGGGAGAAGTCTCTCCCTCGCTCCAACCGCCTGCGGCGTTTTTCGCTACCCTCTCTGCGGGGGACACCCCAGCAACGCCCCTAATGCAGATGGTTTTAATAAGCATCTTTTTTTAACTGTTCTTCAGCTTCAATTATGTTATTTGGCATTTCTTCTGAGAAGTCTTTTATTGTATTTGGATATTTTTCACTATAATAATCTTTGAAAATTTGTTCTTCTCTGAATTCCTTAAATATTGGCCATGACATTAAATCAATTTGGTCTAATTGTGTATCTTGTGTTTTTAATATATCAATTGCCTCAGAAAATTTTCTTTCCAATACTTTTTTGCATAATATAAATTGAGGTGTGCATAAACTCCAATCTTGAGAATCCAATAACTTTTTACTTTGTTCTTCTTGTTTTAACCATAAAAGGCATTGAGCTTTATTCATAACTATCATTAATTTATTTAATGAAGTCTTAAATGGTTTGAAGCATGCTAAACAGAAATCTAAGATTTTAAGTGCTAAGTTATAATTTTCTTCGGCAATAAAACCATATGCAATTTGATTTGTTACACTTTCAGTTTTCTCTATTTCTGACTCAATTGTTTTTCGCCATAAAATTACAATTAGTTTTATTCCGATTTCCATAATGCAATCAGCTGCTTCGGAAAAATAAGTAGGTTCGACTTCTAAAACATCTCCAATTTTAACATCTGGATTGATTCCAAATCTATTACAATTTGATAAATATGATTCATTAACAATTCCATTGTTATGTGTAAAGAGATTCCGTCGTTCTGTGATTTCTATAAATTTTGAAATAAGTTCTTTATCCTCATGTAACTTAATACTTAATTTATTTTCGAACCATTTCAATTGTACATCATGCGATTCTCTCAATATTGTTTCTATTTCTTTAGCAATTATAGATTCTTTAGCCTCATCCATAGATTTAAATTCTGCCAATTGTTTAAATGTTAATGTTTTTTCCGAACCATTTAGAATGTCAGGTTTATTTGTTAGCACTAATCTTACTAAACTACCAATTAATGCATCATATTGACATAGTAAGGTAACTATAAACATCCTCGGGAAAATACTACATGCTACTGTAAATTTATTTATCTCTTTCTTTTTCTCTAAATGCAATGTATATACAGAATCTGGAATTTCATACGAAAAATCATTTTCTGATTTCTTCTCAACAATTTTACAGTTTGTTTTTATAAATTCTTTTATTTCTTTATCTTTATCATCTAATACTTTTACATTGCAAAGTTGTGCAATAAGCATTGTTTCTTTTAGAGCTTGAATTTCTGTAGACCAATTTTTTAAGAGTTCTTCAAATGTCATCTTTTCATCTACCTTTTTGATAATTGTTTTATATTTAGAAGTTTTTTTATTTCAACTTCATTTAAATTTTGATTTCCTTTTATAGAGTTTTTTTTTAATTAAAACTTTCTAATAAATCAGATTGTGGGATTTTTAAGAAGTATTCATCTAATAATGGTGTATTTGCTTGAGGTTGCGCATAAACACCTGCATTCATTTTAATAAAATCTAAAAACTCACTAATTACTATGCTCCTTAAAATGGAATATCTTCAGGAAAACTACTTACATCATAATTTTGATTTACAGTCTCTTTTACCACTTTAAGAAACTGTGGCAAAAGTTGTTTATAATTCTTTTTAATTTTATCATAAAGAGAATTTAATGCTTCAATATTTTCTCTAGAAATGTAATATTGTTCCTTAAAAATATAAAGATTAGTAAATAAATCACCAAAAACAAATTGAGTAGCAAACAGTTCTCTAAACAAAAACTTCGAAAGATTTTCAAACATGCTTTCAATTTGATTTATTTCTAGATATTCATTTAATTTAAATAAAGGAAAACTTCTATATCCATCAACATCTGAATCATATGAATACCCAGTACAAACATTTTTTAGAGTTCTTTGGATTTCTTGACGTAATTCATTTAATTCTTCAGAGGTTATATTTTTTAGTTCTGTAGTTTTTACTTCAATATCTTTTTTTTCAACAATCATTTGATTAAGAAAATCATTACTTTTTATTTCTATATTCAACTGTGTCTTTTCATTAAACTCTAGTTGAAGCGCTTCTGTATTTTCTGTAAACCCATGATCATTAGATACAAAAGTAACAGACTCAAAATTTGTATTTTTTGAAAAGTATTCTATTAAAGAAAGCCACAAGATGGTATCTTTGAAACCTTTATCACTAGATCTAGCAATAAAAGGGGCTGTTTTTTTGTAAACTCGATCAATTATTTCTGCATATGTTTCTTCAGATTTTGAAAATGGAATTATTTTATTTGGAAAAAGATGAATATAATTGTTTTGAACACCAGCCTTTGTTGTACCGAATGCATCATCAAACTCTTTTATAAATTCTAGCTTTGCAAATGATTGTATTTCGGTAGCAAGTGTTCTCGCTTTGTCATATTTTGCTTTTAAATCTAAATATTGTTGAGAAATTCTTTCATCAATAGAAAGTTGAGTAACAAAAACCTCATAAGTTTTACTTAATTTTTCAACAACATCAGTTAAGTCTTTAGAATGTTCGATTATAAAATTAGTATCAAAAATCAGTGCTTGTTTATTCATTAAGTTTACCTCCTTAAAATATCTTGAATAAATGGAAGAATACATGCATTATTCATTAAATTATGTTGAATTTCTATTTGTTTCCTTTCATATAATTGATTAAAAACTAAGTTACACTTGGGCATTGATGCAGAAAACATATCTTTAACACATAAAGACATTGCCCAATCATGTATTGGTATTGTAAATTTTATATTTTCAGCACCAAGAATACATTGTAACTTTGAATAATGTGATAAAATCCATTCACTTTCGGGTAACCACTCTTTTCTTTCAGTAAATTTTATTTGTGTATTTTTGTAAAAATGTAAAAAAATACTTGTACAGTAATCTATCATTTGTAAAAAACTATTTTCAGTACTTTTTTCAAAACAGATATCTAAATTCTCCAAAGAAGAATGTTTTTTTTATTATGTCTTC
>NZ_AJGU01000030.1 GCF_000260795.1 Treponema sp. JC4
ATGTATGTGATTACTTCCAGGGAATGACTGTAACTGTCGGCTTACACGCCCGCCTTCTGGCAAAAAAGGTTACTGCTCACGATGTCTGGGAAACCTTCTGCAAACACTATGAAGGTCAGCGCTTTGTAAAGGTTGCCGGCTTTATGGGAGAAGGCACATTACCGGAGCAGTTTATTCCTGCAAATACACTTGCCAACACCAACGATATGCAGATTTTTGTTTACGGAAATGATGACCGCATCTGCGTAACAACAAGATTCGATAACCTTGGAAAAGGCGCTTCGGGTTCTGCTGTTCAGTGTATGAATATTAGTATGGGAATTGATGAGGGAACGGGTCTTTAATTTCGTAGAAGAAACTGAAAAAAAATGGCGATAGGGAGTGGAGGTGTGGGGCAAAAACATTCTATTTTTGTCTGCCGCGCTAGCGGCGCGTTAAATAGTTTCCTGACAAAAATAGCATGTAGCGAGGTACCGAGCGGTTTTGTTCCATACCTTCACGACTGAAAGCCATTTTTTTATAAGTTACACATTGAATTTAAAGAACAATACATCGCCGTCCTGAACGACGTATTCTTTTCCTTCCTGGCGGTATTTGCCGGCTGCCTTGATGGCGGCTTCGTCTTTGTACTGGCGCAGGTCGTCGATGGTGTAGGCTTCGGCGCGGATAAAGCCTTTTTCAAAGTCTGTGTGGATTACACCGGCTGCGCGTGGAGCCTTGTCGCCGGCGTGGATTGTCCAGGCACGGCACTCATCAGGGCCACCTGTAAAGAAGGTGCGCAGTCCCATGAGGTGATAAGCCTTGCGGGCAAGAGTTGCAAGTCCGCTTTCCTTAAGTCCAACGCTGTCCATAAAGTCCTTGCGGTCAGCCGGGTCGGTAATCTCAGCCAGGTCAGCTTCAAACTTTCCGCAAATTACTACAACTTCTGATTTTTCTTCAGCGGCATATTTTTTTACAACTTCAACATAATCATTTGTCTGGGCCTCAATAGAATCCTCATCAACGTTTGCAACGTAAAGTGTCGGCTTCATTGTAAGGAGGAACATATCGTAAACGGCAGCTTTTTCATCATCTGTCAAATCTGCCATGATTGCGCGTTTACCTTCCTGCAAAAGAGGCTTGATTTTTGCAACGGCACTTGTCCATGGAGCGTATTTCTTTTCTTCTTCCTTTCCAAGTGAACGTACTGCGCGGGTAACCTTGTCCTGGCGGGTTTCGATTGTGTTCAAATCGGCCTGGCAAAGCTCGTAGTTGATTGTAAGAATATCTGTTTCAGGGTCGATTGGAGCTGCTTCGTTTGCATTTTCGCGAACGTGCATAATATCTGGGTTATCAAAACAGCGTACAACGTGAGCGATAACTGAACATTCGCGGATGTTTGCAAGGAATTTGTTTCCAAGACCTTCGCCGTTGCTGGCACCCTTGATAAGACCTGCGATATCAACGAATTTTACGCTTGCAGGTGTCTTCTTTTTAGGGTTGTGAATGGAAGCCAGAAAATCAAGGCGCTCATCAGGCAAATCAACAATACCAATATTCGGGTCAATTGTACAAAAAGGGAAGTTCTCTGCCGCAGCTGGAGCCGCAGTCAAAGCCGAAAAAATAGTAGACTTTCCAACGTTAGGAAGTCCAACGATACCACATTCCAAAGACATAAAAAATCATCCTTAAAAATAAAAAATGTCGAATAAAATATAACTCAAAAAATGATTTGTTTCCATATATATGTGTATGTAAAAAGAATTCGCTTTATCAGACAATCGATTGTATAATTTTTATCATGGGAAAGAGATCTGATAGCCTGCTTTTTAAATTTGGTGTTATTTTCGCTGTTTTTACTGTTGTTACAATCGGCATGAGTGGAATTGCAATGTATTTTACGCATATGGCTTCTTATAAGGCCGAGCGGGAAAAAAGTGTAAAGCAGGTTGCCTCCTATCTGGAAAAGGTTTTGACGGTTGATGGAAATGATTTTGCTTACTGGCAGGAGTATTTTTATCCTAATACGCAGAAGCTTCTGGTTCCTTATACCTTTGATGAAACAAGCATACGTCTTGCAAGAAAAAAATACGAACAGCTCTTTGCTCAAAAATATCCTGGAAAAATGATGGGTATTGATATTTCCTTTAATGAGCTTTCTGACGATGTAAAATATGCCTATACGGTTTATAAGCACGAATATTATCTGGAAAAATTTGAACAGGCCAGAGAACGCTTTAATCTTGCTTATGTTGAATATGTGATTCCTGAAGTTCTTGAGGATGGAGAAACTCTCAGCGTAATGTATGCTCTTGATTCTATGCGTGAAGAGCGGACTGTTGACGGTAAAAAATATATTGAACTTGGAATTACGGTTGAACACAAAAAAGAGGAACATCCTCACGAGTGGGAATCCTGGACAACGGGAAGAACGCCTGCCGGTTTTGATGTTTTTGACAACGAATACGGAAAAGATTATGCCTGCTACCTTCCTCTTTATATAAACGGACAGAAACTGGGACTTATTGGCGTTGAAGCTGATATTTTAAAGGTAAACAAAAGAATTTTAATAGAAACTGTAAAATTGATGTTCTGCATTACCCTTATTCTGATTTTTGCAGTGAGTCTTATGCTTGTTTTCATTTACAAGCGCTATATTGAAAAGCTTTATAATCTGAAAGAAAGCGTAAAAAGATATTCGCAGGGTAAGAATGCAGAAATTGCAAGTGATATTGAAAAAGAAGCTACCGGCCAGGACGAAATTTCTGTTTTAGCCCTGCAGGTTTCTTCGATGATTTTTGAGCTGGAAAATTATATGCGTAATCTGCTGGAAACTGCAAAGGAGCTTCGTGATACTCAGCAGCGTGCGGATGCTATGAATGAACTTGCAATTAAAGATGCCCTTACGGGAATCAGAAATAAAACTGCCTATGATAATGAAGCCCATCAGATTGACTGGAACATTGCTGAAGGAAATGCCGAATTTGCCATTGTTATGGTTGATATGAACTTCCTTAAGAGAATTAATGATACTTACGGCCATGAGCAGGGAAATATTGCAATCAAGCGAACCTGTTATATTGTCTGCCATGTATTTAAGCATTCGCCGGTATTCCGTGTGGGCGGAGATGAGTTTGTTGTAATTTTGAAAAATGAAGATTACAAAATTCGGGATGCCCTTATCAAGGAATTTAAAGATCAGATTGCAGAAATCTCGAAAAATAAAGACTTGAAAATCTGGGAGAGAGTTTCTGCGGCAATAGGAATTGCTGTTTTTGATGCTGATATTGATACTTCGGTGGATAATGTTTTCCGCCGTGCCGACAAGGCAATGTATCAGAATAAAAAGGAAATGAAGGCTGTAAGGGATTAAAACTCTTATTTCGCCCTTATTTCAGCCAGTTTCAAAATCCTCTGATTTTCTGAGCCACGGAATTCCAGCATTAAGTTTTTCTGTTCTTCGATAAATGGGCCGTCTACCAGCACGTCAATGCAGTTTAAAAGCCGGTCTGTGAACTCAGTGTATTTGCGGCCGCCTTTTATCAGGTCTTTGTCGTAAATATAGCCCGTCCAGCACCAGATAGTTTTGTTGGGATAAATTTTTTTGATTTTTTTCGCAGAAGGGAGCAAGAACTTCTTGATTTTCTTCTTCAAAAGGCTCGCCGCCTAGAATTGAAAGCCCTGAAATGTGTTCGGGTTCAAGGGCTTTTATGATTTCTTCTTCAGTTTCGGCTGAAAAAACATTTCCAAAATGAAAGTTCCAGGTTTCCGGCTGGAAACAGCCCTTGCAGGCATTTCTGCATCCGCTTACAAAAAGGGAAACGCGGACCCCTTCGCCGTTAGCCACATCAATTTTTTTAATTGCTCCGTAGTTCATAAAAATATTATCGGATGTTACGGGCGAAAAATTAATGCGGAGGTGAAAGAGGCTTTTTACGGTGGGGGCAGGGGCACCTCTCGGCGCGGCAATGAGCCTTCCCACAGGCCTTCTAACTTAAAACCGCTTTTGCCAGCTGGTCAGCGCAGCTTGTGCTTTTGAAGCCGCAGATGTTTCCGGAAAGCTTTGCCGCAATTTCCTCAGCCTTCATGCCTTCTACCAGCTTAGAAATTGCCTTAAGGTTTCCGTCGCAGCCGCCGTCAAAGCTGACGTTTGTAATTGTTCCGTCATCGCCCCGGCTAAAGTGAATCGCACGGGCGCATACGCCCTTTGTTTTGTAGGTGATTTCTTCCATTTTAAAATCTCCTAAAGGTGCAGTACTCGCTCTTTAATTTCCTGGGTTCGGCCCTGATTCCAGTACTGGGTGCCGATGTAGCCGCAGGTTCGGCGGGTTACGTTCATGGTTGACTGGTCGGTGTTGCCGCACTGAGGACACTTCCAGATGAGTTTGCCGTCGTTGTCTTCTACAACCTGAATTTCACCGGTGTAGCCGCATTTCTGGCAGCAGTCAGATTTTGTGTTGAGCTCGGCGTACATGATGTTTTCGTAGATGTGTTTCAAAACTGCCATAACAGCCGGAATGTTGTTTTCCATGTTTGGAACTTCAACGTAACTTACTGCACCGCCAGGACTCAGCTCCTGGAACTGGCTTTCAAATGTAAGCTTTGAGAAAGCGTCGATATTTTCTGTTACGTGTACGTGGTAGCTGTTTGTGATGTAGTTTTTATCTGTTACGCCTGGGATTTCGCCGAAGCGCTGTTTGAGGGCCTTTGCAAACTTGTAGGTTGTGCTTTCAAGCGGTGTTCCGTAAAGGCTGAAGGCGATTGTGCTTTCTTCACGCCATTTTGCGCAGGCCTCGTTCATGTGCTTCATGATTTTGAGGGCAAATGGTGTTACGCTTGGATCTGTATGAGGCTTTCCTGTCATGTAGCGGACGCACTCGCAAAGACCTGCATAGCCCAGAGAAATTGTTGAGTAGCCGTTGAACAAAAGCTTGTCGATTACTTCACCTTTTTCAAGGCGGGCAAGGGCACCATTCTGCCAGAGGATTGGGGCAACGTCGCTAGGAGTTCCCAGAAGTCGTTTGTGGCGGATCATAAGGGCGCGGTGACAGAGTTCAAGGCGTTCATCAAAAATCTGCCAGAACTTTTCTTCGTCTTTTCCCGAAGAGCAGGCAACATCTACCAGGTTGATTGTTACAACTCCCTGGTTAAAGCGGCCGTAGAATTTAGGGCGGCCTGTTTCGTCGCGGTAAACTGTAAGGAATGAGCGGCAGCCCATGCAAGGGTAGCAGTTTCCTTCCTTAAGCTCGAACATCTTCTTTTCTGAGATATAGTCAGGAACAAGGCGTTTTGCAGTACATTTTGCCGCAAGCTCTGTAAGGTAATAATATTTTCCGTCCGGTGAGATGTTATCCGGCTCAAGAACGTAAATCAGTTTAGGGAAGGCCGGTGTAACCCAGTAGCCTTTTTCGTTGCGGACTCCCTGAGTTCTCTGCTTGAGAACTTCTTCAATAATAAGGGCCAGATCAGCCTTTTCCTGTTCGTTTTTAGCCTCGTTCAGGTACATGAATACAGTTACAAAAGGGCTCTGACCGTTTGTTGTCATCAAGGTTACAACCTGATACTGAATTGTCTGAACACCCTTTGTGATTTCATCTGCAAGGCGGCGTTCAACGATTTTGTCGAACTGTTCCTTTGTGAAGTTCACGCCGGTTTCTTCAATCATATTGTTCAGTTCTTTGATGAGCTTTTTGCGGCTTACGTCAACAAATGGAGCCAGGTGAGTGAGCGAAATTGACTGTCCGCCGTACTGGCTTGATGCAACCTGGGCAATAATCTGAGTTGCAATGTTGCAGGCAGTAGAGAAAGAGTGCGGTGTATCGATTTTTGTTCCGCTGATTACAGTTCCGTTCTGCAGCATGTCTTCCAGGTTTACCAGGTCGCAGTTGTGCATGTGCTGGGCAAAATAGTCAGCATCATGAAAGTGAATAATTCCTTCGTTGTGAGCCTGAACGATATCTTCATCAAGAAGGAAGCGTTTTGTAATATCCTTGGAAACTTCGCCAGCCATATAGTCGCGCTGAACAGAAACTACTGTAGAGTTTTTGTTAGAGTTTTCCTGCTTTACTTCTTCGTTGGCACATTCGAGAAGAGAAAGAATCTGCTTGTCGGTAGAGTTTGCCTTACGAAGCAGGGCATGGCGGTAGCGGTAGGTGATGTAGATTTTTGCAATGTTAAATGCACCGATTTTCATCAGCTCGGTTTCTACAAGATCCTGAATGGCTTCTACGTTAAGCTGAACCTTGCTGGCTTTACATTCTGCGCCAACCTTTGCGGCAACCGCCTTAATATATTCGTCTGTAAGTCTGTCGCTTTCCGGTACAACGGCATTTGCCTTAGAGATAGCAGTCTCAATTTTTCTGATATCGAAAATTGCTTCTTCGCCGTTACGTTTAATGATTTTCATTTTTCCCACCTTTTTATGATGTTCGTGTCCGCCTGTTCGTTTGTGCCCACTAGCTCTAGTGCTAGATATAGCGGATACGTAAGGTTAACTATACTATCCCTAGTGTTTTTGTTCAATATTTTAGGAAAGAAAAAATGGAAAATCTAAATAATATTATTCCGGAATCAGTCTTGTCAGTGTGTTGTCTTTCTGTCTCCAGTTTTTATCAACTTTTACCTGAAGATCCAGTTCAACCTTCTGAATGTAAATCTGGTTGAGTTTCTTGAGGGCAGCAGCACGGATTTCCTTGATTTTGGATGCGCCTTTTCCGATTACGATTCCCTTCTGACTGTCGCGTTCAACGCAGAGAAAGGCGCGGATCCAGAGCTTTTTACCTTCGTTGCGGCGTTCTACGTCGGCAACAGTAACGTAAACGGCGTGAGGAATTTCCTGTTCCAGACGGTTGATTGCTTCACCGCGGATAACTTCCTGAACGCGGAAGGTTAAATCCTGATCGGTGTAAGTTTCTTCATCATAAATAGGAGCTGCAACCGGAGAAATATCGTAAAGTCCTTTTAGAACTTCATTTATTCCAATGTCCTTTTCGGCAGACATTTCAAAAATGCGGTTATCAGGAACTTCCGGCAGGGCGTTTTTAATAAAGCTGCGGATTTTTTCCGGACGAGCCTGTGCTAAATCAGTTTTGTTTATTGCAATTACAACTTTATCCTGAAGTTTTTCCAGAAGGGCAGCAGTGTGGTTTTCTTCTTCGCCCGTTTCGCGGGTGGAATCAATTACATACAAAACAGCATCAATATCTTCCAGCTGACTTTCAGTAACAGAACGCAGACGCAGGTTCAGCTTCTTTTCCGAATCGTGATAGCCTGGTGTATCAATAAAAATAAGCTGTCCCAGCGAAGTGTTCACAATTCCCTTAATTGCGTTTCTTGTAGTCTGCGGAATCGGCGAAACAATGCTTACCATTTCCTGGCAGGCCGTATTCAAAAAAGTCGATTTTCCAGCCGACGGCCGCCCGATAATTGCAACAACTGCAGTTTTAAGTTCCTGATTTTCTTCTATATTCATAATCATATTTTAACTAAAATTTGTGGAAAATCCACCCTTTGTGTGTTAAAATCTTCCAATATGACTGAAGTAAAATTTCAGAATGGTGCTCCGATTGGGCTGGGGGCTGTGATTGTTGAAGGCGGTGTTAATTTCAGCGTTTACAGCAAAGCGGCTACGGCGGTGGAGTTGTGTTTATTTGATTGTGAAGCGGACGAAAAGCCATCTGTAAAAATTGAACTTGATCCTGTAAATAACCGTACGGGAAATATCTGGCATATCATGGTTGAAGGCTTAGGTGCCGGGGCTATGTACCTTTATAAGGTTACGGGGCCTTATGTGCCTCCTGCCGGCCTCCGCTTTAACTCGCAGAAATATCTTTTTGACCCTTACGCAAAGGCTTTTACGCGCGGGTCGGTTTTCCGTTCTTACAATAAACTTCGACGCGCAGGAATTGACACGGGCGAGCTTACTGACCTTTCGGACTTTCCAAAGTGCATTGTAATTGATGATAAGGCTTTCGATTGGGAAGGGGATAAGCCGCTCAATCTTCCTATGTATAAGTCGGTGATTTATGAAACTCACCTCAAGGGCTTTACGGCTTCTCCTTCTTCTGATGTTGATAATCCGGGAACTTATAAGGGCTTTGCCCAGAAGGTTGATTATCTTAAAAAACTGGGAATTACGGCGGTTGAGCTGCTTCCAATTTTTGAATTTGATGAAAACGAAAATGCAAATATAAATCCGCGGACTGGCGAGCATCTGGTAAATTACTGGGGTTACAGCACTATCGGATTTTTTGCACCAAAGACGACTTATGCCGCTGACCAGACTCCGGGTGGGGCTGTGCGCGAGTTTAAGCAGATGGTGAAAGACCTGCACAAGGCTGGAATCGAAGTTATTCTGGACGTTGTTTACAATCACACTGCCGAAGGAAACGAGCACGGCTATACTTTCTGCTACCGTGGACTTCAGAACGACGTTTATTATTCGCTGCCTTTTGGCGAAAAGCAGTATTACATGAACTTTTCGGGCTGCGGAAATGCGATGAACTGTAATCATCCGGTTGTAATAGAATTTATTCTTGCAAGCCTGCGTTACTGGGTTTTGGAAATGCACGTTGACGGCTTCCGTTTTGATTTAGCATCTATATTAACGCGCGGTCAGAATGCGGCTCCTATGGAACTGCCTCCGCTTACAAACGCTATTCACGAAGACCCGATTTTGTGCAATACAAAAATTATCGCTGAACCTTGGGATGCGGCTGGCCTTTATCAGCTGGGTGGCTTTCCTGGAGGTCCCCGCTGGGCTGAATGGAACGGCCGTTTCCGCGATGATATCCGCCGCTTTATCCGGGGTGATGAAAAAATCGCGACTGCCGCTGCAACCCGAATCGCGGGAAGTTCAGACCTCTTCAATCACGACGGACGAACTCCTCAGTGTTCAATAAACTTTATCACGGCTCACGACGGTTTTACCCTGAATGACCTTGTAAGCTATAACGGAAAGCACAATGATGATAACGGCGAGTGTGGACGTGACGGTTCTGATGATAATCTGAGCTATAACAACGGCTATGAAGGTGACTGTACAAATCCTAAGATTGAAAAAGCCCGCCTTTACGCAATCAAAAATTACCTGCTCTATCTTTTGCTTTCTCAGGGCGTTCCAATGCTGCTGGCCGGTGATGAATTCCGCCGCACCCAGCATGGTAATAATAATGCCTACTGTCAGGATAACGAAATCGGCTGGATTGACTGGTCACTGGAAAAGAAGAATCAGGGACTTGTCAGATACGTGTCTAATCTGATATGTTTAAGGCTAAACCATCATGTTTTCAGAAACCGTCATTTCTTTGGCGAAGGTCAGGGAAGCGGCTCTAATATCACCTGGTATAATGAGCTGGCAAAAAATCCTGACTGGTCTAAGATGAACCGTTTCCTTGGTTTTAAGGTTTCGGCAAATGATGGTTCGGATGATTTTTATCTGGCTACAAATAATGATTTGTATGACCTTACAGTAACGCTACCGGCTTTAGGCGGCGGTAAGAAATGGTATCGCGTGGTGGATACCTCTTACGACAGCCCTGAAGATATATTAGAAGCAGAAAATGCAGAGCTTTTGAACGAACAGCGCAGATATGTTTTGTTCGCCGGTTGCTCGGTTTTGCTGATGGGAAAGTAATTTCCCGAAAAATTTAAGCCAAGTTCTAAAAATTTGGAGGAAGAATTATGGTATTTAATGCTGAAGAGTTTAAGGAGAATTTGTCAGCACGTTTGCGCCGTCAGTACGGTAAGGACATTTCACAGGCAAACAAGCACGATTTGTTTGATGCAGTTTCAGCCAGTGCTCTTGAACTGATTATGCCAAACTGGATGGCAACAAGAGCTGAGTATGAGAAAAAGCCTACAAAGCAGCTTTATTATCTTTCTGCAGAATTCCTGATGGGACGTGCCTTGAGCAATAACCTTATGAATGCTCAGATTAAAGATGCTGTAAAAGATGTTTTGAAATCTATGAACATTGATTACAACATGGTTGAAGATGAAGAGCCTGATGCAGCACTTGGAAATGGTGGTCTTGGTCGTCTTGCTGCCTGCTTCCTCGATTCTATTGCAACTCTGGATTACCCTGGACACGGATACGGAATCCGCTACGAATACGGTATGTTCGAGCAGAAAATTGAAGATGGTTACCAGGTTGAATATCCTGATAACTGGCTTATTCACCGCGATCCTTGGGAAATCAAACGTTCGGACCTTTCTGTTACAGTAAGATTCGGCGGAAACATCGCTTACGGAAAAACTCCGGATGGAAAACCACGCTTCTACATCGAAAATGCAGAAGAAGTTACAGCCGTTCCTTACGATATGCCAATCATCGGTTATGATACAAATACTGTAAACACTCTCCGTCTCTGGTCAGCAAAATCACCAAACGGATTTGATTTGCAGCTTTTCAATAATATGGATTACAACCGTGCAGTTGAGCGCCAGAACAGCGCAGAAAACATCAGCCGCGTTCTCTATCCTAACGATTCGGGTCCTTCTGGAAAGGCTCTCCGCCTCAAGCAGCAGTACTTCTTCTCTTCTGCTTCTTTGCAGGATCTGGTTCGCCACTATGTTGCTGACTACGGTACAGACTTCTCTAAATTCGCAAGCCTTCACGTAATTCAGCTCAACGATACTCACCCGGTAGTTGCAATTCCTGAACTTATGCGTATCCTTCTGGATGAATACAATGTAAGCTGGGAAGAAGCATGGGATGTTGTAACTCACACATTTGCCTATACAAACCACACTATCCTTGCAGAAGCATTGGAAAAGTGGCCAATTGATATTTTCCAGGGATTGCTCCCTCGTATCTATCAGATTGTTGAAGAAATTAACCGCCGTCTTGTTGTAGATTTGCGCGCTAAATATCCTGATGATTACGAAAAACAGCAGCACATGTCTATTATCCATAACGACAAGGTTTACATGGCATGGCTTGCAATTCACTCATGCTTCAGCGTAAACGGTGTTGCTGAGCTTCATACTGAACTTTTGAAAACTGCTGAACTTAAAGACTGGTATGCTTTGTATCCTGAAAAGTTCAACAACAAGACAAACGGTATTACACAGCGCCGCTGGCTTTTGAATGCAAACCCTAAGCTTGCAAAATTCATCACAGACCGCATTGGTCACGGATGGGAAAAAGACCTTACTCTTCTTAAAGGTTTGGAAAAATTCCTTGATGATGATGCTTCTTTGGACGAGCTTACAAAAATCAAGCAGGAAAACAAACAGGCTCTTGCTGATTACCTCAAGCATACTCAGAATGAATTCCTTGATCCGGATTCAATCTTTGATGTTCAGGTAAAACGCCTTCACGAGTACAAACGCCAGCTTTTGAACATTTTGAACATTATGTATTTGTACAACCGCATTGTAGAAGATCCTTCTTACAACCCGCCGGCTCGTACATTTATCTTTGGTGCAAAATCGGCTTCAGGTTACCGCCGTGCAAAAGCAATCATCAAATTGATTAACACTGTTGCTGAGCGCGTAAACAATGACCGCCGCGTTCGTGGTAAAATCCGCGTTGTATTCGTAGAAAACTACCGCGTTTCTGTTGCAGAAAAAATCTTCCCTGCAGCTGATGTTTCTGAGCAGATTTCTACTGCCGGACTTGAAGCTTCGGGAACTTCAAACATGAAGTTTATGGCTAACGGAGCTTTGACACTGGGAACTATGGACGGTGCTAACATCGAAATCTTCGAAGAAGCTGGAAAAGAAAACGGCTTTGTATTCGGTCTTTTGACAGAAGAAATCAAGAAGATGGAAGCTGAGCACTCTTACCGCCCTCAGGAATGTCTTGAGAGAAATCCTGGTCTTGCCAAGGTTGTTGAGCAGTTGATAGACGGCACTTACGATCCAACTCACCAGCTTTTCAAAGAGCTTCACGATTCTCTGGTTTACGGTGTTGAAGGTCAGCGTCCAGACGTTTACTACGTTCTTGCAGACTTTGACTCTTACACAAAGACCCGCGAAAAGATTGCTGAAGTTTACGGAAACAAGAAAGAATGGGCCCGCATGGCTCTTAAGAACATCGCAAACTGCGGTAAGTTCTCTTCTGACCGTACAATCGAAGATTACGTTCGCGACATCTGGCACCTGAATAAGGTTGAAGTGAAATCTAAGTAAGGCTTACAGTTAGATATTAGCTGTTAGTAAGGGGCGACCGGTCATAAGGCTGGCCGCCTTTTTTTATTTCTGTCTCTTTTCAAGGGCCAGCATGATACAAAATACCAGCAGGCCGGCTGTAACGATTATTGCACCAAGAATTGCATCATGGCTGCTAAGATCAAAAAAGCCTTCGCCTTCCATTACGCTTGCAATGCCGTCAACACACCACATAAGTGCGGCACCCCAGAACATAAACATTATTTTAGAAATGCTTTTGCAGGGGCTTGCGGATTTTTTATTCACGGCATTTATGATTGTAAAGATTATTGCAGCAAGAATTGTAAAAATCAGACACATATGATTCCCCTTTCAGGCTCTTTGTATGGCATAAAGCGGATTCTTTCGTTTTGCCAGCCAGTCAGATAATTTGCAGACTGCAAACCAGACTATTGTTGTCAAAAGTGCCATTCCAACTCCGACAGTTGCCATTTCTTTCAGCATCACAGGAATTTCTTCAGGTGTACGCAATGCTGTCAAAAATGGTGGGAAGAGAATTACTTCCCCATGATAAATGTGTTCAATGGCTAAAAGAAAACTTCCTCCGTAAAGAAGATTTTCAAGAAGTCCGAGCTTCTTCTTTGTCTCCATAATCTTCTGTTTTTTGCTTTCAGAAATTACATTATCTGTATTTTTCTTAAAAGCAGCCTTTTTTGCCAGTGAAACAATAATTGCTTCTGCAAGTGGAACTGTAAAACATGCCATAGTTTCCTCCAAAAATTATATTTCTATATTTGAGTTTTCACACAAATTAATGATTTCTCTGTAAATGTCGCCGAAAGCTTTTCCATTTTTCCGAACGATTTTTGCCACGCTTTCGTATTCCGGATAAAAGCGTTTTTTTCCCTCTATCTGAACAATTTTTACCTGAGACTCGCCATAAGGAGTCTGGATATTCAAAAGCTCGCGTTCCAGAATAGTGCGGTTCATAGCAATCCGTCTGATTCCGATTGTGGTTGTATGAGTAAAAATGATTTTTTCAAGGCGGGGCATATCTTTTTCCTTGCAAATTACATTTAAAAGATATGCCGGGCGATTTTTCTTCATCATGCAGGGAATGTAGTGAACATCGTGGGCTCCTGCCGCCATAAGTTCTTCCATTACAAATCCCAGTGCTTCACCTGGACAGTCATCAATATTTGATTCAAGCTTGTAGATTAGAGGTTCCTGGGGAAGTACCTGGTTGTGAGCCATGGAAGTCTGATCATCATCAGAAGAATGATTTTCTATTATCATTGCGCGAAGAATATTTGTGCGGGCGTAAGCACGTTTTCCGGCTCCCAGTCCGATTTTTTTGATGACAAAGTTTTTAGGAAGAGCCTTGTCGGTCATAACGGCTGCTATAAAGGCTGCCCCAGTTGGAGTTACAAATTCCCCGTGGTCAGGAATAATCTGAAGGGGAATTGAATGAGTCGAAAGAATGTCTGCAACTGCTGGAACAGGAATGGGAAGAATTCCGTGCTGGCAACGGATTGTACCTGTGCCTTCGCATAGGTAGGGTACATAAACGTGGTCTGGTGAAAGGTTATCGTAGCAGACGGCAAGGGCGATAACATCAACAATTGAATCAAGGGCGCCGACTTCATGGAAGTGAACTTCATCAAGAGGAAGTCCGTGAGCCTTGCTTTCGGCCTGGGCAATTATTTCAAAAATGCGGCGGGCTAAATTACGGGCACGGTCTGAGAGCTTTGTACCGTCAATGACAGCAAGAACGTCTGCTAGATTTCTGTGATCGTGATGCTGATGCTCACTGAGGGAAGCTTCATGCTCATGGAGGTGGTGATGGTCGTGATGATGGTGCTCCTCCTCGTGCAGATGAGGATGTTCACCTTCCTCGTGTCCGAATAGATATTCCATATCATGATCATGATTTTCCTGGTCTAAAATTACTTTAAAATCACATGCTTCTATTCCGTTTTTCTTTACCCGGCTGATTTCAACCTTAAAGCCTTTTGCCGGAATTGAATCCAGGGCGCGTAAAAGTTCATCCTTATCTGCCCCCGCCTCCAGAAGGGCTGCAACTGCCATGTCGCCGGAGATTCCCGCATTACATTCCAAATATAAATCTTTCATTTTGTACCCCCGAATACTGCCAGTCTGTTGATTTGTGTTGCTGTATAAGCCGCCCCGAATCCGTTATCAATATTTACAACAGAAATTCCGTTTGCGCAGGAATTAATCATAGTAAGAAGGGCAGAAAGTCCGCCCAGGTTTGCCCCGTAGCCGACCGAAGTAGGCACTGCAATCACAGGAACTTTTACAAGACCTCCGATTACGCTTGCAAGAGCCCCTTCCATCCCTGCAATCGCAATTACCACGTTTGCGCTGTTCAGTTCATCAGTTTTGGAAAGCAGCCTGTGAATACCGGAAACTCCAACATCGTAAATCCTTACAACTTTGCTTCCCCAGAATTCTGCGCACTGAGCTGCCTCTTCTGCCACAGGAATATCTGCCGTACCGGCTGTGCAAACTGCAATCTTACCGGTAAGTACTTCGTTTTCTTTTCCGGCCCTTATAGTTCTGGCAACTTTATCATATTTTACACAAGCCTGAGCAGGCAGAATTGATTTTGCAATTTCAAACTGATTTTCTGTTGCCCTGGTTCCCAATACTTGACCATGGGCCTTATATAATCTTTCAAAAATTGCTTTCAGATAGTCATCTGCTTTACCCTGGCAGAAAACAACTTCACTAAAGCCGGTGCGTGAAAGCCTGTCTGTGTCTAATTTTGCAAAGCCTAAATCTTCATAATCACTCATTTTAGAACCTCGTTCATGCTTCCGCTTCTAAAACCTTGTAAATCAAGTGTTACATACGTAAAACCAAGCTGCTTGAGTTGTTGGATGATTTTTTCGCGAAGTGAAAGGACTTTTTCCAGTTCATCTGGCAAAATTTCAATACGGGCAAGCTTTTCTCCGTGAATGCGGAGCCGAAGCTGCGAAAATCCCATATTGTGTAAAAGATTTTCTCCTGCCTCTATCATCTTAAGCTTTTTCAGGGTGATTTTTTCACCGTAAACAAAGCGGGAAGAAAGGCAGGCTGCCGATGGTTTATTCCAGCAGGCAAGTCCCATATCCCTGGAAAACAATCTGATTTCTTCCTTGTAAAATCCGCAGTGCATAAGGGGAGTTTTTATTCCCAGTTCAGAAATTGCCTGCATTCCAGGACGGTAATCGCCTGTATCACTCAAATTGCTGCCTTCGCAAACTTCAAGAAATCCTTCCTGCTTTGCAACTTCCTTAATCTTTGTAAAAATTGCTTTTTTGCACAGATAGCAGCGGTTTTCAGGATTTTTTGAAAAACCTGCGATATCAAGCTCGTTATAGTCAATTATAATCTGCCTGATACCATATTTTTTGCAGAAGTCTTCAGTTTCATGAAAATCTTTTTCTGGAAATGAATGTAATCTGACTGTCACTGCAAGCACTTTATCACCAAGAAGGTCATGGGCTACTTTAAGCAGGAAGCTTGAATCAACGCCGCCTGAAAAAGCTATGGCTGCACTTTTTAGAGAAGTCAGATATTTTCGCAGGTTTTCCAGTTTTTCCATAAATTAGGCTTCAAAAATCTTCTGAACCTTTTCCAGAAGCTGGCGAACAGGAAGCTTCTGAGGACAGCTCTTTTCACAAAGACCGCATTTTATACAGTCAGATGCTTTTCCGTTGTTTGAAGTGTGGAAGGCATAAGAACCGTCGCTGTTAGGATTTTTGAAGATTGCCTTTGAATTGTAGTCAGAAAATAAATCTGGAATCAGAATCTTTTTAGGACAGCGTTCCGTACAGTAGTGGCAGGCTGTACATGGAATTGTTCCAAGTCCGTGAAGAATGTCGCGTACTGCAAAAACTGCATTCATTTCTAATTTTGAAAGCGGTTTAAAATCCTTCATATAGCTTAGATTGTCTTTCATCATTTCCATACTTCCCATTCCGGAAAGCACCATAAAGTTCAGAGGATAAGATGCCGCAAATCTGATTGCATAACTTGCGTAGCTTAAATTATTTCCAAGGGAGTCCAGAACCTTTTTTGCTTGGTCAGGAAGATTTACAAGGCCACCGCCTTTTACAGGCTCCATGATGATTACAGGTTTATTGTATTTCTCGCAAACCTCGTAGCAGAGGCGGCTTTGAATTCCTGGATCATCATAATCAGCATAGTTAAATTGAATCTGAACTACTTCAATTGCAGGCTGTTCGCTTAAGATTTTATCAAGGAAAGCTGCATCATCGTGGAAGGAAATACCAATATGATGGATTTTTCCCGCTTCCTTCAATTTAATAAGTTCGTTAAAAGCATCGCATTCCACAAACTGAGGATAAACACGTTTATTCAGGGCATGAGCAAGATAAAAATCAAAATATTCAACGCCGCAAAGCTCCAGCTGCTGCTGAACAAAGGGAGCTATATCCTCTTTTTTAGAAAAGTATGGGTCTGTCAGCTTGTTGGTAAGGGTATATTCAGAGCGGGCATGTCGGGAAGTAAGGCAGCGTTTTATTGCCTTTTCACTTTCTCCTTCATGATAACCGTGTGCAGTATCAAAATAATTGAAGCCCTGAGCAATAAACTCATCTACCATTTTACAAAAATGCTCGTCATCAATGCTTCCGTCCTCTTTTAGGGGAAGACGCATACATCCAAAGCCAAAATTCTTCTTAACTTCTTTAAAAGGGTTGCCAGACACTGTTTACTCCTGTGCTGCGGCAGATTTTACCCGCAGTAATTGATAAAAAAATATCCGTGTTTAATAAAAGCACGGATACACAATATTGTCTCATATAAAACTACAATAAGTATAAGCAGAAAAATCTAAATTGCGTAATAATTTATTATTATATTTGTTATATTTTCAAAAATTCTTCTTTTTCAATTGCCGGGCTGTATAAATATCCCTGATAGAGTTTTACCCCGATTGATTCAAGGGCATCCCGCTGCTCTGTGGTTTCAACAAATTCTGCAATTACACGGAAGCCAAGAGATTTTGAAAGATAAACAATTGAATTGATGATTTCCTTTGTGCGCTCGTTTCCCAGAATTGAACGCACAAGGTTACCGTCCAGTTTTACCATATCAAACTGATTGTACTGCAGGTACTGAAGGCTTGTGTGCCCCATGCTGAAATCGTCCAGGGCGAAGGTGTAGCCCAGAGCCTTAATTTCATTTATGAGGGCGGCAGTTTCTTCGGTTGTTTCAAGGGCGGTTTCCTCTGTAATTTCGATGCAGACTGAGCCCTGTTTGAAAGGATATTTTTGGCTCAATTCGCGCAGGAAGGGCAGAATCCTCTTATCATTCAGGGTAGAAACCGTAATGTTTACGCTCATCTTAAAGCTTTCGCCGAAAATCTTTTTGATTTCTATAGAATCTTCAACTGATTTTCTTATAATCGCTGTTTCAAGTTCATATAGATTTGCACTTTCTTTTGCAAGGTGAACTACAAGCGGCGGATAAACAATGCCGTACTTGCTGTGATTCCAGCGCAAAAGTGCCTCTGCACCGATGCACTTTCCCTTGTTATCAAACTGGGGCTGATATTTCATAAGAAGGGAGTTTTTATCAAGCGATGGAAGTCCGGTAAAGCCCTCTGCAAGGCTTTCTTCCAGGTCATTTACCAGATGTTTTGCAAGCTGGCCTTCGTTTCCCTCGCATTCGGTAAGGGTAACAGGCTCTGTTGTTTCTTCGCTGTGCTTGAGGATTTTTACAAGGGCCTCCATAGAGTTGGAAAGCTTGCTCATATATTTCTTTTCGTAAAGCAGCACAAAAGGCGTGTAAATTGCAACAGAAATAGCCATGTTTACAAACTGAACGAAAATTGCCTTTACAGAACCGGTTGCAATAAATCCGCTTAAAAATACCGGAGTTGTCCAGTTTACTTCGCTCATAACGTGAGGAATAAAGCCGGCCTTAGTCATCAGATAGGCAAAGGAATAGCTAACTTCCGGAACAAGGATGAAAGGAATAATCAGGAATGGATTGTAAATAATCGGAAATCCGAATACAAGAATTTCGCTGATGTTGAAAAGGGCAGGGGCAGCGGCAATTTTTCCAAGTTTTTTAGAGTTTGCGGTTCTTCCAAAAATCAGAAGGGAAAGTAAAAGTCCAAGAAGGGAGCCGGTTCCACCTATGAAAACAAAAGTGTCGATAAAGGTTTTAGAAACAATCTGCTGGGGAAGAATAGACTGAAACAAATCAATGGCAACCTTATCCAGAACCTTATTTCCGTGAATTCCAAAACACCACAAAACAGAAGTAATCAGGATGAACAAAAATCCGCTGGCATAGGAACGCTGCATTTTAGAAAAAATTCCGCTAACTGCTTTGATAAATAAATCCTGAATTCCCGAAACATCAAAAATCATCATAATCAGATAGTTGAAAAGCAGAAAAATCAAAACTGTGCATAAATAGGGAAGAATTACCAAAAAAGAGCCGTTGAAAGTTGAATCTGCGCTTTCGATAAAAAGGCTGGATTCTTTTCTGAACTTCTTAAAAAGCCTTTCGAATTTCTGATATAGAATAGAAGCAAAAACGCCGGCAAACAAGGCACTAAAGAGTCCCTGACTGCTCAACTCCTTCAAATCAAAAGCCTGTGAAAAAATCCCGCTCAGAATAAAAAAGCTTGTGAGGGCGGCAAGAAGGCTTGCAAGTTTATTAATCAGCTTCTGACCTTCCTCCGTGGAATTTGTGTAGCTCAAATTTATGGAAGCGGTCATATAAATTGGCAGGAGGCCGAGTGTTGTAAGCTGAATCAAAAAGAGAAGATATTGAATTGCCCCGCCTAAGAATGTGGAGATAAATTTCTGATAAGCCGGAATAGGAAAGTAAACCAAAAGAACAGAAAAACTTCCAATAAAAAGAATCGGAAGAACCATTACCAGTCCGTTTCTTATAGTGTTGAAAATAAGTGTAAGAAAGTTTGAAGTTCTAAGTTTCATAACTTTTAATTATACACCTCATTTATATTACTGTAAAAAAAAGATTATGCTATACTTCCCTGCTATGAACGCTAAACTGATTTTATTTGTATCTTCCTTCGGACTTTTGCTGACCGCCGCAATCTGGGGTTTTGGTTTTGTCGTTGTAAAAGACAGCCTGGATTACGTTGGAGCCTTTTATCTTGTTGCCCTTCGTTACACCCTTGCAAGCGTCGTAATGGCAGGCATAATTGCAAAAAGATGGAAAAAGTTTAACCGCTCTTACCTTAAGCACGGAATCCTGACAGGCTGCTTTCTTGGACTTGGTTATCTCAGTCAGACAGTAGGCTGCGCTTTTACAACCGCCGGAAAAAACGCCTTTCTTACCACAATTTATGTGATTTTGATTCCCTTTTTCACATGGATTTTCTTTCACCACCGACCGCGAACCCACGTTTTTATTGCTGCCATAATGTCTGTAACCGGAATCGGTCTTCTTGCCCTGGGAACCGGAGACACCGCCGGCGTAAACAAGGGCGACATCTTCACCCTGATCTGCGGCATTTTTTATGCCCTCCACATTATTTTTACCGAGCGCTTCAACGCCAAAGGCGACGATACCCTGCTTCTTACCAACGTCCAGTTTATTGTTTCTACAATTTTAGCCTGGAGCACCGCCTGGCTCTACGACGGCAAGTTTGACGCCTCAATTCTTGCAGATTCAAGAATCATGATTTCCGTAATTTACCTGGGACTCTTTGCCACAATGATCTGTTTCTGCCTGCAGAACATAGGATTAAAATACGTAAAATCATCCCTTGCCTCTCTTTTTCTGAGCTTTGAATCCGTTTTCGGCGTCCTCTTCAGTACAATCTTCCTGCACGAAAGCCTTACTCCCCGCATGCTGACCGGCTGCATCCTGATTTTTGCCGCAGTAGTGCTGGCGGAGAGGAAAGAGTAGAGTGAAAAAGGAGGGGGAGACCTTCCCCTCCTCAATATTACTTTTATTCTTCCAAATCAATTTCCATAATTTCATAAAAATTGCAGCAGAGGGTACGGGCTAAGTCAGAGATACTTTTGCCAGAGGCTTTATTTATATCATTTTGACGCTGCTCATATAGTTGAATCATTCGGAGGGAAACTCCGCTTTGTGATGCAAGTTCTGTTTGCGTCATACCTCGTGAAAGCCGAATTTGTTTTAAGTGTGTAGGACTGGCATTTTTATTTGCAAGAATGATTTTATTAGCAACATCCACAAATTTTGAAAGGTCAGCCTCGTGAAGGATATAGCGGGAAAGGATGACTGACGGAACAAGTCCGTATTCCTGTAAATCTGAAAAATGCAGGCCAGAATACCATTGATAATATGCCATAATCCAGCCAAGCCAAAATTCTGGGCCTTGATTGATGACTGTAGAAGAAACAGGAGTTATAGCTTTTCCAACTTTTGTAAGAACATTCTCGCAAAGATCTATACCTGACATTCCTGCAATATATTTTGGATTTGCGTGTTCAAATTTTCTTGCAATATCTGATTGAATAAAATATAGAAAAAACTGGTCGCCATCATAATTCAAAACGCGGAGGGCATAATCGAACATGGTTCCAAGATTTTGCTGGGCATCATCTAAATAGAATTTCTGGTATGCGTGCATCGCCATTTTTCATTCCTCCCCGGATAATATCCATAACAAATATTGCATCTTCTGAAAAAATTTTTGATTCAGATTTAATTTTATCGAAAGCCATTCGGGCTTGAGAATCTCTCTGTATTTTTTTAGGAAAATAAATTTTACTTTCTGCAATTGAACTTGAAATAAATTTGATTGCAGAAAATGCTTTTTGAGATTTTAAAACAATCTGTTCGCCGATTTTTCCCAGATACATTGCTTCATTTAGTTTGTGAAGAGGTATACTGTTATTCAAAAATGCCTTTGCAAAAGAAAAATACGAATCATCTGCTCTATAACCGCGGATTACATCATAATCTTTGTAAGGAACATAAAAATTATTCAAAATATAGTTTTTTGCAACTTCTGCAACCTCTGTGGAAAGTTCAAAATTTCTATTTTCCAGCAGAACAGCAAGCCAGTTTAATATATTAAAGTTCTTATCTGAAAGATTCAAAATCTGAAGCTCTTCTAAATTAAATTCGTATTCATTTGCAAAACCATCATTTTCTTCAGTGCAGCCCCATTCCTTCGCCAATTCAAGATTTTCTGTGCAATAAAAGCCATAGCCATAATCATTCTTTGGGTTTCCAAAATGATATTGAGGAGTCTTTATTGTATTTTCCGAACCATGATAAAGTTTGATTCTTGCCATTTGCAACCCCTTGTAACTATCGTTATAACGATAGTTACATTATATCGTTATAACGATAGTTTGCGCAAGAAAAAAATAGGGGTCTTAGGGGGAAGCGAAGCGTCCCCCTAGGAGAGAGGGTAGCGGACAAGACCGGAGCGAAGCGAGGACTTGGGAGCGCAGGGGGAGACTTCCCCCTCCTTCTGCATCTTTTTCTTTCTTTAAAAATAGTTGCAATCTTTGGCGGTTGGTGATAAATTTTTGCAAATATTACAATTATATAGAGGGAAATATGTTGTTTGCACAAATTCTTGCAACGGCAATCTTCTTGATGATGTTTTTTCTGGTCATCACAGAGGTTGTGGAACGTCAGTGGGTTACCCTTGGCTGCGGCCTTTTGACGCTTTTACTTGTTTTCGGACTTGGCTTGCATTCCTGGGAAGCCGTGATGAAAACTCTGAATGTCAGAAGTATTATTACACTTGGATTCTGGATTGCTTCGGCTGGAGAAGGCGAAAGTTCGAGCGGTATTAACTGGGCAACTATCATCTTTATTGCGGGTATGATGGTTATGGTTGAAGGTATGGCCCGTGTGGGATTTTTCCGCTGGCTTTGTATGCTTCTAGCAAAAAGCGTTAAATATAAGGTTCTTCCAATCTTTGTAACCTTTATGTTCATGTCTTTTGTGCTTGCAATGTTCATCGATTCAATTACTGTAATTCTCTTCCTGGCTGCTGTAACTGTTGAGCTCAGCCGTCTTTTGAAATTTAATCCCCTTCCTATGATTCTGGCAGAGGTTTTCTGTGCCAACTTAGGTGGATCTGCAACTATGTGCGGTGATCCTCCTAACATCATCATCGGAACTTCTTTCGGCTATTCTTTTATGGACTTTGTTAAGAATACCGGTGCAATTGCGGCTATCTCTCTTGTTTTTACAGTTGCATATTTCTATATTTTCTGCAAAAAGGACTTCGCCAATTCAGGAAAGGATATTGATACTTCAAAATTCCCGACTCCTTCTTCTGCAATTACTGATAAGGGCGGCTTTGTTGTAAGCTGCATTATTTTTGGAATTGCTGTTGTGCTTCTGGTAACTCACGCTCAGACCGGGCTTAGTGTTGCAACTATTGGACTTGGAATTGCAATTATCACTCTGATTACTTCTATAAAACATATTCCGGAAATAATGAAGCACGTTGACTACAAGACTATTTTGTTCTTTATCGGACTCTTTATTGTAGTCGGCGGTCTTGAAGAAACCGGCATTCTGGTTCTGATTGCAAGTTTTATTAGCAAAATTTCAAATGGTAACGTATACTTAATGATAGCGATTATCATTTGGGTTTCTGCAATTGCAAGCGCCTTTATCGACAATATCCCGTTTGCTGCCACAATGATTCCTGTAATCCAGACTCTTTCTGGAACTACCGGCGTTCCTCTGGAAACTATGTCTTGGGCACTTTCTATGGGAACTGATATCGGTGGAAGTGCAACTCCAATCGGAGCCAGCGCTAACGTAGTTGGAACTTCTGTTGCCGCAAAGGCCGGTCACCCGGTTGGATGGGGTAAATACTGTCTTCTCTGCGGTCCTGCAACTGTAATCGTAATGATAATCAGCACTGTCTTCATTTTTGTACGCTACTTGTAAGAGGTAAAAAGTATGGAAAAACAACTGATAATTTCGATTGGACGCGAATACGGAAGTGCCGGTCACGAAATCGGGCGAAAACTTGCCGCAAAACTTGAAATTCCATTTTACGATAGAAACCTTCTGGACGAATTTGCAGACCAGTCTGATGTGGATGCTGACGTCCTTGCAAAATATGAGGAAAAGCCCCGCCGCTTTTTCTTCAGCCGTACTGTTTCGGTTCGCGGACAGAAATTCAATAACTCTCCTGCCCAGAATGTTGCAGACATTCAGTTTGCTCTTTTGAAGGGTAAGGCTTATGATGATGATTCTTTTGTAGTCTGCGGACGCTGTGCTGATGAAGTTCTTAAAGAATTTCCAGGCCTTCTTACTGTTTTCATTACTGCTGATTACGATGCTAAAGTTAAGCGCGTAATGGAAAAGCGTAATATGAGCGAAAAAGAGGCTAAGAAAACTATCGAAAAACACGATAAAACCCGCCGTGCTTACCACGACTACTTTGCTAAAACAAAGTGGGGTCTGGCTGACAGCTACGATTTGTGCGTAAACTCCACTGTGCTGGGAATTGACGGCACTGTAGATATGCTGGCGGATTATGCAAAACGCTTCTTAGAAAAATAAAATGTCAAGTTTTGCCTGCAAAACTTGATGTTGCGGTTCGTGACGCTTACAATTGTATGTTGATTACGACCGCAACAGTTTTTTAGAAAAATAGATTAGTGAATTTAATTAAAGGGGATGCCCGGAGGTGAAGCCGGACATCCTTTTTTTATAGGCTGACTGACGTATTGTGGCGCAGATACCAGAGCTGGCAGCTTATTTTTTCTTCAGCTACTTTCAGAAGTTTTGCCGCTGCGGTTCGGTAGCAGTTTTGCTGTCCGCTGTATTTTTCCGGGGCAATTTCATTGTCGGATTTGTAATCGACGATGATGAAAGTGCCGTCAGGATTTTCGTAAATCAAGTCGATGGAACCTGTCCAGATTGAGTCCTGGTGGAACATACGGAAGGCCCATTCTGCTTTTAGAAGGCGGCCGGCTTCACGGGCGGAAGAAGCTCCTGCGTAGGCTGCCTTTCCTAAATCACTTGCAGCAAAATCCCTGCACATTTTAATACATTCAGCTTTTGTGGCTGCGATTTCCTTTTCTGAAAGCTGCTTGAAAAGTTTTACCGGTGGCTGGTATTCTTCCGGGGCTATTCCTTGAGCCTGAGCGCGCAGGTAGTCGTGAACCAGGGTACCAAAGTCGGCGGCGGTAAAGGAAGTTTTTTCCAGAGTGTCGGAAGGACTGTCGTATTTTTCCGGGAGAGCCGCATTTAAGCCGGGCTCCAGAGAACTTGGCGTTCTGCGCTTTGATTCTGGTTCTTCGTAAGGGATTTCTTCTGTGGCAGCTGGCAGGGCTGAAAAAATCCTTGTTGAAGGGCTTTCTTCTGCTTTTTCGCTTGAATTATAGGCATCTTTTTTTGTTACAGGCTCAATCGAAAAATAGCTGAAAGGAACGGTCTGGTTTGGTGAAAGAATTTCCTCTCCCAGCGCATAGTTTCCGTCACTTTTTGTTTCCGGATAATAGTCTTTTATGCATTTTTCCAGAAGCTTAAAGTTTTCCTCATCATCATTGCTTGTTTTTGAGCAGGGAGTCCATTTTCCAACAATATAAACTTCATTTATGGCGCGGGTTACGGCAACGTAAATCAGACGGCGGAATTCCGCAATGTCTTTTTTGCGTTCAGCCAGCTTTTGGATCTTTGAAAAATAATTTTCAGCAGCACTTTCAGGCTTAATAGAGGCTCCAAAATCTTCATCAAAGAATACAGCATCGCGGTCAGCTCCCCTTCTTGCAGAAATACAGCCTGTTACAAAAACGTAATTGAACTGTAAACCCTTACTTTTATGAATTGTCATTATCTGGACAGCGTCCTGTTTTTCCAGCGGATAGGTAACTTCCGCTACATCAATTTCTTCTTCATCAAGAGAGTTTTTTTCCTTATTTTTTACAATTGCCAGCTGGTCTACAAACCAGGAAATATTTTTCTGATTCTGGTCGCTCTGGCGGGCAAGTTCAAAAAGGAAATCAAACTGTTCTGCGTAAAGTTCTGTCTTAAGGTTTTCCAGAGTAGCGTAGTGATATCCTGTCTGATACCATAAATCACTTACAGTTTTTGCAAGGGTCTGACTTAGAATTGCTTTACGCTGATTTTTGATAAAAAGGATTCCGCTTTTAAAACGCTCCTTCTGCTGTTCAGAACTTTCTGAAAGTATTGCATCTGTCTTTGCCTGCAGGTCGTCCAGGTTTTCCGGCAAATCTTCAAGGCTTCCGTTTACAAGAACTGCTTCAAGTGAAGACTGCTTTAAGCCGCAGAAAGGAGATGCGAGGAAGGTTGCAAAGGCATTTTTATCGGAAGGATAAACGCAAAGGCGTAGGAAAGCGTAAATATCATTTATCGGGCCTTCAGAAAAGAGGTCGCTGTTCTGATCCAGCTGATAAGGAATTCCAAAGTAGTTGAGCCAGCGTAAAAGCTGAGTTCTCTGGCGGGATTTATCAAGAATTGCAAAGTCAGAATAGCGGGGATAATTTCCGTCTGCCTGCTTTGTCTTTTTTAACTGACTGATTTTTTTTGCAATAAAATAAGCTGTCTGATTTTTTTCATCCAGAAGGTCTTCGCTGTCTATAAGGGCTGAATTTAAGAGGCAGGTGTGAATTCTGATATTGTCTAAGCTTAGTTCAGCGGGGGCGATTTCCTCCTTCTTTACCGAGTCATATTTTTTTGCGGGAAGCTGGTATTTTGCTTCGTAGTTTTTGTTGGTCTGAGAATCAAAAAGATAATCATTCTGTCCGAAAAGGCGGTTAAAAGAGGTGATAAGCTCATTATCTGAGCGGTAGTTATATTCCATCTGCAAAAAGTTCTGAGGGCCTAAATCTTTTTTGAGTTCATTAAAAACAGAAACTTCTGCACCGCGGAATTTGTAAATGGACTGTTTTTCATCACCAACAAAAAAGAGCTTGTCCGGCCGGATATCTTCTACGCCTGGGATTCCATCCTTACAGCCACATTCCTGGCCTTCTTCCGTAAAATCCTTTTCTGAAAGCAGGAAGAGAAGGTCTCGGTTCTTTCCGTTGTTGTCCTGAAATTCATCAATCATGATTTTTTCGTAGGCATTTTTTTCCTGCTCCCGTATATCTTTATGATTAATCAGGATTTCAAGAGAAAGCTCGCTTACATCCTTAAAGGTGAGTTTACCAGAGTTTCTTTTCTGGCGGTTAATCTGATTTTTAAAGTCGTCAAAAAGTTCCTGCAGGTTTTTGATGCTCTTGAAGTTTGAAATATAGGTAAAAAGCGAATTAATATATGGAAGAAAAACTTCTTTTATAGGTTTTACAGTAGCCTTCAGTTCTTTAGTATAGCCGCCAAGATTTTGCGGGAAGTCAAAGAGAGTCAGGGCATTATTAAAGGCTTGCAGCTGTGAAAATTTTTCCCTGTCAGGATTTTCAAAATCAAAAGAGTCATCAAGACTTAAAAGTGTCGGGTCAAAGGCCGCAAGAGCCTCTATGGCCTTTTCGCATTTTGTAAAATAAGGCTGGCCTGCTTTTCCCTTTGTGTTGTTAAACTCGTTTTCAAAAAGTTCGAGGGCATTTCTTGTGCAGTTTACGGCAGGGCTATCTGCCAGGCGGGCTTCAATATCTTCTTTTAAAAGACTGCTGCATTCTCCCTTCACTTCTGATTTTCCTGCGCAATTTCCATATACCAGGTAGTTCCAGGCACGTATTACTTCTTTTTTCTGTGCTTCAATTTTATCTGAAAAAAATGATGAAGGAGTGGCAACCGAGGTATTGTTAATTATAGTTTTTGAAAGAATATTGTCTGCAAAGTTCTGAAAGTTTCCGATTGTGGCAAAGTCTGTAATTGCGGCAGAAGCTCTGTTTTCAAAAACAAAGGGAAGCGCCTGATTTTTTATGTCGCTTTCTGAATCAGAAGAACCGACTGTAAAATCCGGGGTAATTCCGTAGCGGGTGGCAGCCTGTTCTACAATGCGCTTACAGTAAGAGTCCAGAGTCTGAATATGAACGTTGGAAAAGTCTTCCAGAGCCTCTGCTGCACGCTTTTTTTCTTCAGGCGGGGTTTTCTCATTAGCGGCAAAAAAACTTAGGGTATCATAGATTCGCTTGTACATTTCGCCGGCGGCTTTCTTTGTAAAGGTTAGGGTAAGGATTTGTGAAGCCTTAATCTTACAACTCATTACAAGCCAGGCAAAACGGGTTGCAAGAACCTGAGTTTTTCCGGAACCGGCACCGGCGGCTACAATTGTGTTATCTGTTCGGCAGCAGACTGCTCTCTGTTTTGGATCCAGTTTTCGCTCAAGTAAATCCAGGTAGTCGTAATTTTCGCTCATTAGTTTCTCTCTCCTGTCAGCTTCTGATTTTGTGGTGTCATTTTGTTTTTTGCAACCTCGTAATTATGACGGCAGACAGACCTGAAATTGCATTTTATGCAGTCTGTAAAAATATCCACCTTACTGGAATCCGGGTAAAGCTTTTTAGCGGCTATATCATCTGCAAAGGCTTTGGAATATTGTCTGAAGGCTTCCATAACCGGCTTAAAATCTTCGCTTGATTTTCCTGCGGTAAAAATATCGATGGCGGCACTAGTGCTGGCATCTTTTA
>NZ_AJGU01000031.1 GCF_000260795.1 Treponema sp. JC4
GCACGGTAATGAACTTGCTGAAAAATCGCAGCATTTTGAATATAAAATCCTAGCCCAGAGGGAAACTCGCCGGAGGAAGTCGCAGCTTTAATTGAAAACTGTAAGCCGGACCTTGTAATTGCGGCAACCTACTGGGTAACGCCTTTTGACTGGCTTCCTATTAAAGACGCCCAGGTGGCAGAAATATTGAAGATAAAAGGAATCAAGGTTATCTGCAATACTCTTGATGTAAGCCTTATGAGCTTTGATAAAATCCAGACTCATTCTTTTCTGGAACTGAATGGCTTTCCGGTTGCAAAGGCAGTTTACGTTCACCACGAGCTTTTCTGGGCAGAAAGAAACCGGGCAGAACTCAAGGAAAATCCCTATAAGGAAAGTGTATTTTTCCGCATAAAGAATATGAACTTTCCAGTTATCATAAAGGATACTTCCGGGCTTTCAAGCTACGGAATGGAAGTCTGCCACACTTTTGGCCAGGTAAAGAACTTTTTGAACGGCAAGAAAAACAACGGAGATAAGATTGTAGAAGAGTTTGTAAAAGGCCCTCAGTTTGCAATGGAAATCTGGGGTACGCCGGAAAGCGGCTACAGAGTTTTTAAGCCTTTTATGGTAAGCGTAAACCAGTACGGAATCACAAGCCCAAAACAGAGTGTGAAGATCGGGCCGGTAGGAGGCACTGAAGCGTTGGAAGAAGGCACATGCACACACGAAGGTGCCTTCCCCCTCGCCGCCCTCAATACTGAACTTCTACGTCTTGCAAAGCTGATAAATGTCAACGGAATCTGCCAGGTGGATTTTGGCTGGGATGAAGAAAACAAGCGTTGGGTGATTTTTGAGCTGAATCCACGTCTTAGCGGTATGAGCCAGCTGCAGTTTGAAAGCCAGCTTGGCTGCCCATACGGAAAAGAACGCCCTGCCATGTCCTTAAAATTCCCGATTCTGGAAGCCGAGGTTTTACAAAAACTCAGCTCTATGCCTTTTGTAAAACACGTTACCCAGACTGTAAACGACCAGGCAAAACAGAACCGAGAACATGGTTACTGCGAAGTTGTTTTAACGGCAGAAAACTTTGATCAGCTGAAAGAAAATTTAATTACCCTTGATAAAGAATTTTCTGCCTTTATGGAAAAAAGCTTTTTTAATACCGCAATGAAGCTTTTTGAGCGCTTAAAGTAAATCCTTTACCTTAAGCCAGTTAGATACAGAACCCCTGCTCTTTTCGCGGGTGTATTTCAGGGCCTTGTCCGCATTTCTCATTACTTCAGTAAGATTTTCCGGGGCTGAAATATCAGAGTTACTGCATAAGCCCATACTGAAACCAATTTTTTTGTTTTCAGGGATATCAAGATCCTGTCTTGTGAATTTCTTAAGTTCAGTAAGGAAAAAGTCCTCTTTGGAAAGTTCAATATAAAGTCTCTGACACATACGCTCTGCTTCAAGAGGAGATGTATCGCTCATTACAACGACAAACTCATCACCACCGTAACGGCATACAAAATCAATTCTTCTGAGGGTTTTCTTCAGAATTTCTGCAAAGCTTCTGAGAAGGAAATCTCCTACAATATGTCCGAATTGCTCGTTGTAATATTTAAAATTATCAATATCAATCAGGGCAATTGCTTTCTGAATAATCTGGCCTTTTCGCTTATGGAAACGTTCTATTCTTTCACTTTCAAGAGTCAGATGACGTAAAAGGGCTCGTCTATTTGGCAGGGCTGTAATTGGATCAGTTGCATTAATAGCTGCCATATTTTCATTCTGCTGGAAAATAACAAGCTGGCTCTGAATATTTGCAAGAGCAATATTTACAATCTGAACAACTGTATTTGAAAGCTTTTTTCCATAAGGAATAATTATCAAAGCCCCATGATAATCAAACTTTGAAAGATTGCAGTAATAGAATTCAAAATCTGAATCAAAAATAAGTTCAAGCTTATCCTGATTTCCATATTTCTGATAAAGATTTTCCCATACGTTTTCCGGTAAAAGTTTTTCCTTTGTGCTGCTTTGGGCAAAAGAAGTAACGTTTGCCCATTTTTTTGAAAGTCCCAGCTGGGCAAAAGTTACCGACTGGGCTGTAAGGAATTCACAGATCAGGTAAGAAATTTTTTCAAGATATGCTTTGCTTCCTGAAATTATTCCACTGTAAGAGTTTACCTTATTAATAAACTGATATTCATTAATCTTATTGTGCAGGGAATTAATCGTATAATCTTTCGCTGCCTTATCTTCAAGCATTCTAAGATTAATGTTTAAAGGTGCAAGCTTTGTAAAACTCTTTACGTAATCTGCAAGTGTATATTCCTTTTTGTTTTTATAGAAATGAACAAGGCTGTGCTCTTTTGCAATTTCTAATCCCTGATTGAAAATCTTTTCTGAAAGTTCTTTCTGTTCAAGTCTGTCCAGTAAAATTGCATACTCATAAAGAATGAAAACAATAATATGATTGTACTTTTCAAGTTTTTTGAGCTGATTTACTGCTGTTGTTAAATTCTTTTCAGCCTTATCATAATCTCCGTTTTTTGCCGTAATACAGGCCTGAATAAAAGGAATAAATGGCTTGCAATTATCGCTTATGTCCTTCATCCCGCTTGAAAGAAGAGAAAGATTCATTTCTGCATGGAAAAAGTCCTGATTGTAAATATCAACAACAGCCTGGAAAGAGTAAAAATCATTTGATTTTGGAATGTAGGAATTAATTGCGACATCATCTTTTACAAACTTCTGATACAAATCAAGAAGAGTCAGGGTGAGTTCTTCTGCTGTCTCATAATCATGGAAGTAGAAGGCAGCCTGAGCCTGATTTTTCAAAAGCTCCATGATTAAAGGATAATCTGATATCATGAAAAGCTGGGAAATTATATCGTTTAATACGTTGTAAGCTTCCTTTATATGGGCAATCCTCAGGTTGAAGTCAGAAATTCCGTTTTTAATTCGTAAAAGCTGTTCAAGATCTCCAAGCTCTGTCCTGATTTTTTCAGCCTTGTCAAAATCCTTTCGGGCAGAATTGATATCGCCGTTATATTCATCATGAATGGCCTTCCAGTGGTAAACAGCCGCAACAAGATGCTGATTTTTTATTTCTGTGGCAATACGCTCTGTTTTTTCAAGAATGTTTGAGAAAATCTTTTCATTCTTTTTGTTTTCAAAAATTTGAGATGGAAAATGAAGGGCTGTATTAAGATAGTTATTATTTAAATCGCATCTTAAAAGAATATCCATTGCTTCCATGTATTTATCATTGAGAATGGAAGCTTCATCCCGGCTTGAAGAAAAATAGTCCAGCATGTATGCAAGGGCATATAAATAGGATTTTTTATTTTTTGCATCACTGAGTTTCTGAAGTACCTGCATTGCATATTTTTTTGCAAGCGGAATCATAGATTTGGAAATATAGATTTTTGAAAGATAGATTTTAGCCCTCAGTTCAAAAATATCATCAATTCCTGAATCAGAAATATCTGCAAGAAGAACGGCCGCCTTATCAAAATCAGAACCGGAATAATAAGCAAGTGCTATTTCCAATGCCAGTTCCCTTTCCTGCTTTACACTTGTTGCCTTTGCAAGTTGTTCAAGGCCTTCGCCGGCAAGTGAAAGAACAGTCTTAAAATCAAGAAAGAGACGGGCATTTTTAAGAGCATTAATCAAATCTTCCGGAGTAAGCTCTGGGAGAGCATCTTCAAGGTCATTTCCATATTTTTTTTCAAGATTAAACTCACAAAGCGCATTTGAACTTCTTTTTATCAGCTTTAAAAAATCCATTATGGTTTTTCGTGCTGTAAGAGGATTTTCAGAATCAAAGCAGAAAATGAATTTTCCCTTCATCTGGCTTTCTGAAAGTTCCCGGGCTATTTGCAAGGCGTCAGAATTCATTTGCTGGGCATTAAGGAAAATGTAATTTGTTCCGTCGTTCTGATCTTCAATTAATTTTATGAGGGAGTTTTTAAGTTGAGTTTTTTCGTAAATAACTTCATCTTCAAGTATGATATCCTGGCGTTCTGTTGCAATTCCGTTGTGAATATAGGTTGCAAAGGTTTCCAGTTGAGGTGGATAAACAAGAGCTTCAAGAGTCTTAAATGGCGGATTATAAAAGCGAAGCAGTTCAAGAAATGGTTTTAAAGGTGAAAAATCGTTTAAGAGATTAATAACACAGTAATCATCTCCAAGAATTTTTGGAATCTGACTCATAGTTGATGAATCTGATGTTATATAGCAGGTGTTCTTACAATTACAAATAAAATCTATAAGGAACTGTTCATTTTTTACCATATTATAAAATTATAACACAGTATTTTTAGTTATCAAAATTATTTTGTTTTTCTAAAAGCATTTCAGCGTCGTCCCGTCCCTGATGCTGTTCAAGTTTTGTAAAAGATTTGAGGGTCTCTCCTGCCTGTGAAGATTTACCTGCCCCGTATTTCTTTTTCTGATGCTGTTTCAAAACCTGATTGATTACAAAGGAAGACGACCGGTTCATAAGTGAATAATATTCTTTATCGTCCATAAATTACTCCATCTTTGAAAGGATGATGATGAGAGTGCCCTCTTCCACCGAAACTTCTGCCTTGTCTGCAGTCCACTCGTTACTAAGACCGTAAGGGGCACTCTGCTGCATTATCGCCCCATTCAGGAGCCAGCGGGTTCCCTCTTCTGTAACTCCCCGGGATTCGTCACAAAGAGAAAAAACTGAAAGCGACCAGCCTTCTTTTTTAGGAATTGTGATTGAACGGTCTTTTATAACTATGATTTCGTCTTTTTCCGAAAAAAGGCGGGCAAGGCCGAAGCGGTCTGCAATAAAAGAAAGCGTCTGAATATTACAGAAAAGATGATCAAAACGGCCGCCCATTGCGCAGATGAAGGTAAAATCGTCGCAGCCTTCTTTTATGGCGTATTTTACGGCAGCCAGGGTGTCGGAGTCGTCTTTATCACGGGAAAGTTTTATGATTTTGTGGGTGGATTTCGGGGTGGGAGTGCCGTTTTCCCGGATGTCAGCATCACCTTCCGACCCGCTGTAAGAATCAAAATCTCCGATTACGACGTCAGGTGTAAAAGAAAGTCTTTTTGCATACTCCCAGCCCTTATCGCAGGCGATTACAAAATCAGCCTGGTCATAAAGGCTGCGAGGGGCTGCAAAAAAATCTCCGCCGGAAATTACAAGGCACTTTTTCATCTTTTAACTTTTCCTACCTAAGCGCAAGTGCCCCTAACGTCCGCGAATCTTCTTGAGCACTTTTTTGTGCCAGAAGGCTCTCAGGTTTTCTGCCATGGTACAAAGCGAATAGATTGCTTTAAGCTGTACGTCCCAGCTTCCAATGCGGTGAATATTTTTTCCGCCAAAGCCGGTCTTAAAAAGATAAAGGCCGTGCATAGGATGATTTTCGTCATCGGTAGGAGGCATTCCGTACATGTCGTAATAGGCGCTTCCGTAAGCCTTTGCATCCTTCATTGCAGTCCACTGCAAAAGGAAGTTTGGCATAAGGTTTCGCTTTACATTGCTTGAGCAGCCGTAAAGGTAAATGCTTTCTGTCTTAGAAAAAAGCGTGATGATTGCGCCAAGATAATCTTCTTCATGGCGGGCAAGATAAAGACTGATTTGAGGCACGTCCTTTCCATCGGCTATTTCTTTAGCCGAAGAACGCAATAAATCCTCGTAATATGATTTTGGATGAATTGCAATGCCGTCACGCTCAGATGTAATCTTGTATAATTCGTAGAATTTGTCTAATTTTTCAGACAGATTACTATCGTTTCCTAAGATTTTTTCTATCTCAACGCCTTTTTTTTCTGCCAGACGGATATTGTAGCGCCATTTTGACTTCATGCGGTTGAGTATTTCATCTTCATCCGCAGTTAAATCAATCTGAGTTGAGTCAGGAGGCTGAATGTCTACGCGGGTCTTTTTGAGTTTCAGGCGGTCTGCATAAGAAACAACTTTAAGTCCGTAATTAAAGGTGTCGCGGTCAAAAGGATTTCCGAATTCAACTGCCGGGTCAAAGCGTACGCAGATGCAGTTTTTCGGAAGATAAGATTTGAGTGCACCCGCGATTTCTGCAATAAAGCTGGCAAACTCAATGCTCTGAGTTTCGGGCGTTACAAGAGTTTCATCTATCAACACAGACTGTTCGCTCTCCAGACTATCAAAAGCAGAGTCGATTTTTTCTTCGCTTGTGCATTTGTACAAAAGCGATGGAAAAAGCGGAATGTATGCAAGACTGAAAAGTCCTTTTGCAAATGAACGTACAAGAACAGAAACTTCGTAAGTGCGCTCTTCCAGAATCTGATTTTCCGAATGCTCGTGCTGGCTATGACCTTGGTCTGTAGAACAACTTCCACCTTCGCAGTCCCGGCTTCCCCTTTCAACCGGCACTTTTGCGCTCATTTCAAAGCGCAGATACTTCCAGCCATGTTTTGCTTTAAATTCGCACCAGAAGGGAGTCTGTAAAAAACTTCCTTCATTGGTGAGACTTGTATTTTCAATTTTTGAGAGTTTAATATCAAACATATTAAGCAATATCAGAGTTCAAAGCTTTTTCAGTTTTGATTTCTTTGCAGTCTGCAAGAAGTTTTTTGCCTGCAATCTGAACGCTGCCCTCTTTTGCCGCAATCTGAACAGAGAAGAACTCATCACCTGTGATTTCAGCCTTCTTTGCAGCAGTAGCGTCTGCGCCTTCAAGAACAACTTTTGTACCAGGTGCTGCCCAGCCTGCATCCAAAACTTCAACGCATTCTTTTCCGTCTACTTCGTAGTGACCAGCAAGAAGCATACCGCGGCTTTCTACTCCACGCATTGTACGTGGTGCGAGGTTAGAAGCAATTACAACGTGCTTTCCAAGAAGATCACTTTCTTTAAGGAATGTACGGAGTCCAGACTGAATTGTACGAGGAGTTCCGCTTCCATCATCAAGAGTTTCGATATAAAGCTTTTCTCCTTCAGGATTTGGCTTTACGTCTACAATCTTTGCAACTGTGAGTTCGATATTCTTATTAAAGAAGTCGGCCTGCTGGTCAAGTGGAAGTATCACAGGTTCTGCTTTTTTAGCCTTCTTTTCTTTCTTGTCTTTTTTAGTCTCAGCTTTATTCTGTTTACCGCCGAATTTTTCGCGGAAGGCAAGCATAGTCTTCTGATCCATTGGCTTAAAGTAAACTTCTGTTGGACCTACACTTGTAAGACCTTCGAGTTTGCCAAGGTCTTCCCAGGTATATCCAGGCTTTGTTTCCATTCCAACCTTGCTTTCCTGAATTGACTTGCCAAAGTAACTCATGATTTTCTGAGTGTACTGTGGCATATAAGGATTCATCATAATCATCAAATCCTTAATTACATAGCAGAGATTGTGAATAAGGCTTTCTGCCACTGCAGGATTTTCTGTACGTGCCTTCCAAGGCTCTGTTGCCTGGAATTTCTTGTTACAGATGTCAGAAATTTCAAACATTGTGTGGAAAGCGTCCTTCAAATCAGCCCATTCAAGAGCTTCTGTTGCCTTTGCCTCAAGCTCGCGAACCTTTGTCCAGAGCTCTTCGTCTACAGGGGCATCAGGAATCTTTCCTTCATAATATTTATTTACAAACAAAAGTGTGCGGTTTACAAGGTTTCCAAGGTTACCAATCAGTTCGCCGTTAAGCTTTTCCATAAAGTCTTTCCAGGTGAACTGATAGTCCTGTTTTTCCGGGCGGTTATAGAAGATGTAGAAACGCCATGCATCAGCAGGGATTCCAGACTCAATAGCGTCAGAACCGAATACACCAATTCCAAGACTCTTAGAGAATTTTCCGTCTTCGTAGTTTAAGAACTCAGTTGAAGACATGTGGTGAAGTTTTGTCCATTCGTGAGGAGAACCCAGCATTGTACAAGGGAATACTACAGTGTGGAAAGGAATATTGTCTTTTCCAATGAACTGGAAGAGGTCAACCTTAGGCTTATTCTTTCCTTCTTCACTCTCGCTAGGAAGCCACCATGATTTCCAGTCAAAAGACTGCTTTCCGGCTTTTACGAGTTCATCTGCCAGCTGCTTTGTAATAGAAAGATATCCGATTGGAGCGTTGAACCAAACGTAGAATACCTTGTTTTCATAGCCAGCCTTTGGAACAGGAATACCCCACTTCAAATCGCGGGTAATTGCACGTTCCTGAAGACCATCACGGATCCAGGCTTTTGTCATGTTGATAGCGTTATCAGACCAGCGGCCTTCTACGCTTGCTTTATCCATCCAGGCATTAAGCTTTTCGCTCATTGCAGGAAGGTCGATGTAAAGATGTTTTGTTTCGCGAACTTCCGGTGTAGAACCACAAGTATGACAGCGAGGATTCTGCAGTTCAATTGGGTCAAGCAGAGAACCGCACTTATCACACTGGTCACCGCGGGCCTTTTCGTAACCGCATTTAGGACAGGTTCCGTCAACATAGCGGTCTGCAAGGAACATGTTACAGTGAGGACAGAAAAGCTGCTTGTTTACGTGCTCGTGAATGAGTCCTGCCTTATCAAGGTCGTTGAAAAGAGCCTGAGTAATTTCTGTACACTGCTCGTTAGAAGTGCGTCCGAATTTATCAAAATTGATATGGAACCATTCGTAAATCTTTGTGTGCTCACCATAGTAGTGGTCACAGAGTGCGCGAGGTTCTGTTTTTTCTTCCAGAGCCTTAGTTTCTGTTGCAGTTCCGTATTCATCAACACCGCAAACATAAAGTGTGTCGTAACCACGGCTGCGGCAGAAACGTGCAAAAACGTCGCCCGAAAGCGACTGAATTATATTTCCCAGGTGAGGGATGTTATTAACGTATGGTAATGCTGCTGTAATAAGTCTTCTGTTCATTTACAAGTCCTTGTACCGCCCGCAAAGGGACGGCCTTCTATAATAATCAGAATATAATATCAAATTTTCTCTAAATATTAAATACAGTGGATTTGTAAATCTGGTATTATTAAAAATAATTAAAATTGACTATATTCATAATATCAGATTTAATATAAATTAAGCAAAAGAAAATACGTCTGGTCAAGGCACGCTTCGCTTAAAGCCTTGACTCAGCCGTTTTAAGGGTTTGTATTAAACCCTTAATAAAAGTGAGGTCAAGCTTATGAAAAAAACTATCGGTCTTTCTTTGTGCGGCATTCTTGCCCTGGCTTTATTTACTGGCTGCGAAAAAAAAGAAAAACAGTCTGTAAGTATTTATTCAATCATTCACGAAGAAGAAACTCAGGCTCTTACAGAGCTTTTTACTAAAAAAACAGGCATTCCTGCAAAATTCCTTCGCGCCTCTACTGGTGAACTTGTAAACCGTGTTCGGGCAGAAAAAGATAATCCTCAGGCAGATATTCTTTTGGGTGGTGCAACCTCTTATCACATTCAGCTGGATAAGGACGGAGCCCTTGAATCTTACCGTTCGCCTGTTGCAGCTAATCTTCCAAAATATGCAGTTGCAGAAGACGGAACCTGGACTGGTTTCTGTGTTCTTTCTCTTGGAATAGGAATTAATGAAGACCGCTACAATCAGAAGTTTGCGGGTATTCCTGTACCTAAAACCTGGGATGATTTAGTAAATCCTGCATATAAAGGCGAAATCGTTCTTACAAACCCGGTTGCCTCGTCTACCGCTTATCTTTTTGTTCAGAATCAGCTTCAGCGTCTTGGATGGGAAAAAGGCTGGGATTATCTTTTGAATCTTGCAAGCCTTGTTGGTCAGTTCCCGGACAGCGGATCTGCCCCTGGACGTCTTATTGGAACTGGTGAATATGCCCTCAGCGTCACCTTCCTTCATGTAGTCAACAAATACCGTGCAGACGGCTTTAAGGTTTACACAATTGCGCCGCCTGAAAGCGTTGTAGATATTGACTGTATTTCTATCATGAAAAATACAAAGAATCTTGAAGCTGCCAAGAAGTTTGTTGATTTTATGCTTTCTGTAGAAGCTCAGGAGTTGATGAGTTCAATTGACTTTACAATGCCGGTAAATCCCGAAGCAAAAGGTGCAGAAGGTTCAATTCCTGTTACTCAGCTTGATTTAATTGAGTATGATGTAAATAAAGCTGCCGCTCAGAAGGACCAGGTATTGGCAAAATGGACTGCAGAAGTAAAATAAACTTACACAGGTTCAAAATTGAAGACAGTCTCCCCCTAACCCTTGTCTGGCTGGGAGTCTGTCTATTCCTACTGATTTGTATTCTTTCTCCACTTGTTTACGTGCTCTTAACACCAACAAAAGCTGATTTTGTAAAAGTTGCCGGCACTGCAGTCTGGAGAAAAACTGCCCTGAATACCCTGATAGAAGTAATCTGTTCGACAACGGCCGCCGTGGCAATTGGTTATGCCTATGCCTTTGCGGTGGTAAAAGGCGCAGTTCCCTTCCGCCGCTTTTTCTCTTTTGTGCCATTTTTACACCTGGTTACACCGCCCTTTGTAGGGGGCCTTGCCTTCATCCTGCTTTTGGGACGCCAGGGCTTTATTACAAAAACGCTGCTTGGACTGGATGTAAGTCTTTACGGATTTCCGGGTCTTTTGATTGCTCAGGCTCTCTGCTTTTTCCCAATGGCCTATATGATTTGCGTGCAGACTCTGGAAAACATAAATCCTAATCTTGAACAGGCGGCACGGTCGCTTGGCGGGGGCCATTTAAAAATCTTTTTGAAAATCACACTTCCCCTTTCTCTTCCCGGCTTGATTTCTTCTGCCCTCTATATTGCGGTTTCTGTAATGAGTGATTTTGGAAACCCTATGATTGTTGCAGGCCGTTACAAAGTCCTTGCCGTAGAAATCTATACCCAGCTTACCGGCTGGATGAACGGAAGAATCAGCGCCGTGCTTGGAATTATCCTTATTATTCCTTCAATCATTCTTTTTATTCTGCAGAATAAGTTTGTTTCAAAAAATATGGAAAAGCTTGCGGTAGTAGGTGGCCGTTCTCAGCTGACTGCAGAAAATAAGCTTCCTCTTTTGTCCCGCATTCTCCTTACAGCCTTCTGTACTTTTATAACCCTCTGCGTATTTTTACAGTTTGCGGCAATTATTGCGGGAGCCTTCCAGAAAGTCTGGGGAGTTAATTTTACCCCGACTTTAAGTCACATAAAAACAATCGCCCGCTGTAAAAAAGAATTATTAAACAGCGTTCGCTTTGCCCTTGAAGCAGCCACCATCAGCACTTTTATTGCAAGCCTTGCTTCTTATTTTACCTTCCGCACAAAAGCGCCGCTTGGAAAATACATAGATGCTGTAATCCAGCTGCCGGCCGCAGTTCCGGGAACTTTGTATGGACTTGCAATTTCCCTTCTTGCAGCCAAGCTCAATTTTTATAAATCAAACATCCTGATTGTTATGGCAATCACAATAGGCTTTATTCCTTTTTCTTACCGGGCAATCAGCGCATCATATTCGCAGATTAAAAAATCACTTGATGACAGTGCCCGCGCCCTTGGAGCTTCCGGCTTAAAACTTCTCTTTTTTATTCTTATGCCGCTTTCCAAAGAAGGACTTTTCAACTCTTACATTTATGATTTTATGCGGGGAGTTGGAACTATGAGTGCGGTAATCTTTTTAGTTTCTTTTGACACACCGCTTTCTTCGGTAAAAATACTAAACCTTGCAGAAGAAGGATTCTGGGGTGACTCAGCAGCCCTGGCTCTTGTTCTGACTCTTATAACCTTTGCAGTTTTACTTATTGGAAAATCAACGCTAAAATTATGGGGACGCAAAAATGAAAGACTTTTCTGATTTTGAAGCCGCTTTAAGCATTAAAAACGTAACTTTCTCTTATAAAACCGGAAAAAATCTGCCGGAATCGCATGCAACAATAGAAAATCTTTCTCTGGATGTAGAAAAAGGCTCTTTTACAACCCTTTTAGGCCCAAGCGGCTGCGGAAAAACTACCCTTTTACGACTGATTTCAGGCTTTTTAGAGCCTGCCAGCGGAGAAATCGAACTTTTTGGCGTAAATCAAAAAGGAATTGCGCCGGACAAAAGAAAAATCGGAATGGTTTTTCAGGATTACGCGCTTTTTCCTCATATGACGGTGCGCCAGAACATTCAGTTTGGACTTAAAATCAAAAAAGACAGGGATTTTCAGAAAAAAAACATCTGATATTGCGGCAACCCTTGATTTATCATCTCTTTTAGACCGCTATCCAAATGAACTTTCCGGCGGCCAGCAGCAGAGAGTTGCCCTTGCCCGTGCTTTTGTATTAAATCCACAGATTTTACTTATGGACGAGCCTCTTTCCAGCCTTGATGCAAAACTGCGTGAAAAAGTCCGAGAAGAACTGCGCTCAATTCAAAGGGAATTAAAAATTACCACTGTTTACGTTACTCACGATCAGGAAGAAGCACTTTCCCTTTCTGACCGAATTGCAGTTATGAACGGTGGAAAAATTTTGCAGTATGGTGTTCCCCGCGACCTTTACTTTAAGCCTCACGACAATTTTACAGCCGACTTTGCAGGCCGGGCCAACTTTATAGAACTTGACGGCGAGCCTTACATCATCCGCCCGGAATGGTTTGAACTCAATAAAACAACAGCCCGTGGAGATGTAGAAGGCATCGTAAAATCAGCAAGCTTTCTTGGCGACCGAACCCGTTTTGTAATTCAGACAAAAACAATTGAAGGAAAGGCCATTCAGACAAGTATTACCGCAGACTTAAAAACTCTGGATACAAACTCCCTGGAGGCAGGAAGCCCTGTTTCTCTTAATATCAATCACAAGTGGTATAACAGCTAAGCTAATTTTTGCTTATTCTGTGAGCAAGATTTTTCCAGAGGTTTGAAATATAGGCATCCCTCAGTCTTAAATGCTGAGGAAGTGTCGGTGTCCTGTCATAAAGCATGTGTAAATACTGATCTTTGGCTCCTTTAAAATCAAGAATTTCAAGTGTATAAACGCTTGGAACATCGGGATGATAGGAATTACGGATAGAAACTATTGTTCCCTTTAATTTCAAATCATAAATATCAGAAGAAATTAAAAGTTCAATCGGCTCTCCAAGATAAAGAATGCCTGCCTGGTCTGTAAAAATATCAAGAGAATGTTCTGTAAGTCTTGTTGTAACTCCATCAGCCTTTGTTCCGTCTTCCTTAACAAGACTTATTGCTTCTGTAGCATAGACTTTTACATTTTCCCCGTCATTATCACGGCCAATGATAATAAAGAGGCTCATTGCCAGATAGTAAGCATTTCTTACCAGCCAGAAAACAACAGCAAGAATTCCAACATACTTCATTACAAAAAGCATATAGCCCATGCGGATAATACCAGCCAGCGTCAAAAGCAGGATAATTACAAATGGAATAAGGGCTCTTTTATCAACGACCCTTTTTAAGCTTACCTTATCCTTTCTTGTAACTTTAAAGGTTGAAAGACTAATACCCAGTCCCTCTTTGATTACCGGAATTAAAAGGAAAGGCATTACTGAAGTTTCATAAATACCGCTCCACTGGGCAGAAATTTTTCCCTTACTTGTAGTTCTTATAGAAACAGTCTGCATTACATGCATAGGAAGCCAGAAAAGAAGAAGATCTGTCAGATTACATTTAAAAATCGGAATACAGAAGACTGCAAACATCAAGGGCGAAAGAAGATAAATAAAGTTTTTGATAGGAGAAAACCAGTAAAGCACAGAACTTAAGTAGCTCAATTTCTGCGACAGTGAAAGATTTTTCCCGCGGAAGAACTTAAGCTGCTTTGCCGTTGCAATAACACCCCGTCCCCATCGGGTACGCTGCTGAATATGTTCTTTAAATGAAGACGGCGCAATGCCAGATGCCAGGGGCCTAGAAAGGCCAAGGCTCAGATATCCTGCAGCTTCAATCAGCATACCGGTTGCAAAATCTTCTGTAATTGACTTTGTATAAAAGCCCCCGATATCCTCAAGAGCCTTACGGGAAAGAATTGTGTTAGAACCACCGTAAATGACACTGTTGCTGGAGGTTTTAGCCGCTTCAATTATATCGTAAAAATAATCCTGTTCATTTGGAACAATGTGTTCTGCATAAAGATTGTGCTGAAAAACATCAGGGGTATAAAAGCTTTGAGGTGTCTGGATAAAACCCAGGTGACGGCGCTTTTCAGGAGGAAGTTTTTCATTGATATGCTCTGCATCTACAAAATATGGAATTGTATTAAGAAGGAATTTTCTCTGCGGAATCATATCTGCATCAAATGTGACAACATAAGGAGACTTTGTCCTTGCAAGTGCCGCGTTTAAATTGCCAGCCTTTGCTCCCTGATTATCAGGCCGGTCAAAATAATTAATGCCAAGTTCGCAAGCCAGCTCTCTCATTTGAGGCCTGCGGTTATCATCACAAAGATATATATGAACCTTTGACTTATCAGGATATTCCATATACTTACAGCCGATGATGGTCTTACGTAAGATTTCTACCGGTTCATTGTAAGTAGCAATAAAAATATCAACATGGGGATAGTCTTCATCAGAAATTTCTGGAAGGGGATGATTTTGCAGTTTTAACATTCCGCTGAAATGAATGAGAGATTCTCCAAAACCAAGAAGCTCAACTGCAAGAAGTAGTAAGTTTCCCGCAATTGCAATCCGCCCATAGGCAAAAGGAATAGAAAATGTAAGACGCCAGCAAAGATAAATCAGCGTAGCGAAGGTACTTAAAAAGAGGAATAAATCTCCGATAAAATGATTTTCATTCTTAGAAGCGGATTGTTTTCCTTCAGTAACCTGCTTATATTTTAATAAATCATCATAGCTGGAAATTTTCTTATGCTTAAAGTGTTTTCCAACTTTATGAAGAGTAAATATTAAGAGAAGAATAACAAAGATTGGAAGGGCAAAATGAAGCCAGACCATATAAGGTCTTGTCCGCCAGAGAACTTTCAGTTCATACAACAAATTAAACTTAAGTTGAATAGAATCAGGATTTTCACCATGAAAAAGAGCCCTTGCAAAATATCCGTAAGAAGTTAAATCTTCATTAATCAGATATTTCGTGGCACGGGAATCTTCTTTTATAATTGCCGCAGATTCTGCCTTGTTTGATAAATTCCAGATTGTATAGCTCAAATGAAGGGAATCAAGAAGATCAAACCAGATTTTACTGCTTTCAAAATCAATTTTTCCGTTGCCGGATTCTTCACAAAAGCCGCATTCAGAAATAAAAATCGGAGTTCCGCCCCCTACAACTTCAATAAGCTTTTCCCTGAAATCCTCTTTATGAGAAGCCGCATAAAAATGGTAAGTATACATTATGTTTGGAAAGTCCAAAGGATCTGCCGCTGCAAACTGAATTTCGCGGTCAAAATTTGGGGTTCCTACAAGAATAAGGGCATTTTGATTATGTCTTCTGATTACAGGAATTACAATGTTTGCGTATTCCTTAATATCTTCCCAAGAGCAGTCGCCGTTTGGTTCATTACAGATTTCATAAATCACATTGGGAATGTCTGCATATTCTTTTGCAATCTGATTAAAAAAATTTACGGCTTCTGGTAAATATTTATTGGGATTTTTATCTTCAAGGACATGCCAGTCAACAAGGACGTACATATCATTTTGAACTGCATATTCAATTCCCTTGTGTAAAAGCCTTAAGTTTTTTTGCGGTCGCCGTTTACATAATCTTCCGAGTACATGGCAAGGCGGATAAGGTTTGTATTCCATTCCGTACTCAGCTGATTAAAAAGCTTATAGTTTATGTACTTTGGAAACCAGGAAAGACCGTGGGTACTAACACCATTCAGCACTACCCGCCTCTGATTAGAATCGTAAAGCTCACTTCCTTCTACATGAAGAAGCCCGCTTGTAGAAGGTCTTGCAGTAAAAGAAAGCTGTGCAAAAGCCCTGCTTCCGGAAATAAAGAATAATACTAAAATGAGTGTTATAAAAAGTTTTCTTATATGCACGCAATCAGTATATTACACAAAATTCCGGACTGCAATTTTTTTTTGGTTAACAATTAAACCTGTGTAAGGCCGCTGGTCGGCCGGTGTTCAATCGAAAAGCGTTAAAAAAATTGCGTCAGCAATTTTTAGCTTAACAATTAAACCACTGTGCCGCAGTTTCGTCTGCAAGCTGAATAAGAACAACAAGAGGGTTCTGCAAAAAGTTTGAATAGTTATAGCCTTCAGATTCGCTTAAATCAGAAAAACCCATGTGGCGGCTTACAGCTTCTAAAACATGGCGCTTTTTGATGTAAGACGGCATGATTTCAAGCAGCTTTAGAACAGATTCATTTCCATGTCCAAGATTGCGGTTTTCTGCCTTTGATTTATAGTAAGGCTGTTTTATCCAGTTACCGGTTATATCCTTTGCATTTCTGTATTCCACACCGTAAAAATCAGTTTTACAAAAGTCGTGAACTAAAGCCGCAACAAAAATATCTTCTGCAGTAACAGGATATTTTTCTGCATCAGGGCTTGTCCAGAAGTTTTCTAAAAGAGGTCGTGCCAGCAGCAAAGACTGCTGAATAACCTTTAGGGTGTGAAGACTGAGGCCTGCCTTAAAGTTTCCGTGAAAACGGGTGCTTGCCGGGGCTGTCCAGAAATCTGAGGAATCAAGCCAGTCTAAAAGGCTTGCGGATTCATTTTTATCTTTAATGATATAGCCTGTCATTTCTGTGATGCAGGGTTTAATAGATTCAAGTACGTAAGTTCCGTTAGCCTGAATTGGACTGAATTGATTAAAAATATCCAAAAGTTCATTTAAATCTGTGTATAAGTTTTCTTTTTCTTCTTCTGTCATAATTAATTCCTATTCAAGTATTGTAATTTCAACTCGTCTGTTTCTTGCTCTTCCTTCTGCCGTTGAGTTATCAGCTACAGGCTTATTGCCTCCGCTTCCCTTACAGATAAAGCGTCCAGCCTGAATACCGCATTTTGCAAGTTCTTCTGCAATTGCATGGGCACGGCTAAGGGAAAGTTCCATCTCACCTTCTGTGCTTCCAACCCTTGCAGTATGTCCTTCAATTAAAAACTGAGATTGTCCTGCCTCTTTTAGAACCGCTGCAATATTATCCAGGCGTTTCTGCTCTCCCGGAAGAAGTTTTGCGCTGTCTGCTTCAAACTGTAAATCCTGAATTGTAAGGCGGAGTCCTGCCGGAGTCTGGTCTACAGTAATGGCCGCTGCATTCTTTTTGGGAAGCTCAGGCAATTCGTCCGGCTGGAAGGCTGTCGTTAAATCCCTTTTTGTTTCCGGCTCTAAAACTTCCTCATAAGCTTCAGCAAGATTTTCATGGGTGTCAGCTAAATCCGCCATAGCAATTTCTATTCTTTCTTCAGCTATATCGTTATCAGTGCCAGGAACTTCTTTTTCTTCAACCACCACAGCAAGAGCTTTTTCAGGTACTGCCCTGAGTTTTTCCTCTTCCTCTTCATCAATCATGGCAAAACGGCGTAATGCAGGAAGAAGTCTGTCGCGGTTTACGCTTGGAGGATATTCCGTAAAGAGATTTATTGTTCCCTTAAGGTGAATCTGATTTCCGTCTGCGTAAACAAAGGTTTCATCAACACTATCGCGGACAACAAGGGCTGCCCCGCTTGCCTTGCTTACTAAAATTGAAGCCTTGTGAGTTCCCATTGCCTTCTGCAGTTCCCGGTCTCCGCCCCAGTCAATATAGGACGTGCCGCTTCCCATTCCGTAACGGGTTGCCCACTGGGCATTAATGCGGTAGACAGGTTCTTCGTTCAAGGTTTCGTCACCAGCGTAAGTGTATTCTACGTAAATAGGCATTTTTGTAACGATTCCCTTGTTCAAAGGGTCAACTGCCCTTTCTGCCTTTGCCTGCCAGCGCTCGCCAATCTGAATTTTGTGGCCAGGATAGCTTGGAAAGCTTCTGAAACTCGGGTAACCGTGGTCTTCTACCATAGTTAAAACCCCGTCCTTTCCGATTCTGAAAACAGAAAGAATTGAATCGTGAATACCAGAGGCTACTGCAGAAGTATTTCTTTGAGTTTTTTCGTTTACAAAAAAGTTTCCTTCGTAAAGATAGCCGTTATTCTGAGAAACCGGCGTAATAAAGGAACGAACTTCCCGGCTCATAAGGCCTACATATTTGTTATTATCATAACGTAGTAAATCCGTACGCTCTACCAGAGTATAGGTGGGACTTCCATTATATGAAATCTGGCTTTGTGCCCAGCCTGCCACCGTAATGGAAAGCAAAAATCCTATTATTAAATATTTTTTTAAAATCATAAGCGAATTATATATTATTTTTCATTAAATGCGATAGCTCCGTCCCAGTTTTGCGGTGGATTTTCAATAAAATCTTCGCAGCGGCTCAGCATAAGTTTTGTTGCCTTGTCTTGCGGGGCTTGTTCAAGTGCCTTGTCAAAATATTCTTTTGCCAGGTTAAATACCCCTTTCTGATACAAGGCCAGACCCTTATCGTAGGAATCACGGTATTCAAAAGAAAAATCCGACTCATCCTGGTCTACAGCATAAATAGGAACAGCTTTTGCCTTTCCCTTTACCTTTACGTCGTCCAGGTGGCGGAAAATAAACTCATTTGTTTTGATGTCATTTTTTACAGAGGCACTTACAAGAATTTTTGTTCCGTATTTTTTTGTAAGTCCTTCAAGACGGCTTGCAAGGTTTACGTTATCACCAATTACAGAATAGTCAGTTTTATCATCAGAACCGATAGAACCAACAATTACGTCTCCATAGTGAATTCCAATTCCGGTTTCAAAAGACATGCCGTCTGGAAGAACAAGATCTTCCAATGGTACTGTTGAAAGGGCTTGTCTCATCTCGTTGGCGGCTGCAACTGCCCTTCTGGCGTTATCCTCGTAGCTGACCGGGGCACCAAAAAGCGCCATGATTGCATCTCCAATAAATTTATCAACTGTACCGCCATGCTTTTTGATGATTGTAGTCATGGTTGTAAAGTATCTGTTCAAAAAGCCTACGATAACTTCCGGTTTATTTTTTTCACTTATATTCGTAAAGGAACGGATATCACTGAAAAGAACCGCAACATCTCTTTTTTCACCGATTGCAACCCTTTCATTTTTTTCAGCTTCGTCTACAAGCTCATCAATAATCTGTTCCGGAACAAAGCGGCTGAAGGCCTTCCGGATGTTTCTTTCAAACTTAAGCTTTTGTTTTTCCTTAAGAGCTGTTTCAAGCAGTAAGGCAGCTTCCTTTACCATGTAAGAAAAGATTTCTGTCTGTTTTACAGTAAAGGCACCTTCCCGCACAACGTGAAGTGTTCCAAATCGTCTTCCATCACTGTTGGTAAAATCAAAGGTTTGATAAGCAGAAAGAGGAATTACGTCGGAATGATATTTTTCAAGCTGAACTTCACTGCCTAGCTTTTGAGGAATAAAGTTTGTCATATTCTGATTTGGAAAGCGTTCTTCAAAATCAGTCTGACATACCTTAAGAAAATCATTTGTTTCTGCTTCTGTAAAATTAGCGCCACAAATATAGTAGCCTGCAGCACCATCCTCATCATTAAGAATTATAGAGGCTGCAGGAATCTGACATACTTCTGTTATAAGGTCAAGAAGCTCGTTTACAATTTTTGGAAGGGCTTCCAGATGGTCAATCATAAAAAAGATTTTCTGGAAGCTGCCGTTTTTGATAGTATCGTATTTTTCCGGTACAGCAAGTTCTGTATTCTTTTTTTCGCAAAGTTCTTCTATATTCTGGAGAATATCTTCCGGCTTAAAAATGATAAAAAGGTCTGCTCCGCAGGTGGTTTTAAATTCTGCGGGGAATACAAAATCACTTGTTACGTAAATTCCAATCGGGATATTCTTAAAGCGGGAAACACTTTTAATAAGGCGGCAGATTTCTATACAGGAAGGATTCATGTTGCGGGCATTAATCAAAATTGCATCCGGCAGCATATTGTAAAGAGTAACTAAAAATCTGATTCCATTTGTATCAAAAGAAAGCTCTAAATCTGATTTTTTAGTGCATTCTTTAAAAAGCGCCTGAAGAGTTGTTGTTGGTTCTAAAATAAGGATTTGCCTTTTCATTTATGCCCTCCGGAAACTTTATTTCCAAAAAACAGGTCAATTTTTTGAATTAATGTGTCTCGCTTAAAATCAGATTTACTTATAAAAGCATCTGATTTTAGAATATTTTTATTTGAAACTGCAATTACAGGAATTTTTGCGTAATTTTCCATGCGACGGACGTTATCAAGGAAGAGTTCTCCGTTCATACGCGGCATATCATCATCACACAAAATCAAATCGAATTGAGTTTCCTTAACTTTTGCCATAGCTTCAATTCCGTCTGCAGCCTCTTCTACCATAAAGCCCTTACCGTCAAGAATTGTATGCTCAATAAGACGGGTGGTCTCGGAATCTTCTACAACCAGTACCCTCTGAATTTGTTTTCTGGTCTGAGCTTCAAAGACTTTTACGTCGTAAGGGCGCATAGAACGGAATTTTTTCATGATTTCAGGAATATAAAGAATTGGAATCATGTCGTATTTTTCATCAAAGGCAAGGCCTTTTAAAATCGGGAAATTTGCAAAGGCTGGCGGCATAGGCTTTTTAATAAGAGAAACAAACTTCTGCATCTTGTCTACAATAATACCAATCTTCTGCTGCTGAAAATTAACTATAATAATTGAATCAAGAACCGCATGCTCCTTTACGGGGCTGCCCGGCAAAAGTGAAGAAAGCGAATAAACAGGAATCTCTTCTCTTGTTTTTTCTGTGCCGGATTCGTTTTCCTGAATATAAATCAGGTATTTCTGGTTCATCTTTTCTTCATAATCCAGGGCGCTTCCTGTTACAACATCCACTACAAACTCAGAAGGAATAAGATATTTGCGTCCGTTTGCCAGTACAAAAAAGCCCTGAAAATCCTTATGATTCTGCAGAAAGTTATCATCGTGAATGTAACTCATCAGCTGGTCGTGGGAAAGTAAAAGAGAGTTCTGCAGGTTCTGAGAATCAATTGCAATCTGCTTAAAAGAATCTCTTGCAGTACGCATATCCCCATCTCTTACTGCATTTTTCAGCATTTCAACCTGATTCATGATTATGTAAGAACGGGCAATCATTTCTTCCTGCTGATTTATAAGGTTTCCAAGCTTTGAAGACTGAATCTGAACCAGGGGATCCTTTTCTTCTGCTTTTACTCTTTCAGTTTGACTGGCTTTTTCTTCTGAAGTCTCAAGAAGATATGTTTTTTCTTTTTTTGAAACAAGATGAGAGGCATTAAAAATTTCCCCGGCAAGTGCCTTATCAAGAAATAAAAGATAAGGATTTATGTCTGTTTCAAGCACCTCATCAAGCTGGCCTTTTTCAATAAGGTTGCAGACTGTAAAAAGCTTTTCTGAAACAGCTTCTAAAAGTACAAAAAGAGCCTCTGAAAAAGTCAGTTTTTTATCTACAATTGCCTTATAAACTTCTTCAAGAGCCCTGTAAAGTCTGTAAACCGGCTTAAATCCAAGAATAAGGGAGTTGTTTTTTGTAATGCAGATTACACGAAAGATTTCCCTGTCAATTTTCGGTCTGTCTTTTAAAGCCTGGGCAAGCCAGCGGGTTTCTAAAAGATAATTTTTAATTACCGGAGAATTTTCCAGCTCTATTGGAAGGATTTTTGCAGAGTCTTTTCCGTCCTGGGGTGAGAAAGTTTTATTAAAAAAATCGTTTCGCGTTTCTGTCATTTTTTTCGGAAATAAAATACCTTGCCTTCCGAGCATTTTTCCAGGTTTTTAGGAATTATTTTTGTGTCAATTGAAGCAATTTCGCTCATCGAAACAAAAAGGTAGCCTCCAGTACAAAGGCTTTCATTTACTATTTTTTCAAGAATCTGTTTTCTCATTTCCATTGTAAAATAAATGAATACATTTCTCATGAAAATAACATGTACGTTTTTTGGAAAGTCTTCTTTTTCTGAGCACAGATTTAACTGTTTTCTTTCAATTTTTGAGCAGACTTCCGCTGGAAAAAGAACAGACTTATCAATTTTCTGATAAGGAGCAAGAAGATAATGAAATTTTGCTCCATCTATTTTTTTTGTCGTATTTGAGGCATATTCGCCTTTACTGCATTTTTCAAGGACATGGGTATTGATATCGCTGGCCAGGCATTCTGTTTTTATTCCCAGAGACTGGGCCAGAAGATAAAGGGAATAAATTTCTTCACCGCTTGAGGCTGCTGCACTCCAGATTTTCATAGGAGAGGTTGCAAGTTTTGCCCGGATTTCTGGAAAAACTTTATCCTTTAAGAGGGAAAACTGTGCTTCTTCACGGAAAAAATAGGTTTCGTTAACGGTAGCAGCATTAATCAGAATATCAAACTCTTCTTTATTTAATCTAAGATATGAATGATATGGAAGTCCTCCAAGATTAATTTCTTTCATGCGCTTTTCAATAAAATTCCTGATTCCAATTTTATGACTTTCGCGCGGAACAATTCCTGTTTGAGACGTGATTAATGCTATTATCGAAAGAAACTCGTTTTCATCCATAAAGCTTAAACCTTATTTGACAAGTTTTAAAACTTCCTCCGCAATTTTATCCCGGGGGAAAACCCTTGTTGCAGCCTTCATTTCTATTGCGGCAGCAGGCATTCCAAAAACCGTACAGGTAGATTTATCCTCGCAGATTGTGTAGCCGCCGCCGTCGACAATTTCCTTGCAGCCTTCAGCTCCGTCCCGTCCCATGCCTGTCATTAAAACAGCAAGGCAGTTCTGCTGGTAATTTTTTGCAGCCGAACGGAAGAGTTTGTTTACTGCCGGTCTCAAAAATCTTTCCGGCGGCTCATCAGAAAGGTGCAGAACCGGAAGATCATTTTTTACATAATCAATTACCAGATGCTTGTCAGCCGGTGCCAGGTAGGCATGACCTGCTTTTGCAATTTCTCCCTCGCGGGCAAGACTCATTGGGATATTAGGACAGGTTTCGCAAAACCATTTAGCCATTTTTTCATCAGCCCCGATATCAAGATGCTGGGTATACAAAACTGGAAGTGGGAAATTTTTTCCAAGTCCTGAAAGCACCTGCTGAACGGCAGTAGGTCCACCAGTAGACGCTCCAATGCACAAAACCTTAAAGCCTTTTTTAGAAAGAGCACTGTGTACTGCTTCAGAAATTGAATATGCTGCAGAAAAAGAGCCGCTGATTGAACTTGCTGTAGTACCGGCAGTCTTTAATGCCGCCTTAACTTTTGAAACAAAGTCATTCATTGTCTGGGCATTGTAAGAAGAAAGAGGCGGTTTATTCAGAAAAAGACAAGCGCCAGCCGCCAGTGCCTCTGCCTTTACTTTTATATCGTCACAGTACATTACAAGCGGAATTCCAAGTTCCTTTGTAATTATTTTTGCTGCTTCTACGCCGTTTAATTCGGGCATATCATAATCGCTAAGAACAAAGTCAACAGGATTTTCCCGGCAAAAATCTACAGCCTTGCGCCCGTTTGAAACAAGTCCTGCTACTTCAAAATCATTAAGGCTAAACGCCTTTTCAAATAAGCCTCTTGTGATAGCAGAGTCATCTGCAATCAGCACACGAAGTTTACTCATAATTCCCCCACCTTCAGATCAGCCAGAAGCCTTTTTTCAACAAGATTTGCATCAAAAAAGGGAATAAGATTCATTTTATAACGTATTCCGTCAGCTCTTATATCGTTCTCATCCGGCTCAAAAAACATTTCTATATTTGATATATGAATGGCAAACTGATCGTCTTCCCTCTTGAAAACCAAAACTGTTCCACCTTCTATCTCACAATTTTCATTTCCATCCATTTTTGCAATATTTACAACGGTGTAAGGAAGTCCGCGACAATTTACAACTCCTTCAATGTAATCAGGTACAAAAGGAAGAGGATGAATTTTTGCAGAATGCATTATTTCCTGCACATAAATGGTGCTTATTGCAAACAGTTCTTTTTTTACAGAAAAACAAGAAAGTTTGCCCCGTGATTACTGTCACTCATCATGGCTTGCATTATTCAAGTCCTCAGAGATTTTTCTTACGTTTTCGGCAGCACCGGAAATGTTGTCTGTGGCAACTGTAAAGTTTTCTACACCGGCAGAGATTTCCTTAAGGGCAATAAGAATCTGTTCGCTTGCACTAGCCTGCTGCTGAATAATGTCTGCAATATCAAGGGCACTTGAAGCTGTAATTTCGGCGGATTTTTTGATGCTTTCGAACTTTTCACCAAGACCGTTTGCAGTTTCATAGCCGATATTGATTTTTTCTGTAGAACTTTCAGAGGCAAGAATAAGGGAATCCGATGAATGCTGGATTTCGTTGATTTTTTCCTTAATTTCCCGGGTTCCGTCAATAATACCGTCAGAAAGACGTCTGATTTCGTTTGCAACAATTCGGAAGGATTTACCGGCCTCGCCTGCTGTGCTTGCTTCAAGCTCCGCGTTAAAGGCAATGATTTTTGCCTGGTCTGCAACGTTATTAATCAATGTTACGATATCCCAAATAGATTCAATCTTTTCACTGAGGTTTTTAATACCTTCAATTGTCTGCTGGTTAGCGTCAAAAATCTCATGAAGCTGCTGAACATTGTCTTCAATTTTTGCAACACCCTGGGCAACGTCCGAAGAGGTAATGTTTGCAACATTTGAAACGTCCTTAATCTTTTTAGAAATGTTTTCCGAAAGAACGTTTGAATCTTCCATTGTGGCAACAATTTCCTTTACCGCCGCACTTGAATCCTGACTTGTAGCTGCTGTTTCCTTAGTCGAAACAACCAGGTTTTGAGCCGCTTCAAAAAGCTCTTCACCCATATGCATTTCTTTTTCTGCAGAAAGCCTGATTTGTGTCATAAGGCTTTTAAGCTTGAGGATGATGATTATAAATACAATAAAAATAACTGCAGAAATTGCAAAAATGATTGTGTATTCTTCTTTTAATCTATTTTTATGATAAAGGAAATTTCAAAATCACAGCCGATAAAACCAACATTTCTTCCGCTTGAATTTTTAATTGCCTTGTATGTAGAAACTGTCCAGCCCCAGCCTCTCTGATAAACCATTTTTGTAGAGGTAAGCTGTCCTGTTTTCATTGTTTCAAAAGGTGCGCTGGACCAGGAAGAAATATTTTCCTCTGTTCCCATTGGGGAAAAGCGTTCCTTATCACTTGGATCACAGCTTCCGTCAATAATGTAGCGGTAAGTTGAACCTGAAACCGGGCTCATAGTATAAAGATATTCACAGCCTACAACCTGGGCTACATCCAGCATCCAGAGTCTTGTCTGTTCTGCCCAAGGATCGTCTTTATTAAGGCTTAATGTTAATTTTTCGAATTTATCTCCGTCGATATGATCAAAAACTTTTTCTACAACCGGAGCGCCCTGCATTTTTGCAAACTGTTCTGCGGTTTTTATAATGCTCATGGCAGACATTAATACAACAACAATCAGGGCTGCTAAAATACCAAGGGCAGGAATTGCAATCAGCTTAAAATTAAGTGATCTTCTGTTTTTTTCTTTTTTTGACATCTTTATTGCCTGTAATCTTTTTTATTTTGAGATTTTAAGTTTAACATATTTTTAATCAAAATCAACACCCATATCTTCTAATATAGAAAAATATATACAATCTTCTTTCTTACAAGTATAATTTGTTTTATGAATATTAGTACTCTTATTGAACTTGTGGGCTATACTGGCTCCGTTTTAGTTGTTCTTTCTATGCTTATGACTTCGCTCAAAAAGCTTAGAATTGTTAATACTGCAGGCTGCGTTGTTTTTGCAACCTATGCCCTTGTTATTAAATCATACCCGACAGCCGGAATGCAGGTTGCGCTTATCATCATTAATATGATTAACCTTTATAAATTGACCAATACAAAGCGTGATTATAAGGTTGTAGAACTTCCGGTTAATGATTCAATTCTTACCTACTATGCGCATATTTATAGAGAGGATATTGAAAAATTCTTCCCCGGCGTTTTTGAATCTATCAATACTCAGGATGATAAAACAAAAGTCTACCTGGTTTTAAATGGTCCTACTGCTGCCGGAGTTATGCTTGCAGAAAAGCATGACTCTACACTGGATGTAAAACTTGATTATACTACTCCTGCTTACCGCGATACTTCTGTAGGTAAATTCCTTTATGATTACCTTGCAAAAAATGAAATTAAGCAGCTTTGTGTAAAAACTCAAGTTCCTGAACACGGAATCTATCTTAAAAAGATGGGCTTTGAAGAGAATGCAGGACTTTATCAAAAAACTTTGTAACTCTTTTCAAATATAAGGCTGATTTCTGCCGATAATTACTGTATCTAAGTCTTTGTGGAGTTTTTATGAAAAAGATTTCTAGTTTATTTTTATCATTTTTACTTGCTGCCTCGGTTTTTGCCCTTGAGGTTGATACTGATGAGTTAAAAAGCCTTACTGAAAATACTGAAATTGAATTCATAAACTACGAAGGCCCTCATGCGGTTATAAACTCTATTGCCCAGATTAAAGGCATAGGAAGTGATAT